>NZ_JBVKCG010000017.1:0-191471 GCF_055634995.1 Streptomyces sp. NPDC111744
ACGAGCCGAGCATAGGCGGATGCCTCGGCCAGGTCGCTGGCATTAATGGCCCCACACCCGCCCAACCCGGCGAAGGTATGCGGTCAGAGCACTAGCCGCATACCGATACGGCCCCACGCCCCTGACAGGGCGCTTCAGCGCGCCTCTTTCTCCAAAGCCGCCGAATCCGCAGCCGCAGTCGCCGCAGCCGCAGTCGCCGAATCCGCAGCCGCAGCCGAACCCGCAGCCGCCGAACCCGCAGTCGCCGCGTCCAACGCCCCCGTCAGCTGGTCCAGCCGGGCCTTCAGGTTCCGGATCTCATCGACGTCGAAGCCCGTCGCGGCCATGATCCGTCGCGGTACCTCGAACGCCCGCTCCCGCAGCTCGGCGCCCTGCTCCGTCAGCCGTACCTCCACCGAGCGCTCGTCGCGGGCGCTGCGCTCCCGGTGGACGAGGCCTGCCGCCTCCAGCCGCTTGAGCAGGGGCGACAGCGTGCCGGAGTCCAGGCGCAGGTGTTCGCCGAGCTTCTTGACCGGCAGGTCGCCCTGTTCCCACAGCACCAGCATCACGAGGTACTGCGGGTAGGTGAGCCCGAGGTCCTTGAGGATCACGCGGTAGACGCTGTTGAAGGCGCGGGACGCGGCATGCAGGGAGAAGCAGATCTGGCGGTCCAGGCGCAGCCACTCTGCCTCGGGGGCGGGGGTCGGGGTCGTCGCGGTCATGGCTCGATCGTACCTCTTGTGAGTCATTTAGTTGTGCGCAATTTAATTGTGTGCTCTACTTGGCGTCGTGAGGGCGGTGGAACGGAAGCCGCCGGAACACCGAACTTCGAGAGGGATGGTCTTCCATGGACGCGATCTACACCGCAGCCGCCACCGCCACCGGCCGGGAGGGACGGGCGGTCAGCTCGGACGGGCAGCTGGACCTCGCGCTCGCGTTCCCGCCCGCGCTCGGCGGCAACGGCCAGGGCACCAACCCCGAGCAGCTCTTCGCCGCCGGTTACGCCGCCTGTTTCGCCAGCGCCCTGGGCGCCATCGGCCGCCAGGCCAAGGTCGACACCGGCGAGATCTCCGTCACCGCCGAGGTCGGCATCGGCAAGGACGAGTCCGACGGCGGCTTCGCGCTCAAGGTCACCCTGCGCGTCGAGCTGCCCGAGGAGCTCTCCAACGAGACCGGCGAGAAGCTCGTCCACCAGGCTCACGACTACTGCCCCTACTCCAAGGCCACCCGGGGCAACATCCCGGTCGAGCTCATCGTCGAGTAGTCAGCCGAGCAGGTGGCCGAGTGGCCACCGGTACGTCCCTGGTCCGGGTGAGCCGCGCGAGCACCTCCCCGGTCCGCCGGCTCCAGTCCACGGCCACCGCGTCTCCGGGCAGTCGCTCCCACCGGGTCAGCAGCAGCCAGCGCACCCGGGGGCGGTGGTCGTGGGCGTCGGCCAGTTCGATGCCGTATCCGGGGAGCAGGCGGACGGCGTAGTAGGCGTCCGTGATCACCGGTTCCCCGGGGCCGATGTGCCGGGCCGCCCAGTCGTACGACGGCCAGCGCGGCGGCTGGACGAAGCCGACCGGATCCAGTGAACGCGGTACCACCGCTCCGGCCTGCGCGGCCAGAAAGCCCAGGCAGGCCCCGCCGGCCGCGGCCCAGCCGAGCGCCCGCCGCCGGCCCGGCCAGGGCCGCTCCGCCGCCAGCTCCACCGCGAGCGCGCACTGCGGTGCCAGGAGGGCAGGACCGAGCAGTTCGCCGAAGCCGTGGCGGCCGCCGTATCCCGCCAGCAGGGACTCCAGGACGAACAGCAGCACGAGCGGGTCGCGCCACCCCTCGGCCCGACCCGCGGCCCAAGCCATGCCCCGACCCGTGACCCGAGTCGCCTGCCCGGACGCCTGCCGCGCCCGCAGCCACAGCGCCGGCACCCCGAGCAGCGCCAGCCAACACCGCCCGACCACCCCGTCGTGGACCCCGTACGTCCCGTACACCCCGTACCCCTGGGGCAGCACCCGCGCGTGCGTCCCGAAGACGATCAACCCGGTCGCCACCGCGCACATCAGCCCCCACCGCCCCCACACCGCGCCCCGCCACACCCGCTGCCACCCCGCCACGAATGCCACCGCCCCGGCCGCCGCCGCCACGCCGATCACCGGGTCGACCAGCGCCACCACCCCGTACAGCACCCCGAGCGCCGCG
Source organism: Streptomyces sp. NPDC111744 (assembly GCF_055634995.1). Lineage (NCBI taxonomy): Bacteria > Bacillati > Actinomycetota > Actinomycetes > Kitasatosporales > Streptomycetaceae > Streptomyces > Streptomyces sp. NPDC111744. The sequence continues at coordinate 2,161 of NZ_JBVKCG010000017.1, forward strand.
TATCCGGAGAGGCTGCGCAGGCCGCTCGGACCGACATAGCGCACCCGGCGCAGATCGCGGGCGCGGGTGCCGGTCAGGGCCCAGGCCCAGAGGGTGAGGCCGAGGGCGAACGCGGACGGGTAGCCGAGGCTGCCGGTCAGGGGCAACAGGGCCAGCGAGCCGCTGCCCCAGCCCGGTCGAGTGCCCCACAGCACGGACATGAAGGCAAGCGCCAGTACCGGCGCCCAGGGACGCGGGGTGAGTGCGCGGACCAGCCGGCCCAGGCCGGTCAGCAGCACCAGCAGGTTCAGCGGGCCGCACACCCGCAGCAGCTGCCACCCGCCGAGCCCGGTCAGCCGTGCCAGCGTGTCCTGGGCGAGCACGTACGGCGACGCGGTGACGTCCGCCAGGGCCGCCCTTAGCCGTTCCACCGCCGCCGCGTGCTGCGCGGCCTCGCAGCACGGCGGCACCCGCCAGTACGCCAGGGTCATCAGCAGCCAGAACAGCAGGCCGAAGACCTGGTAGGGGGTGAGTCTCCGGTCGCGGCCGCCGTGCAGGGCGGTGGAGCCGCGCGCGGCGCGCCGGACCAGGGCGCCGGTGCTCACCGGAGAGAACGGACAGGGTGGACCATCTGCCGAGTGTTCCCGCGCGTCTTGCTGGTGTCCCGGCGGCTCTGCCGCCCGTCACCTCATCGAGTGAGTCTCCGGCAGGTCCCCGCCGCTCACCTCGTCGAGTGACCCCTGCACGGGAACGGGAACCACCCGGCGCACCAGCGGCTCCAACAGCAACGGCAGCCCCACCACCGGCAGCAGCCAGGCCAGCACGATCAGCCGGTCGCCCCAGATGTTGATGTCCGGATGCCCGGCCTGGGTCAGGAACCCGGTGGACGCGGCCGCCAGCAGGAAGACCCCGAAGGCCGGGCGCCGACGCGCTCCCCACACCCCGGCCGCCAGCGCCGCCGGGAACAACGGAGCCAGCAGCTGCCGGCGCAGCCACTCCACCCAGAAGTTCCACTCCAGATGGAGGAACTCCAGCCAGGGACGGACCCGGTCCGGGTGGGTGTAGTGGTTGGTCAGCAGGTCCTGCATGCTCTCCGCCTCGGAGGGATAGCGCAGCAGCCGGGCCAGGAGAAGGGTGCCGGCGACCGCCACGCAGCCCGCCGCCGTGATCGCCACCACCCCGCGCCCGGCCGCCCGGCCGTGCCGTCGCCGCCACACGGCGATCGCGGCGCCCGCCCCGGCCAGGCACACCCCCAGGAACAGCGCCTGTGAGTGCTTCACGGCGAACAGCGTGAGCAGCGCGCCCGCCACCAGCGCCGTTCCCGCCCGCGCCCGCCGGGTGAGGGCCAGCGCACAGCCCCACACCGCCGTCAGGGTCAGCGCCAGCATCAGGCCCTCGGTCATCGGCCGCATCGCGGTCGTGCCCACCGGCAGGACGTAGTACAGGGCCTGCCCGGTCAGCGCGAGCGGCACCGGTACCGACAGCGTCCGCAGGACCAGGAAGGCCAGCGCCCCGCCCGCGACCGTGACCAGCACGCTCGCCAGCCAGACCCCCCAGGTCACCCCGAACACGGTGACGAACGGCAGCAGGAACACCGGATAGCCGGGGCGTACCTCGAAGATCGCCCGCAGTCGGGGGGCCACGAAGGGCACGACGTGCCCGTCCGTCTGCCCGGCCGCCAGCCGGCGCTCCACCCGCCGCAGTTCATCCTCCCGGCACTCCGCGAAGACCCGCCCCGCCGGGCTCGGCGCGTGGAAGTGCACCACGTTCACGCTCTGCGCGCGCTCCGCCGCCGACGCCTTGCCGGCGCACGCCCAGTCGACCGTCCTGCCCGCCGCCTGCCGTTGATCCGCCCCGCCCAGGGTCAGCGCGTAGGACACGTAGTTCTTGGAGTCGGGGGTGTCCCGGCCGGTGACGTTGGCGAGTTGCAGCACCGCGAACACGGCGGCCAGGACCAGCACCCAGGTGCGCGGTCTCATGTCGACGCCAGCAGGTCGTGACCCGCGGCAGGTTCCGGCACCCGCGCACCGGCAACCGGCATCGACTCGCCGAGCAGCAGCGTCCGTACGACCCGTTCGGCGGCCCTTCCGTCGTCGAACTCGCAGAAACGGGACCGGAAGTCGGCCCGCAGCCGCGCCGACTCCTCGTCCTGCCAGCCGCCCGAGGCGAACAGCCACGCCAACTCCCGGTAGGAGTACGACACATGGCCCGGTGCCTCGGCGGTGATGTCGAGATAGGCGCCCCGGCTCGCGGTGTACGCGGCCCAGTCGTCGGCGTGCACGACGATCGGGCGGTCCAGGTTGGCGTAGTCGAACATGACCGATGAGTAGTCGGTCACCAGCGCGTCCGCCGCCAGCAGCACCTGCTCTGCGTGCGGTTCGCCGGTCGCGTCGACCACGATCCCGCGCCGGTGCAGCTCGGCCAGGCCCATCCCGCGCGCCGGACCGGTCGCCAGCGTCGGATGCAGCCGGACCACCAGGGTGTGCCCCTCACCGAGGTCGGCGGCGAACCGGGCCAGGTCGATCCGGTCGACATGACCGCCCCGGACGTAGTCCCGGCGGGTCGGGGCGTAGAGCACGACCGTGTGGTCGGCCGGAATGCCGTACCGGGCCCGGAAGTCCGTGTGACCGCCCTCGACCAGCACGTCGTTGCGCGGGCTGCCCGTGCGGGCCGACGCGAAGTGGCAGGGGTAGGCCCGCTCCCACACCAGTTCGGAGTGGCGGTTGGCGACCAGGCTGTGGTCCCAGCGGTCGGCCCGGCGCAGCATCTGCGGTACGTCGAGGCCGAGCCGGGCGCCGGGCTTGCCCAGCAGGTCGGCGCCCAGGTACTTGAGCGGGGTGCCCTGGTGAGTGTGGATGTGCACGCTGCCGGGCCGCTTCACCAGCGTGCCCGGCCAGTTGACGTCGTTCACGAAGAACTTCGCGCGGGCGGTGAGCCGCCGGTACTCCGGGGAGTCCAGCAGCACATGCTCCACATCGGCGGGCAGCCCCGCCGCCACCTCCTCGTCCTTCACCACCCAGACGCCCCGCAGCCCCGGCGCGATCTCCCGGGCCTTGCGGTAGACGGCCGCCGGGTCGCCCAGCAGGCCCTGGTGCGCGGACGCCGAGTACAGGACCAACTGCTCGTCCGGCGCGCGGTGGCCGCTCAGCCCGGTCAGCGCGCGCCGGGCCCGGGCGCCCGCCGCCCGCCGCACCCGCAGCGCCTGCCGCCCCCCCTCCCGGCCGATCCGCGCGGCCTGCTGCCGCAGCCGGTACGACGCGTAGGAGCCGCCCAGCAGCCCGAGGTCGGCACCCTCGGGCCGGTACGCCCGGTACAGCTCCGCCGTGCGCCGGAAGAACTCACCCTTGGCGGCGGGCGGCAGCCGGTCCGGCTTGGCGAGGATGTCCAGGCAGTGCTCGCCCATCCTCCGGTGCAGATACGGCCGCCAACTCGCCAGATCCGGGCGCGAGTCGACGTAAGCGAACACCCTCTTGTACTGGTCGTGGATGTCGAAGTGCTTGCGGCTGGTGGTGGAGAGGATGTTGCCCTGCCGGCGCTGGCGGTAGTTCAGGCAGATCCGGTCGAGGGTGGCGATCCGGCCGGCGCCGAGCAGGACCGGGAAGGTCCAGGGGGTGTCCTCGTAGTAGCCCGGCGGGAACCGGAAGCCGTTCTCCTCGACGAAGTCACGCCGGTAGACCTTGTTCCACACCACCATCAACAGGTCAAGGATCTCGGGGTGTTCGGCCGCCGTGAACACGTCCGACCTCGCGCTGAGGACCTCGGCGAGGGCGTTGCGCCGTGTCCCGCCCCACCAGTAGGTGCGGGCGTAGTCGAAGACCAGCACGTCCGGGTCGCCGGTCTCGGTCAGCCGGTCGGCGATCGCGCTCAGCGCGCCCGGGGTGAGGGTGTCGTCGCTGTCGAGGAAGAGGAGGAAGTCGCCGGTGGCGTGGGGGAGTCCGGCGTTGCGGGCGCGGCCGAGGCCGACGTTCTCGGGCAGGTGCAGGACGCGTAGGCGCGGGTCGCGGGCCGCGTACTCGTCGAGGATGGCGCCGGAACCGTCCGGGGAGCGGTCGTCGACGGCGATCACCTCGATGTCGTGGAAGGACTGCTCCAGGACCGAGTCGAGGCACTCGCGCAGAAAGCCCTGCACTTTGAAACAGGGCACGATCAGACTGAATCGGGGCACGGGTCAGCTCCTCACTGAGTCACGGAGTCACGGAGTCACGGAGTCACGAGTGACGCGGCGGCCGGGGCGGGCAGGCGTTCCGCGAGGGGGATCAGCGGCGGGAGCGCGTCCGGCGACTGACCGAGGAACACCCGTCGTACGACCCGTTCGGCGGCCAGACCGTCGTCGAACTGGCAGAAACGGGCCCGGAACTCGGCCCGCAGCCGCTTGGACTCCGGGCCCCGGTAGGAACCCTCGCGGAAGATCCGGGCCAGTTCCTCCGGGGTGTGGGCGACCGGGCCCGGGGGCTCGGCCATCAGGTCGAAGTAGACGCCCCGGGTCTGCCGGTAGACCTCCCAGTCGTCGGCGTAGACGACGATCGGCCGGTCCAGGTTGGCGTAGTCGAACATGATGGAGGAGTAGTCGGTGATCAGCGCGTCCGCCGCGAGACACACGTCCTCGGCGGAGCGGTGCGCGGTGACGTCGATGATCCGGCCGGTGCCCTGGCAGGCCCCCCGGTCGTAGAAGTAGTGCGCGCGCAGGAGGACGACGACGTCCTCTCCGGCCGCCTCACAGAACGCCTCCAGGTCGAGGCCGGGCTCGAAGCCGGTGCGGTGGTCGCGGTGGGTGGGGGCGTACAGCACGGCCGTCCTGCCGTCCGGGACACCCAGCCTGCGGCGGACCCGGATCACGTCGTGGGCGGACGCCGTGTAGTAGACGTCGTTGCGCGGATAGCCGTACTCCAGCGCCTCGTACGAGCCCGGGAAGGCGCGCTCCCAGGTCTGGGTGGAGTGGCGGTTGGCGGAGAGGTTGAAGTCCCAGCGGTCGACGCGGCCGAGCAGCTTGGTGAAGCTGCCGGTCCGGGCGGCGACCACCGGGTACGCCGCCTGGTCGACGCCCATCTTCTTCAGCGGGGTGCCGTGCTGCGTCTGGAGATGCACGCTGCCGGGCCGCTTGACGACTCCCTCGGCGAAGTTGGCGTTGTTGACCAGGTACTTGGCGCGGGCCAGCACCTGCCAGTAGCGGCGGCTGCCAATCACCGCGTACTCGACGTCCTTCGGCACGGTGTGTTCCTGACCGGCCTCGACCAGGAACACCGAGCGCAGCCACGGGGCGAGTTGGCGGGCCGCGGCGTGGATGGCGGCCGGGTTGCAGGCGTAACCGCGCCCCCAGTAGGCGCAGTACACGGCGAGGTTCTGGTCGAGCGGGCGGCGCAGGTCGAGGGCGTAACGCAGCCGGGTGAGCGGCAGACGCGGTCGGGGCAGCCGCTCGGCCGCCCCGACCGCCGCGCGGTTGGTCCCGCGCAGCGCCCGGAACGCGGTGTACGCGCCCGCTGCGAGGAGCCGGTGCTGCACCCCGAGACTCCCGCCCGGCATCCGGAACCCGGCCGGGCGGTACGTACGGTGCAGCCACCCCGCCCGCCGGAAGAAGGCCCGGTGTCCGGACGGCAGCCGCTGCGGGCGTGCGGCCGTCCTCAGTACGGCCTCGAAGACCTGCTCGAACAGCGGCCGCGCCCGCTCGCCCGGGAGCCCCGCCGCCAACGACCGCGCCAGCACCAGCTCCACCTGGTCGAGGAGGTCCCCCTGATGCGGGCCCGGCAGGTTCAGCCGGCTGCCCTGCCGGCGCAGCCGGTGCCGTACGACCACCGAACGCAGCACCGCGACGCGGTCGGCGGCGATGCCGGTCAGGCCGGCCCAGCCGAGGTCCGTGAAGTGACCGTCGGGGAACCGCAGCCGGCGGTCGGCGAGGAAGGTGCGGTGGTAGGCCGCGCTCCACGCCGGCAGCGTCACTCCGGTCAGCGCGGGTGCCTCGTCCGGGGGGAAGGCGCCCTGCGGGGCGACCGCCAGCAGCGGCGCCGCCGGGTTGGCCGGCTCGCCCTCCCACCAGGGCGTCCGCTCGTGCTCGAAGTACAGCACGTCCACGTCACCGGTCCCGGCCAGCCGTGCGTCGAGGAGCGCCAGCGCGCCCGGGACCAGTACGTCGTCGCCGTCGAGGAACAGCAGATACGTGCCGTTCGCCGCCCGCATCCCGGTGTTGCGGGCCCCGCTGAGCCCGGCGGACGGCGGTGAGTGCACCGGGGCCACCCGGGAGTCCCGCTCGGCGTATCCGTCGGCGACCGCGGCGGCCGGGGTGTCCGGCGCGTCGCAGACCGGGATCAGCTCCAGGTCGCCGAAGGACTGGGCGAGGACCGAGTCCAGCGCCTGGGACAGCCGGCCGGCGACCCCGTGGGACGGGACGATGATGCTGAAGCGGGGCATGCTGCTCTTTCTCAGGTGTCCATGCGACCCGGCCTCCCCGTGGGTCGCCAGGGGGACGGCCGCGACGGAGTGGGCCGCGAGGTGTTCGGGGGCATGAAAGAACTCCCTGAAAGGCAAACGGCGTTCAGCGGCTCTAGGTGACGGGCAGATGACCAGAAGGTTGCGGAACGGTGGCCAGCGGGGAGTGGGCGAGCCCTGAAGCCGCCGACGGCACGGGATGCCGCGCGTCCAGCGGGATGAACTCCGGCAGCCCGGCCGTCTCGCCGAGCACCACATGCCGTACGACCCGCTCGGCGGCGCGTCCGTCGTCGTGCCGGCAGAACCGCTCGCGGAACGCGGCGCGCAGCTGCGCGGAACGGGAGCCGCGCCAGTGGCCGCTGGCGAAGATGTCGATCAGCTCGTCCTCGGTGCGGGCGACCGCGCCGGGTGGGGCCGAGCGCAGGTCGAAGTAGGTGCCGCGGGCCGCGTGGTAGGCGTCCCAGTCCTCGGTGTGCACGACGATCGGGCGGTCCAGGTTGGCGTAGTCGAACATGATCGACGAGTAGTCGGTGATCAGCGCGTCCGAGGCGAGGCAGAGGGACTCCACGCTCGGGTGGTCGCTGACGTCGATCACCCGCCCTCCGGCCGCGAGCGGGCCGCCGTGCCAGTAGTGGGCGCGGGCCAGGATCACGAAGCGCGGGCCGAGCCGGTGCACGATCCGGTCCAGGTCGAGCGCGGGGCGCTGGGTGCGCCGGTAGTCGCGGTGGGTGGGCGCGTACAGCAGCGCGACCGTGCCCTCGGGGACGCCGAGCGACTCACGGATCCGGGTCACGTCGGCCGAGGTGGCCTGCTGGAAGACGTCGTTGCGCGGATAGCCGTATTCGAGGGTGGTGTAGCCGCCCGGGTAGACGCGTTCCCAGGTCAGGGTGGTGTGGCGGTTGGCGGACAGGACGTAGTCCCACTTGTCGACGCCCCGCAGGAGTTCGTCGAAGTCCGTGTCGGCGGCGGCCGCCGGGTGTTCCTGGAGGTCGAGGCCCATGTGCTTGAGCGGGGTGCCGTGCTGGGTCTGCACGAAGACCTGGCCGGGGCGCTTGCGCAGCCGCCGGTCGAAGTTGACGTTGTTGACCAGGTACTTGGAGCGGGCCAGCGCGGTCCAGTAGCCGAAGGTGCCCGGACGCAGCCGGCGCGGGCCCGGCGGGACGGTGTGCTGGTATTCGGGGCGGGCGATCCAGGCGGTGCGGATGTGCGGGGCGTGGCTGCGGAACGCCGCCTCCAGGGCGCCCGGGTTGCAGCCGTGGCCGCGGTTCCAGTAGGCGGCGAAGACCGCGCGGTCGGCGCGCAGCGGCAGCCGCAGCTGGACGCGGTAGTGCAGCTGGAGGAGGGCCGAGCGCAGGCCGCGGGCGGACTTGACGGCGGCCTTGGCCGTGCGGCGGCCGGCGTACTGCGCCAGCTGGAGAGCGCGGTAGGTGCGGTGCAGACCGTAGTGGACGAGGCCGTGGCGGAGCCGGGTGGGCAACGGGACGGGCGCGCCCTTGGCCCGGTAACGGCGGCAGTGGGCGCGGGCCCTGCGCAGGAACTCGGCCCGGGTGCCGCGGGGCAGCCGCTCCCGCCTGGTGAACACGGTCGAGAAGTGGTCGATCATCCGCCGGAACAGCACGGGCCGCCAGTGGGCCAGTTCGGGGCGCTCCTCGATGAACGCGAAGACCCGGTCGTACTGTTCGAAGATGTCGAAGTGACCGCGGCTGGTGGTGCCGAGGATGCTGCCCTGCCGTCGCTGCCGGTAGTGCACACAGACCCGGTCCAGGGTCGCGAGGGACCCGGCGGTCATCAGGACCGGGTAGGTCCAGGGGGTGTCCTCGTAGTAGCCGGGCGGGAAGGCGAAGGCGTGCTCCTCCACGAACTCCCGCCGGTACGCCTTGTTCCAGGCCACCATGAGGACGCGGAGAAGACCCGGCCGGTCCTCGAGCCGGAAGGGTGCGGGGCCCTGCTCGGTCAGCTGCGAGGCGGCCTTGTTGCGCTCCGCCCGGCCCGTCCAGAAGGTCCGCGCGTAGTCGTACACCAGCACGTCCGGCTCGCCGGTCTCCTTGATCCGGTCGGCGACCGCCCGCAGCGCGTCGGGGGTGAGCGTGTCGTCACCGTCCAGGAAGAGCAGGTAGTCGCCGCGCGCATGCTCCATCCCCGCGTTGCGGGCGGCGCCCAGACCCTGGTTCTCCGGCAGATGGACGGGCCGTACGCGCGCGTCGCGGGCCGCGTACTCGTCGATGATCGTGCCGCAGGCGTCCGGCGAGCAGTCGTCGACGGCGATCAGTTCGAGATCGGGGTACGACTGCGAGAGCACCGAGTCCAGGCACTCGGGCAGATACGCCTGGACCTTGTACGCGGGGACAATGACACTGAACCTGGGCAAGGGGCATCCATGGGTCGGTCGGCGCGGGCGTTCTGCCCGGGAACGGCCAATGGAGTGATTTGGTTACGGTTCGCTACGTCATGTGGGGGAACTTCCGTGAACGGCGAAGGGCGACCCGGTGACCGACTCGCCCTCCTTTGGTATGTCTCGTACGGTTATTTGACCGCGCCGGCCATCACCCCGGTCACGAACTGCCGCTGGAACGCGAAGAAGACGGCCAGTGGGATCACCATCGAGATGAAGGCGCCGGGCGCGAGCACGTCGACGTTGTTGCCGAACTGACGTACCTGGGTCTGGAGCGCCACCGTGATCGGCTGGGTGCCCGACTTGGTGAACACCAGCGCGACCAGCATGTCGTTCCACACCCACAGGAACTGGAAGATGCCCAGGCTCGCGATCGCCGGCCCGCCGAGCGGCATCACCACCCTGGTGAAGAGCCGCAGTTCACCTGCGCCGTCGAGGCGGGCCGCCTCCAGCAACTCCCGCGGGATCTCCGCGAAGAAGTTCCGCAGCAGGAACACCGCGAACGGCAGACCGAAGCCGACATGGAAGAGGACCACGCCGAGGATCGTCCCGAACAGACCGATCTTGCCGAAGAGTTCGGCGATCGGGATCAGCGCCACCTGGACGGGGACCACCAGCAGGCTGACCACGATCAGGAACCACCAGTCCCGGCCCGGGAACTCCATCCACGCGAAGGCGTAACCGGCCAGCGCGCCGATGATCACGACCAGGACCGTCGCCGGGACGGTGATCAGGACCGTGTTCCACAGCGAGTGGGTGATGTCGCTGTTCGCCAGAAGGTTCTGGTAGCTGTCGAAGGTGAGTTGGGACGGCTTGGCGAACACGTTCCACCAGCCGCTCGCGCTCATGTCCTCCGGGGAACGGAGGGAGGAGGCGAGGAGTCCGATCGTCGGCACCAGCCAGAACAGGGCGACGACGATCAGGAAGACGCGGACCAGACCGCCGTTGATCTTCTCCAGCAGCCAGCTCATCGCCGCTCCTCCCGTCGCAGTCTGCGGACGTTACTGCGCCATCCCGGGGGATAACCCCCGGACCCCCAGCCGAAGGACAGGCGGTGCGTGCTCATCGCCGCTCCTCCCGTCGCAGTCTGCGGACGTTGAACCACATCACCGGGATCACGAGCAGCAGCAGGAACACCGCGATCGCGCTCGCGATGCCCGGCTGGCCCTCCGAGAAGCCCTTGCGGTACAGCTCCAGGGCGAGCACGTTCGCGTCGTCCTGCGAGGAGCCCGGCGCGATGATGTACACGAGGTCGAAGACCTTCAGCACATTGATCATCAGGGTGACGGTGACCACCGCGAGGACCGGCGCAAGCAGCGGCACGGTGACCTTGCGGAACACCTGCCACTCGGTCGCCCCGTCGACCCGCGCCGCCTCGAGGAGCTCGCGGGGCACGCCTGCCAGTCCGGCCGCGATCAGCACCATCGCGAAACCCGCCCACATCCAGATGTACGACCCGATGATGGCGGGCGTGACCAGGGACGGGCCGAGCCAGTCGATGCCGTTGTACGGCTGCTTGAAGTTGCTCGCGGGGAGCCGCAGCAGGGCCCCGTCGGCCGCGGCGGGGAGGGTGAAGGTGCCGTCGGCGGCGGCCTTGGCCGATGCCACCACCTTGCCGTTCTTCACCGCCTCGATGCGCATCCCGTCGTAGCCGAGCTCGGACGGATCGGGGGCGCCGAGCCTGCCGACGCCCTTGCCGCGGGTGAAGTCCTGCCAGGCGGTGCCGGTGATCTTCCCGGGGTCGGGCTTGGCCGCCACGGCCTTCCTCGCGCCGCCGGGCATCTGGTCGGGTGCCACACCGACCAGGGGAAGGGTGACGGTCTGCCCGGTGTGGACGGCGGCCGTGGTGACGAAGCCGCCCTGGTCCGGCTTCAGGGGCGACTCGCGGCCCGGGTGGGCGTTCGGGAACGCGGAGGACTGGGCGAAGGTGTCGTGGATACCGACCCAGACGGCGTTGGCGACGCCCTTGCCCGGGTCCTGGTCGTAGACGAGCCGGAAGATGATCCCGGCGGCCAGCATCGAGATCGCCATCGGCATGAAGACGACCAGCTTGAACGCCGTCCCCCAGCGGATCCGTTCGGTCAGCACCGCGAAGATCAGACCGAGGGCGGTGGAGACCGTCGGCGCGAACACCACCCAGATGATGTTGTTCTTCAGGGCGGTACGGATGCCGTCGTCCGTGAAGATCGCCTTGTAGTTGTCGAAGCCGGCGAAACCGTCGCCGGAGGCGTTGTAGAAGCTGCGGATCAGCGAGTACCCGATCGGATAGACCACCAGCGCGCCGAGCAGCACCAGGGCGGGGAGGAGAAAGAGGAACGCCACGCTCCTGCGGGTGCCGGTCACGCTCTTGCGGCGGCCGGGGGGAGCGGGGGCCGTGGTTGCGGGTGCGGCCATCGCCGGGTCAGCTTCCGCTGCCGTAGGCGGCCGCCGCGTCCTTCTCCAGCTGCGCCTGGGTGCCCGCGACGTCCTTCGGGTTCTTCAGGAAGTCCTGCAGGTCCTTCCACTCGCCCTTGCCCGGGGTACCGCCGAACGCCTGCGGGGCCTGGTCGGACATGTCGAAGCGGAAGTCGTCACCGGAGGCGATCAGGGACTGGGCGATCTTGCGCTGCACATCGTTCGGATACGCCGAGTTCGGCACGTTCTTGTTCGGCGAGAGATAGCCGCCGAGCTTCGCCTGGATCGTCGCCGCGTCCGGGGAGGCCAGGAAGGTGGCCAGCGCCTGCGCCCCCTTGGAGTCCTTCAGGATGACAGCCGCGTCACCGCCGGAGACCACGGGCGCGGCGGAGCCGACCGCCGGGAACGGGAACACCTTGGCGTCGGTGCCCACCTTCGCTTTGGTCTCGCCGATGTTGACCTGCACGAAGTCGCCTTCGAAGACCATCGCCGCCTTCGGCTGGTCGCTGCCGGTGAAGGTCTGGGTGACCGAGGCCGGGAACTCCGTCTGCAGCGCACCGTCCGCGTCGCCCGCGATGTACCCCTTCTTGCCCCAGATCTGGGCGAGCGTGGTCAGCGCCTGTTTCACGGACGGGTCGGTCCACTTGATCTTGTGCTGGGCGAGCTGGTCGTACTTCTCCGGGCCCGCCTGGGAGAGATAGACGTTCTCGAACCAGTCGGTCAGCGTCCAGCCGTCGGCGCCGCCGACCGAGAACGGGGTGACGCCCGAGTCGTACACCGCCTGCGCGGTCGTCTGCAGGTCCTGCCAGGTCTTGGGATCCTTGGCGCCCGCGTTCTCGAAGACCGTGGCGTTGTACCAGATCAGCGACTTGTTGGCGGCCTTGTAGTAGACGCCGTACTGCTTGCCGCCCACCTTTCCGATGTCCTGCCAGCCCTGCGAGTAGTTTTTCTGCACTTCCTTGATCGCATCCGCGTTCAGCGGCTTCGCCCAGCCCTTCTGTACGGCCTGCTTGATCGCGCCGGGCTGTGGCAGCAGCGCGATGTCCGGCGGCTGACCGCCCGCGATCTTCGAACCGAGAAAGTTGATGATCGGGTCCTGGGCGGGCACGAAGGTGACCTTCGCGCCGGTGCGCTTCTCGAACTCCGCGAGCACTTGCTTGAAGTTCTTCTGCTCCTGCCCGGTCCAGACGGCGGCCACCTCAAGCGTGGTGCCGTTCAGTTTGGGGAGGGTGAGGGTGGAGCCGGACGTACTGGCACTGCTCTGGGAGCCGTTGTCGTTCTTCTTGTCGTTGCTGCCTCCGCACGCGGCGAGCGTAAGGGCTCCCGCGAGGAGTGCGGCAAGTGTGGTGAGGGCCCTGCCTGTCCGGATGGCGTTGCTCATGGTGCGCATCACTTCCCCGTTCGTCGTTCCTCGTTGAACGTCAGGACTCTGTCCCGTGCGCTCCGGTGTACGCGGGGGCCGCCTGCGCGGCAAGGGTGCGTACAGGTGACGGACGGGGATCGTGATCGCCTCGTGATCAACGACCCGGGGTACGTGGGTGCCACCGGGGGTCGCCGACTACAGAAGCGAGGGGACCTCCGCCGCCGAGACCTCTCTTGCCGCCCTCTCCACCGCGCTTGCCAGCAGCGCCAGGTCCGTCGGGCCGTTGCCCAACTCCCGTACCGGGCGGCGGGTCGGGGGGTCGCCCATGCGGGGCCAGTCGAGGGGGACGACCGTGGGGCGCTGGGTTGCCGTGCGGGGGATGCGGCCTGTGACGCGGCCCGTCTGGAACGCCGTGGTGCGGCCGTCAGGTGTGCTCAGGCGGCCGCGGCCGGGAGCCGGTTCGTCGGGGCCTGCGGCCGGTGGGTCCAGCGTGATGCGCAGGGTGGCCTGCCGGGCCGGTTCCGTCTCCGCGGTACGGCCGCCCGTGCCGGCCGCCGCGATCAGGTGGACGCCGAGCCGCTCGCCCTCCTTCGCCACCGCCTCCAGCGCCCGCATCACGGAACCGGCGGCCGGGCGGCCCGGTGAGCCGAGGGCGGGGGAGACCAGGGCGTCCAGGTCGTCGACCACGACGACCAGGCGCGGCAACGGCGGCGGCGCCTCCGTGCGTTGACGGGCGGCGGCGGCCCCGGCCGACGGGCGCAGCCGGAGCGTCGAACTCGGCGGTGCCTCTATGTCGGCGGCGCCCGAGGCGGCGGGGTGGCCACGCTGGGCGACGATACGGCCCGAGATCTCCCGCTGGGCGTGCCAGTCGGTGAAGTCGGAGCGGCCCAACAGCTCGGCCCGCCGTTTCAGCTCGGCGCTCAGCGACTGCGCCAACTCGCGCATCCGTACGGGGTCGTTGGCGGTGAGGTGGGTGGTGACATGCGGTATGTCGGTGCACACCCGCAGGCCCTCGCCGGCACCGGCGCCGGTTCCGACGCCGTCGCGGCCGTCGATCAGGACGATCCCGAGCCGGTCGGGGCGCTCGGCGGCGGCCAGCGAGGCGACCATCGCCCGCAGCAGCTCCGTACGGCCGCTGCCGGGCGGGCCCTCGACCAGCACATGCGGTCCCTCGGTCACCAGGTCGGCGCCGAGCGGGCCGCGCGGTCCGGCACCGAGCACTGCACGGGCCCGGCCGCCCAGCGACTCGGCGTCATCGGCCGCGTCCGCCCAACGGGCCATCAGCGACGCCGGGGTGGCCCGCGCCAGCCCCAACTCGTCCAGCAGACGGGCGGACTGGGGGAGCGGGGCGGCCACGCGCGTGTGCCGGTCGCCGACCGGGCCGTCGGGGCGGAGCGGGGCCAGCGCCCTCGCGAACCGCTCGGCCCAGGCGGCGGACACCGCGTCCACCGCGGCGAGGGTGCCGGGGCCGACGGGACCCGTCGCGTCGGTACGGGCCACCCGCAGCAGATGCAGGGCCGTCGCCACGTCCCCGCTGAGCAGGGCCACGGCCCCGCACTCCCGGAACGTCGGCGTCACCGCGCATGCCGCCTCGTAGGTCTGGGTGACCGGCGAGACGGGCGAGGTGGGCGCCGTCTCCGCCAGGCAGATCACATGCACTCCGGCGCGCGGTCCGGCGACGGTCAGCCGCGCCACCGCGTCGCGCAGCGCGGAACCACCGGGGTCGCCGTCCACGACGACGACCGTGTACGGCCCCGGGAAGCGGCCCTTGCCGCCCTTGTCGTCGTCGCCGTCGTAGTCGGCGCCGAGGTCCTCGCGGGCCCAGGAGGGGCGGTGCGCGGCATCGGCGGGCGGGGCGTCCGCGGTCGTACCGGCCAAGCTCGGGCGGTCGGACGGGGCGGCCGGCCGTCGGGGCGCGGACAGGTCCTCCACCCTGCGGAGCAGTTCCTCCACGCGGGCCGCGGCCTGTTCACGGTCGTAGGCCAGCAGGAGGCGGCAGTCCTGGCCGTGCCCGGGACGGACGTGCGGGAGCCAGCCGAGCCAGGCCCACTCGGCCGTCCGCTCCTCCACGGGGCGGGCCCGGTCCGCGCTGATCAGCACGATCTCCAGCAGGTCGGGGGAGTGCAGCGCGGCGAGCTGCGCCAGTACCGCACGGGCGAGACCGGCGAGGCGGGTGCGCGGGCCCGCGAGGCCGAGGGCGCCGGCCTCGCGCAGGTCGGCGGTGACCGGCACGGCGGGGAGCAGCCCCGGGCCGTCGGGCGCGGCGCGGTCCGCCGTGCCGAGCCGGACCGTGAGCGTCTCCGGGTGGCCGGGGGCGCGCTCCCAGAGGCGGGGGCCGGGGCCGAGCGCGGTCAGCAGCAGGGCGGCGGGATCCGGCCAGGTCTCGGCCTGGGCGGGGACACCGGCCGGCGTCGGGCCGCCGTCCTCGGCCGCGGGCTCGCCGTCGGCGGCCGACGGGGGCTCACCACGCCCGCCGGCCAGCCGCCGCGCCCAGGCGCCGAGGCCGCCGCGCCTGCGGGCGCCGGGCAGCGCGGGGGCGTCGGTGCCGCGGAGGGGGGTGCCTTTGCGTCTGCCGGAGCCGGCCCCTGAGGCGGCGGGGCCGTCGGACGCGTCGCCGATCGGCGGGGCGCTGTCCGGTGAGGGGCGGTGGTGCGCTGCCGCCGGGTCGGTGGTCGCAGGCGCGGCGGGTTCGCTTCGGCCGTCAAGGCCGCTGGTGGGCGTGGTGGGGCCGGTTCGGGCGCCGGAGCCGGTCGCGGGCCAGGGAGGGCCGCTTTGGGCGCCGGGGCCGGCGAGGACTCCGGAGCGGCCGGCGTGGGTGTCGCCGTGGCGTTGAGCGGCGGTGGAGCGGTCCGTGGCGGCAGAACGTTCCGTGACGGCAGAGCGGTCTGTGGCGGCGGAACCGTTGCGTGGGCCGGGGAGCCCACCGCGACTTCCGGCCGGCGGCGGCTCCGGCCAGGGTCCGGGCGCCTGTGATCCGTCCCTCCGCCCGGCTTCGGCCGCGAGCCCGCTGCCCTGCCCGGCCCCCTTCGGGAGTCCGCTTCCCCGCCCGGCCTGCGGCGACCCGCCGCCCTGATCGGCCGTCGGCAGCCCACCCCGGCTCTCGATCCTCGGCGCGTCCCCCTGTGCGGGAACGACCGGTGGTTCCACCGGCCCGTGCTCCTGGCCCCCCGCCGCTCCACCCGAGGCTCCCCAACCCGCCGTGCCGTAGGCGTGATGGGTGCGGCCCGCGGGGCCGGTCGAGCCGTCGGCCGCAGCCGCCCCGCGCGCGTGGCCCGCGAAACCGCCGACGCCGCTGGTGTCGGAGCCGCCCTTCTCCCCGTCCTCACCTCCGGGCAGCACCCGCAGGCACCCCTCCCCGTCCGGTGCCGTGCCCACGCGGGCTCCCGGTCCCCCGGACGGCGTAAGCCGCAGGGCCGATTCCCCGATGCGCAGGAGCGCTCCCGGGGCGAGGCGGACCGGGCGGTCGGTGACGCGGGTGCCGTCCAGGGCCGTGCCGTTGGTGGAGTTCAGGTCGGCGACCGAGACGTGGCCGTCGGCGGCGACCGTGACCGCGCAGTGCAGCCGGGAGACGTCCGGGTCGTCGAGCGGGATGTCGGCGCCGGCGGAGCGGCCGATGGTGATCTGGCCGCCGTGCAGCAGGTGGACCCCGCCCGCGTCGGGACCGGCGATCACATGCAGCTGGGCCGGGGCGTCGTCCAGCTCGGGATGCGGCTCGGGGGCGGCGGGCGCGCCCAGGGACAGCACGGCGCCGTCGACCAGCGGGGGCTCGCCCAGGATGCGGCGGCGGGCGTCCAGCCGCTCCGCCCCCGCGTACAGCACGACCGGGGCGCCGCTCGCCTCCCGGCCTCCCACGCTGCCGTCACCGGTGACCGCCGAGGCAAGCGCGGAGGCCACCGCGGCCAGATCCGTGCCCGCGGGCGCAGTCACCAGCACGTCCCGGCTCACGGCCCGGCCCCGCTGCGCGGCAGGGCCCAGCGGGTCTACGACGGTCAGCCGGATCTGCATCGCCGTCAGCGGTCCCTTCTGCGCGGGCGCGGAATTCCCCCCACCGCCACGAGCACGTCGGCCAGTTCTGCTGTCGCACGCATCCTCGCACCTGCCACTGACAACGCGCCCACGGCCCGATGGTAAGTGATCTTGATTGGTCAGCTCTGCCCCCAAAAGTGCCTGACCAATACCGCGCGGGCGATCACTTGAGATCGGTCACGTCCGAGCCCGGCAACCACCGGACCGAAGCGAGCGTCTTTCCATCGAACAAGTACGGGAACGCCTACGTATGGGGATACGTCCGGAACGCTTATCGGCTGCCTACCGGACAGGGGAAAGCACAGTCGGACGACAGCCCGGTGCCAGGGACGACGGCACTACAGTGGGTCGGACACAAGGCCCGGACACACAGCAAGCAGCAGGGAGCGATGACGTGCGGCCGGTAGGCAGCAAGTACCTCCTGGAGGAGCCGCTCGGACGCGGCGCCACCGGTACCGTCTGGCGTGCCCGCCAGCGGGAGACCGCGGGCGCCGAGGCGGCCGTGCCCGGCCAGCCCGGGGAGACCGTCGCGATCAAGGTCCTCAAGGAGGAGCTCGCCAGCGACGCCGATGTCGTGATGCGCTTCCTGCGGGAGCGCTCCGTCCTGCTCAGGCTGACCCACCCGAACATCGTCCGGGTCCGCGACCTGGTCGTCGAGGGCGATCTGCTGGCCCTGGTCATGGACCTCGTCGAGGGCCCCGACCTGCACCGCTACCTGCGCGAGAACGGCCCCTTCACACCCGTCGCCGCCGCCCTGCTGACGGCCCAGATCGCCGACGCGCTGGCCGCCAGCCACGCCGACGGCGTCGTGCACCGCGACCTGAAGCCCGCCAACGTGCTGCTCCAGCAGTACCAGGGCCGGATGCACCCGTTGCTGACCGACTTCGGCATCGCCCGCCTCGCCGACTCCCCGGGCCTGACCCGCACCCACGAGTTCGTCGGCACGCCCGCGTATGTGGCGCCGGAGTCCGCCGAGGGCCGCCCGCAGACCTCCGCCGTCGACATCTACGGCGCCGGCATCCTGCTGTACGAGCTGGTCACCGGCCGCCCGCCGTTCTCCGGCGGCAGCGCCCTCGAAGTCCTCCACCAGCATCTCAGCGCCGAGCCGCGCCGCCCGTCCACCGTCCCCGACCCGCTGTGGACGGTCATAGAACGCTGTCTGCGCAAGAACCCCGACGACCGGCCCAGCGCCGAGAACCTCGCGCGCGGCCTGCGCGTCGTCGCCGAGGGCATCGGGGTGCACGCGAACTCCGCGCAGATCGCCGCCGCCGAGGGGGTGGGCGCGCTGCTGGCCCCCGACCCCTCGCCGACCGCCGTACCGGGGGCGGCCGACCCCACGCAGGTGCTGCCGAACACCGGCGCACCCGGGTCGTACGACCCGAACGCGGCGACCAGCGTGCTCCCGCACACCGGGGGCCCGGTGGGCGCCGCCGACCCGACCGCCGTGCTGCCGAACACCGGCGCGGCGGACCCGACGGCCGTCATGCCGCCGATGTCCCAGGGGCAGCCGGGCCAGCAGCAGCCGGAACAGCCGCACCCCTGGCAGACCCAGCTCCGCGCGGCCCGCGACCGCAACGAGCAGACGCAGGTCCAGTACCTCGACCCGAACGAGGACCCGCTGCGCCACCGCCCGCAGCGCCAGGTGGCCCGGCCGCAGCAGCAGCCGCGCCAGGCCCCGCAGCAGCAGCCGGTACGACGGCCGCAGCCGCGCGGGCAGCAGGGCGGCGGGTACGCACAGCAGGGCGGGTACGGGCAGCAGCCTGCCGGGTACGGCCACCAGCCGCAGCAGTACGCCCCGCCGCCCCAGCAACCCCAGCGGCGCTATGCGCCCCCGGCCGCCCCCGCCGAGCCGCAGCGGGCCCCGCGCGAGCCGCGGCAGCGCAGCGCCAACCCGATGAGGATCCCCGGGCTGGGCTGCCTCAAGGGCTGCCTGTTCATGGTCGTCATCCTCTTCGTCGCGGGCTGGCTGATCTGGGACCTGACCCCGTTGCACACGTGGGTGGGGCAGGGCAGGGGCTACTGGACCCAGCTGAGCGACTGGGTGGGATCGGTCAGCCACTGGGTCAGGGGCCTGGGTGGCCCCTCCGGCTCCGGCAACTGAACCGCTCGCCGACTCTGGGGATTTGTCGACACCTGGCGGGTGATTTCCGCCTCCGTGGTGAAGGTTGGCTCTTCGGACGCGTACTTTTGTCGGCAACACGCGTCTGTAGGAGCAGCCTTGGCACGGAAGATCGGCAGCCGGTACACCGCCAACCAGGTCCTGGGGCGGGGCAGCGCCGGCACGGTGTGGCTGGGCGAGGGGCCGGAAGGGCCCGTCGCCATCAAGCTGCTGCGCGAGGATCTCGCGTCCGACGAGGAGCTGGTGGGCCGCTTCGTACAGGAGCGCACGGCCCTGCTGGGCCTTGAGCACCCCAACGTGGTGTCCGTCCGCGACCTCGTCGTCGACGGCAACGACCTCGCCCTCGTCATGGACCTGGTCCGCGGCACCGATCTGCGCACCCGCCTGGAACGGGAGCGGCGCCTCGCGCCCGAGGCCGCGGTGGCGATCGTCGCGGACGTCGCGGACGGGTTGGCCGCGGCACACGCGGCGGGCGTGGTCCACCGGGACGTCAAGCCGGAGAACGTCCTGCTCGACATGCAGGGTCCGCTCGGGCCCGGCGGCTCACACCCCGCCCTTCTGACCGATTTCGGCGTGGCGAAGCTGATCGACTCCCCGAAGCGGACGCGCGCCACGAAGATCATCGGCACGCCGGACTACCTGGCCCCGGAGATCGTCGAGGGCCTGCCGCCCCGCGCCTCGGTGGACATCTACGCCCTGGCGACCGTTCTGTACGAGCTCCTTGCGGGCTTCACCCCGTTCGGCGGCGGCCACCCCGGGGCGGTCCTCCGCCGCCATGTCACCGAGACGGTGGTCCCCCTCCCCGGCATCCCCGAGGAGCTCTGGCAGCTGCTCGTGCAGTGCCTGGCGAAGGCGCCGGCCTCCCGGCTGCGGGCGTCCGAGCTGGCCGCGCGGCTGCGGGAGCAGCTGCCGACGCTGGCGGGCATGCCGCCGCTGGACGTCGACGAGCCGGAGACGGAGGCGGCGGCGGAGGCCGCGGAGGAGACGGCCGCCGCTCCGGCGGCGGAGGAGCAGCGGGTACGGCGACGCGGGGCCGTCTCCCTGGTGCCGGGCGCGAAGCCGGACTCCAACCGGGACACGCACACGTCGATGAGGGTGCCGGGGCCGGACGAGCTGGCGGGCGGCGCGCGGGGCACGGCCAGGGCACCGCGGGCGTCGGGGGCACCGCGACCGGGCTCGGCCCGGCACAGGGCGGCGGCGCGGCGACGGAGGGTGACACTGGGCGTGGCCGGGGTCGTACTGGCGGCCGTGGTGGGCGTCGGCGCGTGGCTGGCGACGTCGAACGACGACTCCCCACCGCAGGACACCCACAGCACGTCGACACCATGACGAACCCCATCACGGGGCGGGCCCCGGGCCGGCGGGACGGCCGTCCCGGGCGCGGAACGGCCGCCCTGGGCTCCGGGTAGTCCACGGATCCCGCCCCTTATGCCCCGCCCCCCTGCATTTTCGCCCGCTCCTCGCCCTGCCGAGTCCGGTGGGTGGGTGGGCAGGCGCTGTGTGCGCGGCGGAGCCGTTACGCTGGGAGGCGTGGCAGTCGTCGATGTATCCGAAGAGCTCAAGTCCCTCTCCTCGACCATGGAGTCGATCGAGGCCGTTCTGGACCTCGACAAGCTGAGGGCAGACATCGCCGTGCTCGAGGAGCAGGCGGCCGCGCCGTCCCTGTGGGACAACCCGGACGAGGCGCAGAAGATCACCAGCAAGCTCTCCCACCTCCAGGCCGAGGTCAGGAAGGCGGAGGCGCTGCGCGGGCGGATCGACGATCTTGCCGTGCTGTTCGAGATGGCGGAGGAGGAGAACGACCCGGACACCCGCGCCGAGGCCGACTCCGAGCTTGCCGCCGTCAAGAAGGCGCTGGACGAAATGGAAGTGCGGACGCTGCTCAGCGGGGAGTACGACTCCCGTGAGGCGCTCGTGAACATCCGCGCCGAGGCCGGCGGCGTCGACGCCGCCGACTTCGCCGAGAAGCTGCAGCGGATGTACCTGCGCTGGGCGGAGCAGAAGGGCTACAAGACCGAGGTCTACGAGACGTCGTACGCGGAAGAGGCCGGCATCAAGTCGACCACCTTCGCCGTGCAGGTGCCGTACGCCTACGGGACGCTCTCGGTCGAGCAGGGCACCCACCGGCTGGTGCGGATCTCGCCCTACGACAACCAGGGGCGCCGCCAGACCTCCTTCGCGGGTGTGGAGATCCTCCCTGTGGTCGAGACGACCGACCACATCGAGATCGACGAGTCCGAGCTGCGGGTGGACGTGTACCGGTCCTCCGGGCCCGGCGGCCAGGGCGTCAACACCACCGACTCCGCGGTGCGCCTCACCCACATCCCCACCGGAATCGTCGTCTCCTGCCAGAACGAGCGGTCGCAGATCCAGAACAAGGCGACCGCGATGAACGTCCTCCAGGCCAAGCTCCTCGAGCGGCGCCGGCAGGAGGAGCAGGCCAAGATGGACGCCCTCAAGGGCGACGGCGGCAACTCCTGGGGCAACCAGATGCGTTCGTACGTCCTGCACCCGTACCAGATGGTCAAGGACCTGCGCACGGAGTACGAGGTCGGCAACCCCGAGGCCGTCTTCAATGGCGAGATCGACGGCTTCCTGGAGGCCGGAATTCGCTGGCGCAAGCAGCAGGAGAAGTAACTTTGTCGACTTGCCCATGGTGAGTCGGCCGACCCGGAACTGCCGCCCCCGTGGCGGCAGTTCTCGTATTTCCTGGCCCGTGTCAGGGCTATGTCTGGGTTTTACATCACACTCACAGGCTTCAACTCCTCGCATTCGGCGCGCAACTGGACATCGCGCCCGCAACGGCCTTGACGTTGCTTTGAAAAATGGGAAGGGTGAAGCGTGGCGTGCGTATGTTTGGGGCGCATGAGAACCGGGGGGCTTGCGCATCCGTAGCTATCTCCGTAGAGCACAGCCCCAGCGCCGCCAACCTGACATTCAGCTACTGGGGGTAGCAACCAGATGACCAAGAAGACACGGATCCGGGCCGCGCAGATAGCCGCCGCCGCCGTGATCGCCGCCGGTGCCTCGCTGACTGCGGCCGGCGCGGCCTCCGCCCTCTCCATCGGCGTCGAGGCCGACCAGAACGGTCTGACCGCCACAGTGACCACCGGCGACGACCCGACCGGGATCCCGACCGGCCCGGCCACCAGCGAGCCGCCGAGCAGCGAGCCGCCGTCCAGCGAGCCGCCGTCCAGCGAGCCGCCGAGCAGTGAGCCGCCCTCCGAGTCGTCGCAGCCCTCGGACGAGCCCACCCAGCCGACCGAGGAGCCCACCGAGCCGACCGAGGCGCCGACCAGCGCCACCCCGACCGACGGCAGCGGCACGGGCAGCGGCAACAACAACACCGGCACCGACGGCAACTCGGGCACCTCCGCGCAGGAGGCGGGCACCTCCGCCCTCACCGACACCGGCTCTTCTGACACCCAGGCCCAGGGTGCCGGCGGCCAGCTCGCCGAGACCGGTGCCGCGCAGACGACCTTCCTGGTCGTCGGAGCCGCCACGATGATCGCCGGCGGTATCGGCTTCCGCATCCTGCCGCGCCTCATGGGCGGCCGCGGCGGCGCCGCCGCCTGACGGTAGGCACCCGCTCGCAGAGCGTATGCATGACAGAAGGCGAAGGGCCCGGAGCAGCAGCTCCGGGCCCTTCGGTCGCTTTTCTGTGCCTGTGAGCTTCGCTACGCGGTCTGGTGCGCCAGCAGCGCCACCGCGGCGATCAGTACCGCCAGCAGCCCGATCAACGCCATCGGGTTCAGACCACCCAGGAAGTTTTCCTGCTGGAGACGCTCGCGGTTGGCGCGGCACACGGGGCACCGGCCTTCGTTCACGGGCGCCGCGCAGTTCGCGCACACCAACCGGTCGTACGTCATGCGCTCGCCCTCCTTGCACCGGCCATTACCTACACAACGCTCCGCAGAACGAGAACGTTCCCCTCTCACTGTGCCAGGTTCCCCAGGAAAGAGCGCGGCCGTCCGCAGACCTCGCCCCTGCGCTCCGGAGACACTGCCCCGGAATAAAACCCCACAAGCCTCCCCAACCGTGACCGGCGCCTGCGCTTCCTCACCCGACTCGCGTATGGTCACGCTCATCTACCCCCGGCGACCCGTGGTGCATCCGTGATCCGATTCGACAATGTCTCCAAGGTCTACCCCAAGCAGACCCGCCCCGCACTCAGGGATGTGTCCCTGGAAGTGGAGAAGGGCGAGTTCGTGTTCCTCGTGGGGTCCTCCGGCTCCGGAAAGTCCACCTTCCTGCGGCTCGTCCTCCGCGAGGAGCGATGCAGCCACGGCCAGGTGCACGTGCTGGGCAAGGACCTCGCCCGTCTCTCCAACTGGAAGGTGCCGCAGATGCGCCGCCAGCTCGGGACGGTCTTCCAGGACTTCCGTCTGCTGCCCAACAAGACGGTCGCCGAGAACGTGGCCTTCGCCCAGGAGGTCATCGGCAAGTCCAAGGGCGAGATCCGCAAGTCCGTGCCCCAGGTGCTCGACCTCGTCGGGCTCGGCGGCAAGGAGGACCGGATGCCGGGCGAGCTCTCCGGTGGTGAGCAGCAGCGCGTGGCCATCGCGCGCGCCTTCGTGAACCGGCCCAAGCTGCTGATCGCGGACGAGCCCACGGGCAACCTCGACCCGCAGACCTCGGTCGGCATCATGAAGCTGCTCGACCGCATCAACCGCACCGGCACCACCGTGGTGATGGCCACCCACGACCAGAACATCGTGGACCAGATGCGCAAGCGCGTCATCGAGTTGGAGAAGGGCCGCCTCGTCCGCGACCAGGCCCGCGGCGTCTACGGCTACCAGCACTGACACCGATCCACACGTTCCCGACGCTTCACGCGGTCCACGACGGAAAGGCATAACCCGACGCCATGCGCGCCCAGTTCGTACTGTCGGAGATCGGAGTCGGTCTCCGCCGCAACCTGACGATGACCTTCGCGGTCGTCGTCTCGGTCGCCCTGTCCCTGGCGCTCTTCGGTGGCTCGCTCCTGATGAGCGACCAGGTCACCACGATGAAGGGCTACTGGTACGACAAGGTCAACGTCTCGATCTTCCTCTGCAACAAGAGCGACGCCGAGTCGGACCCCAACTGTGCCAAGGGTGCGGTCACCGAGGACCAGAAGAAGCAGATCCAGGCGGACCTCGGCAAGATGTCGGTGGTCGAGAAGGTCACCTACGAGTCGCAGGACGAGGCGTACAAGCACTACAAGGAGCAGTTCGGCGACTCACCCCTGGCCGACTCCCTCACGCCGGACCAGATGCAGGAGTCGTACCGGATCAAGCTGAAGGACCCGCAGAAGTACCAGGTGGTCGCGACGGCCTTCGACGGCCGTGACGGTGTCCAGTCCGTACAGGACCAAAAGGGCATTCTGGACAATCTCTTCGGGCTGCTGAACGGTATGAACTGGGCGGCACGCGCGGTGATGGCGATGATGCTCATCGTCGCCCTGATGCTGATCGTCAACACCGTGCGCGTCTCTGCGTTCAGCCGTCGGCGCGAGACCGGCATCATGCGCCTGGTCGGCGCTTCCGGCTTCTACATCCAGGCCCCGTTCATCGCGGAGGCCGCCGTCGCCGGCCTGATCGGCGGCACGGTCGCGTGCGGATTCCTGGTGATCGCCCGCTACTTCATCATCGACCACGGCCTGGCCCTCTCCCAGAAGCTGAACCTGATCAACTTCATCGGCTGGGACGCGGTGTTGACCAAGCTCCCGCTCATCCTCGCAACGAGCCTCCTGATGCCCGCGCTTGCGGCGTTCTTCGCGCTGCGCAAGTACCTGAAGGTGTGACGCATGCCAAGAGGGCCGCACGGGCAACCGCCCGTGCGGCCCTCTTGCGTTGTCCTAGACTCACCGACATGTCGGGCCGAGAGGTGTTCTGTCAGCCCCGCCGGGTTCGCCGGGGGGCGGCTCTGACGTTGGTGTTCGCAGGGCTGTTGGTGACCGGGGCGGCCACCGGGGCGTTTCCCGACCCCGGGCAGACCGACCGGAAGACGCCCACCGGAGCCGCCCGTGCGGCCGACGGGCACGAGGACGTCGCCGGGGCCGCCGCCGAGGCGATGGCCGACGGCAAGTCGCCCATGGAGGCGGCGGAACGGGCCGTGAGCCGCAGCGGGGACCGGTGGGCCGCGGTCTACTCCGAGGGCGAGTACCAGGAGTTCGAGGACGCACTCGACGGCCAGTACACCGGTGTCGGGCTGTGGGCCCGGCGGGAGCGGGACGGCCGGATCGAGGTGACCAGGGTGCAGGCCGGGTCGCCCGCGGCCACCGCCGGCATCAGGAAGGGCGACCGGCTGCGCAGTGTCGACGGGGCGGACGTCGACGGGCGGCCCGTCACCGACGTCGTCTCGTTACTGCGCGGTGACGCCACCGACGCCCGCGCCGGTACGACCGTCACTCTCGGCCTCGAACGCGGCACGCACGCGTGGACCGAGACCCTGCGCCGGGCGCTGCTGTCCACCGACTCGGTGACCGTGCACAAGCTGTCCGCCGGCATTACCGTCATCAAGATCTCCGCCTTCACCAGGGGCTCGGGGGAGCTCGTCCGCGACGCCGTACGGCGGGCCCCCGCCGGCGGCGGGATCATTCTCGACCTGCGCGGCAACTCCGGCGGCCTGGTCAGCGAGGCCGTCACCGCCGCCTCCGCCTTCCTCGACGGCGGCCTGGTCGCCACCTACGACGTCGACGGCGCCCAGCGCGCCCTGCGCGCCGACGCCGGCGGTGACACCGCCAGACCCCTGGTCGCGCTCGTCGACGGCGGCACGATGAGCGCGGCCGAGATGCTCACCGGCGCCCTCCAGGACCGCGGCCGTGCGGTCGTCCTCGGCTCCCGCACCTTCGGCAAGGGCTCCATCCAGATGCCCACCCGCCTCCCCGACGGCTCGGTCGCCGAGCTCACCGTCGGCCATTACCGCACCCCCTCGGGCCACACCGTCGACGGCCGGGGCATCACGCCCGACCTGGAGGTGGGCACCGGGGCACTGGAGCGGGCGGAGACGGTCCTCAGCGGCCTCGGCGACCCGTCGTAGGCCGTCGCAGGTCTCGCGGGACCCCCTGCTAATCCGCTTCCCCCGCACCCCCTCCGTAGTGCGAAAATGGAGAGCACTATGGCCAAGGGAATGTACGTACCGAAAGAGTCCCAGCAGAAGCAGCAGGGGACGGCCGCCAAAGCCAGGGACGGCGAGAAGGGCGGCAAGCGCAAGATCGTCGCGCAGAACAAGAAGGCGCGGCACGATTACGCGATCATCGACACCTACGAGGCCGGCATCGTCCTGTCCGGCACCGAGGTGAAGTCGCTCCGCCAGGGCCGCACCTCGCTGACCGACGGCTTCGTGCAGATCGACGGGAACGAGGCGTGGCTGCACAACGCCCACATCCCCGAGTACAGCCAGGGCACCTGGACCAACCACTCGGTGCGCCGCAAGCGCAAGCTGCTGCTGCACCGGGAGGAGATCGACAAGCTGGAGGCCAAGTCCCAGGAGACGGGCCACACGATCGTGCCCCTCGCCATCTACTTCAAGGACGGCCGCGCGAAGGCGGAGATCGCCCTGGCGCGAGGCAAGAAGGAGTACGACAAGCGGCAGACCCTGCGCGAGCAGCAGGACCGGCGGGAGTCGGACCGGGCGATCGCGGCGGCGAAGCGGAAGCAGCGGGGCCAGTAGGGCGAAGCGCCGGGAATACGGTGGCATCGGTGTGCGTTGGTCACGTAGGATGGCACCAACACCAGGGGAAGCCCGGGTGTGCGCATTGAAAAATCAACATGGGGATGATCGGTTTCGACAGCGGATGTTGAAACAGGGGAAGCGTGTCGAGGAAGCGGCAATGATCTCGTAAACCATATGTCGCAACCAATAATCGCCAATTCCAAGAGCGATTCCCGCGCCTTCGCCCTCGCTGCCTAATAAGCAGTGAGTGAAGGCCCTAACGGGTGTCAGCCCGGGGATGTTCCCGACCCGGACCCTGGCATAATCTAGGGGACTAAACCATCGAGCCCGGTCACGGGGTTCGATGGGAAATCAAACAGTGACTGGGCCCGTCGGCGACTTGTTCGCGAGATCACCGGGGCCGAGAAAATCACAGCGGACTGCACACGGAGAAGCCCTGTTTTTGCACCGTTGGACGCGGGTTCGATTCCCGCCATCTCCACAGTCTCCATGTTGCGAGGGTCCGGTGGTCGTAGACCACCGGGCCCTCGTCGTGTTCGCGGGGCCCGGCGCTCATGTGAATGTTGATCCCGTTCAGTCAAAACCTCTTCACAGGTAGCCCACAAGTTGACTAAAGTGCGGTGCGCGCAGGGCTGATCTGACCATTCAGCCGCCGCGCACGTTCATCAGCGACCGGGGGAACACCGTCGCCACGGGGGAGGGGTACATCGTCATGCTGACGTATCCGCAGAGACACACGCATCCGCGCCGTACGCAGGCTTGACCGCCGCCACGGCACCTCACCTCTTCGAGCCGGGCCCCCGTCTGCCCTCTTCACGAAGAACGGATGTTCTTTTGCGTTCCAGACCGGGGACTGTGACTCCCCTTGCGCGAAAATCCCGCAGTCTCAGCCGACTTGTCCCCTCCGTGCTCGCCCTAGCCGTGCTCGCCACGGTCGCCGGCCAGCCTGACCTGCCCCAGGACCGGGCCGTCGACCTCAGCCCGGTGGCCGACAGTTACGACGGTTTCGACGCCAAGGCCGCCGAGCAACTCCGCCAGGACCAGTGCCTGATGGCCGAGGTACTGCGCACGGGCGGCTCGGCCATGTACAGCACCGCGCAGGACGGGGTCGACCAGACCCCGGACAAGCTGCATGTCGCGGCGAACCGCGAGTACTGGAACACCACCCCGCTCTCGACGGCGTACGACAAGGACAAGGACACCGCCGACAAGGCGGGCGACGCCCTCAACGCGTACGTCGACGTCTGGAAGAAGCCGCTCGACGGCCTGAGCACCCCGGGCGGATTCACCGAGACCGGATTCCACTGGCCGCCGGGGACCACCGGCACCGGCCCGAGCTTCTTCGCGCAGACCGGCCTGAGCCAGTGGATCACGGCCCAGTTCTGGAAGGCCGAGGACGACTTTTACAAGGATCCGACCCCGAAGGCCGACGACGCCACGGTGCAGGCGGTCAAGGACCTCGGCACCCCGCTCTACGGCGGTGACCCGGACCCCTCGCTCCCCACCCCGCAGTGGCAGCAGGCCTACGCCGAACACCAGGCGTGGGACGGCCTGGTGAACTCGTCCATGCAGCCGACGGGCGCCGACGACGCCCGTGTCTTCCTCTCCTCCGGCGGTTTCCCGCGCACCGCGCCCGAGCCGGGCAGCGTCGAGTACCGGATCGCCGTGGAGGACCTGAAGACCCGGTTCGCCTCCTGCGACTGGCGCGGCCCCGTCGACCCGGACAAGGTCCTCGGCAAGGAGGCCGCGGACGCGTCCGCCGAGTGGCAGCGGGAGATCGCCGGCCAGACCACCCAGCGCGACCAGGTCCTCAACGCGAACCGCGACGCCACCAAGGCCCTCGCCACCGGCTCCAAGGCGCTGGGCGAACTGCTGGGCCAGTCGTGGATCGCCGACCGCCTCGCCCGCTGGCAGGACTACTGGTCCGCCGGCGGCCCCGGCTGGATCGGCGACAGCCCGATGATCGTGCACGCGCACGGCGCCGCCGACAAGTGCCTCGAAGTGGGCGGCGGCAAGAAGGACAACGGCACGCCGGTGCAGATCTACACCTGCAACGGCTCGGTCGGGCAGAAGTGGGCTATCAGCGGCGACGCGCTGGTCAACGTCAACTCCGGCAAGTGCCTGGAGGTGAAGGGCGGCGGCACCGCGAACGGGGCCGTGGTGCAGATCTCGACCTGCGACACCAAGAGCGCGGCCCAGAAGTGGGAGTACGACACCCACGCGACCAGCCGCCTGTACAACCCCGGTACCGGCAACTGCCTGGACCTCGCGACCTACGACAACGGCCGTGACGCCCGCATGTGGGACTGCAAGGGCACCGACCCGCAGAAGTTCGACTTCGCCCCGTCCGGCCACAACGGCACCGACAAGCTGGACTATCCGACCAAGGCCCAGTTCGACAAGGCGAAGAAGGGCGTCACCGACGCCCAGGCCGCGGCGAAGACCCAGCTCGACCTCCTCAAGGCCCAGGCCACCGCGGTGAAGAAGTCCGCCACCGACACGGACACCGCCACCCAGGCCGCCTACGCCATCGCCGACCGGGCGGGCGCCCCGCGCGGCCGAGGCCTGCTCGTCGGCCGGCAGAAGGCCCAGGTCACCAAGGCGTCGGCGGCGGCGCTCGACGCCCTGTCCAAGGCCGGCGACACGGCCTACGCGGCGACCAAGGCATCCGCCGGGGACAGCGCGACCATCGCCGCCCGCGCGGTGACGCAGGCGGCACAGTCGAAGGCCGCGTTCCGTACGGCCGCCGCACAGGAGGCCAACGCGCAGGCGAAGGCCGCCGCCGACGCAGCCGCCGTACAGGCGCAGACCGCCAAGGCCGCGCGCGACACGGCGAAGGCGAAGCTCGGCGAGACCCAGCAGGCGGAGGCGGACGCGAAGGCGGCCGCCGCCACCGCGCACGCCAAGCGGCTCGACGCGGAGGCCGAGGAGGCGACGGCCAAGGCGGAGAAGGCGACAGCCGCGCAGAAGCAGGCCGAGGCCGCGCAGCACAAGACGAACGCCGAGGGGTACGCGAAGACCGCCGCCGAGGCCAAGGGCCGGGCGGAGACCGCCGAGTCCACCGCCCGCACCAAGCGCCAGGACGCGGAGGCCGCGCGGGATCGGGCCAAGGGCAAGTCGGACGACGCGTGGGACGAGAAGAGCAAGGCGAACGCGGCCCGCGCGAAGGCCGACGCCAAGGACGCCTACGCCGACGCGCACGACTCGGACGCCGACGCGAAGGACTCACGGGCGGCGGCCGACGAGGCGGACCAGGCGGCCGACGACGCGGAGGCGGCGGCGGGTTCGGCCCGTACCGAGGCCGACGCGGCGAGCCAGGCCGCAGCGGACGCCGACGCCGCGGCGACGCGCGCCGAGGCGGCGGCGAAGCGGGCCCGTTCCGACGCGGACGACGCCCAGGCGGCCAAGCTGAAGGCGGACGCGGCGGTGCGCACCGCGACCAGCGCGGCGGCGGACGCCATCAAGGCATCCCAGGCCTCGGCCGCCGCGGCCCGCGCCGCGGTCAAGCTGGCCGACGAGGCGGAGCAGCACGCGGCCGACTCCAAGAAGCAGGCGGACGCGGCCAAGGCCGAGGCCGCCAAGGCGGTCGTGGGTGCGGCCGACGCGGTCGGTCACGCGTACACGACCGCGCAGGCGGCCGAGGACGCCGGAGCCTCCGCGCAGCAGGTCGCCGCACCGGCCAACGACGCGATCCAGCTCGGTTCGCCCTACGTGGACACCGACTCCGCAGCAGGGCTCGTCGTCCTGACCGGCCAGTCGTCGAAGACGATCGCCGAACAGCAGCAGGCGGTCGCCGAGGCGCACGCCGCCAACGCGCAGAAGAACGCCGCCCAGGCGCAGAGCCTTGCCAACGCGGCGACCGGCGACGCCAAGGCCGCGTACACGATCGCCGCCGAGGCGGCCGGTCACGCGGCGGACGCCCGCAGGTCGTCGAAGGAGGCGCTGGGGTACGCCGCCGAGGCGGCGCAGTACGCGGCGGACGCGCAGAAGTCACTGGCGCGCACCATCGAGTACGACCAGCAGGCCACCGCGGACGCGGCAGCCGCCGACCAGGCGGCCGGCAACGCCGAAAGTTACGCCAAGGACGCCCGGGACTCCGCCGACCAGGCGGCCCTGGACGCCGACGCGGCCCGTACGGCGGCCGCCGAGGCAGAGCAGTCGGCGAAGGACGCCCGCGCCGCGGCCGACCGCGCCGACGCCGAGGCCACCGCGGCCGAGGAGGCGGCGAAGGACGCCCAGAAGTACGCCGAGTCGGCGCAGCAGGCGGCCGACCAGGCGGCAGCCGCCGACGCGAACAAGCAGGTGCAGACCGGCGCCGGGACCGGAACCGGGATCGGCGGGGTGTTCTCCGTCATCGACGACATCAAACAGCAGGGCGACCCGCAGCGCCTTCCTGACGACTGCTCCCGCCTGCCCTGCGACCTGGTGTTCGAAGTGCACTTCGACGCGGTCGTCAGCTACTACTACTGCGAGAACCCCGACGTCCCGGCCACCGAGTCCGGCTGCCCCGCCGAGGACACGTACTTCCTCACCACCAAGTCGTTCAAGGACCTGAAGAAGACGGTCAAGATCTCCTCCTGGGAGGCGACCAAGGACCTGTGGAAAGGCCTCTACGACTCGATCATCAAGGACTTCACCGGCTGCTACCACAAGGCCACCGGCAGCGGTGACGGGAGCTACGGCGACTGTGCCTGGGCCGCCACCTGGCTCCCGCTCGGCGGGCCGATCGGGAAGATCACCGACGCGATCCGCGCCGTCGACGCCGCCCTGCGCACCGGCATCGGCGTCGACGATGCTCTGAAGGCGCTGCGCGCGCTGGACATCGACGCGGAGGCGTTGGCGAGCATCGAGCGGTCGGTGAACGCCTACGAGGAATTCCGCTTGGCATGCCGGCCCAACAGCTTCCCCGGCGCCACGCACGTGTTGATGGCCGATGGCACGACCAAGGAGATCAAGGACGTCAGTATCGGTGACGCGGTCCTCGCCACCGATCCCCGAAGCGGCCAGACCGCAGGCCGCACTGTCACCGACACCATCTACACGCCGGACGACACCGACTTCGCCGACATCACGATCGACGCCGGCCGGTCACGGATCACCGCCACACAGCACCACCCGTTCTGGTCGCCCAGCGCCCACCGCTGGATCGACGCCGGCGATCTCAGCCCCGGCCAGACGCTGCGCACCAGCAGCGGCGAAACCGTCACCGTCGTAGGCGTCCACCGCTACCAGCGGCTCCATTCCGCCTACAACCTCAGCGTCGCCGACATTCACACCTACTACGTGCTGGCGGGGGCCACGCCGGTTCTCGTGCACAACACGTTCTGCCCGGTCGGTTTCGTCGACCTGGGCGGCGGCAGGCTCCAATCGCCCGGCGGGCTGATCTATGGTTTCGACAGGAAGTTCGGCAACAAGATCGACCATGTGCTCGCCCACACGGTGCCCGACGCCTCCAGAGCGACACACACGGTGTTCATCGAGAAGGACCCCGGCAAGGTTCTCGCCCTGGTGGACGAGGCGTGGGCCATGCAGAGCAAGGCGATAAAGGATCCCGCGGACGCTTTCAAGTTCGTCTTCCCCATGGGAAGAACAATCGGAACCAGGGGAGAGAAGTACCTGCAGATTGCGGTCAATCCGCAGACTAAGGAGATTCTGAGCGCCTATCCGGTGGCGTCGCCTTAGCGGTCCGCGCCGCGTCGTAGAAGAAGCAGAAGAACGGGATTCGGCCGACGCTGTACGGCGTCGGCCGAATCCCAACTTGACGAGCGTGAGGCAAAGAGATTCCACCATGCACAGCGACATGACTCAACGGATCAAAGAACTGCTGGACCGTGGCTTCTCAGCTGCGTCCGCACTTGGTGAAGAGATCCAGCACAGGGTTTCGTCCGGAGACTTCGAGTGGGCGACGCTGCTCGGCGCGGAGCTCGCCCGGCGGGCCGCTCATGAAGGCGAGGATTCATCTGAACACGCCTTCCTGCTCGACCGGTTGCAGACCGCTCTTGCCACAACGGCGGGGCAGCAGAGCCTGCGCGTTTTGATGTGCCTGCCAAGCAGCCTGCAGGCCGGAGAGTCGGCACAGACCAGGGCCGAGCGACGTCTGGCCCAGATGGTGGCCCTGGGGCATCGGCCTGCGGACATCGTCCCGGTCGTCTACGGCGAGCAGCTCGGCACTGCGGCGTCGGACGAGTTCAAAGCCTGCCTGCTGCAGGAGCTGGTACTCGAAGGCGTCGCAGTCCCGGAGTACCCCCTTCTGCGGTCCTTCGGCGAAGCGCTCGTGACGGAGGAGCATCCGCTTGCACCCCTGCCGCTCCACCTGCTGCCGACGGAGCGTGCGCTGCTCAGGCCGACGCACGCTCCGCACGACTGGACGTGGGCCTTGCCCCCGGCAACGGTGGCGAAGCACAGCGACCGACCCGAACTCCGTGTCTCGCCGGAGATGCGCCGGCGCAGTGTCGCGGTCGATCCGGCAGACACCACCGTTCCGGAGGTGGCCGAGGCCATGAGCGCTGCGGTGCGGCACTGGCTTGAGGAGTCCAACGGCATGGTCGCCGCGCAGGAGTTCTGGTCCGCGTCCCCTGTCTCACCGGACGACTTCGCAGCCGTCTTCGAGCGGCTGCCACTCACAGCATGGCCGACGGGAGAGAACAGGCCCCGGCTGTACCCGGCCACCTCCGACAGGGTGCTGCAGGTGCTGCTCACCACGGCGGTGCGCAGCCCCGCCTACGGCAACGGCATGTTCGGTGCGTATGGGCGGCTCGCTGCCTGGCGCTCCTTTGGCGGCCTGGTCGGCGCCGCCCCGGACGCGCCGATCAGTCACACGGCCATGCTGGTCGAACAGGCACACTGGTTCATCGCCGACCCCTCATCGGATTGGTTCTACCAAGTGGCCTGGGACCTCGCTGTGGCCGCCTTGCGACCAGGCGGGCAGGAGATCGCAGTCCTCACTGCCACGGACACCGACTGATTCCCGGTGACCACAGCACCGCCCGGGACGGCTCCGGACGCTTGCCAGTGCCGACTCCCATGGGCGTGGTCGTCCTCGCGTGCTCCGACAGCCGGGGCGCGAGCCACGTGGGGCGACAACGGATACGTGATCGGAGCGAACATCGCATGACGTCCGAAGGACCACGGAGCCTGCTCGTGCAGGCGCGGGGCGAGCCGTCTCCGCTGTACGAGCCGGAAGATCCTGCGGCCCATGACGACCTGGGCGCCTTCACCCGCACCGTCCCGGTGGACGACGACCGGCTGGCCCTCCCGGCGGAGCTGGCGGACGATCTGCGCTCCTGGTCGCTGTGCCGCCGGTCGGGGGGCTTCGCCTCCCGCTCCGACCTGCGCAAGCACGTCAAGCGAGGGCTGGAGACCGCCCAGCGCCTGGCCGGGCGGCTCGGACCGGCGTGGTCCGTGCGCTATTGGGACGAGCGGCACCGGACGGCGAAGTGGCTGTGCTGGGGCTGCGACCGCCTGCACTGGGACGACCGCGACGAACACGGCACACCGCCGCACCCGCTCGACCTCACGGTCGAGGGCGAGTACCAGTACGGTCCGCTGCGGGCCGACGACTTTGGGGACTTCTTCCCCGACGATCCCGCCGCCGGACT
Organism: Streptomyces sp. NPDC111744; assembly: GCF_055634995.1. Classification (NCBI taxonomy): domain Bacteria; kingdom Bacillati; phylum Actinomycetota; class Actinomycetes; order Kitasatosporales; family Streptomycetaceae; genus Streptomyces; species Streptomyces sp. NPDC111744. Next base: position 36,111 of record NZ_JBVKCG010000017.1, read on the forward strand.
GGCCCTGTCCGACCACCTCGTCGCGGATCTGTACACCTGGGCCAAGGCCATCGACACCACCCTGAACCTGTATCTGAGGGACCGGGACGAGGCCAGGTACGAAGACGAATGGCAGCGGCTGTTCCGCGAAGGGGCGGAGCTGGCGAGACGAGTCGCCCACGAGGCCGGCCCCGCCCGGAGAGTGACCTACAAGGGTGTGGCACACGGAGGCCTGCGCACACTCACGTCGGTCACCTGGCAAGGGGACCGGCAACCCCAGGGTCCAGGTGCCCACGGCGTTCCCGGCCTGGTTCCCGATCCAGGAGGCGACGACAGGTGCACGGAACAGACGAGTTCGACTTCGGCGTGACATGGCTGATGAGCCAGTTCCACGAGGACTGGTCGCACAACGGGCCCACGGCCGTCGCGGCGGCCGAGTACCACTTGTGGGACGAGCTGGCCCCGGATGCCGTTCTCGCGGTCCGGCACGACGCACGGTTGCTGCGGCGCCTTCCCTCGGCGACGATCGAGGCGCTGTGGCAGGCCGGGACGGCGACGGGACCGGCCTTCTTCTCCGGAGGGCCCACCGGTGTCACATCGGGGGCTCAGTGGGTGGAGACGCTCATCGCGCTGTGCGACGCCTGGCTGGCCAGGAACGCGGGGGACGGCGTTCACACGTCCACCGTCCCTGGCGTGGGCGACGGCGAGGAGCTGGCGGACGCGGTGCTCGCCGAGATCGCAGAGGCCCGGTTCGTGCCGGACCCGGTCCGGCGCGACCTGGCCGAGTGCGCCCGTCACTGCACCCCTGACCTCGCCTTCCGGCTGTTGCTGCGGGCGATGGCGCAAGCCGGCACCGGACGCGACGCAGCGCTCTCGCCGGAGCACTACGCGCGGCTGGAGGAACTGGGGTCGGCCCTGCACTACGGCGAGTTCGTGGTGTCCGAGGTACGCCATCTGGTGACCGGCGACTAGCCGAGCAACCCAGGGGGCCGGGGGCCGGGAACGGGGCGACACACGCCGCCGTGCCGGTCCCCGACCCGTCGCATACGTTCACCCGGCACCCGGTCGGTGACCGTCACGCCGGCCGGGGTGCCGTGCTCGCGCGATCCGTCAGCCGGGGCGGCAGCAGCGTCGCCTCGGGGACGTCCGGGTCGCCGTCGAGCTTGCGCATCAGCAACTCCGCCGCCCGCTCCCCGAGTTCCGCGGCCGGCAGGGCGACCGAGGTCACCGGGACGCGGAGCCCCGCCGCCAGTTCGTCCGGGCAGATCGCGGTGAGCGACAGGTCGGTGGGGACACGGAGGCCGAGCTGTTCGAAGGCCTCGATGAGGGGCTCCAGGATCGCCTCGTTGTGGACGACGACCCCCGTCAACGCTGGCTGCTCCCGCAGCAGTTGCTCCGCGACCCGGCGCGCCGCCGCCGGCGTCGCCTCGCACGGGTGGACGGAGGACGCCATGACGTTGCGGTCGGCGGCGGCCGTGAAGCCCTGGACGACGCGCTGGGCGAACGCCGTCTCCCGCACGTACACCTCAGGCGGCGAGCCGACCAGCGCGACCACCCGATGCCCCAGCCCCGCCAGCCGCTCCACGCACAGCTCACCGGCCGCCCGGAAGTCCAGGTCGACGCAGGTCAGGCCCTCGGGAGAGGCGGGGAAGCCGATCAGTACCGACGGCCGTTCCAGCGCGCGCAGCAGCGGCAGCCGGGGGTCGTGGAGCTGGACGTCCATCACGATCAGGGCGTCGACCAGTGCCGTGTCGGCGACCCGGTGCAGCCCCTCCTCGCCCTCCTCCTGGGTCAGAAGCAGCACGTCGTGGTCGTGGCGCCGGGCCGTCGTCACCACCGACACCGCGAACTGCATGACGACCGGGACGTGGATGCCGGTGCGCAGCGGGATGACCAGGGCGACGACGTTGGAGCGGCTGCTGGCAAGGGCGCGGGCGCCGGCGTGCGGGCGGTAGCCCAGCTCGCGGATGGACGCCTCGATACGGCGCCGGGTCTCGTCGGAGATCGGGCGTTTGCCGCTGAGCGCGTAGGACACCGTGCTGGGGGAGACCCCGGCGTGCCGGGCCACGTCGGTGATCTTCACCATCACACCAGCTCCAGCGAGAGAAACCCGGAGCCGGCCGCCGCCCGCGCCGTCCGCTCCCCGGCCGCCAGATTCCAGGGTGCCGCCGGGGCGCTGCAGGAGGCCCGCAGGGTGCCCCCTTCGCATACGACGGTGAAGGTGACGTCCCCGACCGGGACCGTGACCTGGGAGCCGCGGTCCAGGCCGAAGGCCCGCAGGGTCACCCCGTCGGCGTGGTCGTAGTCGGGGCGGTCGGCCACCGCGCCGACCGGGATCACCGCGCCGGGACGGACCAGGAGCGGGACGCTGCGGAAGTCGTGGTGCTCGCGGACCCAGCCGGGGCCGGTGACCGTCCGGCCGGTAAGGAAATGAGTCCAGGTGCCTCGCGGACAGTAATATGTCACATACCCCTCGTCGTCGAAGACCGGCGCCACCAGCAGATCCGCTCCCAGCATGTACTGCCGCTCCAGATGCGCACACCCCGGATCGTCCGGGAACTCCAGCACCATCGCCCGCATCACCGGCACCCCCTCCGCCGAGGCGGTGCGCGCGGCCTCGTACAGGTACGGCATCAGGCTCAGCTTCAGCCGCGTGAAGTGCCGCAGCACGTCCACCGACTCCTCGTCGAACAGCCACGGCACCCGGTACGACGACGACCCGTGCAGCCTGCTGTGCGAGGACAGCAGCCCGAAGGCCACCCACCGCTTGAACAGCGCCGGCGTCGGAGTGCCCTCGAAGCCGCCGATGTCGTGGCTCCAGAACCCGAAGCCGGACAGGCCCAGCGAGAGCCCGCCGCGCAGCGACTCGGCCATCGACTCGTACGTCGCCTCGCAGTCGCCGCCCCAGTGCACGGGGAACTTCTGGCTCCCGGCCGTCGCCGACCGCGCGAAGACGACCGCCTCGCCCTCGCCCCGGTGCTTGCGCAGCACCTCGAAGACGGTCCGGTTGTAGAGGTAGGTGTAGTAGTTGTGCATCCGCTCCGGGTCCGAGCCGTCGGACCAGGCCACGTCCACCGGTACCCGCTCCCCGAAGTCGGTCTTGAAGCAGTCGACACCCTGCGCCAGCAGGGCCTCCAGCTTGCCCGCGTACCAGTCCCGGGCCGCCGCCGACGTGAAGTCCACCAGCGCCATCCCCGGCTGCCACAGATCCCACTGCCACACGCTCCCGTCCGGTCGTCGCAGCAGGTGCCCCAGCTCCTTCCCCTCGGCGAACAGCGGCGACCGCTGCGCGATGTAGGGATTGATCCAGACGCACACCCGCAGCCCGCGCTCGTGCAGCCGCCCCAGCATCCCCTCCGGATCCGGGAACACCCGCGGATCCCACCGGAAGTCGCACCAGTTGAACTCCCGCATCCAGAAGCAGTCGAAGTGGAAGACGGAGAGCGGGAGTTCGCGCTCCCGCATGCCCTCGATGAAGGACGTGACCGTCTTCTCGTCGTACGACGTCGTGAAGGAGGTGGAGAGCCACAGCCCGAAGGACCAGGCGGGCGGGAGCGCCGGGCGGCCGGTCAGGGCCGTGTACTTGCGCAGGATGTCCTTCGGGGTCGGGCCGTGGATGACGTAGTACGTCAACTGCTGTGACTCCACGCTGAACTGGACCCGGGACACCGCCTCCGAACCGACCTCGAAGGAGACCTTCCCCGGGTGGTCGACGAAGACGCCGTAGCCCGCGTCGGTCAGATAGAAGGGTGTGTTCTTGTAGGCCTGTTCGGTGGCCGTGCCGCCGTCGGCGTTCCAGATGTCGACGACCTGGCCGTTCTTGACCAGCGGGCCGAAGCGCTCGCCGAGGCCGTAGACGGACGTGCCGACCCCGAGGCCCAGCTGTTCCCGCAGGTAGTGGGCGCCCGTGGCGGCGTCCCGCATGATGCCCATGCCCTTGGGGCCGCTGGAGGTGAGGGTGCGGCCGCCGGAGAGGAAGTCGAGCCGCCAGGGGGCGGTACGGCTCAGCCGCAGCGTCAGCGAGCCGGAGGTCAGGGTCGCGTACTCGTCGTCGTACGACACCTGTGACGCGAAGTCGGACCGATGCAGCTCGAACTGCGGGCCGCGTGGCCGCTCGCCCTCGAAGTGGGTGAAGGTGACGCCGATGACGTCGGGCATCGGGGTGTGCGCGCTGATCGTCAGGACCGGTCCCTTCAGCAGGTCTCCGCGGTGGCGGATGGGCTGGGTCGGCGCGTGGATCTCCAGGGCGCCTTCCGTGGCCGTGACGTCGAGGACCTCGACCGGGTGGGCCGCGGTGACGCCGTCGCGCAGCAGCCAGTAGCCGTCGGTGAACTTCACGCACGAACCTCCTATTTGACGGCTCCCACGGCGATCCCCCGGGTGAGCGTCCGCTGGAAGACGAGGAAGAAGACGATGGCCGGGAGCACGCCGAGCAGCGCGGCCGCGTTGGTCATCGTGGCGTCCATCAGGCGCTGGCCCTGGAGGACGCCGAGGGCGACGGACACTGTCTGGTTGTCGTTCGAGACGAGCATGACCAGCGGGAGCAGGAACTCGTTCCAGGTCCAGATGAAGAAGAAGACCAGGAGCACGCCGAGGGTCGGGCGGCTGACCGGGACGACGATCCGGACCAGGATCTGCCACTTGTTCGCGCCGTCGATCCGGGCCGCCTCGACGATCTCGCGCGGGAACTGGCCGAGGACGGCGGAGAGGAGGTACGTCCCGAACGCCGACTGGATCACCGTGAACACGATGATCACGCTGAGCCGGGTGTCGTAGAGGCCCGCCTCCTTGCTCAGGTAGTAGAGCGGGTAGACCAGCGCCTCCTGCGGCAGCAGGTTGGCGAGGACGAAGAAGGCCAGCACCCACGTGCGGCCCCGGATCCGGCCGATGCCGATCGCATAGGCGTTCAGGACGGAGAGGGCGGTCGCGAGCAGGGCGACCGAGCCGCTGATGAGGGTGGAGTTGACGAGTTTCTGCGTGTAGTCGACGCGCTGCCAGAAGTCCTTGAGGCCGTCCAGGTAGAGACCGTGGGGGAGGCTCAGCGGGCCGTTCCGGGAGTACTCCGCCGGGGACTTCACCGCGTTGACCGCCACGATCAGGAACGGGACGACCATGAAGAGGGCGGCGAGGCAGAGGGCGAGGAGGACGGGGTAACGGCGTAGAGCGGTCATTCAGAGATCTCCGTCCTCCGCGCGGTTCTGCAGCTTCAGGCCGGTCAGGGACAGGGTCAGGATGATCACCGTGAGGACCGTGGAGATCGCCGAGCCGTAGCCGACCTGGGTCTTCTCGAAGAACGTGGTGAAGGAGAAGTAGGAGGGCACGTCGGTGGCGCCGCCCGGGCCGCCCTTGGTCAGGACGTACACCGCGCCGAAGACCTTCAGCGCGGCGATCGTGCACCAGGTCAGGACGACGTACACCTCGGGCCGGATCTGCGGCAGCGTGATGTGCCAGAAGCGGCGCCACCAGCCGGCGCCGTCCAGCTCGGCCGCCTCGTACAACTGCGGGTCGACGCGCCCGAGCCCGGCCATGAAGACGACCAGTGGAAAGCCGATCTGCACCCAGACCAGCACGCCCATCACGGTGTAGAGGGCGAGATCGGGGTCGCCGAGCCAGTCCTGCTGCCATCCACTCAGGCCGATGGCCTTGAGGAGCGCGTTGAGGGTGCCGTTGTCCGGGGCCAGGATCCAGCTCCAGACGATGCCGGCCACCGCGACCGGCAGCACCTGCGGGAGGTAGAAGCAGGCGCGCAGGACGGCCGCGATCCGGGTGCCGAAGTGCTTGCCGACGTAGTCGAACAGGGCGGCGGCCAGGACCAGTCCGAGCGCCGTCGGGAGCACTGCCATGGCGACGACCATGAAGAGGCTGTGCCGGAAGGAAGCCCAGAACTCGGCATCGTGCAGTAGCTCACGGTAGTTGGCGAGCCCGGACCACTTCGGACTGCCCACGCCCTGCCAGTCGGTGAAGCTCACGCCCGTGTTCATCAGGAACGGGACGACGACGACCGCGAGGAAGGCGAGGGCGCCGGGGAGGAGGAAGAGGGCGTAGGAGTCGCGCGGGCGGCGGGGGTGGGCTGCGGGGCGGGGGCGGCGCGCGTGGTCCGTGGCGCGCCGCCCTTCGAAGGTCACCGTCACTTCGAGCCCTTGTCGTACGCCGTCTGGAGGTTGCTCAGGTAGGCGTCCGGTTTCTCGCTGCCGGTGATCAGTTTCTGGGTCTCGGAGACGAGGGTGTCGTAGAAGCCGGCGACCGGCCAGTCGGGGTAGAAGGCGAGGCCGTCGCGCTTGCTGACGGTGTTGAAATTGGCGATGAGTTGCTTCGACTTGGGGTCGGTGATGGCGCTCGCGTCGGCGGCGACCGGGACTCCGCCCTTGTTGCCGAGCAGGTTCTGGATCTTCTTCGACATGGTGATGTCGATGAAGTCGTAGGCGAGATCCTTGTTCTTGGAGTTCTTCGGTACGACCCAGAGGTTGCCGCCGGAGCCGAGGGTGAGGTTCGAGCCGGGCCACAGGAAGCTGCCCCAGTCGAACTTGGCCTCCGACTGGAAGCGGCCGTACCACCAGCTGCCGGAGAACAGGATCGGCGACTTGCCCTGGATGAAGGAGACCCCGGCCTGCTCGGCGGTCGTACCGGACGACGTCTTCGCGATATACCCCTTCTTCACCCAGTCGGCGAAGGTGGTGGCCGCGTATGTCCAGGCGGTGTCATGGAAGTCGACCTTGCCTTTGTACAGCTCGTAGGCGTCGACCCACGAGCGGTCGGCCTTCGACAGCGCCAGCTGGTACAGGTACTGCTGCGCCGGATACTCGGAGCCCGCGTTGGCCAGCGGGGCGACCTTGTGCTCGACGAAGGTGCCCATGGCCGCCGTCAGGTCGTCGAACGTCTTCGGCTCGGCGATCCCGTACTTCCTGAACAGGTCCTTGTTGTAGTAGACCATCGTGTACTCGGCATAGTTGGGCACTCCGTACCACTTACCGGAGCCCATCACGCCGTCCGCGTCGTACTGGCTGGTGGTGCGCACACCCGAGCTGAGCTTCTTGTCCCAGCCGCGCTTGGCCGCCTCGGCGGTCAGATCGGTGAGCAGTCCCTGCTTGGAGAGGAGTCCCGCCGTCGCGTTCCCCTTGTTGTACTCCATCAGGTCGGGGGCGTCGGAGGAGTTGAGGACCATCTGCGCGGTCTTCTGGATCTGCTCGAAGCTCTTCTCCTCGTACTTCACCTTCACGCCCGGGTGGGACGCCTCGAACTCCTTGATCGCCTCGTTCCAGGCGATGCCCATCGCGCTGTTCGGGGCCTCGTAGTGCCACAGCCGCAGCGTCTTCGCGTCGGACGTGCTGCCGCCCGAGCCGCCGCAGGAGGTGAGCAGCAGCGATCCGGCGAGAATCGCCGCCGCGGTCGTGGTTCGCCTTCGTGCCGTCAACATCCAATGCCTCCGGGGGAGTCGGATGGATGGTGCTCGTCCCGCGTCGAATCGGTTCGATGGTGGACGTCGAAGCGCTTCGACGGAGGACGGTAGGTGCGGGCTGTGAGGGCGTCAATGGGTGCGGCGGGAATTGGGCGAAGCGATTCGACTGGCTGCGTTGACGGCCAGGGCTGCGACGGCCGCCGCGGCCGGGGTGACGAAGGCGGCCGTCGGTGGGACGTGGTCCGCCGCCCAGCCGCCCAGCGCGGAGCCGCAGGCGATGCCGGTCAGCAGGGCGGTGACGACCAGGCTCATCCCCTCGTTGAGACGGTCCGCGGGGGCCCGGTCCTGGACCAGGGTCATCGCGGTCACCATGGTCGGGGCGGTCGCCATGCCGGCCGCGAGCAGGGCCGGGGCCAGGGCCCAGAGGCTGTCGAACGCGCGCGCGGCGAGCAGCGGCAGGGACATCAGGGCCGCCATCGACAACAGGCAGAGCGTGAGCCTGCGTTCGGCCGGTCCGGTCGGCCGGAGCGCCCCGTACAGCAGGCCCGCCGCGCAGGAGCCGGCGGCCTGGAGGGCGAGCACGGCACCGGCAGCCGAGCGGTGGCCCTGGGCGTCGGCGTAGGCGATGGTGACGACCTCCATCGAGCCGAACACCGCTCCTGTCGCGACGAAGCAGACCAGGAGGGGGCCGATGCGCAGCGGTGTCCGTGCGGTCGCCGACCCGGTCCGGGGCGGTGGCTCGGTGGCCCGCTGGGCGGCGAACAGCAGCGCGCCGGTGAGCAGCAGCACCGCACCGACCAGCGTGCCGGCCTCCGGGAAGAACGTGCCGGTCAGGAAGGAGGCGAGGACCGGCCCGAGCATGAAGCACAACTCGTCGGCGGCCTGTTCGAAGGAGTTCGCGGTGTGCAGGGCGCCCGGGTCGCCGCGCAGCAGGTGCGCCCAGCGGGCCCGGGACATGCCGCCGAGGTTGGGGGTGGTGGCGGTGGCCGCGTAGGCGGCGAACAGGGTCCAGTCCGGGGCGCCGTAGCGGACGCAGAGCAGCAGGGCGAGGCTGCCGAGCACGGCGGTGACGGTCGCGGGTACGGCGACCCGGGCCTGCCCGTACCGGTCGACGAGCCGTGCGATCCAGGGCCCGGCGAGACCGGTGGCGGCGAGGCCGGTCGCCGTGACGGCACCGGCGAGGGCGTACGAGCCGCGCGACCCGGCGATCATCACGACCGCGCTGACGCTGAACATGCCCATGGGGAGCCGGGCCAGCAGGTTCCCGGCGGTGAAGGCCCGGGTGCCGGGGAGGGCGAAGAGGCGGCGGTAGGGGCCGGGTGGGTGGCGGCGGGAGCGGGGACCGGGACGGGGGCTGGAGTGGCCGTCGAACCGGGGGCTGAAGTCGACGATGACGAGGGAGTCGGCGGTGACGGTGTGGACGGTGTGGGCGCCGTGGACGGGCTCGTGGGGGCTCGGCTGGGTCGGTTGCGGCATGGACACCACCGTCGCCCCGGGACGATCAAGGGGTCCAACACCTGCTCGGCGCCGATTCACGCACCTGTGTTGTAAGTTCGCGTGATGTCAGCGCCTGCCTCGCCCGCCCACATCGACCCCCGCCTGCTGCGCGTCTTCGTGACCGTCGCCGAGGAACTGCACTTCACCCGCGCCGCCGCCCGGCTGTACGTCGCCCAGCAGGCGCTCAGCCGTGATGTACGGCGGCTGGAGCGGGAGTTGGGCGTCGAGCTGTTCCTCCGCAGCACGCGGCAGGTCAGTCTCACGGCCGACGGCACCCGGCTGCTGCCGTACGCCCGCCGGGTGCTGGCCGCCCAGGACGCGCTGCTCGCCGCGTTCGGGCAGGCCCGGCCGCTGCTGGTGGACCTCAACTCCCCGGGCCTGGAGACCGCCCGCCGCGTCCTGTACCGGGCCCGCGAACTCGCCCCCGACTGCGAGCTGATGGCCCGCTACGAGAGCGGGCTCACCGGAGCGGCGGCCGAACTCCTCGCGGGGCGGCTCGACGCGTCCTTCGGACGGTTCGCGGGACTGGACCCGGCGCTGCGCTCCGGACTCGAACACCAGCCCGTGCGGTTCGAACCCATGGCCGTAATTCTCCCCTCCGATCACCGGCTCGCGGCCCTGGACGCGGTGCCGCTGGCCGCGCTCGCGGGCGAGACGGTGTACGCCGGCGCCGGGAACGAACGCACCCTGGAATGGACTGACCTGGCCTTTCGCCTCTTCGAGGGACACGGCACCGCGGTCGCGCCGCCGCTGCCGCTGGCCGTCGGGGAGGAGGAGTTCCAGCGAGTCATGGCCAAGGACCGGTATCCCATCCTCGCGGTAGTGGGATTTCCGGCCATACCTGGAAGCGTGTCGCGGCCGCTGGTCGATCCGGTCCCGTTGTCGCCTGTGTCGCTCGTGTGGCGAAAGGGGCTGGTCCATCCGGGGGTGGACGCGCTGCGGCGGGCGGCCGCCGAGATCGGACGGGCTGAAGGCTGGCTTCAGCGCCCGGCCGGGGGATGGATTCCAGCCAGTGATCAAGATGTGATGGACGACCACAAATGACACATCGAGAACACGGCATCCGCTCGTGCGCTAGCTTCATGGCCTCGAGCACGGAGAGCTGGATGGGGGCGTTCGGAACCGGGTGGGGGCCCGGGTCCGGTGACGTGCGCTCGGGTTCGTCAGCGCGCCCGGAACAGTCCCGTGGGGGGATGTATGCGCGTGAAAAATTGGCGAGAAGAAACCCAACCGGAATTGTCCCAGGCGGCCTTGGACGCCCGGGATGTGCCGCTGGCGGGAGGAGACGAGCCGGCGGAGACCGCCCAGGGCGCCGACGGTTCCTCGCTGACCACCGGGATAGCCGGGACGACCCGGGACGACCGGGACCACCGGGATAGCCGGGACGACCGGGATAGCCGGGACGACCGAGGTGACCGAGGTGACCGAGGTGCTGCGGGTCGGTGCGCTGCGGGATCCGTGGGGCGGGGCCCCCGGCGATGCGGCGGGCGCGGTCCCTGCCGGTGCGGAGGCTCCCTTCTCTGTCCGGGAGCCGTCCGCTGTCTCGGACCCGGACCGGGCGCCCGTCCCGAACGACGTCGGTGCCGTGCGTATACGGCCGACCGGTGCGCCGGATGCCTCCGACGCGCCGGTCTTCGTGGACGAGTCGGGGCGCCGCAGCCGCCGGTTCCGCAGGATTGGGATGGCCGTCGGCCTCGCCTGCGCGGTCTACGCGGTCGTCATCGTCGTAACCCTGCTGTCCGGCAGTTCCGACGCACCCTGGCTGCCGGTCCCCGGGCAGGACCACGACCGGCCGGCCGGCAAGGTCGACCACTCTCCGCAGCCCGCACGGTCCGCCCGGTCCTCGGGCGACGGCGCCTCGGTGGCCGGTCCGCCGGTCGGGAGCGACGGTACGAGCCCGACGGTCCGCGCCTCTTCCCGGGCGCCCGGAGCGGGGAAGAAGGAGGCCGGCCGACCGAGCGCGTCGGCGTCCGCGCAGCCGACGCGACCCGCCGGGACGACGGGCTCCTCGCCGAAACCGGGGTCGTCGTCCGTGGCGCCCTCGCCGTCCTCGTCGGCACCCACGTCGGACGCCCCGACCCCGCCCGCGTCGTCGCCCCCGGCCTCGCCCAGCGATTCGGCCGCCCCGACCGGCGGCCCGGTCGCGGAGGGCGCGGCCCCCCGGACCGGCACCGGCACCGGCACCGCCGCCTCTGCCGACCCCGTCCTGTGATGCCACCCCGCACCCGCAGCCGTACCCGTCGTCACGGGACCGACCCCGGCCCCACCGACGGCTCCCGGCGCCGCCGCCTGCCCATGCGTCTGACGCTGCCCGTGCTGGTCCTGGTCGCCGTGATGGCGATGCTGATGCTGCGCGGCTACGTCCACAGCGAGATCCTCGCCGACCACCGCGTCCGCCCCGAGGCCTCCTCCGACCAGGTCCCGGAGAAGATCCTGGACGGCGGCGCGGTCATTGACACGCGAGGCGGCCGTACGACGTCGCTCCGCATCCCCGACCACCACCTGGTCCTCACCTTCGACGACGGCCCCGACCCGACCTGGATCCCCGGCGAGACGGGCAACGCGGTGACGGACTTCGCGGTGTACGGCGGCTGCTGGACCCTGGGCTTCGCCCACCAGGAGGGCGCACTGGCACGCGTCCCCCGCTATGCGGCGGTCTCGCTGTCCTGCCTGGTGATGGCGGTGGGCCTGTGGTGGGCGTCGGGCCACCAGGGTCCCGACGGCTGGGACCTGAACGACATCCCGCTCGCACAGGCGTGCTGGTCGTTCGGGGCCGTGCTGATCCTGCTGCAGTACTCCCCGTCCTGGCGTGAGCCGCCGGGCGGCCTGCGCTGCTGGGACAGACTCATCACCCTCTCCAACAACCGCGCGGTGACCATCTACCTCTGGCACAACATGCTGATCATGGCCACGGTCCCGATCATCGACCAGGCGTACAACCTCCCGTTCATGGAGTCGGACCGGGCGGCGGGGTTGCTGGACTCCACCTACGGCTTCTGGATGTTCGTGGTGGTCTGGCCCCTGCTCGCGGCGGCGGTGGTCGCCTTCGGGTGGGTGGAGGACGTGGCGGCGGCCCGGAGACCGCGGTGGTGGCCGGACGGGGGACGGCGGGGAAGACCTCGCCGTCGATCGTGAAGGAACCCCCCTGACTCTGTGCAGAGGCCCGAGGCCCCGCCCGGCCCGTGATCAGTGCAGAGCTTCCGGGCGGATCGGTCTGGTGAGCCTTTCGACGGCTTCGTCGGGCGTGGCGGCCCACAGCGAGACCGTATCCATGCCCATGTAGACCGCGCCGTCCTCCGCCATGGCCAGGTACCGGTTCCGGCGGTCGACCATGCCGAGCGGGTAGAGATCGGTTCCGGCCTGCTCACCGAGGTCGTCAAGGATCTCGGCGTCCCACATCGCCAGGAGCGGGTCCAGCCGGAAGTCCGTCCACGGCATGGTGTTCAGGGGAGAGCGGTAGGGAATCCCGACCTGACCGAACTCCGCGAGGAACCGGCGCGCGGCATCGTGCATCTCGTACTCGCCGGTCTCCAGCAGGATGCTCTCCCAGGTCGTCACGGGGACCGACCGTCCCGGGAACCAGCCACCCGCCCGCAGCACCCGATCCGTCAGGGCGGGCCAGCGCCCCTCAGCCGCACTGGCATCGGGCGACACGGTGTCCAACCGTGCCCAGAACGCCGCGCCGCCACCCGGGGACACGTCGGCGGTCCGGGGGAGGGGCCGGGCACCCTGCGTCGTGACCAGCCGGTCCAGAGCCTGGCCCACGGTCGCGCCGAGCAGTTCCAGGTGGTTCCCGGCAGCGATGTAGAGCCGCCCGTCTTCGGCGATACCCAGGCGGCTGCTCCCTTCGTCCGCGCTGCCCACGGGGTACAGAGGAGTCCCGGCCTGTCGGCTCATCCAGGCGTACGTCTCGTCCTCCCACTCGGCCTGGAGGGGGTCGAACCGGATGGCCGACCGGGTTGTGACCGGGTCGGTCGGCCATCCGTACGTCACCAGCCCGCCGAAGGCGCGGAGGAAGCGTCGGGCGGCCTCGTGGGGCACGAAGGAGCCGCGCTCCCGCAAAATCCACTCCCATGTGTCCGTCGGCACCGCACGATCCGGCCGCCAGCCCGCCCGGCGAAGCACACCGTCGGTCTCAGGGGACCAGGTCAGGTCGTTCTCCACTCACACCACCGCTCTCACACCCAGTTGATCAAGAACATGCTGACAGGACGCGCAGGGCGGCTTCGGAGTGTTGTGCATGGGGTTGCCCGGCGCGCGAACGTTCACGGCCGCGCTCACCCCGCCCCGGGGATCCACCCCCGCCTTCATGGCGTCCGACAGCGCCTCGGCCTCACCGCACTTCGAGTGCGCTCCGCCGACGCTGTCCTTGATGGCTTGCGGGACCCGATCGTATGCGGCCTGTACGTCGGGATGGAGATTGTGGCTGCCGCCGCCCTTGAGGCTCGCACCGTGGAACACCTGGTCGTGCCCCGGCACCGACAGCCCGGCCGTGCTCGTCGGCCTGGTCTTCTTGCTGGCTCCCGGACGCTGCTGCTCCTGGTCGGCGCGCCGCCGGGCGGCGTCCCGCGCCGCGTCCTCGCACGAGGGCGCCAGTCCGAAGGGGTCCACGGCCGTGAAGGGATCGGCCACGTAGGCACGCGGGTTCGGCCCGGGCGCCAGCCCCAACGGGTCGACGGAGGCGTACTGGCCGGTTTCAGGGTCGTAGTGGCGGTGGTAGTTGTAGTTGAGCGCCGATTCGGGATCGTGGTACTGGCCCGGGAAGCGCAGCGGACAGTCCGCGCCGCCGGTCCCCCGGTCGTCGAGCGGCACGCCCCATACCGTGGCCCGCGCCCGCCAGGCCAACTCCCCCGCTTCGTCGAACAGTTCGGTGGGGGTGCCGACCACGTCGGTGACGATGGAGTAGAAGCGGTCGTCCACCCACTCCTGGGATCGTTCCCCGGCCCGCACCCTGTCCACCTGGGTGACCGGGCTGAAACGGTCCCGCTCCCAGTCCCACACCGTGCATACGGGCGCGTCGTCCCCCGTTCTGGCGACCTGCTCCGCCGGAACGAATCCGTCCCAGGCGAAGGTCACCTCCTCCACCACGGTCACGCCGTCGGAGGCGAACCGCCGCTTCGCGACGCGACGGCCGAAGGGGTCGTACTCATAGGCCCACTCGGTACCGTCCGGAGTGGTCACGCCGATCAGGCGGTCCTGGCTGTCCCAGCGGTACCGCCACACGTCCGGCTTGCGGGACAGGCGTTTCCTCCGCCTGACCACCACCCGGCCCTGGGCGTCGTACTCGTAGGCGATGTCCCCGGCCCTGCGGACGGTCGGTCCCGTCGCACCCTGGACGAGACCGGCCGGGAGGTCGTTCGACCACTCACCGTCGTTCAGGTTTCCGGCCGCGTCGTACGCGTAGCGTTCGGACCATGTCGCCGCACGTACGCCGGTGACGCGCCCCGAAGCGTCGTGGTCGACGCGGCGGTCGCCGTTGAGGAGATCGCCGATCGCGGCGATCGTCCCGTCCGGCCGGTAGCGGTACGAACGGTCCTGAACGCGCCGGGCTCCGCCCGTCCCCCTCGGATCGGCGTCCGTCCCGACGGTGGCGGTCTGCGAACTCAGTCTGCCGGCCGGGTCCCAGGTCTGCCTCAGGAGGACGTCGCCCGCACGGCGTTCGATCTCCCTGCCCGCCGAGTCGTACCCGAACGTGACGGTCCGGCCCGCCGTCCGGAGCGACACCGGCCGGTCGCGTCCGTCGTACTCCCACACGCTCTCGGCGTTCGACGGCGTCACACGGCGGACGCGCCTGCCCAGCAGGTCGTACTCCGAGCGCACCGTCGCCCCGTTGCACGTCTCGGCGAGGACCCTGCCGCGGGCGTCCCGCTCGTACGTGAGTTCCATACGCCCGCTGACCACACGGCGTACCTGGCCGATGGCGTCGTACGCGTACGTGGTGACGCCCTCCGGCGTCCGCTGCTCCGTGACCTTGCCGGAGTGGTCACGGACGTACTCGATCGGCTCGCCCGCGCCATTGGTCTGACCGACGAGGCGGCCGGCTGCGTCGAACCGGTAGCTCTGTTCACGTCCGCCGAAGTCCCGCTCCCGGACCAGCCGGCCCGCCTGGTCGTAGAAGTAACTCCACGCGGCGCCCTGCTGGTTGATCACCGAGGTGACGCGCAGTTCGCCGTCGTGGACGAACTCCAGACGCGAGCCGTCGGGGTCGGTACGGGCCGCCAGGAGGTCGAACCCGCCGTACTCGAAGCGGGTCACCCGGCCCTGGGGATCCGTGTGCTCGACGAGGTTGCCCTCCCCGTCGTACACCCGCAGTTCCGTGGTGCCGTCCGGCCGCACGAGCCGGGTCGGCCGGCCTTCCGGCGTCCAGCTCATCCGGGTGACCGACCCGTCCGGGTCGGTCTGGGCGACGACCCTGCCGAACGCGTCCCGCACATATCGTGTGGTCGAGCCCTCGGCGTCGGTGGACGCGACGATCAGGCCCGCCGCGTCGGTCTCCAGGAGGGCGGTTCGGCCGAGGGCGTCGGTGACCGCGGCGAGCGCGCCGTTCTCCCGGTACCGGTAGGTGACACGGGCCCCGGCGGGATCCGTTTCGGCGATCAAATTCCCACTGGTGTCGTATTCCATGCGCCAGACGTGGCCGTCGGCCTGGGTGACCGAGACGGGCTGTCCGAACGCGTTGTTCTCAGCGGCCTCCCGACTGCCGTCGGGCCTGGTCACGGAGATCGGCACGCCCAGTTCGTCGTATGCGAAACGACTCGTCCCGCCGAGGGCGTCCGTCCGGGAGAGCAGTCGGTCATGGCGGTCCCACTCGGAGTACGTGGTGTGACCGAGCGGATCGGTCACCGCGACGAGCTGGTACAGCTCGTTGTACCGGTACGTCGTGGTGTTGCCGAGCGCGTCGGTGTAGTGGGTCTCTCTGCCCTCGGTGTCGTATGCGAGGGAGCAGGAGAGGCGTCCGTCCGCGCCCTCGCCGTGCACACAGCGGTCCTGGTCGTCGTAGGTGAAGCGGTACCAGGAACCGTTGCGGTCGGTCCAAGCCGTGATGCGCGCACGATCGTCGTAGGTGAGCTTCAGGGGGAGACCGCTGGAGTTGTAGACCTCGGTGAGGTCACCGTCGGGGCTATAGCCGAAGCGCCTCAGAAGGGCGCCTCGGGGACCGTCCTCCGGACTACGCAGGCGCAGACCGGTGACGCGCTCGCCTTCGGTGTCCACATGGAGGTGACGGCCGCCCGAGTCTCGGACGGCGACCGGTGTGCCGTCGGCATCACGGTCGAAGTCGACCCGAAACCCGTTGCGGTCCGTGATCGTGACGAGGTCCAGCGTGAACGGCTCGTCGGCCGCCGCCGGCCGCTGCCGAGGAGCGAAATGGCGTGTGACGCCACTGACCGGATCGGCGATACGCAGAGGTGCGCCGGGCTCGCCGTCCATGTCCAGCGGCCAGCGCGGACCCTCCACTGGCAGCACCGATGCGCCGGACTCGGGTACCGGGTAGAGAAGGATCATGCCGTCTTCGGTGGCGAAGGCGGCTCCCTGCTCGTCCAACTCCAGGCGTTCGTCCAAGGTGGAGGCCCAGGACGAACCGAAGAACCTCCCCGACTCGTACGTCGATAGGTGAGTCCGCCGCAGGACCAACGGAAGCAGCCCGGGCAATTCGACGTCGGTCTCGGTCATGAACATCTCGCCGGAGACCATGTCGATGGGGTCGCCGTTGAGGCACCGGCTCTTGCCGGGCTTGCTCTTGGCGAGGACGTCGTCGGCCTCCTTGCGCAACCCCTTCTCGGCCAGGCTCTTCGCCATGACTTTGAGGCCGCCCTTGCCGAGCGTCTTCAGGCCCTTGGCGAGCTTGCCGAGGCTGGTGATGCCCTTGCCGCCGGGTATGCAGTCCATGGCGGCGAACGCCACATCCCATAGCGAGGCTTGGCCCTTTGAGTATTTGTAGAGCGTGTCCGCGAGGACGACGAGGGCGGCTATGAGCACGATCGCGCCGAGGATCGGCCCGCCGATGATCATTGCGATGATGCCTACCACCGTCACGACGACCTTGCAGACCGTGACGATGGTGTCCCAGTTGTCCTCGAACCAGTGGCCGACGTCCTGCCACCAGTGCCGGTTCGGGATGCCCGCGTCGGAGGCCTCGTCGATCTTCTGCTTCGCCTCACCGGCCGCGTCGTCGCGCATCTTGCGGGCGTCCTCGGCCATCTTCTTCGCGGCGTCGAGGGCGTTCTGCGCGGTGGTGACGTCCGACTGGGCCGTGGTGTGAGCGGATTTGGCGCTCTGTACGTCCCGGGTGGCGGCGCGGACCTTCGCCTCGTCCGGCTTGTCAGCACTGGATTTGCTGCCGGTGGGGTCGTCCTTGTACTTGTCGGCTTCTTTGGTGGCGCGGGTGACCCAGGAATCGGCGGAGGAGAGCCGGGACTTGGCGGAGGAGAGGTCTGACTGGGCTTCCTTCGCCTTGGCGAGGGCCTTGTCGGCCAGGGCCTGGGCGCGCTCCAGCTTCGGCCAGTAGTCCGCGAGGGCGTCGCCGCACATCTCGTAGGACTTCTTCAGCTTCTTCAGGTTCTTCGGGACGTCCTTGAACTGCTCCTTGAAGACATCCGCGGACTTGCCCGCCCATTGCAGGAGGGTGTCCTCGCCGGCCATGCCCTTGACCAGACGCAGCGCGTCGGAGACGTCGTCGGCGAAGTCATGGAGTTGGGTGGCGAGGGAGCGGACGCGTTGCGGGTCTCCGGGGGTGGGGTCCTTGTCGAGGTCGAGTGGATGCCAGTCCGCCGGCCGATACCCCGCCATGTCCCCGCAACCCCCGTCGCGTCTGTCCCATCAACAAACCTGTGCACAAGTGAAGTTACAGGGCCTGCCGGTTTGAGGTGAAGGCCGTTCCGTGATCGCCCGACGGGAGCCGCCACTGCCTTCGGGTGGTAGCCCTTTGCGTCGGCCAACTGAGGGTCGCGTCGATGTCACGGGACGGCACCAAAGCCGAGGCGGGGGAGACGAGTTGTCCGACTATGATCTGGCGTGAACGCTTCGTTCGACCGGGTCGCAGCAAATCGCTCTGGTGCATTCCGGATGGACCCCGATACCGTATTCGCTGCTTCGCAGACCCCAACCGCCCCACCAGGAGCCCACCGTGACCCGCCGTTCCCGCCTGCTCACGACAGCCACCGCCGGTGTGACGGCCGCACTGCTGCTTGCCGGCTGCGGCGGAGGCGACGGAGACAAGTCCAACTCGAACGGCAAGATCGCGGGCGCGGACACGGGGGCGTCGGCTTCGGCTTCGCCGAGTGCGTCGGCGTCGTCCGAGGCGGGCGACCGCCCGGGGATCACGCTGCCGTCGGACGTGAAGCTCACGTTCACCCCGGAAACCACGGGTGATGCCGTGAAGGATGCGATCCTGAAGGACAACGCCGAGTTCATCCGTGCCATCAACGCCGCGATCGTCGCTCAGAATCCTCGTCTCCCCGCTCTGGAGTACTACACGGAGGGCGAGGGCGCCGTGGCGGCCCAGGATTGGGTTCAGTCGTTCAAGAAGGCCGGTTGGACCGTTACTGGGACCGTGCGTTACGTCGACCGTCAGGTCAGTGTCGAGTCCAAGGACAAGGCTTCGCTGACGTACTGCGGGGATGAGAGCAAGGGCTACACCAAGGTCATCAAGACCGGAGTGATCGAGCAAACGAAGGTTGACAAGAATAGCTACGTTGCATACGGCGCTCAGGTTGAGAAGAACGACAAGGGGGTCTGGGAGCTCGTGAAGATCGCTTCTACTCGGGGGGCGGCCAAGTGCCAGCCCTGAATGGACTAGCTCGCGTTGTTGCCTTCCTCGCTGTGGGATCGATCTGCCTTACCCTCGCTCCTTCCGCACAGGCTTCCCAAGGAGCACCGACGGGCGGAGCAGTCGGAAGCGGCTCGGACACGACTACAACTGGCAACTCGTCCGGTGACGGCACTCTTTCCTCGACCGTCGGCGTGATCCGGTACGACCTTTCCAAGAACGGCTCGGGCGATTCTGTCGGTCCCGTCACCTCCACCACGTCCTGGACGCCGCCGGCGTGCTGGTACGCCCCCAAGTACAGTCCCGCCGCGCTGCAGGCGTACCTGGAGCCGATCTGGGAGGCCGGTTCGACGGGTGACGCGTGGGACGCGACCCAGCGTGACCGGTACGTCAACGGTCACCCCTACAAGGACTTCAACAAGGACGAGACCGGCAAGGGCTACTGGTGGGACTCGTACGTCAACGAGTCCTTCCCGCCCGGCTGGGACAAGTGTGACGAGCCCTACTTCTGGGTGGCCACGGGCGATGCGCCGCCGGCCAACATCAAGAACGCCGTCACGCCACAGATCCTCGCCGAACTCGCCTACAACGAGATCCGGGTGCCCTCCAAGGACGTGAGCCTGGCCCCGGCGGACAAGACGAAGGTCAACCTTCCCACATGGGCGTGGCTGGACAAGACGACGTTCAAGCGGGTCTCGGTCACCGCGCGCATCGACGCCCTGGGCATGTGGGCCACGACCACCGCCAAACCCGTCTCCCTCAAGATCGAGCCGGGCACCTCCGACGCGGTCACCTATCCGGCCTCGGGGGTCTGCGAGTTCAACAACGGCAGTGTCGGGGAGGAGTACGCCGCGGGCGACTCCGGTAAGACGCCACCCTGTGGGGTGAAGTACCTCCGGTCGTCCGGCAACGGCTCCTACCAGCTCAGGGCCACGATCACCTGGCAGATCACCTGGTCCGGCAGCGACGGCACCAAGGACCGCCAGCTGCTCGACGGCTCCTTCGGCCGGTCGCAGGACGTCACCGTGCAGGAGATCCAGTCCGTCAACAGGTGAGATGTGCCGTCCGATGACGACCGGGACCTGGCCATGTACCCGAGGGCACCTGGCCAGGTCCGCTTTTCCGCGCGTGGGCGGTTGTGGCGGCAGCGGTGGCTCCACAGGTGACGACAACGCGGCGGCCGGTACGGGAAAGGTCAGCAGCGGGCACCACCCGTTACTTCGCCCCCAAGGTCACCCTGGCCCCCGGAAAGACCACGGCGACGGTCCTCTACTGCTCCGACGAGAGCAAGGGCTTCAACAAGAACCGCAAGACCGGCAAGGTCGACCGGACGCCCTCGGACCAGAGCCCGTACGTGTTGTACAACACTCGCGTCGACAAGAACGACTCAGGCGTGTGGCAGACCACCGCTCTGACCTCGCACCGCGGCGACAAGGCCTGCGTCGGCTATTGCCGGTTCCGTCCAGTCGATCGCCCTCGCCTCCGGCCAGGTCAGCCAGATCTCCGCGAAGGCGGAGGCCGCCCAGGTGGCGTGGTCCTTGCGGACCTCGGGGGAGGTGTCCGGCGGTAGGCCTCGGTCCGCTGCCACCGGGCGCCAGGTGGCGTCGAAGTCACGTACGCCGAAGAGGCACGCGAAGCCGACGTAGTCCCTCGGCATGCCCAGCATCGACAGGCTGATGGCCGGGGACCATGCCGTCTCGGCGTGGTTCAGGCCCTCCCGCCAGGTGCGGCACTCGATCCAGCCGTGGATGTCCGTTCCCATGCGGTCACTGTGGCCGGGGCTGTGCCACGCGGGATACGAAGTGGGCCCAGGTGGAGGACCCGACCGTGAGGTGGAGGCCTGCCGGGTTCTTCGAGTCGCGGATGTGGACGGCCGCGGGGGTGGTGGCCACCTCGACGCAGTTCGAGCTGTCGCCGCTGTACGTCGACTTCCGCCAGTGAAGTATGTGCACGGTCGCTCTCTCAGATGTCCTGGATGAGGCTCTGGACGAAGTCGTGCGACTCGGCGGGGCCGAGCGCGCAGGACTCCATGTGGTCCAGCACGGCACGGTACTTGCTCAACTGTGCCTCCCCGTCGAGAAATCCGCACCCGCCGTGGTGGGTGTCGAGTTGCACCGTGTCGAGCTGCGGGACCGGGCCCTCGACGTAGTCGAAGGACTGACCTGTGCTCGGGTAGTACTCCGCGTCGAAGGGGATCACGCGCACGGTCACGTTCGGCAGTTCCCCCATGTCGAGAAGATGCTTGAGCTGACCGCGTCTGACGTCGGAGCCGCCGAACCGGATGCGAAGAGCCGACTCGTGAATGATCGCGGTATATGGAAGCGGCCTCTCGCGGTGGAGGATCCCCTGCCGTTTCATGCGGTGCGTGAGGCGGTGCTCGATCTCGTACTGCCGCATGGGCGGCACCACGGCCCTGAAGAGGGCACGGGCATGGTCGGCGGTCTGCAGCAATGCGGGAATGTGCATCGCGAGGGCCACCCGCAACCCGGTCGCGTGGTGCTCCAGTTCGGCCAGGTCGACCAACGCGGCCGGGAGGTGTTCGCGGTACTCCTCCCACCAGCCGCCCGTCCGGCGTCCGGTCATCGCGGCCAAGGCGTCGACCACAGCCCCGTCCGAGCAGTCGTACGCCGATGCAAGTGAGCGGACGCGGTCAGCGCTGAGGGAGCTGCGGCCTGTCTCGATCATGCTGACACGCCCCTGGTTGACGCCCAGAAGCGCAGCGGCCTGGGTGACGGTGAGGCCGGATCGCTCGCGGAGTTTGCGCAGCTCAGTACCGAGACGCCGTTGACGCAGAGTGGGGTTGCTGGTGGGCGGCAAGGCGTGTCCTTCCCGGCCGATGTGCGGCTCTCTTGTAACCCACAGGAGGTAAACGCGGGCACATCTCCCTGATTGTGGAGATGTATCTCCCGTTCGCGGCCTACTGTAGTGCCTGTACCGCTCAACTCCCCGCGCCCATAAGCCGGAAGCGCACCCCCATGGCAGAGCCACCGCCCGGCGCGGTCGTTGAGCGAACCCGAGTCCCGTCTCTCGTCGGAGGTCCTCGTGGACACCGTATCCCTGCCCGACACCTGGACGTACGCCCTTCGCCTGCCCCATGATCCCCGCGCGGCACGCGTCGCACGCATGACCGTACGGGCGGCACTCAGTGGCCATGGCAGACAAGAAGTCCGCGACACTGTCGAACTGTTGACGCCGGAGATGGTCACCAACGCCTTTCGGCACACGAACGGCCCCGCCTCCCTGCGGCTGACCGCCCTGCCCGGCGGACGGTTGCGGGTCGGTGTCTGGGACAGCCACCCACGCATCCCGGCCCCCTTCGGCGCACCACCCTGGGACCGGGTCCGCCGCACCCCGGCGGATGCCGAAGAGGGACGCGGGCTGCATCTCGTACAGGAGTACGCCGACACCTGGGGCGGCTGGCCGATCGGCGACGGTGGTCCGCTGGACCGTGGTGCCGGGAAGCTGTTGTGGTTCGAGGTCGGCGAATGCTGACGGCAGGTCAAGCTCCGGTCAATCCACCCGGTGGCCGTTCTCTCGGTGCATGCCACATGGAAGACTTCCTGGGTTGCAGAAGTGAAAAGAGTGGCTCGGTCGACGGGGAGCGGATGCGATGAGCGCGCGGCAGACAAGGAAGATGTTCCAGTTGATGGCCAGCGGCGAGCCCGTCGAGCTCTCCAACGCCTGGGCGTCCGTCAAGAAGCTCGCCCGACTCGCCTTCATCGCCCAGCAGTTCGGGTACGAGTACGCCGACGCACGCCACACCGGCTCCCGCAACAACGTCCTCAAGATGCTGATCGTGCCCGACCACAGCCCGCAGGGCCGGGCGCGAGCCGCGCAGAACTGGGCGCAGTATCCGAACGCCGCCGACGGGGTCTCCGTGCCGCCCCTCGTCCCCGACGCCGTCGAACTGCTCAAGGCCCGCATCCAGTTCGACCTCACCGGCAAGAACGCCGAGAAGCGGATGCTGCTCGGGGCCGGCGGCATCACCCTCGGGCTGGTGCTGGCCGCGGCGCGGGCCGGTGGGAGTGCCGGGGCCTTTGTCATCTCCGGTGTCGTATGGGTCATCCTCATGGCGGTCATGGGGCTCGGGTTCTTCGTCACCCGCGGCCGCAACGCCAAGTCCGCGCAGCGCCTCCAGGCCGCCGGGTTCATGCCGGTGACGGGTGAGGGCGGGCGGGTGCGGTATCTGCCGCCGGGCACGCCGGTGCCGGTGCCGGTGCCGATGCAGCCGGCCCCGGTCCAGCAGCCCCAGTGGCAGCAACCCCAACAGCAGCCTCCGTACCAGCAGCCGCAACCCCCGTACCAGCCCCCGCAGCAGGCCGGTCCCTACGGCCCGTACGGCACCCAGCCCCCGTACGGCACCCAGCCCGCCCCCGCCGGTTACGGTCAGCAGCCGCCCGCCCCCCACACCCCCGGTCCCTACGGCCCGCCCCCGCAGCAGCCCCCCGGTCCCTACGGGCCCTACACCCCGCCCCAGCAGTCTCCCTACTCCTCCCGCTGAGACCGGCCGCGCCCTCGACCTCTCACCCGCCCTCCCGTCAGGGTGAGAGCAACGTTCCCTTCCGGTCACCCACAGCCACAGCGTGGAAACGCCGCCTCCCTACCTTCGGGCTCAGTCACTCATCCGGAGTCGGAAGACCGAGCACACGGAGCCGTGGAGGCGTCATGACAGCCCCAGCCCCTGTCCCACCCCCTACCTCACCTCCCACCTCACGCAGCCGCTGGATCCAGCAGTGGGATCCCGAGGACGAGACCTTCTGGAAGGAGACGGGGGAGAAGGTCGCGCGGCGCAATCTGTACTTCTCCGTGTTCTCCGAGCACATCGGGTTCTCGATCTGGACCCTGTGGTCCGTGCTGGTGCTCTTCATGGGCCCGGAGTACGGGCTCACCCCGGCCGACAAGTTCCTGCTGACGTCGATGGTGACGCTGGTCGGCGCCGTCGTCCGCGTCCCCTACACCTTCGCCGTGGCGATCTTCGGTGGCCGTAACTGGACGATCATCTCGGCCGGCCTCCTCCTCATCCCGACCGTCGCCGCGTTCGCGGTGATGAAGCCGGGGACCTCGTTCGACACGTTCCTGTGGATCGGGCTCCTCGCGGGTATCGGCGGCGGCAACTTCGCCTCCTCCATGACCAACATCAACGCCTTCTTCCCGCTGAAGAAGAAGGGGTGGGCCCTCGGGCTGAACGCGGGCGGCGGCAACGTCGGTGTCGCCGCGATCCAGCTCGTCGCCCTCGCCGTCATCGGCGCGAACGGCGGGCCGCGTGTGCTGCTCGGGATCTACATTCCGCTGATCGTCGTCGCCGCCGGCTGCGCCGCGCTGTTCATGGACAACATCGAGAACGTCAAGAACGACACCGGGGCCGCCAAGGACGCCGCGAAGGACGTCCACACCTGGATCATGTCCTTCCTCTACATCGGGACGTTCGGGTCGTTCATCGGCTACAGCTTCGCCTTCGGGCAGGTGCTCACCAACCAGTTCGGCCGTACTCCGCTGCAGGCCACCTACCTCACCTTCATGGGCCCGCTGCTCGGCTCGCTGATCCGTCCCGTGGGCGGCTGGCTCGCCGACAAGTACGGCGGCTCGAAGATCACTCTGTACAACTACGTCGCCATGGCCGCCGCCACCGCCGTCCTGGTCGTGGCCAGCATGCAGAAGTCGCTGCCGCTGTTCGTCACAGCGTTCGTCGTCCTCTTCGCGCTCGCCGGCCTCGGCAACGGCTCCACGTTCAAGATGATCCCCGGCATCTTCCACACCAAGGCCCTCGTCAGGGGGCTGGAGGGCGAGGAAGCCGTCAAGTACGGGCGCCGGCTCTCCGGCGCCTCCATGGGGCTCATCGGCGCGGTCGGCGCGCTCGGCGGCGTGGGTATCAACCTCGCCTTCCGGCAGTCGTTCCTCTCCTACGGCTCCGGCACCGGCGCCTTCGTCGCCTTCCTGGTCTTCTACGGCCTGTGCTTCGCCGTGACCTGGGCCGTATACCTTCGCCGGCCGGCCGCGCAGGGCCGGTCCTCAGCCGCCACAGAGGCAAAGGCACAGCTCAGCTACGCCGAGGTGTGACGTAACACTGGTGACATGAACCCGAACCGAGCCTGTCACGCGCCGTTGACAGGCTCGGTCGGCATGCGGGTCAGCTAGGAGAGCAGCCATGGACGAGGAACAGCAGCAGCGACCGGAAGCCGGTCGGCACGGCCCTCTCGCGGGGTTCACCGTGGGGGTCACGGCCGCGCGCCGCGCCGACGAGCTCGGGGCACTGCTGCAGCGGCGTGGTGCCGCCGTGCTGCACGCCCCCGCCCTGCGCATCGTGCCGCTCGCCGACGACGGCGAACTCCTCGCCGCCACGAAGGAGATCATCGACCAGGCACCGGACGTGGCCGTGGCGACCACCGCGATCGGGTTCCGGGGGTGGATCGAGGCCGCGGACGGCTGGGGCTTCGGCGAGCAGCTGCTGGACCGGCTGCGCAACGTCGAGCTGCTGGCCCGCGGTCCCAAGGTCAAGGGCGCGGTCCGGGCCGCCGGGCTCACCGAGGAGTGGTCGCCGGCCTCCGAGTCCATGGCCGAGGTGCTCGACCGGCTCCTTGAGGAGGGCGTCGACGGCCGCCGGATCGCCGTACAGCTGCACGGGGAGCCGCTGCCGGGGTTCGTGGAGTCGCTGCGGGCCGCGGGTGCGGAGGTGCTGCCGGTGCCGGTGTACCGGTGGATGCCGCCGGAGGACCTCGGGCCGGTGGACCGGCTCCTGGACGCCGTCGTCTCCCGTTCGGTCGACGCGGTCACCTTCACCAGCGCGCCCGCCGCGGCCTCGCTGCTCTCCCGCGCCGAGACGCGGGGGTTGCAGGGCGATCTGCTCGCCGCCCTCCACCACGACGTCGTCCCGGCCTGCGTCGGCCCGGTCACCGCGCTCCCGCTCCAGGCCCTCGGCGTCGACACCATCCAGCCGGAACGTTTCCGGCTCGGCCCCCTCGTACAGTTGCTCTGCCAGGAACTCCCCTCGCGCGCACGTGCGTTGCCCATCGCCGGCCACCGGGTGGAGATCCGGGGCCACGCCGTCCTCGTCGACGACGCGCTGAAGCCGGTGCCGCCGGCCGGCATGGCCCTGCTGCGCGCACTGTCGCGGCGGCCGGGGTGGGTGGTGGCCCGCGCCGAACTCCTCCGGGCGCTTCCCGGCGCGGGGCGCGACGAACACGCGGTGGAGACGGCGATGGCCCGCCTGCGTACGGCCCTGGGTGCGCCGAAGCTGATCCAGACGGTGGTCAAGCGTGGGTACCGACTGGCGCTGGACCCGGCGGCGGACGCCAAGTACGCGGACGCGTGAACCGCCGACAGACCTCACCACGGCCCCGCACCCCCCGGCCACGACGACCCGGGTGCGCATCCTCATGAATGTGTTCCTTTCTGAACCGCCGTCCCTCACGGGTCCCTCTGGGGCGGCTCGCTGTGCGTTCGCAGGACAAAGGGTCACGGCCGGGGGCGGCCGCGGCGAGGCCTGCCGCGGTATCCGGACCGAACGGGGACGGCCCGCGCCGTGTGCGGCGGCGTCCCCGCCGGGTGCGGGTCCTACGGGAACCTCGTGGAACACCGGTACGAGGGGTTACGGCCGCCCGCCGGGCCGGGCACTGTGAGGGGACACGGTTCCCTGTCCTAGGCGGTGGCAGGCACATGGCACTGGGTACGGCGACGGCCCCGTACGAGCTGCGCTTCGACGCCGGGCGGATCTGCCTGGATCTGCTGGCGACCACGCATCCCGGCGAACGGCTCGACGCGCTCGAACCGTTGCGGGCCTGGATCACCGGTTCCGGACTCGTCCCACCGGGCACCCCGCTGACGCACGCCGACACCGGCTGGCTGGTCGCCTTCCGCGAACTAAGGGGACACGTAGGGCAGTTGGTGCGCGGGAACCGGAACCCCGCGATGACCCGCTCGTACGACCTCGCGCTCGCCGGCGTCAACGACCTGGCCCACGCCGCCGCACCCCCGGCCCCCCGTGCCGTACCCGGCGAGGACGGCTTCCTGGTGCGGGAGTTGGCCGGGCCGCCCGAGTGCGCCGCGCTGCTCGCGGCCGTCGCCCGGGATGTCGTGGAGCTGCTCACCGACCCCGTCGCGCGGGCGGCCGTCCGGGAGTGCGAGGGCGACAACTGCCCCATCGTCTACCTGGACACCTCCCGCGGGCGCAGGCGCCGCTGGTGCTCCAGCGAGGTCTGCGGGAACCGCGAGCGAGTGGCCCGGCACCGGCGCCGCGCGGCCCTCGCCCGCGCGTGACTCCCTTCGACAGCCGTCCATTTCACGGCATTTGCCGGACCTTCATCGAAGCTTCCCGGGAAGTGATTTCGACAACATTCAGTTTGTCGGTGGCAACCCCCGGGCAACGCTCGGGCGTTCGACGATGTGTCGGAAATGTAAAGATCACGCGGTGGGAATGTGTGGTCATGTCCCGCTCGTCATGTCACCTCGCAGAAAAATGTGGGGTCTTGTTGAACGCCTCGCGAGTCACTTCCGTACCGGTGGGGGAGCGACCGACTGGGGGAACCCCCGGACACCGGAGGTGGGCGTGCGCAAGGATGCGGCCGTGGCCAATGAACGTGGATCGAGGGCCCGACATCGCATGTCCCAGCCCTCGGAGCCCGATGAGGAGCTGATGCGTGCTCTGTATCGAGAGCACGCCGGACCTCTCCTTGCGTATGTCCTTCGGCTGGTCGCCGGTGATCGGCAACGCGCCGAGGACGTCGTCCAAGAGACACTCATCCGTGCCTGGAAGAACGCCGGTCAGCTCAATCGAGCGACCGGATCGGTACGCCCCTGGCTGGTGACGGTCGCGCGACGCATCGTCATCGACGGTCACCGCAGCCGGCAGGCCCGGCCGCAGGAGGTCGATCCGTCGCCGCTGGAGGTCATCCCCGCGGAGGACGAGATCGACAAGGCGCTGTGGCTGATGACGCTGTCTGACGCGCTCGACGACCTGACCCCGGCCCACCGGGAGGTGCTCGTAGAGACCTATTTCAAGGGACGTACTGTCAACGAGGCGGCCGAAACGCTGGGTATACCCAGCGGCACCGTGCGCTCACGGGTGTTCTACGCCCTGCGGTCGATGAAGCTGGCACTGGAGGAGCGGGGGGTGACGGCGTGATGAGTGTGTATGGGGGGCACGGCGGATTCGGCACAGGTGGGTCGGGTATGTCTGGTGCCATGCAGGAATCTCCGGTGCCCAATGAGCACGAGACTGTCGGCGCGTATGCGCTCGGGATTCTCGACGATGCCGAGGCAACCGCTTTCGAGGCCCATCTGGCCGGGTGCGAATGGTGCGCCCAGCAGCTCGACGAGCTGGCCGGAATGGAGCCCATGCTGGCGGCCCTGGCGGATCTGCCGGGATCCGGAAGCACACCGTCCATCGGCGAGTCGCTGTCGGCCAAACCCAGCCCGCGGATGGTCGAGAAGCTGGTCGTCGAGGTCTCCGAGAAGCGCAAGGTCCGCAGCCGGCGCGCCCTCTTCGCCCTGGCGGCCTCGGCCGCGCTGATCGTCGGCGGCCCGCTGGCCGTCCTCGCGGCGAGCGGCGGCTCGGGCAACGACAACGGCGGCGACATGGCCATGGGGCCCGCCCAGACGGCCTTCCAGACGATGTCCGACAAGAAGACGGCCACGGACCCGACCACCCATGTCACCGCGACCGTCGCAGTCGAGAAGAAGGACTGGGGCACCCACGCGGTCCTCCAGCTCAAGAACGTCAGCGGCCCGAAGAAGTGCTCGCTCATCGCCGTCGGCAAGAACGGCGAGCGCGAGACGGTGACCTCCTGGTCGGTCCCGACCTGGGGATACGGCATCACGGACGCCAAGTCGGAGAAGGCCAAGGAGCCCCTCTACGTACACGGCGGCGCCGCCTTCACCCCCAACCAGATCGACCACTTCGAAGTCATGACGTTCGACGGAAAGAAGCTGGTCTCGGTGAGCGCGTAGCTTCAGCGGGCCCCCTTCGCGTACGGTTGACGGCTGCCCAGCACGTCAGAAGGGGGCCCGGTGGCCGCTCAGGCTCAACAATCCGCGGTCGGCCCTCACGGCTCGGAACAGGACTCCGCTCAGGACTCCGTTCGGGACCGTGAGATCAGCGTCGAACAGGAACACCTCGACCGGGTGTACCAGCGCCTTGAGGAGAAGATCCACGAGGCGGAATTCCTCATGAACGACGCGGCCAAGCGCGGCCAGGTGGGCACGCCCGGCGCCCTCGCCGAGCGGGACGCGCAGGTGTTCCGGGCGGGCGTCCACCTCAACCGGCTCAACAACGAGTTCGAGGACTTCCTCTTCGGCCGGATCGACCTGCTCCTCGGCAAGGACGGGAAGAAGGGGCCCGACGGCGCCTACACCGCCGTGGAGCCCGCCGAGGGCGCGGTCCGCGCGGACAACACCGCCGACATCGCCGAGACCCTGCACATCGGCCGGATCGGCGTCCTCGACCAGGACTACGCCCCGCTGGTGATCGACTGGCGGGCACCGGCCGCCGCGCCGTTCTACAGGTCCACTCCGGTGGATCCCGGGCGTGTCGTACGACGCCGGGTGATCCGCTCCAAGGGCCGCCGGGTCCTCGGGGTCGAGGACGACCTGATGCGCCCGGAGCTGACCGCCTTCCTCGACGGCGGCGCCCTGCCCGTCATCGGCGACGGCGCCCTGATGGCCGCCCTCGGTCAGGCCCGCACCCACTCCATGCGGGACATCGTCGCCTCCATCCAGGCCGAGCAGGACCTGGTCATCCGTGCCCCCGCCGCCTCCGTCACCTATGTCGAGGGCGGCCCGGGGACGGGCAAGACGGCCGTGGCGCTGCACCGCGCCGCCTATCTGCTGTACCAGGACCGGCGCCGGTACGCGGGCGGCATCCTGATCGTCTCCCCGACCCCGCTCCTGGTCGCCTACACCGAGGGCGTGCTGCCCTCGCTCGGCGAGGAGGGCCAGGTCGCCATCCGCGCCATCGGCTCCCTCGTCGACGGCGCCGAGGCGACCCTGTACGACACGCCGGCCACCGCCCGCGCCAAGGGCTCCTCCCGGATGCTCCGGGTGCTGCGCAGGGCCGCCCGCGGAGCCCTGGAAGTCAACGGTTCACCGGCCCGGCTCAGAGTCGTCGCCTTCGGCCGCCGGCTGGAACTGGAAGCCGAGGAACTCGACCGCATCAGACACAACGCGCTCGGCGGCACGGCCCCGGTCAACCTGCTGCGGCCCCGGGCCCGCAAGCTCCTCCTGGACGCCCTGTGGAACCGCTCCGGCGCGGCCGGCCGCCACACCGATCCGGAGCTCGCCGCGGAACTGCGCTCCTCCTTCGACGAGGACATCCTCACCGAGGACCCCTTCATCGAGTTCCTCGACGCCTGGTGGCCCGAGCTGACCCCGCGGGCCGTGCTCACCGCGATGGCCGACGAGCGCCGCCTCGGCCGCTGGGCCCGCCGCATCCTCAACCCCGGCGAGATCCGCAGGGTCGCCCGCTCCCTGCGGCGGGACGGCCACTCCGTGCACGACATCGCCATGCTCGACGAACTCCAGGCCATCCTCGGCAGCCCGGCCCGCCCGCGGAAGAAGCGCGAGGTGGACCCGCTGGACCAGTTCACCGGCCTGGAGGAGCTGATGCCGACGCGCGAGGAGTCCCAGCGCGAGCGCGCCGAACGGCTCGCCCAGGAGCGCGTCGAGTACGCCCACGTCATCGTCGACGAGGCGCAGGACCTCACCCCCATGCAGTGGCGGATGGTCGGGCGCCGTGGTCGGCACGCCACCTGGACGGTGGTCGGCGACCCCGCCCAGTCCTCCTGGTCCGACCCGGACGAGGCGGCCGAGGCGCGGGACGAGGCCCTCGGCAGCCGCCCGCGCCGCCGCTTCGAGCTGACCGTGAACTACCGCAACCCGGCGGAGATCGCCGAGCTCGCGGCCAGGGTGCTGGCCCTCGCCATGCCCGGCTCCAAGTCCCCCTCGGCCGTCCGCTCCACCGGCGTCGAGCCCCGCTTCGCCGTCGTACGCGACTCGCTCGAGAAGACCGTGCGGGCGGAGGCCGAGCGGCTTCTCGACCTGGTCGACGGCACGGTCGGCGTGGTCGTCGCCATGGACCGGCGCGCGGAGGCCGCCCGCTGGCTCGCCGGGCTCGGTGACCGGGTGGTGGCCCTGGGCAGTCTGGAGGCCAAGGGCCTGGAGTACGACGCGACGGTCGTCGTGTCGCCCGCGGAGATCGCCGACGAGTCCCCGGCCGGGCTGCGGGTGCTGTACGTGGCCCTCACCCGGGCGACCCAGCAGCTGACGGTGGTCTCCGGGGAGCGGGACGAGCCGGACGCGGCCGGGGTGCCGGACCTGCTCAGGGAGTGAGCGCGGGGCCGTTCGGCTGGAGGTTTCCTGTGAAGTCCGCGGACGGGAATGGCCTTGGGGGATCTGTTTGTTAGCCTTGTCGTGACACCGGCTCGATCCAAGCCCCCGGGCCCAACCTTCGTCGCTACGAGCGACCACTTGCCGCGAGGCGAGCATGGCGGGTCGGTGTCATGAACGTCGGAGAGGCCCACATCACACTGTGATGTGGGCCTCTTCTGCTGCGCCTTCTACTGGCCGATCAAATCTCGTGTGGTGGAATTTGTTTTCCGAAAAAGTCGGCCGGTCATGAACAAAACGTCCGCAACCCAGGGCGGCTACCAAGTACTCAGGGGTAGGTGCGACGATCGGACGGCACTGACTCGCGACACGGTGAAACGAAGGAAGTCGGCCATGGCAACGGCGCCCAGCGTCTCCTACTCGATGACCATCCGGCTGGAGGTGCCAGCGAGCGGAACCGCCGTCTCGCAGCTCACCACCGCCGTGGAGTCCTCCGGAGGCTCGGTGACCGGCCTCGACGTCACCGCGTCCGGCCACGAGAAGCTGCGGATCGACGTCACCATCGCGGCCACCTCCACCGCGCACGCCGACCAGATCGTCCAGCAGTTGCGCGGCATCGAGGGCGTCACCCTCGGCAAGGTCTCCGACCGTACGTTCCTCATGCACCTCGGCGGCAAGATCGAGATGCAGTCCAAGCATCCCATCCGCAACCGTGACGACCTCTCCATGATCTACACCCCGGGCGTGGCCCGCGTGTGCATGGCGATCGCGGAGAACCCCGAGGACGCGCGCCGCCTCACCATCAAGCGCAACTCCGTTGCGGTCGTGACGGACGGCTCGGCGGTCCTGGGCCTCGGCAACATCGGCCCGAAGGCCGCGCTGCCCGTCATGGAGGGCAAGGCGGCCCTCTTCAAGCGGTTCGCCGGCATCGACGCCTGGCCGCTGTGCCTGGACACCCAGGACACCGACGCGATCGTCGAGATCGTCAAGGCGATCGCCCCCGGGTTCGCCGGCATCAACCTCGAGGACATCTCGGCCCCCCGCTGCTTCGAGATCGAGGCCCGCCTCCGTGAGGCCCTCGACATCCCCGTCTTCCACGACGACCAGCACGGCACCGCGATCGTCGTCCTCGCCGCCCTCACCAACGCACTTCGCTGCACCGGCAAGGCGATCGAGAACATCCGGGTCGTCATGTCCGGCGCCGGCGCGGCCGGTACGGCCATCCTCAAGCTGCTCCTCGCGGCCGGTGTGAAGAACGCCGTCGTCGCCGACATCCGCGGTGTCGTGCACTCGGCCCGCGAGGACCTGGTGGAGGCCCCGGCCGACTCGCCGCTGCGCTGGATCGCCGACAACACCAACCACGAGGGTCTGACGGGAACGCTGAAGGAGGCCGTGCGGGGCGCCGACGTCTTCATCGGCGTGTCGGCTCCGAACCTCCTCGACGGCGACGACGTGGCCGCCATGGCCGACGACGCGATCGTGTTCGCACTCGCGAACCCCGACCCCGAGGTGGACCCGGCGATCGCCCGCCAGACGGCCGCCGTGGTGGCCACCGGCCGCTCCGACTTCCCCAACCAGATCAACAACGTGCTGGTCTTCCCGGGTGTCTTCCGTGGCCTCCTGGACGCCCAGTCCCGTACGGTGAACACGGACATGATGCTCGCGGCCGCGAAGGCCCTCGCCGACGTGGTCACGGAGGACGAGCTGAACCCGAACTACATCATTCCGAGCGTCTTCAACGAGAAGGTCGCCGGAGCGGTGGCAGGCGCGGTACGCGAGGCAGCGAAGGGCGCCTGAGACGCTCCGGTCAAGGCGTGGCGGCCCGCAGCTTCCAGGCAAACAGCTGTGAAACTTGCCACGCCACACAATCGGCGCGTCGTGAAACACCCCCTTCGGCCCGCCCGTAGGGTATGGGCGGCAACGGATTGGCGTTCCCGCCGCAGGTGGGGGCAGGATGCGTCCCGGCCCAACATGCGGCTCAGCCGCGTGGCACGCCTCAATGGCAAGAAGAACACGGGAGTAACAACATGAACCGCAGTGAGCTGGTGGCCGCGCTGGCCGACCGTGCCGAGGTGACTCGCAAGGACGCCGACGCCGTGCTGGCCGCGTTTGCCGACGTCGTCGGCGACATCGTCTCCAAGGGCGACGAGAAGGTCACCATCCCCGGCTTCCTGACCTTCGAGCGCACCCACCGTGCCGCTCGCACCGCGCGCAACCCGCAGACCGGCGAGCCGATCAACATCCCCGCCGGCTTCAGCGTGAAGGTCTCCGCGGGCTCGAAGCTGAAGGAAGCCGCGAAGGGCAAGTGACCTTGCCGTCCGTAGGCCACGGGACGGCGTACGGCATGTAACAAGACGATGGGGCGGCCCCTCCACCAGGGGCCGCCCCATCGTCGTACAGCGAAACTCTCCGAGAACTACCGGACCGTTTCCCCGGCAGCTCCACCTTCGCGCCCAGCTCACTCCACGTGCGTCTCCGCGCTGTGTCTACCCGGGGGCTGGTCCCTGGCTTCCCCGCCGGGGGGCGCTGCCGTCGGCGGGGGTCTGGAGTTCGTGGTCGGCCGAGTGCTTTCCCGGCGGCTCCACTGTTGCGCCGGGTTCCACGGGTGTCTGCATGCGGTGTCTGCCTGGGGGCTGGCCCCTGGTTCCCCCGGCCGGGGGCGCTGTCCTTGGCCGGGGTCGGGGGTTCGTGGTGAGCCGAGCGCTTTTCCCGGCGGCTTCGCTTTTGCGCCCGGTTTCGCGGGCGTCTGCATGCGGTGTCTGCCTGGGGGCTGGCCCCTGGTTCCCCCGGCCGGGGGGTGCTGTCCTTGGCCGGGGTCGGGGGTTCGTGGTCAGCCGAGGGCTTTCCCCGGCAGCTCTACCTTCGCGCCCAGTTCCACGAGCTTCTCCATGAAGTTCTCGTAGCCGCGGTTGATGAGGTCGATGCCGTGGACCCTGGACGTGCCCTGGGCCGCCAGGGCGGCGATCAGGTACGAGAAGCCGCCGCGCAGGTCGGGGATGACCAGGTCGGCGCCCTGGAGCTTGGTCGGCCCGGAGACGACCGCGGAGTGCAGGAAGTTGCGCTGGCCGAAGCGGCAGGCCGAGCCGCCCAGGCACTCGCGGTAGAGCTGGATGTGCGCACCCATCTGGTTCAGCGCGGAGGTGAAGCCGAGCCGCGACTCGTACACCGTCTCGTGCACAATCGACAGACCTGTGGCCTGGGTGAGGGCCACGACGAGCGGCTGCTGCCAGTCGGTCTGGAAGCCGGGGTGCACGTCCGTCTCCAGCGCGATCGACTTCAGCTGGCCGCCCGGGTGCCAGAAGCGGATGCCCTGGTCGTCGATCTCGAAGGCGCCGCCCACCTTGCGGTAGGTGTTCAGGAACGTCATCATCGAGCGCTGCTGGGCGCCCCGGACGTAGATGTCGCCCTCGGTCGCCAGCGCGGCCGACGCCCAGGACGCGGCCTCCAGACGGTCCGGGAGGGCCGCGTGGGTGTAGCCGCCGAGCTGGTCCACGCCGGTGATGCGGATGGTCCGGTCGGTGTCCATCGCGATGATCGCGCCCATCTTCTGCAGCACGCAGATGAGGTCCTCGATCTCCGGCTCGACGGCCGCGTTGGACAACTCCGTGACGCCCTCGGCGAGTACGGCCGTCAGCAGCACCTGCTCGGTCGCGCCGACCGACGGGTACGGCAGCCGGATCTTCGTACCGCGCAGCCCCTTCGGCGCCTCCAGGTACTGGCCGTCCGCGCGCTTCTCGATGCTCGCGCCGAACTGCCGCAGCACGTCGAAGTGGAAGTCGATGGGGCGGCCGCCGATGTCACAGCCGCCCAGGCCCGGGATGAAGGCGTGCCCGAGCCGGTGCAGCAGCGGACCGCAGAACAGGATCGGGATACGGCTGGAGCCCGCGTGGGCATCGATGTCAGCGACGTTCGCGCTCTCCACGTACGTCGGATCCAGCACCAGCTCGCCGGGCTCCTCACCCGGACGGACCGTCACCCCGTGCAGCTGGAGCAGGCCGCGTACGACACGCACGTCACGGATGTCCGGAACGTTGCGCAGCCGACTCGGCGCACTGCCCAGCAGGGCGGCGACCATGGCCTTCGGTACGAGGTTCTTCGCACCGCGGACACGGATCTCGCCCTCCAGCGGGGTGCCGCCGTGGACAAGCAGGACATCGTCGTTGACGGTCATGAATCTCGCGTTCCGTGGAGTGGGGCAGGGCCGGGAAGACAGAGTAATCGCCTATCGGCTCCCCGCCGTAAGCCCAAGTACCGCCCAGCTGTGTCATAGCTGTGTCACAACACGAACGGTTCCTCGTCCGGCACATGGGGTCACCGCCCGTCACCGTGCGCCGGGGTCGCTCCCTTCCGCCCTGAGCTGCATTCACTCACACACCCTGATTGGCTCCCCACGCGAAGGGAAGATGCGGGATCATGTCAGGCATGACCGAGGTGTCCTCGCTCACAGGGCGGCTGCTCGTGGCCACGCCCGCCCTGGCGGACCCGAACTTCGACCGCGCGGTGGTGCTCCTTCTCGACCACGACGAGGAGGGCTCCCTCGGTGTCGTCCTCAACCGTCCCACCCCGGTGGACGTCCGGGACATCCTGGAGGGCTGGGCCTCTCTCGCCGGCGAGCCCGGGGTCGTCTTCCAGGGCGGGCCGGTGTCGCTGGACTCCGCGCTCGGCGTCGCGGTCATCCCGGGCGGTGCCAACGGCGACCGGGCCCCGCTCGGCTGGCGCCGGGTGCACGGCGCGATCGGCCTGGTCGACCTGGAGGCCCCGCCGGAGCTGCTCGCCTCGGCCCTCGGCTCCCTGCGGATCTTCGCCGGTTACGCCGGCTGGGGCCCCGGCCAACTGGAGGACGAACTGGTCGAGGGCGCCTGGTACGTCGTCGAGTCAGAGCCCGGCGACGTCTCCTCACCGTCCCCCGAGAGACTCTGGCGCGAGGTGCTCCGCCGCCAGCGCAACGAGCTGGCCATGGTGGCCACCTACCCGGACGATCCCTCGCTCAACTGACGGTGGCAGCGACGGTGGCCCTTCTCCCCACCGTTGTCCGGGCGCTTCAGTACCCTTGGGCCTTATGAGCACTCTTGAGCCCGAGCGCGGGACTGGTACGGGGACCCTCGTAGAGCCGACGCCACAGGTGTCCCACGGCGACGGCGACCACGAGCGCTTCGCCCACTACGTCCAGAAGGACAAGATCATGGCGAGCGCCCTCGACGGGACCCCCGTCGTGGCGCTGTGCGGCAAGGTGTGGGTGCCGGGCCGTGACCCGAAGAAGTACCCCGTGTGTCCCATGTGCAAGGAGATCTACGAGTCCATGGGCAGCGGCGGCGACGGCGAGGGCGGCAAGGACAAGTAACACCCCCAGGTCTTGCCGGGCCCCGGGCACGCTTTGGCGTGCTCCGGGGCCTTTGTCGTATCCGTGCGTTGCACGGGGTGCGTCCCCCGGTCACAGAGTGGTCGAGACCTCTTGTCGGCATGTTCATGTTTTCCCTACCCTCTGGTGTTGTGCAGAGCGAAACCGCCGTTGCACATGTTGCAACGGATGCGGTGTTTGCAGTGTCTCGAACGCTTACGCTTCAGCGCGCTCCGGAGGGTCACTCCATGAAGCTCCCCGTCCCCGCATTCCTCGTCGTCGCCCTGTTCCTGGCCGCCTGCGCCCCGCAGACCTCCTCCAACTCCGCCTCCGACAAGGACGACAAGAGCGGCACCCTGCGGGTGTGGCTCTTCCAGGAGGTCGGCAACGACCCCAAGCAGAAGGTCGTCGACTCGGTCGTCGCCGACTTCGAGAAGGCGCACACCGGCACCAAGGTCGACGTGGAGTACATCCCGGTCGACACGCGCGCGCAGCGGGTCAAGGCCGCGTTCAACGACCCGGATTCGGCTCCTGACGTGATGGAGTACGGCAACACCGACACCGCCGGTTACGTACGGGACGGCGGGCTGCTCGACGTCACCAGGGACTTCGGCGCGTGGCCCGCGGCCAAGGACACCGACCCGACCGCACGCCAGTCGGTCACCGTCGGCGGCAAGGTCTACGGCGCCCCCTTCTACGTCGGTGTCCGCGCCCTCTACTACCGCACGGACGTCTTCAAGGACCTCGGCCTCAAGCCGCCGGCGACGCTGGCGGAGCTGGCGTCCACGGCCCGCGCCGTCCGCAAGGCCGAGCCCGGCCTGTACGGCCTGGTCGTCGGCGGCGCCTACACCTATGGCGCGATGCCCTTCATCTGGGCCAACGGCGGCGAACTCGCCACCGCCAAGGGCGGCTCGTACACCTCCGCGATCGGCGGCGCGGCCGCCCAGAAGGGCATCAAGGAGTACACGTCACTCTTCGGCGACGACAACTGCCCGGCCGCCAAGTGCGCGGGCTTCGGCGGCAACGACACGGTCACCGCGTTCGCCGCGGGCAAGGCGGGCATGGCGATCGGGGGTGACTTCAGCCATGCGGCGGTGGAGGCGGGCGCGGTCAAGGGCAAGTACGCGGTGGTGCCGCTGCCGGGGGTCACGGCCGGATCCGTCGCGCCGGCCTTCGCCGGCGGGAACAACATCGGGGTGCTGAAGAGCACGACCCATCGCACCCTGGCCGTCGAGCTGATGGAGGAGCTGACCTCCAAGAAGACTCAGGCCGCGATGTTCGACGCGATGGGGTTCCTGCCGACGTTCACGGACGTCCGTGACCAGGCGGCCGCGAAGGAGCCGTTCGTGAAGCCGTTCGTGGCCACCCTGGCGGCCGGGACGAAGTTCGTGCCGGCGTCGGCGGGGTGGTCGCAGATCGACTCGTCGCTGGTGCTGCCGACGATGTTCCAGGAGGTCATCAGCGGTAAGAAGAGCGTGGCGGCGGCTTCGGGGGAGGCGGCGAAGAAGATGGACGCGGCGTTCGGGGCTGCGGGGTGACGCCCGATGGGTCGGGGGTTGCGGTGCGTGCGCGGGGGCGGGTGCGTGGGGGCCGTTCGCGCAGTTCCAGGGGCCCCCTGCGGGGCGCTGGGTGGAGCCCTTGGCTGTATCTCGCGCCTGCTCTTGTGATCCTCGGAGGGTTGCTTCTCTACCCCATCTGGCAACTCGGGCTGATCTCCGTCTTCCGCTACACCCAGGCCCAGGTCAGCGGCGGCGAACCGACCGCCTTCGTGGGCCTTGGGAACTACGCGGATGTGTTCGGCGACAACCAGTTCTGGACCGTCCTCCTCGCCACCGTCCTCTTCGCCGCCGCCTGTGTCGTGTCGACGCTCGCCGTCGGATGTGCGCTCGCCGTGTTGCTCACGCGGGTGCGTGCGGTGCCGCGGACGGCGTTGATGCTGGCCGCGCTCGGGGCCTGGGCGACCCCGGCCGTCACCGGGTCGACCGTCTGGCTGTTCCTCTTCGACCCGGACTTCGGGCCCGTCAACCGTGTCCTGGGGCTCGGTGACCACTCCTGGACGTACGGGCGTTACAGCGCCTTCCTCCTCGTCCTGCTCGAAGTGGTCTGGTGCTCCTTCCCGTTCGTCATGGTCACCGTGTACGCAGGGATCCGCGCCGTACCGTCCGAGGTGCTGGAGGCCGCCGCGCTGGACGGGGCCTCGCAGTGGCGGATCTGGCGGTCCGTGCTGGCGCCGATGCTGCGGCCGGTCCTGACGGTCGTCACCATCCAGTCGGTGATCTGGGACTTCAAGGTCTTCACGCAGATCTACGTGATGACCGGCGGGGGCGGGATCGCCGGACAGAACCTGGTGCTCAACGTGTACGCCTACCAGCAGGCCTTCGCCTCCTCGCAGTACGGGCTCGGCGCCGCCGTCGGTGTCGTCACCCTGCTGATCCTGCTCGCCGTGACCCTCGGCTATCTGCGGCTGCTGCGCCGGCAGGGGGAGGAGCTGTGACCGTCGTGAATCTTGTGCGCAAGTCGGTCCTGCGGCCGGGGCGGCCGACTGCCGAGGCGGCGGCGCTGGCGATCGCCGCCGTGGTCGCCTTTCCGCTGTACTGGATGGTGCTCGGCGCCTTCAAACCGGCCGGTGAGATCGAGTCCGACCGGCCCAGGCCATGGACTCTGTCGCCCTCTACGGACTCCTTCCGACGGGTCTTCGGGCAACAGGAATTCGGCCGTTACTTCGTCAACAGTCTTGTCGTCGCGGGCAGTGTGGTCATCGTCTCGGCGCTGATCGCCTTTCTCGCCGCGACCGCCGTGACACGATTCCGCTTCCGCTTCCGGACCACCCTGTTGATCATGTTTCTGGTGGCTCAGATGGTGCCCGTGGAGGCCCTCACCATCCCCTTGTTCTTCCAGATGCGGGACCTCGGTCTGCTGAACACGCTGGGCTCGCTGATCCTGCCCCACATCGCCTTCTCGCTGCCCTTCGCGATCTGGATGCTTCGGGGGTTCGTGAAAGGGGTGCCGGAGGCGCTGGAGGAGGCCGCCTACATCGACGG
This sequence comes from Streptomyces sp. NPDC111744, assembly GCF_055634995.1. Classification (NCBI taxonomy): domain Bacteria; kingdom Bacillati; phylum Actinomycetota; class Actinomycetes; order Kitasatosporales; family Streptomycetaceae; genus Streptomyces; species Streptomyces sp. NPDC111744. The sequence continues at coordinate 75,443 of NZ_JBVKCG010000017.1, forward strand.
GGCGAGCCGCACGCGCTTTCTCTGGCAGATCCTTTTCCCGCTCGTCCTGCCGGGTCTGGTGGCCACGAGCGTGTTTTCCTTCATCTCCGCCTGGAACGACTTCCTCTTCGCCAAGTCCTTCATCATCAGCGACACTTCGCAGTCCACGCTGCCGATGGCGCTCCTGGTGTTCTTCAAGCCGGACGACCCGGACTGGGGCGGGGTCATGGCGGCGTCCACGGTGATGACGATTCCGGTGCTGGTGTTCTTCGTACTCGTACAGCGACGGCTGGTCTCCGGACTGGGCGGAGCGGTTAAGGACTGACGTGACCGAACTGATTCCCGAGCCCCGCAGCGTGGTCGCCGGTTCCGGCGAGGTGCGGCTGACCGCTCACTCCCGGCTCTACTCCGGCCCTGGGACGGAGGGCGTCGGCACCTGGCTGCGCACCGTCCTCCAACAGGCCACCGGGCTGCCGTTGCACGAGGGACGGGAGCCCGACGACACCGACGGCGACGGCGTCGGGCTCTTGCTCGACCCCCACCTGGCGCCCGAGGAGTACCGCCTCGTCAGCGGTCCGACCGGCGTCCTCGTGGAGGGCGGCGGCGCGGCCGGTGTCTTCTGGGGCGCCCAGACACTGCGCCAACTCCTGGGCCCCGACGTGTTCCGCCGGGCCCCGCTCGACCGCGCCTGGGCCGTGCCGCACCTCGTGATCGAGGACGCCCCCCGATTCCGCTGGCGCGGCCTCATGCTCGACGTCGCCCGGCACTTCATGCCCAAGGAAGGCGTCCTGCGCTACCTGGATCTCATGGCGGCGCACAAACTCAACGTCTTCCACTTCCATCTGACGGACGACCAGGGCTGGCGCATCCAGATCGAGCGGTACCCCCGGCTCACCGAGGTCGGCTCCTGGCGGCCCCGCACGAAATTCGGCCACCGGGCCTCACCGCTGTGGGAGGAGAAGCCGCACGGCGGCTACTACACCCAGGACGACATCCGGGAGATCGTCGCCTACGCGGCCGCGCGGCATATCACGGTCGTCCCCGAAATCGACGTGCCCGGCCACTCGCAGGCCGCCATCGCCGCGTATCCGGAACTCGGCAACACCGACGCCATCGACACCACGCTCCTGTCCGTCCGGGACTCCTGGGGGATCTCTCCGAACGTACTCGCCCCCTCTGACAACACCCTGCGCTTCTACGAGGGGGTGTTCGAGGAAGTGCTGGAGCTGTTCCCGTCGGAGTTCATTCACGTCGGCGGCGACGAATGCCCCAAGGACCAGTGGCGGGCCTCGCCGGCCGCGCAGACGCGGATGAGGGAACTCGGGCTCGCCGACGAGGACGCGTTGCAGTCGTGGTTCATCGGCCACTTCGCCAAGTGGCTTTCCGTGCGCGGGCGCAGGCTGATCGGCTGGGACGAGATCCTGGAGGGCGGGCTCGCCGAGGGCGCGGCCGTGTCGTCGTGGCGCGGCTACGGCGGCGGGATCGCGGCCGCGCGGGCCGGGCACGACGTCGTCATGTGCCCCGAGCAGCACGTGTACCTGGACCACCGGCAGTCCGCCGGCGTCGACGAGCCCGTGCCGATCGGGTTCGTCCGCACCCTGGAGGACGTGTACCGGTTCGAGCCCGTTCCAACGGGCCTTGACGCGTCCGCGGCGTCCCATGTGCTGGGCACCCAGGCCAACGTCTGGACCGAGGTGATGGAGGACCACGCGCGCGTGGACTACCAGACCTTCCCCCGGCTCGCCGCCTTCGCGGAGGTCGCCTGGAGCGCTCTGCCGGCCCCGGTGGAACGGGACTTCGCCGACTTCGAGCGCCGTATGGCCGTCCATTACCGGCGACTGGACGCCCTGGGCGTGGCCTACCGGCCGCCTGGCGGCCCGCTGCCGTGGCAGCGGCGCCCGGGGGTGCCGGGCCGCCCGATCGACGGCCCGCCCCCGAACCGCTAGCCCTCCCCGGTATCCCTCTCGCTCCGAACGCAGAATGGAAAAAGACCCCAAGAGTCACCGAAGAGTGTCAATCGGCACGCACTGGTGACGGCGTACGAAAACGGATCAAGTCACCGGTGAGGTGGGCGAATGCCTCCTAGCGGACCCGTGCGTTCGAGGCTTGCGAAGATGTGCCAGAGTTGCCACGTCCGCCCTGTGAGCACGTACCGTACGGGCCACACAGGTGGGACCAGGTGGGGGCAGCGGGAAGGGGCAGCCGGTTTTGACCACGCACGCACCGCAGGCGGCGCAGTCCGTCACGCTGCCCACGACGCTGAACGAAGCCGTGGCGGCACTGACCGCCATGCCCGCCGCGGTCCCCGTGGCGGGCGGTACCGACCTGATGGCCGCCGTCAACTCCGGGCAGCTCCGGCCCGCCGCCCTGGTCGGCCTCGGCCGGATCAGCGAGATCCGCGGCTGGCAGTACCAGGACGGCAACGCACTGCTCGGCGCCGGACTCACGCACGCGCGCATGGGCCGACCCGACTTCGCGGCCCTGATCCCGGCGCTCGCCGCCGCCGCGCGGGCCGCCGGTCCGCCGCACATCCGCAACGCGGGCACCCTGGGCGGCAACATCGCCACGGCCGCGCCCACCGGCGACGCGCTGCCGGTGCTCGCCGCCCTGGAGGCGACGCTGATCATCGCGGGGCCGGGCGGATCCCGCCGGGAGATCCCGGTGTCGCACCTGCTGGCCGGCGTGGAGATGCTGCGCGGGGGCGAGCTGATCGGCTTCGTGCGCGTGCCCCTGCTGCACGCCCCGCAGGTCTTCCTGAAGGCCACGGGCCGCACCGGACCCGGCCGCTCGGTGGCCTCCGTGGCGCTCGTCCTCGACCCCGCCCGGCGCGGAGTCAGGTGCGCCGTCGGAGCCATAGCGCCGATGCCGCTGCGGCCGCTGGAGGCCGAGCAGTGGGTGGCCCGCCTGATCGACTGGGACAACGACCGGGCGCTCGTTCCGGAGGCGCTGCACGCCTTCGGCGAGTACGTCGCGGCCGCCTGCATCCCCGATCCGGCACCCGAGCCGGACGGCTCGGTGCCCCAGCTTCCGCCTGCCGTACTGCACCTGCGGCGCACCGTCGCCGCGCTGGCCCGACGAGCACTGGGGAGGGCGCTGTCATGACCGACGAACAGCACGGAGAGGGCGCGCCCTCGGGTGGCGGCGGCCGCTGGGACCCGCTGCCCCAGGGCGACTACGACGACGGCGCGACCGCCTTCGTGAAACTCCCCGAGGGCGGCATCGACGCCCTGCTGTCCGGCGACAGCCCCCTGGCCGCGCCCGGGCACGGTTATGTGCCGCCGCAGATAGCGGTCGCCCCCGGCACCGAGACCTGGGGCGCGCCGGCCGGCGGCGCCCAGTGGCCCGACCCGAACGCGGTCCCCCAGGAGCGGCCGGTCGACGACCGGTTCACGTACAACCCCGCCACGACCCAGCAGTGGACGTACGAGGAGCCGCCGCCCGCGCCCGGTCACGATGTGACGGGGCAGTGGTCCATCCCGGTCGCGAGCGGTGATGTTCCGGACGAATCGGGCGAGTTCACCACATCCGCGCTCATGGAGCAGTGGGGCGGCACGCCGCCGACGACCCTGCCGGGCGGCGCATCCGCACCCTGGGCGACCCAGGTCCATGCCTGGGAACACCCCACGGAGGCCCCTGGGGCCCCCACAGGCGCCCCGGCGGGCCGTGGCGACACTCCGGCCCCCGGCCTCACCGCCGAGGCCGCCGGCGCGGCACCTGGCGTCGGCGCGATCGCCGCGGGCGAAGCGGGCGAACCGGGCGATGCGGGTGAACTGCGCGCGCTCGGCGAGTCGCCTGACGCCGCCGCACGCCGCGCAGTCGGCGAGTCGCCCGACACCGGCGCATGGCACGCAGTCGGCGAGTCGCCTGAGACTGGCGCACGGCGAGCACTCGGCCGGACGCGCGCGGCCGACCAGCCGTCCGAAACCGACCAGTCGGCGGTCGTCGCCGGTCCGGCCGCCGTCGGGAACGAGGCCGCAGTCGGAAATGCGGCCCTGGCGGGCGACGCCGCCGCGGCCGTCGGCAGCCCGGCTGAAGTCGGCGAAGCCCACGAACCGCATGGCGCGCCCACTCACCACCCCGACGGCCGCTTCGACCCGCACTCCGCCCCTGACCCGCAGGCCGCCGACGGCGATGCGCTCCCGCAGGGGCCGCCCGCACCCGACGACGAAGGCCGCACGGACGGTGCGGGTGCGGACGATGCGGACGATGCGGACGGTGCGGACGGCCAAGAACACGCCGAAGGCGAAGCCGAGGCGATCGACGACCACCCCCTCGCCTCCTACGTCCTCCGCGTCAACGGCACCGACCGCCCCGTCACCGACGCCTGGATCGGCGAGTCCCTCCTCTACGTCCTCCGCGAGCGCCTGGGCCTCGCCGGCGCCAAGGACGGCTGCTCCCAGGGCGAATGCGGCGCCTGCAACGTCCAGGTCGACGGCCGCCTCGTCGCCTCCTGCCTGGTCCCCGCGGTCACCGCGGCCGGCAGCGAGGTCCGCACGGTCGAGGGCCTCGCCCAGGACGGCCGCCCCTCCGACGTCCAACGCGCGCTCGCCCTCAGCGGAGCGGTCCAGTGCGGCTTCTGCGTCCCGGGCATGGCCATGACCGTCCACGACCTGCTGGAAGGCAACCCGGCCCCGACCGAGATGGAGACCCGCCAGGCCCTGTGCGGCAACCTCTGCCGCTGCTCGGGCTACCGGGGCGTCCTGGACGCCGTCCAGGAGGTCGTCGCCGAACGCGAGGCACACGCCGCCGCCGACGCTGAGACGGACAGCGACGAGGCCCGTATTCCGCATCAGGCGGGACCGGGTGCCGGCGGCGTCAACGCGTCGGCGTTCGACTCCCCGGGCACCTTCGCGTCCCCCGCCCAGCGCGAGCAGTCGGCGTACGACGCCCAGCGCGAGCAGTCGTACGACCAGGCGTACGGCGGTGACCAGACGTTCGGCGACCAGACTCAGAGCTACGGCGACCAGCCCTACGGCTCGGACGGAGGCCAGGCGTGACCAACGAGACCGTCACCACGACCACCGCCGCGGAGACCGCCGTTTCCGCCCCCGAGCCGCTGCCGCACGGTCTCGGCGTGTCGCTGCCGGCGGCCGACGCGGGCGCGAAGACCGAGGGCACTTTCCCGTACGCGGCCGACCTGTGGGCCGAAGGCCTCCTCTGGGCGGCCGTACTGCGCTCCCCGCACCCGCACGCGCGCATCGTGTCGATCGACACCAGCCACGCGCGCGAGATGCCCGGCGTACGGGCCGTCGTCACCCACGAGGACGTGCCCGGCACCCCGCGCCACGGCCGGGGCACCCCGGACCGGCCGGTGTTCGCCTCGGAGGTCGTACGGCACCACGGCGAGCCCATCGCCGCCGTAGCCGCCGACCATCCCGACACGGCCCGCATGGCCGCCGCCGCAGTCATCGTCGAGTACGAGGTGCTCGACCCGGTCATCGACCCCGAGCAGGCCTTCGAGGCCGAGCCGCTGCACCCCGACGGCAACCTGATCCGGCACATCCCGCTGCACCACGGCGACCCGGACGCGGCCGGCGAGATCGTCGTCGAGGGCCAGTACCGCATCGGCCGCGCCGACCCGGCCCCCATCGGCGCCGAGGCCGGACTCGCCGTGCCCCGCCCCGACGGCGGGGTCGAGCTGTACCTGGCCTCCACCGACCCGCACACCGACCGCAACACGGCCGCCGCCTGCTACGGCCTGTCGCTCGAACAGGTGAAGATCGTCGTCACCGGCGTGCCGGGCGCGACCGCCGACCGCGAGGACCAGGGCTTCCAGCTGCCGCTCGGCCTGCTCGCCCTGAAGACCGGCTGCCCGGTCAAACTCACCGCCACGCGCGAGGAGTCCTTCCTCGGGCACGCCCACCGCCACCCCACCCTGCTCCGCTACCGGCACCACGCCGACGCCGACGGCAAGCTGGTCAAGGTCGAGGCGCAGGTCCTGCTCGACGCGGGCGCCTACGCCGACACCTCCGCCGAGTCCCTGGCCGCGGCGGTCTCCTTCGCCTGCGGCCCGTACGTCGTCCCGAACGCCTTCATCGAGGGCTGGGCCGTCCGCACCAACAACCCGCCCTCCGGCCATGTGCGCGGCGAGGGCGCCATGCAGGTGTGCGCCGCCTACGAGGCGCAGATGGACAAGCTGGCGAAGAAACTCGGCCTCGACCCCGCCGAGATCCGCCTGCGCAACGCCCTCGCGACCGGCGACGTCCTGCCCATCGGCCAGACGGTGACCTGCCCGGCCCCCGTCGCCGAGCTGCTCCAGGCGGTACGGGACTTCCCGCTTCCCGCGCTCCCCAAGGACACCCCCGAGGAGGAGTGGCTGCTGCCCGGCGGCCCCGAGGGCGCGGGCGAGCCGGGTGCGGTGCGCCGGGGTGTCGGCTACGGCCTCGGCATGGTCCACATGCTCGGCGCCGAGGGCGCCGACGAGGTCTCGACGGCCACCGTCAAGGTCCATGACGGCATCGCCACCGTGCTCTGCGCGGCCGTCGAGACCGGCCAGGGCTTCACCACGCTGGCCCGCCAGATCGTCCAGGACACGCTCGGCATCGACGAGGTCCACGTGGCGCCCGTCGACACCGACCAGCCGCCGGCCGGCCCCGGCTGCCGCGGCCGCCACACCTGGGTCTCCGGCGGAGCCGTCGAACGCGCGGCCAAGATGGTCCGCACGCAGCTCCTCCAGCCCCTCGCCCACAAGTTCGGCATGTCCACCGAGCTGCTCCAGATCACCGACGGCAAGATCACGTCGTACGACGGCGTCCTGTCGACCACCGTCACCGAGGCGATGGACGGCAAGGAGCTGTGGGCCACCGCCCAGTGCCGCCCGCACCCGACCGAGCCGCTGAACGCGGAAGGCCAGGGCGACGCCTTCGTCGGCCTCGCCTTCTGCGCGATCCGCGCGGTGGTGGACGTCGACATCGAACTCGGCTCGGTACGGGTCGTGGAGCTGGCCGTCGCCCAGGACGTGGGCCGGATCCTCAACCCGGCGCAGCTCAACGCGCGTATCGAGGCCGGTGTCACTCAGGGCCTCGGCATCGCGCTCACGGAGAACCTGCGCACCCCGCGCGGGCTGATCCGCCATCCCGACCTCACCGGCTACGCCCTCCCGACCGCCCTCGACGCACCGGACATCCGGATCGTCAAGCTCGTCGAGGAACGGGACGTGGTCGCGCCCTTCGGCGCCAAGTCGGTCAGTGCGGTACCCGTCGTGACGTCCCCGGCGGCCATCGCCTCCGCCGTCCGCGCGGCGACCGGCCGCCCGGTCAACCGGCTCCCGATCCGTCCGCAGGCGGCCGTGGTCACCGGTCAGTGAGCCTGTCCGGGGTCGTCGTGATCGCCGGGGTGATGGCCTCGGGCAAGTCGACGGTCGCCCAGGCGCTCGCCGAGCGGCTGCCGCGGGCGGCGCACGTCCGCGGCGACGTCTTCCGCCGGATGATCGTCTCCGGCCGGGAGGAGTACACCCCCGGGGCCTCCGCCGAGGCGACGGCCCAACTCCACCTCCGCTACCACCTGTCGGCGGCGACGGCGGACGCCTATGCGGCGGCCGGCTTCACGGCGATCGTGCAGGACGTGCTGCTGGGCCCGGAGTTGACGTCGTACGTCCAGCGGATCCGCACCCGCCCGCTCTACGTCGTCGTCCTCGCCCCCGGCCCCGAGGCGGTGGCGGAGCGGGAGGCAGGGCGGTCGAAGACCGGGTACGGACCCGCGTGGACGATCGCCGACCTTGACGCGGAACTACGGCTGCGCACCGAGACGTTGGGTCTGTGGCTGGACACCTCGGCGTTGACCGTGGAACAGACGGTGGCGGCGATTCTCACCGGGACGGAACGGGCGAGGGTCGCCTGACGTCTCTTATCCACGGGGCGTTGTCAGTGGCTCGGCGTAGTGTTCTGGGCAGTGGGGACGGCCGTTTCGGAGGGGAAGCCCGGACGGCAGACCATGCCCTGCTCAGGACGACCTTCGACAGACCACTCCGACCTCCTTGCATTTCCTGAATTCATTGATCGCGGGGGCAGCGATGAGCACGACCAGCACGACCGGCAGCGATGCGGCGGCGATCACGCTGACCGAGGCAGAACTGGACCGTTACATCACGCACGAACCGACCCGCATGTGGCTCAGCGGCCCCGGACTCCCCCACACCGGCGGCCTGTTGACGTTCGAGCCGCTGCGCACGACCGGCCTGCGCACGCTCGCGGACGTCGCGGACATAACGGCCGGCCCGTCCCGGCTCGCGGAGGAGCTCCGGGACCGGCTGGTGATAGGGGAGCTGCTCGCCCCGGCCGGCCTGGACACGGAGTCGATCCTCCTCGACGGCGGCACCGGCGAGGTCACCACGGCCTACCTGGTCGATCCGACCGACCCGCGCCCGTTGGCGCCCTCGCTGGAGACGCTGCTGCGCTTCGCCGCGGTCACCGAGGAACTGACGGGCCTGCGCGGCCGCTTCGCCTCCCTCGCCGGGACCTACGGCACCAAGGCGGCGACCGAGGCCTCCCGCAAGCTCCTGGAGCTCTTCGAGGAGGGCACGGCCGGCCGGGTCCCGCCGTACTGGAAGGCGACGGCGCTGATCCGCCCCCTCAGCCTGATAGCGGGCCCCGGCACGGACTCCGGGCTCGCCGTCGATCTGCCGGCCCGGCTCCTGGACCAGGAGTTCGGACAGGGCCGGGTGGCCCGCTTCGAGGAGGTCGACTTCCCGCCGACGCTCACCCACCAGCCGACCCGCCGCTTCCTGCGCGAGACGGGCCTGCCGGAGGACGCGGTGCTGTTCCACCTCGACCCGGACGCCCCGCTGCCCACCCTCAAGGAGTACTTCACCGACATACAGCCGGGCGGCTTTCCCCTGGACTCCCTCCCGTCCCACGCCGACCACCTGATACGCCTCGGCTACCTGGCCGAGGAGAACAGCCTGGTCGTGGACGGCACCACCGGCGCGATCCTCAACTTCTCCCAGCCCGAGGCGACCCTCTACCCCCTCAACACGGACATCTCCACCCTCGCCTTCACCCTGTGGCTCCTCCACCACGAGCGCACCATCGACGAGCACCTGGGCCACGAACTCACCACGGAGGCCTACGACCAGCTCGCCGCGACCATGCTCCACACCCTCGCGACGATCGACCCCACACCCGCGACCACGGACGCCGACTGGCACTACTGGACGGAACTGTTCCAGGACGAGGCGGGCGGGGTGCTCTGAGCGAGGGGCCCGGGGAAGACGGGGGGAGACAGGGGGAGACAGGGGAGGTCAGGTCACCAGGCCCTGGCGGTAGGCGTAGACGACCGCCTGGACCCGGTCGCGCAGGCCGAGCTTGGTGAGGATGCGGGAGACGAAGGTCTTGACGGTCTCCGGGCTGATCAGAAGGGTCGCGGCGATCTCGCTGTTGGAGAGTCCGTCCGCGATCAGGCGCAGGACCTCCAGTTCGCGCGGGGTCAGCGGGATGTCGTCAGGGGTGCCGCCGTCGGCGGGGCGGATCCGGGCGGCGTACCGGCCGACCAGTTGGCGGGTCACCTCGGGGTCCAGCAGAGCCGCACCCGTGGCCACGGTCCGTATGCCGTGCAGCAGTCGGTCCGGCGGTGCGTCCTTGAGCAGAAAGCCGCTCGCGCCCGCGCGCAGCGCCTCGTAGACGTACTCGTCCAGGTTGAACGTCGTCACCACGAGCACCTTCACCGGATGCGGCACCCCGGCTCCGGCGAGCAGACGGGTGGCCTCGATGCCGTCGAGCACCGGCATCCGGACGTCCATGACGACGACGTCCGGGCGCAGCCGGCCGGCGAGGTCGACCGCGGCCTGCCCGTCCCCGCACTCACCGGCCACCTCCAGATCGGGCTGGGCGTCGATGATCGTCGCCAGGCCGGTGCGGATCAGCACCTGGTCGTCACAGACCAGGACCCGGATCGGCGCCCCGCCCACGGCGCTCACGCCGGATTCCCCGCCAGCCGCGGTCACGACGGGTTCCCCGCGGGTATCCGCGCCCGTACGACGAAGCCGCCGTCGGCCGCGTGCTCCGCGCTGAACTCGCCGCCCAGGACGTCCACACGTTCCCGGAGGCCGACGAGTCCTCGTCCGCTCCCGCCGGGGGACGCGGCGGCGGAGCCGGACCCGTCCGTGCCGACCTCCACGGTGATCTCCTTCTCACCATGGCGCACCCGCACCGAAGTGCGGCTGCCGTGGGCGTACTTGAGGGCGTTCGTCAGGGCTTCCTGCACCACCCGGTAGGCCACCAGGTCGGCGCTGCCGGCCGACTGGGTCGGCGTGCCCTCCTCGGTGAACTCCACCGGCTGCCCGGCCCGGCGCGTCTGCTCCACCAGCGTGAGCAGCCGGCCGGCGGGCGGCGTCCTGACGTCGGTGTCGGTGCCGGTGCCGGTGCCGTGGTCGGGGTTGAGCAGGTCGAGCAGATGGCGCAGGTCGGCGATGGCCCGCCGCCCGGTGTCGCTGACGGCGGTCAGGGTCTGGTCGAGCCGCTCGGGCGCGGCGGTCAGATACCGTGCCGCCTCGGCCTGCACGACCATCGCCGTCACATGGTGGGTCACCACGTCGTGCAACTCGCGGGCGATCCGGGTGCGCTCGCTGGTGCGGGTGTCCTCGGCGACCCGCCGACGGCGTTCGTCCTCCGCGGTCCGGGTGGCGCGCAGCCACGCCCCGGTGCCCCAGGCGAGGGCCAGCGCCAGATAGAACGTCACGAACTCGCTCGCCGTCTCGCCCCCCGACCCCAGCCGGTGCAGCACGACCGCCAGCGGCACATAGGCCGCGGAGAACAGGACCGCGCCGGCCCGCCGATGCCGTGCCAGATGGGCACCGGTGCTCAGCAGCGCGAGGGGCAGTGCGACGCCCGCGACCGAGTGGTAGGCGCGGATCTGGTCGACGGCGAAGCCGAGCGACACCAGGGCGAGAGAGACGGCCGGCCACCGCCGGCGCAGGGCGAGCGGCAGACACTCCAGGCCGAGCGCCACCCCGGCCAGCGCGTCGAAGGGGCGCGTGGGCAGGTCTCCGACCTGGGTCCCGTTGCCGTGCAGCGTCGGCAGGAAGGAGCCGGCCAGGAGCAGCAGCCCGAGCGGCAGGTCCCGGACCGTCACATCGAGCCGGTGCCACCAGCCGGGCACCTGCCGGGGACTGATCACCGGGGCAGTGTAGCGACGGAGCCGGCCGGGGTGCCCCGACGGCGGCGGGGCACCAGGTGACCGCGCCGGTGCGCCAGCCGCAGGAACGCGACCGTCACCAGGACCCCGAGCAGCACCGAGTACACGCTGGCCTCCGGCCCGAACTCGCCGCCGGTGATCAGCTGCGACCCCGAGGTGGTGGCGTCCAGCAGCCCCTGCTGCGCCCCGCTGCCGGAGACCTCGGTGCCGAAGACGGCGGACTCGGCGAAGTTCCAGCCGAAGTGCAGGCCGATCGGCAGCCAGAGGGTGCGGGTGGCGGCGTACGCGGCGCCGAGCATGCCGCCGGCCTCTATCGTGATGGCGAGGGCGCCCCACACCGTCGCGTCCTTGTTGAGCAGATGCATCATCCCGAACAGGGCGCCGGTCGACGTCAGCGCGATCCAGGTCCCGGTGCGTTCCTCGACGATCCGGAACAGAACGCCCCGGAACAGCAGTTCCTCGGTCACCGCGGCGCCGGCCATGGACCCGACCAGCCCCACCGCGACCGTCACCGACCCCAGGCCGTGCACGGTGTAGTCACCGAGAAAGGCGATGTTCGCGATCACACACGCGAACGTCACCACCCCTATCAGCGCACCGCGCACAAACGCCGCCCGGGCACCGTCCCGCCCCACCTCGGTGCTCGGCCGGCGCTCGGTCCGCCGTACCACCCACCCGTAGACGAACAGCGAGGCCACGGCCGTCAGCAGACCGAGAACCAGGGTGAGAAACCAGTTCCCCTCCACCGCGGCGACCGCCTGCCCACCGACGAAGGCGACCACCGCAACCGCCAACAACTGCCAAACCAGCCTCATGACGACTCCTCCACAGAACCCGCAGCCGACCGCCGCGGAACTGGCCCGAACACTACGGATCGCCGCCCCCGGAATCGTCACCACGCAGTGGACACCTGCACGTAGCTCGCACGGGGGACAGGAAGGGGACTTGACGGACGGGGACCGCCGCGGGTCAGCGGCACTTCCGCACAGGCCGCAGGTTCTGGTCACTTGTGGTCGCGGAGAAAGGCGGGGATGTCGCTGCGGGTCGGGTAGTTCGGCAGTGGCGCCGGTTTGTCCTGGAGGAACGCGGTGACGACGGCGACGGCCCGTTGGTTGTTGTCGTCGAGGCCGTTCCACATGTGGTGTCCGACTCCGGGCATCTCCTGCGTGCGTTGGACGGCGGGGTCGCCGGCGAGGACGGCCGTCTCCCACTGCCGGACCTGGGAGGAGCACTCGGCGATCATCAGCATCGCGGGCGTCCGGGAGCGCCTCAACTGCACGGCGATGGGGGGTGAGTCCTTGACCGTCTGCTGGACGCGGAGGCTGGCGGCGGGACTGAAGGAGAAGTTCCGCCCGGTGTCCTCCACGGGAATGCGGTGCGCGTCCCGCGCGCAGTAGTCGGATGCGGTGTCGCTGCCGAGATCGGCGGCGGTGAACGCGTTGTCACCTTCGGCCTGTCCCACCAGGCCGCTGTCGGGGCTGAGGAGCCCGAGCCGCATGAGGCCGAACGCGACGGCATAGCGTGGCACGCGCATCGAGCGCGGTCCGGTCACGGCCGGTGCGATGCCGCGCGCGGACGGCCGGCCCTTGTGTCCGGTGATCCGCGTGGTAGGGCCGTCCATCGGGCCGGGCTCGGCGATGATCGCCCGGTGAACACGTGCGGCGACGCGCGGGGCCGCCAGGGCCCGGGTGAGCACGACCGCGCCCGAGGAGAATCCGAGGACGTCGACCCTGCCCTTGCCCAGCCGGTCCACGAAGGCGCCGAAGTCGCGGACCGACCTGGAGATCGTGTACTGGTCCATGGACAGCAGATCGCTCCGTCCGCCGCCGGCCTGCTCGTAGGCGTAGACGTCGTAACCCTGCCGGGCAAGGAGCTGCAGGAACCGGTGGTCGAGCACCGAGATGCCGCGCACCGGCCCTCCGTTGAGGTACACGAGCGGAACGGGGCGCCGGGTACCGGCGTTCCCGGGCGGGTAGTGGTACACCGCTACCCGGCTGCCCGTGGCCAGGCTCCAGTGCTGCGTGGCCACGAACGGCAGGGCGGATGGATACCGTCGCGCCGTGGGCTCTGTCGGGATGCAGACCGACGCCGTCAACGCGGCCGCGACGATCACGGGCAGGAACGGCACGAGTCGCCCCCGCCAGGCCCGGTGCCGCCCTCGCCCCAGTGCGGCGACGATCGCGATCCCGAGGGTCGCCGCCCACGCGGCGAGCCCCGAACCCGCCCCGTCCGTGAGGACGATCAGCGCCAGAAAGACGACGACCAGTCCCACGACGGCGGCTCCGGCCGAGAGCAGGCGAACGGCGAAGCGGACGACCGGACGTAAGACAACAAGCGATGGCATGGCAGTCTCCCGACAGTTTCAGAACGTCGTTTCAAAACGACGTTATCAGAACCGGTAGGCTGCTCTTCGTGGGTAGGCCGAGAACGAACGACGCCGCCGTCAAAGAGCGGCTTGTGGCATGCGCGACCGAGATGTTCGCCACACATCCGCAGGAGTCGGTCACCGTCCGCGCCCTGGCCGCTGCCGCCGGGACATCCACGGCGGCGGTGTACACGCTGTTCGACGGCAAGGACGCGCTGGTCGGCGAGGTGCGCGACAGAGCGGTCGCCGGCCTGTTCGAGAGTCTGTCGGCGGTTCCGGCCACCGACGACGCCCTCGCAGACCTTTACGCACTGGCCACCGCGTACCGGCGATGGGGGCGCGAACACCGCCACCTCTACACCGTGTTGTTCGGTGGCGTGCAGTCCTTCGACCCGTCGGGCGTGGTCGGCCCCCGCGACCCTGTCCGGCCGCTCCTCGCCGCGATTGAACGCGCCGTCGCGGACTCCGTCCTCGCAGGCGAGGCGACGCTGATCGCCGTCTCGCTGTGGGTGACCCTGCACGGGCTGGTCACCCTCGAACTGGCCGGAGCTCTTGACGCCGCCGCGTCCGAGACCGCGTTCCCTTCGACCATCAACGCCACGCTGCGCGGCTGGACGCCCCACTGACTCCAGCTGACCTACAAAAGTGCAGGTCAGACCTACTGGTAGAGGCCGTGGCGGGAATCGAACCCACGTAACTCGCTTTGCAGGCGAGCCCCTGAACCACTCGGGCACACGGCCGTGTCGGTGAGTCGAAGGTACGGGGGTGCGGGGGAGGGGCTCAAGGGGATCGGCGGGGCTGCAACGGGACTGCCATACGGCGTTCACGAACCGGAGGCAACGGCGGGTCTACGACCAAGGTCCGAGGTGGGGTGGGGCTCGCGACAGGGGCCAAAGTGGGGGTTGGGGCTTACCTTGGTCGGTATGACCGCCCTTGAGCCCAGCGACGCCGTTGTCGCAGATGAGACAGCTGACAGAGCCTACGGCGAGGGTGTGCTGGGGCGGTCCTATCGGGCACTGAGCGTCGGCATCGTGTCCGTCGTGCTGCTGATCGCCTTCGAGGCGACCGCCGTCGGGACGGCGATGCCCGTTGCCGCGCGGGAGCTGGACGGGGTGTCGCTGTACGCGTTCGCCTTCTCCGGGTACTTCACGACCAGTCTCTTCGGCATGGTGCTGGCCGGGCAGTGGTCGGACCGTCGGGGGCCGCTCGGGGCGCTGACCACGGGGATCGGGGCCTTCGCCGTCGGGCTTGTGGTCGCCGGGACCGCTCAGGTCATGTGGGTGTTCATCCTGGGGCGGGCCGTGCAGGGGTTCGGGGGCGGGCTGGTCATCGTCGCGCTGTACGTGGTCGTGGGGCGGGCCTATCCGGAGCGGTTGCGGCCCTCGATCATGGCCGCCTTCGCCGCCGGCTGGGTGGTGCCGTCCATCGTCGGGCCGCTGGCCGCCGGAGCGGTGACCGAGCATCTCGGGTGGCGGTGGGTGTTCCTCGGCATCCCGGCGCTCGTGGTCTTCCCGGTGGCGCTCGCCCTTCCCCAGATACGGCGGCGGGCCGGCGGGCCGGTCGCGGAGCGGGCCGGGGAGGCCTTCGAACGGCGGCGGATCCGGCTCGCGTTCGGTATCTCTCTCGGCGCGGGGCTGCTGCAGTACGCGGCTCAGGACCTGCGGTGGGTGTCCCTGCTGCCGGGGATCGCCGGGGGTGCGTTGCTCGTCCCCGCCGTACTCGGGCTGCTGCCGCGCGGGACCTACCGTGCGACGCGCGGGCTGCCGTCGGTCGTGCTGCTGCGCGGGATCGCGGCCGGCGCGTTCGTCTCCGCCGAGTCCTTCGTGCCGCTGATGCTCGTCACCCAGCGGGGGTTGTCGCCGACGCTCGCCGGGTTCTCGCTGGCGGCGGGCGGGGTGACCTGGGCGGTGGGTTCGTGGGTGCAGGCGCGGCCGCGCGTGGCGCCGTACCGGGAGCGGCTGATGACTCTCGGGATGGTGCTGGTCGCCGCGGCGATCGCCACCGCGCCCAGTGTGCTCGTGCACGGCGTGCCGGTGTGGATCGTCGCCGTCGCCTGGGGCTTCGGCTGCTTCGGGATGGGCCTGGTGATCGCCTCGTCCAGCGTGCTGATGCTCCGGCTCTCCGCCCCGCAGGAGGCCGGCGCCAACTCGGCCGCCCTGCAGATCTCCGACGCCCTGTCGAACGTCGTCCTGCTCGCCGTGACCGGTGCCGCCTTCGCCTCCCTCGGCGGCGGAAGCATGACGGGGGTGAGTGGTTCCGGTTCTCATCCGGCCGCCTTCGCCGTCGTGTTCCTGCCGATGGCGGTCGTGGCGCTCGTCGGGGCCTGGGTGACGACCCGGCTTCGTGATGATCTGTGACGTGGGTCCCACCCCAGGGGAAGGCGGGCTTGTCCGCGCGTTGACAGCGGTGGGACGCCGGTAGGGTGGCCCGGTTGTCATACGCATACGTAGCCGCCCGACCCCTTACTACGGAGACCGTGACTACCACCGCCGCCAGCGCCTCCTCGTCCTCCCACCACCTTTCGCCCGCCTTCCCCGGCCGGGCGCCCTGGGGTACCGCCAGCAAGCTGCGTGCCTGGCAGCAGGGGGCCATGGAGAAGTACGTCCAGGAGCAGCCGCGTGACTTTCTCGCCGTCGCCACACCCGGCGCCGGCAAGACGACGTTCGCGCTGACCCTCGCGTCCTGGCTGCTGCACCACCATGTCGTGCAGCAGGTCACCGTCGTCGCGCCCACCGAGCATCTGAAGAAGCAGTGGGCGGAGGCCGCGGCAAGGATAGGGATCAAGCTCGACCCCGAGTACAGCGCCGGACCGCTCAGCAGGGAGTACGACGGGGTCGCCGTCACCTATGCCGGTGTCGGGGTGCGGCCCATGTTGCACCGCAACCGGGTCGAGCAGCGCAAGACGCTGGTCATCCTCGACGAGATCCATCACGCCGGTGACTCCAAGTCCTGGGGCGAGGCCTGCCTGGAGGCGTTCGAGCCGGCGACCCGGCGGCTGGCGCTGACCGGTACGCCCTTCCGGTCCGACACCAACCCCATCCCCTTCGTGACGTACGAGGAGGGGCAGGACGGGATCCGGCGGTCCGCCGCCGACTACACCTACGGGTACGGCAACGCGCTCGCCGACCACGTCGTCCGCCCGGTCATCTTCCTCTCCTACAGCGGCAACATGCGCTGGCGGACCAAGGCGGGGGACGAAATCGCCGCTCGGCTCGGCGAGCCGATGACCAAGGACGCCGTCAGCCAGGCCTGGCGTACGGCGCTCGATCCGCGCGGTGAGTGGATGCCGGCCGTGCTGCGCGCCGCCGACCAGCGGCTGACCGAGGTGCGCAAGGCCATCCCCGACGCGGGGGCTCTGGTGATCGCCTCCGACCAGGAGTCGGCGCGTGCCTACGCCAAGCTCATCCGCGAGATCACGGGCAACAAGGCGACCCTCGTCCTCTCCGACGACACCGGTGCGTCCAAGCGCATCGACGCCTTCAGCGCGAGCGACGACCGGTGGATGGTCGCGGTGCGGATGGTGTCCGAGGGTGTCGACGTCCCCCGGCTCGCCGTCGGGGTGTACGCCACCACCATTTCGACCCCCCTCTTCTTCGCCCAGGCCGTCGGCCGTTTCGTGCGCTCCCGGCGGCGCGGCGAGACCGCGTCCGTGTTCCTGCCGACCGTCCCCGACCTGCTGACCTTCGCCAACGAGATGGAGGTCGAGCGCGACCACGCCCTCGACAAGCCCAAGAAGGATGGCGAGGAGGACCCGTACGCCGAGTCCGAGAAGGAGATGGAGGAGGCGAACAAGGAGCAGGACGAGGACACCGGCGAGCAGGAGCAGTTCGCCTTCGAGGCGCTGGAGTCCGAGGCCGTCTTCGACCGGGTCCTGTACGACGGCGCCGAGTTCGGTATGCAGGCGCACCCGGGGAGCGAGGAGGAGCAGGACTATCTCGGCATCCCGGGACTGCTGGAGCCCGACCAGGTGCAGCTGCTGCTGCAGAAACGGCAGGCCCGGCAGATCGCGCACAGCCGCAAGAAGCCGGACGACGAGGCCGACCTGCTGGAACTGCCCGCGGAACGGCGGCCCGTCGTCTCCCACAAGGAGATGATGGAGCTGCGGAAGCAGCTGAACACGATGGTGAGCGCGTATGTGCACCAGAGCGGCAAGCCGCACGGGGTGATTCACACCGAGCTGCGCCGGGTGTGCGGGGGGCCGCCCAGTGCGGAGGCCACCGCGGGACAGCTCCGGCAGCGGATCGCCAAGGTGCAGGAGTGGGCCACCCGCATGCGGTGACACCGGGGTGAACCCGGGGTGGTCCCAGGAGTGCGCAGCGTATATACCGCCACATACGGAAGCAGTCCGTACCGGAGCATGACCGGATTCTGGACGGAGGCTTCCGCTCAGCGAACCCCCTTCGCTACTGTCCCGCTACGCACACGCCCCGTGGCAGCGCAGCCGCGGAGCGCAGCCGTGAAGCGACTGGGCCCGGAGCCGCCGGGCCGTCCTGCCGATCGGCGGCCTCTGAAGCGCGTCGCTGACGGGACTCGGCGACGCATCCGCCGCGTCGGAGGCTGCCGGCCTCACCACTTAAGGAGTGGGCGTCGTGACCGCGGAGACCTCTCAGACGCTCGACCGGGGACTGCGGGTCCTCAAACTGCTGGCCGACACGGACCACGGGCTGACCGTCACCGAGCTTTCCAACAAACTGGGCGTGAACCGGACCGTGGTCTATCGGTTGCTCGCCACGCTTGAGCAGCATGCGCTGGTACGGCGTGACCTGGGCGGGCGAGCCCGGGTCGGCCTTGGAGTACTGCGCCTTGGGCGGCAGGTGCACCCGCTGGTACGGGAAGCCGCCCTGCCGGCCCTGCGGTCGCTCGCCGAGGACATCGGGGCGACGGCACATCTGACGCTGGTCGACGGGACCGAGGCGCTCGCCGTCGCGGTCGTCGAACCGAGCTGGACCGAATACCACGTGGCGTACCGGGCCGGGTTCCGCCACCCGCTGGACCGGGGGGCCGCCGGGAAGGCGATCCTGTCCGCGCGGCACTCGCCGAAGGACGACCCCGGGTACACGCTGACCCACGGCGAACTGGAGGCCGGAGCGAGCGGTGCGGCCGCCCCGCTGCTCGGGGTCACCGGGGTCGAGGGGAGCGTCGGGGTCGTGATGCTGGCCGACTCGGTGCCGGAGCGGGTGGGAGCGCGGGTCATGGACGCGGCGCGGGAGGTCGCGGAGGCGTTGCGCTGAGGGGCCGGGGCGATGGCCTGAAGTGGTTGCCACGTTAGATTGACTCCGTGCTCTCACGTCTCACGCGTCTCCAGGCCATCGCCGTCTGTGCGGTTCCCGTCGTGGCTCTGATCGGTACGGCCGTCTTCGCGCCGTTGCCGTTCTCGGTGGCCCAGCCCGGGCTGACGGCGAACGTGCTCGGCGACAACCAGGGCACCCCGGTGATCACCATCTCCGGGGCGCCCACCCGGACGACCAGCGGGCAGCTGCGGATGACGACGATCGAGGCGACCGGGCCGGACGCCCGGGTGTCGCTGGGTGACGTCATCGGCGACTGGTTCCGGACGGACCGGGCGGTGATGCCGCGCGACTCGGTGTATCCGAGCGGTGGCAACGTCAAGGAGATCGAACAGCACAACACCGAGCAGATGGAGCAGTCGCAGGACGCGGCGACCCAGGCCGCGCTGAAGTACCTCGGGCTCAGCGCGAGCAAGGTCAAGGTGACCTTGAAACTGGCGGATGTGGGTGGGCCCAGTGCGGGGTTGCTGTTCTCGCTCGGGATCGTCGACAAGCTGGACGGGAACGGGAGCGGGGGAGACCTCAGCGGGGGGAAGAACATCGCCGGTACGGGGACCATCAGCGCGGACGGGACTGTGGGGGCCGTGGGCGGGGTCGCGCTGAAGACGCAGGCCGCGCGGCGGGACGGGGCGACCGTTTTCCTTGTGCCGAAGGATGAGTGCGCGGACGCCAAGGCGGAGTTGCCGAAGGGCTTGCGGTTGGTGCCGGTGACGACGCTGAAGGGGGCGGTCAGCGATTTGGTGGCGTTGGAGAAGGGGGCGAAGGTCCCTGCCTGTTGAGTTTCGGGTGTGGGTGCGGGTGCGGGTGCGGGTGCGGGTGCGGGTGCGGGTGCGGGTGTGTGGGGGCTGGTCGCGCCCACGCGGCGGAGCCGCATATTGACACGGCCCCGTCCCCTTAAGCAGTCGCCGGGGCCGGAGAAGCCAGGCGCAGGCCTACTTCCACCAAGGTCCAGCCGAGTCGCGTACGGAGTTCGCGCCTCGGAGCCTTGGCCGCTGTCGCCAGGCGACAGGCGTCCGCCTGCGCGTGCAGTTCCGTCGTCCGGTGCTGGGCGAGCTGGGCGAGCTGGGCTTGCGTGTGCATGTCGTGCCTCTCAGTCCGTCTCGATGGGGAACAGGTGCGTGTGGATGCGTACTTGCTCGGCGTCGGGGGTGTCCGCTTCGGGGACGCGGTCCCGGTAGCCGTCGATCACGGCGTGCAGTTCGGAGACGAGTGCGCGGGCCAGGTCCGGGGTGAGCCGGAGCGTCGCGCTGCTCATGTTCCAGGCGGGCTTCCACTCCTCGGGCCAGCTCGCGCGGTTGCCCAGCCAGCTGGACAGGTTCTGGATCTGGGCACCGGCCACTTCGTGGAGGTACATGTCCGCGGCCCCTCGCACGGCCGGATCGGCGTCCGTGAGCAGGGTCTGGTGCCGGTTGCCCAGGTACTCCCAGAAGCTCACGCGCACTCACCCCGAACTCCGACTCCGAACTCCGACTCCGAACTCCGAACGAACCGGTCAGGTCGTCCCTTCGCTGTCCGCCGCGGCCTGTTCCACCAGCGGGATGATCCGCAGCGGAACGGGGTTCTCCATGACGATCGCCGTGGAGGCCCGGACAATGCCATCAAAACCGACGACCCGGTCGATCACCCGCTGGAGATCGGCGTTGGAGCGGGCCACCAGCCGGCACAGCATGTCCCCGGTGCCGGTGGTGGTGTGCAGCTCCAGCACCTCCGGCACGGTCGCCAAGTGCGCCCGCACGTCCGGGCCTTGGCCCTGCCGGATCTGCAGCGTGGCGAACGCGGTGACCGGGTAGCCGAGGGCAGCCGCGTCCACCTGCGGGCCGAATCCCTGGATCACTCCATTCGACTGAAGCCGGTCGAGCCGCGCCTGCACGGTCCCGCGCGCCACCCCCAGCCGACGGGACATCTCCAGCACGCCGATCCGCGGTTCCCGGGCCAGCAGCACCAGGATCCGCCCGTCCAGATGATCGATCGCCATGCCCGCCTCCGGATGGTCATCCTGCACAGAAAGTCTGCCATTGCGGCCGTACCGCTGAACATATTGCCCAACGGAAACGGGAACTATTGCGCACCTTGTGCGCCAGGGCCACGCTTCGACCATGACGCAGACCACACAGCACACTCCCGACGCGACCGCCCGGCAGGACGATCCCTTCCCGGTCAAGGGAATGGACGCGGTCGTCTTCGCCGTCGGCAACGCCAAGCAGGCGGCGCACTACTACTCCAGCGCCTTCGGCATGCGGCTGGTCGCGTACTCCGGACCGGAGAACGGCAGCCGCGAGACCGCGAGCTACGTCCTGGAGAACGGCTCGGCCCGGTTCGTCCTCACCTCCGTCGTCAGGCCGGAGACCGAGTGGGGCACCTTCCTGTGCCGGCATGTTGCCGAGCACGGCGACGGTGTCGTCGACCTGGCCATCGAGGTCCCGGACGCCCGCGCCGCGTACGCGTACGCCGTCGAGCACGGAGCCCGCCCGGTGGCCGAGCCGTACGAGCTGAAGGACGAGCACGGCACGGTGGTCCTCGCCGCGATCGCCACGTACGGCGAGACCCGCCACACCCTCGTCGAGCGCACCGGCTACGACGGCCCGTACCTGCCGGGGTTCGTCGCCGCGTCCCCGATCGTCGAACCCCCTGCCCGCCGCACCTTCCAGGCCGTCGACCACTGCGTCGGCAACGTCGAACTCGGCCGCATGAACGAGTGGGTCGGCTTCTACAACAAGGTCATGGGCTTCACGAACATGAAGGAGTTCGTGGGCGACGACATCGCCACCGAGTACAGCGCGCTGATGTCCAAGGTCGTCGCCGACGGCACCCTCAAGGTCAAGTTCCCGATCAACGAGCCCGCCGTCGCCAAGAAGAAGTCCCAGATCGACGAGTACCTGGAGTTCTACGGCGGTGCGGGCGTCCAGCACATCGCGCTGAACAGCAACGACATCGTGGAGACCGTCCGCACCATGCGCGCGGCCGGCGTCGAGTTCCTCAGCACCCCCGACTCCTACTACGACACCCTCGGCGAGTGGGTCGGTGACACCCGGGTGCCGGTCGACACCCTGCGCGAGCTGAAGATCCTCGCCGACCGGGACGAGGACGGCTACCTTCTGCAGATCTTCACCAAGCCGGTCCAGGACCGCCCGACGGTCTTCTTCGAGATCATCGAACGCCACGGCTCCATGGGCTTCGGCAAGGGCAACTTCAAGGCCCTGTTCGAGGCGATCGAACGGGAGCAGGAGCGCCGCGGCAACCTGTGAGCCGGAATTTCGGCGTCCCGACGACCTCGGGGGCCTGGTAATCCGGTGGGCTCAGATGCGCCCGGTGCGCCCGGCGGCCTCGGTGGCCTCGGTAGGCCCGATGGCCCCGGTAGGCCCGATGCCTCCGATGGCCTCGGTGGCCCCGGCAGGCCCGGTGGGCCCGGTGGCCGTGGGCGCGGGCGCGGGGGCGGTGGGCCAGGTGGCCCCGGGCCCCGGTGGCCCGGTGGCCGTGGGCCCGGTGCGTGCGGTGGCCCTGGGCCCGGGGGGCGGTGGGCCCGGTGAGTCCGGTGAGTCGCTGGGCGAGCCACCATGGCCGAGGTCGGTCCGGCACCCCCGGGTGCCGCTGTCGTGGTCGTGCGCCGTTGCGGCGGAGAGAAACGACGTCGGTCAGTTCTCTCCGCCGCGACGGCGATATCGGCGGTGCCCGGCTGCCGCTGTCGTGGCCGGGCACCGTTGCGACGGAAAGGAATTGACCTCGGTCGTCATCGCTCCCTGCCGCTCCCCGCTGCCCTCTTCCTTCCGCTGCGGCGGCGATCAGCCGCGACGGCGGCGCCCGGCGGCGCCCGGCTGCCGGTGCCTCACTGCGGGGCCTCCTCGTTCGGTGGCTGGTCGCCCAGGGTGGCCAGGGTGGCTCGGGCCACCGGGCCCTGGAGCGGGGAGAAGTACGGGTTGATGCGCAGGGCGTCCTGGAGGTGGCGGCGGGCCTGGGCGTCCAGGTCCAGATCGCGTTCGATCATGCCCCGGTGGAAGGCGTACGGCGCGCTGCGGACCCCCCCGCCCTTCGTCGAGTCCGTCGCGATAGAGGCGTAGTGCAGCGCCTCCGTGTCGTCGCCGGCCCGGTGCAGCGCCCAGCCGAGCGCGTCCGCGACCTCGATGCCCGGCTGCCGCTCCCACTCGTCCGTCAGCCGCTGCACCGCCTCCTCGACATCCCCGTGGTCCGCCTCGTACTGCCCGATCAGCAGCTCGTCGTCGACCCCGGCGTCCAGCTCCCGCCGCACCTGCGTCCGCAGCAGGGCGTACTGCGTTTCCGCCCGCCGCCCCATCCCCAGCGACTCGTACAACTCGGCCAGCTCCAGGGCGACCTGCGGGGTCGGCCGGTGCGCGAGGGCCCCCTGGTACGCGGTCAGCGCCTCCTGCGTGCGGCCCAGCGCGGCGAGCGCCCGCCCCTGTCCGGCCCGCGCCGCCGACTGGTCGGGGTCAAGGCGTACGGCCGCCTTGAAGTGCTGTAGCGCGTCGTCCCGTTCGCCCCGCTCCCAGGCCAGCTGTCCGGCCTGGGTCAGATACGCGGCCTGCTCGGCGGGGGACCCGGCGGCCGCCGCCGCATCCGTCACCTGCGCCACCGCGTCCTCGCGCCAGCCCCGGTCCCGGTACACGGCCGAGGCCCGTGCCTTGACGGCCGGCTTCACGGCCGCCCCGACCTTCAGCGCCATCAGCTTGTCGAGCGCGGACCGGGCCGCCTTGTAGTCGCCGAGCCCGTTGTAGGCGTCGATCAGCGCCGGATACGTCGACCACCGCTTCGGCGCCGCCTTCAGCGCCTCCTCACCGAACCGCTTGGCCGTGGGGAAGTCCCGGCGGGCGTTCGCCAGTGCGGCGAGACCGGCCAGCGCGTCGGTGTTGCCCTTGCCTGCCACCTGGAGGGAGGTCCGCAGGGCACGCTCGGCCCGGGGATAGTCGGCCGTGTCGGCGGTCCGGTGCGCCCGCTCGACGTACGCGGCCCCGAGCACCGCCCAGGCCCGCGCGTCCTTCGGCTGTGCCCGCACCCGGCTCTCGCGTGCGCCGATGAGCGTGGTGAGGTCGGGCAGCGCGGCGGGCAGGCCGTTGACGACGGCCGTCTGCGTCGCCGCCTGTGCCGCGGCCCGGGCCTTCGCCTGGGCCCCGGGCCCGGCCGCCGGGGGCGGTGCGGCGCGGTGCGGCTCCGGCTTGTGCGGCCACAGCATCAGCGCCCCGCCGGCCACCGCCCCGCCCGCCAGCGCGACGACCAGCAGCCGCCGCAGCACCCTGCCCCGACGACGTGGCGGCCCCGGCTCCGTGAGCAACGAGGTGGTAGGCCCTGACTGTCGGTTATCGAGCGCGCACATGCCGCATACTGTGCGTCAATACGACGACAGCGTCCGGGCGGCCCAAGGAGGGCACCTGTGGGGTTCACACCGATGGCCCCGGGGTGCGACGCTGTGATCGTGAGCCGTATCGAAGCGCCTCGGGACGAGACCACCGGCAACCTCACCGACCGGCTCCTCACGGGCCTGCCGGCCGACGCGGTGCTCGTGGATCCCGATGTGACCACCTCCTACGCCAACGACATGGCGAGCTTCTGCCCGGCCGGCGCCCCGGCCGTCGTCGTACTGCCGCGCACGGTCGAACAGGTGCAGCACGTCCTGCGCACCGCCACCGAGCTGCGCGTCCCGGTCGTCCCGCAGGGCGCCCGCACCGGCCTGTCCGGCGCCGCCAACGCCACCGACGGCTGCATCGTGCTGTCCCTGACCAAGATGGACCGCATCCTGGAGATCTCGCCGGTCGACCGCATCGCCGTGGTCGAACCCGGCGTCATCAACGCCACCCTCTCCCGCGCGGTCGAGGAACACGGCCTCTACTACCCGCCGGACCCCTCCAGCTGGGAGATGTGCACGATCGGCGGCAACATCGGCACGGCGTCGGGCGGGCTGTGCTGTGTGAAATACGGGGTGACCGCCGAATACGTCCTGGGTCTGGACGTCGTCCTCGCCGACGGGCGGCTGATGTCCACCGGCCGGCGCACGGCGAAGGGTGTCGCCGGGTACGACCTCACCCGGCTGTTCGTCGGCTCCGAGGGCTCGCTCGGCGTCGTCGTACGGGCCGTCCTGGCCCTGAAGCCCAAGCCGCCGCAGCAGCTGGTGCTGGCCGCCGAGTTCGGCTCCGCCACCGCCGCCTGCGACGCGGTGTGCCGGATCATGGCGGGCGGGCACGCACCGTCCCTCCTCGAACTGATGGACCGTACGACCGTGAAAGCGGTCAACGAACTCACCCACATGGGCCTGCCGGAGACGACCGAGGCGCTGCTCCTGGCTGCCTTCGACACCCCGGCCCCGGCCGTCGACCTCGCCGCCCTCGGCGCGCTGTGCGAGGAAGCGGGCGCCACCCAGGTGGTCCCGGCCGACGACGCCGCCGAGTCCGAACTCCTCCTCCAGGCCCGCCGGACCTCGCTCGTCGCCCTGGAGGCCGTCAAGGGCACCACGATGATCGACGACGTGTGCGTGCCCCGCTCGCGGCTCGGCGACATGATCGAAGGGGTCGAGCGCATCGCGGAGAAGCACCGGCTGACCATCGGGGTCGTCGCCCACGCGGGCGACGGCAACACGCACCCCACGGTCTGCTTCGACGCGCAGGACCCCGACGAGTGCCGCCGCGCCCGCGAGTCCTTCGACGAGATCATGGCCCTCGGACTGGAGCTCGGCGGCACCATCACCGGCGAACACGGCGTCGGCGTACTGAAGAAGGAGTGGCTGGCCCGGGAGATCGGGCCGGTGGGCGTGGAGATGCAGCGGGCCGTGAAGGACGCCTTCGACCCGCTGGGCATCCTCAACCCCGGCAAGCTGTTCTGACCCATGCGGCCCATGCGGCCCATGCGGCCCATGCGGCCCATGCGGCCCATGCGTTCCATACATCCTGTCCGTCCGGGACCTCACTGGGCGAGCAGCTGGTCGAGCGCGTCGTCGATCCCCAGCCGGCCGCCCTCAGTCCCCGGGGGCACCACCCGCAGCGTCCGCTCCAGCCAGGCGGACACCTGGGCGGTCGGCGCCTCCAGGAGGGCGTCTCCGTCGGGTGAACTCAGCGCCATCAGCACGACGCTGCGGCCCTCCACCTTGGTCGGCCACACCCGCACGTCCCCGTGCCCGCACGCCCGGAACACCCCCTCCACCAGGAGGTCGCGGGCGAAGGTCCAGTGGACCGGGGACTCCGAGTTGATGTGGAAGCCGACATGGACGGCGTACGGGTCGTCGGAGCGGTAGGCGAGCCGGGCCGGGACCGGGATGCTCCGCTCGGGGGACAGGATGAGCCGCAACTCCAGTTCGCGCTCCACCACGGTGTGATGCATGACGTTCGTTTCCTCTCGGTCGGTCGTACGGGCGCCTGTGGACGGGCCCGTACGAGTGGAGAGGGGTGGGGGCCGCGAGCATTACGCGGGTTCCGGGAAATCTTTCCCCGGTGCGGTGAAGGGGGTGCACAGGGGTGCCCGGAAAGGGGCGGGTCCTGCGGGACTGGCGGTGGTGGGCACGCGCGTCTGATAGATGTGGAGCCTCCCACACGACCCCCGAGCAGATACGGGATGACGGACATGACCGCCCCTACCCCGGCACCCGGTGACGAACGGCCCCGCGAGGGCTACTACCCGGACCCGTCCATCCCCGGCTACGTCCGTTACTGGAACGGCGCCGCGTGGGTGCCGGGCACCAGCCGCCCGGCCCCGTCCGACGGCGAACCGCTCGCCCCGCCGCCCGGCTCCCGCCCCGCGAGCCCCAGGGTCGAGGAGACCGGCCCGCACTTCTTCGACGAGGACCCGCGACCGGGTGCCTCCGGCTGGACGGCCGAGGGGGGCGCCTGGGGCACCGACCCCCGGGCGGCGGGCTCCCCGCCCCAGCCGGACGGCCGGTCGTCCCGCACGGACGGCACGGCGACGATCCCGCCGGCGGACCAGGGGGACGTCGACTCCGGCGGCACGTTCATCTTCCGCAGGCCGACGGTGGGCCCCGCGGGCACCCCGCCGGCCGCCCGACCGCCCATGGACGACGGCACGATGACCTTCCGCCCGATCCGCGCCGAGGGCACCCCGAACTCGGGTGCCGCGGGGGCCGGTACGGGTCCCGGCGGGGCCGGATCCGGCGGCCCGGGTGCGGGTGGCCAAGGCGCCGGTGCCGGTGGGTTCGGTGGCCGAGGCGCTGGTGCCGGGGCCGGGGCCGGTGGGCAGGGTTCCGGTCCGGCGGGCGCGGGTTCGGGTGGGTTCGGCGCGCCGGGCTCTGGTGGCCCGGGTGCGGCAGGTGCGGCAGGGCCGGGAGGCTACGGCGCTCAGGGCCCCGTCGGCGCGTCCGGTGCGGGCGGTGCGGGCGGGTTCGGCGCGCAGGGGCCGGTCGGTGCCCCCGGTGGCGGCCGCCCCGGCTTCGGCGCCGGAAAGGCCGCCGCGGAACGCGCCGCCGCGCCCCCGGCTCCCGCCGCTCCCCAGGCCGTCGCCCCCGCCGTACCCCCGCAGTCCGCCGGGCCCCTGCCCGCGCCAGCCGTGCCTGCCGCTCCCATGACCTCCGGGCCCGGTGGTGGGCAGTCCTCCTGGGCGCAGCAGGTGCATCAGCTCGCGCGCGATCAGCAGGCCGCGCCCTGGAAGCCGCCGTTGGAGGACGTCTTCCAGGCGGCCGCCCGGCGGCAGGCGTCGGCCCGGCCCGCCGGGCTCGGCAAGCGGTTCGCCGCGCGGCTCGTCGACAGCCTGGTCGTCGGCGCGGTGACCGCCCTGGCCGCCGTACCGTTCGGCAGCCAGGCGGCCGGCCACGTGCAGGACAAGATCGACGCGGCCAAGCTCTCCGGCCGTACCGAGACCGTCTGGCTGCTCGACGGTACGACCGGCCTCTACCTCGGGATCGTGCTCGCCGTCCTGCTCCTCGTCGGCGTCCTCTACGAGGTGCTGCCCACCGCCAAGTGGGGTCGCACGCTCGGCAAGAAGCTGCTCGGCCTGGAGGTACGGGACATCGAGGGCCACGAGCCCCCGGCCTTCGGCGCCTCGCTGCGCCGCTGGCTGGTGTACACCGTGCCCGGACTGCTCGGCATCGGGATCGTCGGCGTCGCCTGGTGCCTGTTCGACCGGCCCTGGCACCAGTGCTGGCACGACAAGGTGGCGCACACCTTCGTCGCCGGCTGACGGGGCGTCGTACCCCGTACGGCCGCTCACCGGCCCCGTACGGCCGCTCACCGGATGCGGACTCGGCCGCTTCGCGGTCCACTCGGGCCATGAGCACCGAACCGCCCCGGGGCTCCGGACAGCCGCCGGAGGACGACCCGTTCAAGAAGCAGCCCCCGTCCGGCCCGCCGGACGAGGGCAAGGGGCCGGGCTCGCCGTACGACACCCCGTACGGCGGCGCACAGCCCCCGCCGCCCTCCTACGGCGGCGGCCCCTACGGAGCGGGCGGCGGTGGCCCCTACGGCGGTGGAGGCGGCCCCTACGGGGAAGGAGACGGAGCCGGTGGCTATCCCGCCGATCCGCTCGCCGGGATGCCGCCGCTCGCCGACAGCGGCAAGCGCACCCTGGCCAGGATCGTCGACATGGTCCTGGTGCTCATCGTGGTCTGGTTGCTCACCTGGGCCTTCGGGGTGCGGGAGTACCAGGTGAACGGCGACAAGATGGAGGTCGGCAAGTCCTTCGCGCAGTCGCTGGTCGCCGCCGTCCTGTTCGTCGCCTACGACACCCTGCTCACCGCCAAGTCCGGGCAGACCCTCGGCAAGAAGTGGCTCGGTCTGCGGGTCGCCAACCTGGACAACGGCTCCACGCCCTCCGCGCAGACCTCGCTGGTGCGCGCCCTGGTGCTGTGGGTGCCGTTCGCCTTCTGCTGTGCCTGTGTGTGGACGATCATCTGCGGCGGCTGGAGCTACTTCGACAAACCGTACAAACAGGGACTGCACGACAAGGCGGCGAAGACGGTCGTGGTCAGCACGAAGAACTGATGGCCAAGCAGTCGGCGGGTCCGTCAGTCCCACGGACCCGCCGACTTCTCGTGTGTGCGTACGTCAGGGCGCGGTGGGCTCCCGGACGGGCTCGGCCGTGGCGGCGGCCACGGTCTCCCGGTGTACGGGGACCCGCGTCCGGGGCGATGCGGTCGGGGCGGGCTCGGAGTACGCGATCGTGCGCGGCCGGGGGAGCGGGACCGTCATGGCGACCAGCAGTCCCAGGCCGAGCGCGGCGAGCGCGATGACCGCGATCCCGATGCCCGAACTCGTCTGTGACAGCAGCAGCATGGCGAGCGTCGAGCAGATCACGGTGCACGAACCGTAGACGAGCTGTGCCGGGGTCGGACGAGGCATGGCAATCGTGTCCTCGGAAGATGTGGGGGTGAGACGGGGGGCCGGCCTTGCTTTTCTCCGGCTTCCGGACGTTCCACCGTTCGACTCTATTCGCGTGCATGCCCGAGCGGAACGGCCGGTAAGCGTGACCTAACCCACGGTACCGGTGCACAGGGGGCGCACGGTCGCATGGCATAGGCAACCGGCGGCATATGCGCGCCGGTTGAGCGAGTCCCGACAGCGGTCCGCTTACAGCGCGGTGTCCGTAAGGCGAACCCGCGCTCCGCACAGTGCAGTTGAATAGTCCAAGTCCGCTACGACCACGACGGCGACGGGAACTTCAACGAGCCCGACGGCTACGTCGACCACACCATGCGGCGGAAGAACGGCGGACTCGGCGTCCACGCCTACGAGTACGGCCACGACCTCTGCCTGCCCGACGAGTACGACACGGTGAACGGCGAGGCCATCCCGTGACGGCAGCGACAAGCCGGCGCTCGCCGGTTCGGTCGACGCGTACACCAAGCTGTCGTACCCGCTGGACGCCTACGCGGCGCGGCCGACGGGGTCACGGTGACGGCCGACGGTTCGGCCTCTTCTCCGCCAACGTCGATTCGGCGGACGCCGCTTGGACCGCGTCCGGCTTCTGCCGCCCCGCGCGTCCTTCGCACCGGCCCGTACAACTTCGGCTTCCCGACGACCCGTCCGGACCGGGTGGAGCACCACCCCTACCAGAACGGCCTGTTGATCTGGACGTGGCTCCCCCGGCCTACGACTCTCCGTTCGGCCTCTCCGCGGGCGACGGGATCACGCTCCACAAGGCGGCCCCGGCGACCAAGATCAGGCAGTCGTCCGCGCCCGGCCGGTGGTGTCAAGATCACTGACACCAACACCAAGATCACGTCGTCGCGGAGGCCCTTGACGGCTCGACGATCTCCCTCCGGATCGGCCCCGCAGGGAAGTGGCTCGCGTTTTCGCAGGTCAGAGACGTATCGGCGGTGACCCCCTGGCGGGTCGCCGCCGATCGTGTTTAGGTGCGTCCTGTGGCTTTCTTATTGACACCTACTCGTACGGGGGTATGACCGCATGGCCGCAGGAGGGTTCTGCAAGCTGCCGAACGGCAGCGTGGTGGTGGCACTGAACCTGCCCAGTCCCGCCCTTGCCGAGGGCTCCGCCGGGGTGCGGGTACTGGTCGTGGCCCAGAACCGCGCCCGCGCCCTGACCAGGCTCCGCAACCTGGGGATGCGAGCGGTCTACCTGCGGGGCAACGCCGCCCCGCCGACCCCGGACGAGATCACGGCCGTCCTCCACCACCCCGACGGCCTGATATGGCGAACGGCACCTGACAACGGTGTCACGGTGACCGAGCTGTGGAGACCGATCAGGTCGCTGCTGCGCAGACCGGCGGTGGTACAGCCGGCCGGCAAGTGACCGGCGCCGGGCCGGGCGGCCGGCCCGGGGCACGGGGCTGTATCGATATGCGGCTCCGAAGGCGCGAGCGACTCTCGGGGCACGAGTGGTCCCCTCGAAGGCGCGTGCGACCCTCAAACCACCGGCTTGCCGGTCAGCTCCACGCCCGCCTCGCGCATCTCCTCCAGGGCCCGTTCCGTCGTCCTCTCCGCCACGCCTGCCGTGAGGTCCAGGAGGACCTGGGTGCGGAAGCCCTCCGTCACGGCGTCCAGGGCGGTGGCCCGCACGCAGTGGTCCGTCGCGATCCCCACCACGTCCACCTCGTCGATCTCGCGGGCGCGCAGCCAGTCCGCCAGCTTGACGCCGTTCTCGTCGACGCCCTCGAAACCGCTGTAGGCAGCCGAGTAGGCACCCTTGCTGAACACCGCGTCCACCGCGCCGGAGGCGACCGCCGGGGCGAAGTTCGGATGGAAGCCGACGCCCTCCGTGCCGGCGACACAGTGCGCCGGCCAGCTGTGCACGTAGTCGGGGTTGTCCGCGAAGTGGCCGCCCGGCGCGATGTGGTGGTCGCGGGTCGCCACCACATGGCGGTAGCCGGCGGGCGCCTGCCCGATCAGCTCCGTGACCGCGGCGGCCACATCGGCACCTCCCGCCACCGCGAGGCTGCCCCCCTCGCAGAAGTCGTTCTGCACATCAACGACGATCAAGGCGCGGCGCATGGTCGGTGTCCTTCGCATTCGGTATCGGGTCTGTCGAGGGGGGAGACGCAGAAAGAAGCGGTGCGGGCCCGGCCTGAACCTCAGAGCGTAGAGACTTACGGGGGCGTAGGGGAGGGGGCCTTACGGGGCGCGTACGCGGGCACCCGCTCTAGCTACCCGAGCGCCCCTGGACGTACTCCGTCGGAATGACCGGTTCCCCACGGGAGAGTTGGGTCGCGGAGAGGGGCAGACCGGCCCTGGCCGCCGCATGGCGTGCGCGGGGCGCGTCCAGGGGCTCGCGGGCCACCACCTCGCCGGACTTGACCAGTTCGATCAGGAGCTGATGGTCGACCAGGTCGGCCGGCACCTCCCCGGTGCCGACGACCTCGGCCTCCGCCACCCCGTTGGCGTCCAGTCGCCGCGCGGCCCACTTGCGGCCGCCGACCGACGTCTTGCCGCTGGACGACTTCTTGGCGACCGGCAGCAGCGGAGCCTTGGGGTCGGCGGACTCGGCCCGGGCGACCAGCTTGTAGACCATGGAGCAGGTGGGGTGCCCTGAGCCGGTGACCAGCTGGGT
This sequence comes from Streptomyces sp. NPDC111744, assembly GCF_055634995.1. Taxonomy (NCBI): domain Bacteria; kingdom Bacillati; phylum Actinomycetota; class Actinomycetes; order Kitasatosporales; family Streptomycetaceae; genus Streptomyces; species Streptomyces sp. NPDC111744. The sequence continues at coordinate 107,149 of NZ_JBVKCG010000017.1, forward strand.
GCCGACGCCGTACGCGTCCACGGGGGCGGCGGCCAGGGAGGCGATGGCGTACTCGTCGAGGTCGGAGGTCACGATGATCTTCGTGTTGACCGCCCCCAGCTCGTCCAGCTGCTGGCGCACCCGATGGGCCACCAGCAGCAGGTCGCCGGAGTCGATACGGACGGCGCCCAGCTCGGGGCCTGCCACCTCGACGGCCGTACGGACCGCCTCGGCGACGTCGTAGGTGTCGACCAGCAGGGTGGTACCCCGGCCGAGTGAGATGACCTGGGCCTCGAAGGCGTCGCGCTCGTGGTCGTGGAGCAGGGTGAAGGCGTGGGCGGAGGTGCCCACCGTCGGGATGCCGTAGCGGAAGCCGGCCGCCAGGTCGGAGGTGGTCGCGAAACCGCCGACGTAGGCGGCGCGGGCGGCGGCCACGGCGGCCAGCTCGTGGGTGCGGCGGGCGCCCATCTCGATCAGCGGGCGGTCGCCCGCGGCCGAGGACATCCGGGAGGCGGCGGCCGCGATCGCCGAGTCGTGGTTGAGGATGGAGAGGATCACGGTCTCCAGGAGCACGCACTCGGCGAAGGAGCCCTCCACCCGCATGATCGGAGAGCCGGGGAAATAGACCTCGCCCTCGGGGTAGCCCCAGATGTCGCCGCCGAAGCGGTAGCCGGCGAGCCAGCGCAGGGTGGGCTCGTCGACGATCTTCTGCTCCGCCAGGAAGCCGAGGACGTCCGGGTCGAACCGGAAGTTCTCCACCGCGTCCAGGACGCGTCCGGTGCCCGCCACGACACCGTAGCGGCGCCCCTCCGGCAGCCGCCGGGTGAAGACCTCGAAGACACTCCGCCGTTCGGCCGTACCCGCCTTCAGGGCGGCCTGCAGCATCGTCAGTTCGTACTGGTCCGTGAAGAGCGCCGTCGAGGGAACGTCCACCGGCAGCCCAAGGTCCGCTGTGTTCATGGCAAGCATGCTACCCCCATCTCGTCAGTGTGACGATTTGTGGGGTGCGTGGCAGCATGGGCCTTGTGACGTCACCCGCTCCCGTAGAGATCGAACGCACCGAGTCGGCAGAGGAGGCCTTCGCCGTACCCGAGCCCGACGTCCCGTGGGTGACGATCGTGCACAACGACCCCGTCAACCTCATGAGCTATGTGACGTACGTCTTCCAGACGTACTTCGGCTATCCCAAGGACAAGGCCACCAAGCTCATGCTGGACGTGCACCACAAAGGCCGGGCGGTCGTCTCCAGCGGCAGCCGCGAGGAGATGGAGCGCGACGTGCAGGCGATGCACGGCTACGGCCTGTGGGCCACCCTCCAGCAGGACCGGAAATGACCGCCCGCCGGCAGGACCGGAGATGATCCCCCGCCCGCAGGACCGGAAGTAGCCACACTCCTCGACCAGGACCGGAAGCAGCGAACCCCCTCCATGCCAGGAATCTTCGAACCGCTCCCCGGCGGCGGCGCGGCCGTCGCGCTCGACGACGTCGAGATCTCCATCATCCGGACGCTGGCCGTCCAGCTTCTGGAGCTCATCGGCCCCGGTCCCGCGGAGGACGCCCCCGACGACCCGCTCGCCGAGCTGTTCGCCGAGGGGCCGAGTGAGGCGCCCACCGACCCGGTGCTGCGCCGGCTCTTCCCGGACGCCTACAGCGACCCGGAGCGGCTGCCCGACTCCGCGCAGCAGGCAGAGGAGCGGCAGGCCCACTCGGCCGAGTTCCGCCGCTACACCGAGAACGACCTCAGGGCCGGCAAGCGGGAGAGCGCCCTCGCGGTGATCCGCTCCCTGGACGCGCTGGCCCCGGTGGGGGAGGGCGGCGCGGTCCTCAAGCTGGCGCCCGAGGAGTCCCGGCAGTGGCTCGGCGCCCTCAACGACCTGCGCCTCGCCATCGGCTCCCGCCTCGACATCACCGACGAGGACGACACGGACCTGCTCTACCGGCTCCCGGACGAGGACCCGCGCAAGCCGATGGTGATGGCCTATCTGTGGCTCGGTGGCCTCCAGGAGACCCTGGTGGCCACCCTTATGCCGTAACTCGTCCCGATTTCGCGTTCGCTCAGAGGACGCTCAAATCCGGATAACGATCCAGTCACCGTTGCGGCCGGGTATGACCTTTTCGGCCGCACTTTGTCTGCTTCTTCCAGTGGTGTGCGCCACAATCCCTCTCGGCGGAACCCGGTGATCAGTATTGCGGCCGTGATAAATCTTCACGACCGCCCGGCGAACACCACCCATGTGTACGTCCGGGTGCGCCACCGAACCGGCAACCGCCGGGCAGGCACCACTCCAGCAATCCGGGGGGATCGAAACCCGATCCGCGGCCGACCAGAGGCCCGGGTCGGCATGGAGAAAGGCGCACACCACACATGACCTCCGCTCAGGTCGACACGTCGGAGCAGTCCTCCGAAGCCTCGGAAGAGGGGTACGAGCGCGGACTCGGCAGCCGTCAGGTCCAGATGATCGCCATCGGCGGCGCCATCGGCGTCGGCCTCTTCCTGGGTGCCGGGGCGAACATCGCCAAGGCCGGGCCCAGCCTCATCCTCATGTACGCCCTCGCCGGCGGCATCATCTTCTTCATCATGCGGGCGCTCGGCGAGCTGCTCATGTACCGCCCGGTCTCCGGCTCCTTCGCCGAGTACTCCCGGGAGTTCCTCGGCCCGTTCTTCGGCTACTTCACCGGCTGGACGTACTGGCTGATGTGGGTCGTCACCGGCATGGCCGAACTGACGGCCGCCGCGATCTACGTCAACTACTGGTTCCCGTCCGTCCCCCAGTGGGTGACGGCCCTGGTCTTCCTGGTGATCCTCTTCGGGGTCAACCTGATCTCCGTGAAGGTCTTCGGAGAGCTGGAGTTCTGGTTCTCCATGGTCAAGGTCACCGCCCTGATCGGCATGATCGTGATCGGCCTCGGCGTCCTCACCTTCGGCTTCAGCAGTGCCGGTGACACGGCGTCGGTCGCGAACCTCTACCAGTTCGACGGCTTCTTCCCCAAGGGCGTCGGCTCCTCCCTGATGACCCTCCAGGGCGTCATGTTCGCCTACCTCGCCGTCGAGCTGGTCGGCGTCACGGCCGGCGAGTCCGAGAACCCGGAGAAGACCCTCCCCAAGGCGATCAACACGCTTCCCTGGCGGATCGCGCTGTTCTACGTCGGCGCGCTCACCGTCATCCTGTGTGTCGTCAAGTGGACGGAGTTCGCCCCGGGCGTCTCGCCCTTCGTCGCGGCCTTCGCGAAGATCGGCATCCCGGCCGGCGCCGGCATCGTCAACTTCGTCGTCCTCACCGCGGCGCTGTCCTCCTGCAACTCCGGCATGTACTCCACGGGCCGCATGCTGCGCAACCTCGCCGACAGCCGCGAGGCACCGGCCGTCTTCAGCAAGCTGTCGGCTTCGAAGACCCCGGCGCTCGGCATCACCGTCTCGGTGCTCTTCATGGGCATCGGCGTGGTCCTCAACTACATCGTCCCGGAGAAGGCGTTCGGGTACGTCACCTCCGTCGCCACCGCGGCCGGCATCTGGACCTGGCTGATGATCCTGATCAGCCATGTCCTCTACCGCCGCGCGGTCGACGCCGGCCGGCTGCCCGCGTCCTCCTTCCCGGCGCCGGGCGGGGCGGTGTGCAGCTGGATCGCCATCGCGTTCCTGCTCTTCGTGACCTGCCTGATCGCCTACGACGGCGACTCCCGGGTCTGCCTGTACGTGATGGCCGGCTGGGCCGCCGCGCTCGGCGTCGGCTGGCTGTTCCTGAAGTCCCGCAACCCGGAGATCACCGAGCGGCGCGAGCAGTCGCCGCTGGAGAAGGCGAGCTGACCAACCCCCTCCGGACGTCCCGCCGCAGGGAGCACTCGTGGCGCCCCCTGCGGCAGCCGCTCAGGACGTCCGGCATGTGGGCCGTCCCGTACCAGCCTTCGGTACGGGGCGGCCCTCTGCTTATCCTGGCGCACATGCTGACCATCACCCAGGCCCTCGTCGACCAGATCGTCGCCCACGCGCGCAAGGACCATCCCGACGAGGCGTGCGGCGTCATCGCGGGTGCGGCGGGTTCCAACCGCCCCGAGCGGTTCATCCCGATGCTGAACGCGGCGATGTCGCCGACGTTCTACGAGTTCGACTCCGCCGACCTCCTCAGGCTGTACCGCGAGATGGACGACCGCGACGAGGAGCCGGTGGTCGTCTACCACTCCCACACGGCGACGGAGGCGTACCCGTCCCGGACGGACATCAGCTACGCGAACGAGCCCGGCGCCCACTACGTCCTGGTCTCGACAGCCGACACCGACGGCGGCGGCGACTTCCAGTTCCGCTCCTTCCGGATCGTGGAGGGCGAGGTGACGGAGGAGGAGGTCAGGATCGTCGAGGCGTACTGAGTTCCCTGCGGCGCTGGAGGGCGTCTCAACCCTCGGCCGTAAACCGTCCGGGATGTGGGATCACACTCCGGAATCCGCACCGGGAATCGATACGATGACCCCATGGTTTCCTACGACGTGAGCGACAAGGCGGCGGGCAGCATGCTCGTGGCGCGGCTGCACGTCGACCTGTGCAGGCTGAACAGCGCCATCTGTTGACGTCCCCTGCCACCGTACGGCCGTGAGCCGCGGCGTGCCGCTGCGCGCCCACCCACCCAGACTTTCCGACAGGAGCCCTGAGCCATGGCCATCGAGGTCCGCATCCCGACCATCCTCCGCCAGTACACCGACGGTCAGAAGGCGGTGGACGGCAGTGGTGGCACCCTCGCCGAGCTGCTCACCGACCTCGAGACCCGGCACCCGGGCATCCATGCCCGCATCGTGGACGACGGCAAGCTGCGCCGCTTCGTCAACGTGTACCTGAACGACGAGGACGTCCGTTTCGTCGACGGCATCGAGACCAAGCTGACCGACGGCGACACGGTCACGATCCTGCCGGCCGTCGCCGGCGGTATGGCCTGAGATCGGCATGCGCTACGACTCCCCGTTGGCCGCGGTCGGCAACACCCCCCTGGTGCGCCTGCCGCGGCTCTCGCCGTCCGCCGACGTCCGGATCTGGGCCAAGCTGGAGGACCGCAACCCGACCGGCTCGGTCAAGGACCGTCCCGCCCTGCACATGATCGAGCAGGCCGAGAAGGACGGCCGGCTCACCCCGGGCTGCACCATCCTGGAGCCGACCTCCGGCAACACGGGCATCTCCCTCGCCATGGCCGCCAAGCTCAAGGGCTACCGCATGGTGTGCGTGATGCCCGAGAACACCTCACAGGAGCGCCGGGACCTGCTGGGCATGTGGGGCGCCGAGATCATTTCGAGTCCGGCCGCCGGCGGTTCCAACACCGCGGTGCGGGTGGCCAAGGAGATCGCCGCCGAGCATCCGGACTGGGTGATGCTCTACCAGTACGGCAACCCGGACAACGCGGGGGCGCACTACGCGACGACCGGTCCGGAGATCCTCGCCGACCTTCCCTCCGTCACGCACTTCGTCGCCGGGCTCGGGACCACCGGCACCCTCATGGGCGTCGGCCGGTATCTGCGTGAGCAGAAGCCGGACGTCAGGATCGTCGCCGCCGAACCGCGGTACGACGACCTCGTGTACGGGCTCAGGAACCTCGACGAGGGCTTCGTACCCGAGCTGTACGACGCCTCCGTGCTCACCACCCGCTACTCGGTGGGCTCGGCGGACGCCGTGACCCGGACCCGGGAACTCCTCCAGCAGGAGGGCATCTTCGCGGGCATCTCCACCGGCGCCGCGCTGCACGCCGCGATCGGCGTCGGCAAGAAGGCCGTACAGGCCGGCGAGAGCGCCGACATCGTGTTCGTCGTCGCCGACGGCGGCTGGAAGTACCTGTCGACCGGGGTCTACACGGCCGCCACGACCGAGGAAGCCATCGAGACCCTCCAGGGTCAGCTCTGGGCATAGCCTTCATCATGTACGCGCCAACCCCCTCCTATGAGGGGGCTAAGCGCTGTCCATGCCAGAGCAAAGATCTTCTTCCGGGGGACCGGGCTTCACCGAATCCGACTAGCTTCTCCTCCGTCCTGTTAATGCCACGCACCTCGGCATCGCAGGGTGTTCGGAATGTCATGCTCATGACTGCGCGCACTCTGCCGCCGCTACGCGCGTCACGGGCCTGCCTTGTAACCCCACCGATGGAGGCAGTACCCCCATGCGTGATTCACGACGGAGCCTGCGAAGACTCCTGGCCGTCGCCTTCCCTGCCCTGGCCCTCGCCGTCTCCGGATTCATCGCGGCACCCACCGCCGGGGCCGCCCAGCCCACGGCCGTGGCACCCCACGCCACCACCAAGGTCACCCAGAACGCCAAGGCCCTCACCGACCCCGCCCGCCAGGCCGTGCACAGCACCGGCAAGGCCGGCCAGAAGGTGCCCACCGAGCACCTCTGCGCCACCGCCACCAAGGCCGGCCAGGTCTCCTGCTTCGCGCAGCGCCGCACCGACATCAAGCAGCGGCTGTCCGCCGCTCTCGCCGCCGCCCCCTCCGGCCTGAGCCCGGCCAACCTGCACAGCGCCTACAACCTGCCCTCAACGGGCGGCTCAGGCCTGACCGTTGCCGTGGTCGACGCCTACAACGACCCCAACGCCGCCTCGGACCTGGCCACTTACCGCTCCACGTACGGCCTGTCCGCGTGCACCGTCGCCAACGGCTGCTTCAAGCAGGTCAGCCAGACCGGTTCGACGACCTCGCTGCCGACGAACGACACAGGCTGGGCCGGCGAGGAAGCGCTCGACATCGACATGGTCAGCGCGGTCTGCCCGAACTGCAAGATCATCCTCGTCGAGGCCAACTCAGCCACCGACGCCGACCTCGGCACCGCCGAGAACGAGGCCGTCGCGCTCGGCGCCAAGTTCGTCTCCAACAGCTGGGGCGGCTCCGAGTCCTCCTCCCAGACCAGCGAGGACACCTCGTACTTCAAGCACCCGGGCGTCGCGATCACCGTCTCCTCCGGTGACAGCGCCTACGGCGCCGAGTACCCGGCGACCTCCCAGTACGTGACCGCCGTCGGCGGCACCGCGCTGTCCACCTCCTCCAGCACACGCGGCTGGACCGAGTCCGTGTGGAAGACCAGCTCCACCGAGGGCACCGGCTCCGGCTGCTCCTCCTACGACCCGAAGCCGAGCTGGCAGACCGACACCGGCTGCAGCAAGCGCATGGAGGCCGACGTCTCCGCGGTCGCCGACCCGGCCACCGGTGTGGCCGTCTACGACACCTACGGCGGCTCCGGCTGGGCGGTCTACGGCGGCACCAGCGCCTCGTCCCCGATCATCGCCGGCGTCTACGCCCTCGCGGGCACCCCGGGATCGAGTGACTACCCCGCGAAGTACCCGTACTCCCACACCAGCAACCTGTACGACGTGACCAGCGGCAACAACGGCTCCTGCTCGCCGTCGTACTTCTGCACCGCCGGCACCGGCTACGACGGCCCGACCGGCTGGGGCACCCCCAACGGCACCGCTGCCTTCACCTCCGGCACCAGCACGGGCAACACGGTGACCGTCACCAACCCCGGCAGCCAGTCCACCGCCACCGGCAGCTCGGTCAGCCTGCAGATCTCGGCCTCCGACAGCGCGGGCGCGGCCCTCACCTACAGCGCGAGCGGCCTGCCCACCGGCCTGTCCATCTCCAGCTCCACCGGCCTGATCTCCGGTACGGCGTCCACCGCGGGCACCTACAGCGTCACCGTCACCGCGACCGACTCCACCGGCGCCTCCGGCTCGGCCTCCTTCACCTGGACCGTCAGCACCAGCGGCGGCGGCACCTGCACCTCGGCCCAGCTGCTCGGCAACCCGGGCTTCGAGTCGGGCAACACCACCTGGACCGCCAGCAGCGGGGTCATCTCCAACGGCACCGGCGAGGCGGCCCACGCCGGCTCCTACAAGGCCTGGCTCGACGGCTACGGCTCCACCCACACCGACACGCTCTCCCAGTCGGTGACCGTCCCGTCCGGCTGCAAGGCGACCTTCACCTTCTACCTGCACATCGACACCGCCGAGACCACCACCAGCAGCCAGTACGACAAGCTGACGGTCACCGCCGGTTCGACCACCCTGGCGACGTACTCGAACCTCAACGCCGCCACCGGCTACACCCAGAAGTCCTTCGACCTGTCGTCGTACGCGGGCTCGACCGTCACCCTGAAGTTCAGCGGTGTCGAGGACTCCTCCCTCCAGACCAGCTTCGTCGTCGACGACACCGCCGTCACGACCAGCTGACCCCGCCCGTGCAGTGACCGGATCCCGTCCCCGGAAGCCGTCCGGGGGCGGGATCCGTATGTACGGGGGATACGTCACATCGGCACCAAGGGCTCCGTTCCCCGACGGAAAGGCGGACACCCCATGAGCCGTACGACGGTCCACCGCGCAGCGCTCACCGCGGCGACCCTCCTCCTGCTGGCGGGCTGCGGCTCCCAGAGCGGGAGCACCGACAAGGGCAGCGGCACGGTGTCCCCCTCGCCGTCCCCCTCCAGCCCCAGTGCGAGCGGCTCCCCGGGCAGTTGCACACCCCTGACCTCCGAGCTCACCGCCGCCGACAACCGCCGTACGGTCTGCATGGCGGTCGGCGGACAGCTCCGGCTCACCCTCGACGGCACCCGGCAGCGCCCCTGGAAGGCGGTCGAGGCGAGCGGCTCCGCGCTGCGGGCCGCCAACGCCGGCATCGTGCTCAGGCCCGGGGACGCCTCCGCCGTCTACCGGGCGGTCGCCGCCGGCACCGTCACCCTCAGCTCGTCCCGCCCGCTGTGCGCCGAGCCCACCGCGCCCGGCGAGGTCTCCTGCAATGGCATCCAGGAGTGGCAGGTCACCGTAAGGGTGAAGTGACCCTCAGGGGGCCAGGTGCCGCACCTGGTCCCACAGCACCGGGTCGACCACGCCCACCCGGCGCCGGAACTCCCACACCGAGATCTCGCGCAGCTCGTCCGTCTGCAGGAAGCTCGGCCTGCCCTGGGCGTCCCCGACCGAGCCCGGCGGCAGCGGGATCACCCCGGCCCGCTCGTCGTGGTACTTGCTGGTGATCTTGGCGACGGTCGCGTGGTTGCCGCGCACCGCCAGCACCAGACAGGGCCGGTCCTTGGTGCCCGGGGCGTTTTCGTAGGGCACGTTGGCCCACCAGATGTCCCCCGGATGGGGGCGGCCGGTCTGTATGCGTGTGCCGCGCGGATGCCCCGGTGGGCGGGTGAGGTGCCCGCGTTGGCGGTGCCCCCGGCCCCATCCGTCGACGAGCGTGGCGACCAGCGCCAGCAGGACGACTGCCGCGAGCGCGAGCCACCATGACGTGTCCATACGATGACGTTACCGGCGCGAGAGAATCGATGCGCGCCCTTGCGCGATCCTCACACGCCCCCGGTCCAGCCGAACCGGTGACACCACAGGTGAGTTCCCCCACAACGGCCTCTGGCGGAGGAGCGACCCGCCCTTTTGCGCCTTACGCTCGACAAACCGCACGACCCCCGCGCACCTCTATTTCTCCGACTTCAGTTCCCGGTTCTTCCGGGTGTTCCGCCAACGGAGGTTTCTGCTTCATGAAGCTCACCGTCGTCGGCTGCTCGGGGTCGTTTCCGTCCGCGGAATCGGCCTGTTCGAGCTACCTCGTCGAGGCCGACGGCTTCCGGCTGCTCCTGGACATGGGCAACGGCGCCCTTGGCGAGTTGCAGCGCCACTGCGGTCTCTACGACCTCGACGCGATCTTCCTGAGTCATCTGCACGCCGACCACTGCATCGACATGTGCGCCTACTTCGTGGCGCGCTATTACCGTCACGACGGCGGCCCCTGCGACCCCATCCCGGTCTACGGCCCGGAGGGCACCGAGCACCGCCTCACCACGGCCTACGCCGACACCCCCACCGCCTCGTCGATGAGTGAGGTCTTCGACTTCCACACGGTCAAGCCGTCCACGTTCGACCTCGGCCCCTTCACGGTCCACACCGAGCGGGTCCGCCACCCCGTGGAGGCGTACGCCATCCGCATCGAACACGCCGGGACGTCCCTGACGTACTCGGGCGACACCGGCGTCACGCAGGCGCTGGAGGAGCTGGCCCGGGACACCGACCTGTTCCTGTGCGAGGCGGCCTTCACGCACGGCAAGGAGAACATCCCGGACCTGCACCTCAACGGCCGCGAGGCCGGCGAGACCGCCGCCCGCGCCGGCGCCCGCCGGCTGGTCCTCACCCACATCCCGCCGTGGACCGACCCCGCCGTCAACCTCGCCGACGCCCGCGAGGTCTTCGACGGCCCGGTGGACCTCGCGGCGCCCAGGGTGACGTACGTGATCTGACCGTCGTACCACCGGGTTCAGGCCCGTAGTGCGAAGGCCCCGCAGCCGTCTTCGGCTGCGGGGCCTTCGTCACACCGTGGTGGGACTCACGCCTTCGTGAGGTCCTCGACCTCCTCCTCGGGCTCGCGGCCCGGGGTGGGGAGGTTGAACCTGATGATGGCGAAGCGGAAGACGAAGTAGTAGATCGCTCCGAACACCAGGCCGACGGGGAGCAGCAGCCAGGGCTTGGTGGAGATGCCCCAGTTGATGAAGACGTCTGTCAGGCCGGCCGAGAAGCTGAAGCCCATGTGCATGCCCAGGGCCCAGGTCACCGCCATCGACAGAGCGGTGAGCACCGCGTGGATCGCGTACAGCAGGGGGGCGATGAACATGAACGAGAACTCGATGGGCTCGGTCACACCCGTGATGAACGAGGTCAGCGCCAGCGAGATCATCATGCCCATCACGGCCTGGCGGCGCTCGGGCCGGGCGGTGTGCGCGATGGCCAGGGCGGCGGCGGGCAGGCCGAACATCATGATCGGGAAGAAGCCGGTCATGAACATACCGGCGCTCGGGTCACCGGCGAAGAAGCGCGGCAGGTCGCCGTGGAAGACGGTGCCGGCGGAGTTGGTGTAGTCGCCGATCTGGAACCAGGCCACGGAGTTGACGAACTGGTGCATGCCGATCGGGATCAGCGCGCGGTTGATCAGACCGAACAGCGCCGCGCCGAAGGCGCCGAGACCCGTCATCCACTTGCCGAAGTCGGTGATCACATTACCGATGGGCTGCCAGCCGAGGACCACCAGAACGCCGAGGACGACACCGACGCCGGCCGTGATGATCGGCACCAGGCGGCGGCCGTTGAAGAAGCCGAGCCAGGCCACCAGCTGCTTGCGGTGGTAGCGCTGCCACAGCACCGCGGTCAGCAGACCGAGGATGATGCCGCCGAGCACGCCCGGGTTCTGGAAGGTCGCGGCCGTCGCGGCCTCGTGGCCCTTCTGCCAGAAGCCGCCGAAAGGCGCGACGGGCGTATAGGTGGCACCCTCGTGCCCGTCCTTGATCGGGAACTGGTGGACCACCGCGTAGTAGGTCAGGAAGCTGACCACCGCGGCGAGCGCCGTGGAGCCGTCGGCCTTCTTCGCGAAGCCGATGGCCACGCCTATGCAGAACAGCAACGGCAGCCCGAACGAGCTGTCGAACAGAACACCGCCGGCCCCGGCGAAGACCTTCGCCACGTCGTCCGGTAGATGCAGCTTGGCCTGGACATCGGGCTGGCCCAGGCGCATCAGGATCCCCGCCGCCGGCAGCACGGCGATCGGGAGCTGAAGGCTGCGGCCTACCTTCTGCAGGCCTTGGAACAGCCCGGATCCCCGCTTCTTCGCGGGGGCCGCCGCGGGCACGGTGGCGGTGCTCATAGACTTCCTCCATCGGGTGGTGGTCTACACCACTCAGTGGTGTAGACCTGTTGTACACGATGGTGGCGTTATAAGGAACCCGTCAATTCCGCAACCGGAGAACTACGCTTTGTGCGCCCTGCGTGGACCATCCGCTCAAGCCTTGGTGACGTCCTCCACTTCCTCCTCCGGCTCCCTTCCCGGGGTCTTCAGATCGAACCTCGTGATGGCGAACCGGAAGACCACGTAGTAGACGGCCGCGAAGCACAGGCCGATCGGGACGATCGCCCAAGGCCTGGTCGCCAGGTTCCAGTTGATGACGTAGTCGATGAGTCCCGCCGAGAAGCTGAACCCGTCGTGCACACCGAGACCCCACGTCACCGCCATCGACACCCCCGTCAGCACCGCGTGCACCGCGTACAGCAGCGGCGCGATGAAGAGGAACGAGTACTCGATCGGCTCGGTGATCCCCGTGACGAACGACGTCAGCGCCACCGACAGCATCAGACCGCCGATCTCCTTGCGCCGGTGCGGCTTCGCGCAGTGCGTGATGGCGAGCGCGGCCGCCGGCAGCGCGAACATCATGATCGGGAAGAACCCCGAGGTGAACTGACCCGCGCTCGGATCACCCGCCAGGAACATGTTGATGTCGCCGTGCACCGTCTGGCCGTCGGGCGTGGTGTAACTGCCGAACTGGAACCAGATGGGCACGTTCAGGAACTGGTGCAGACCGATGACGAGCAACGCCCGGTTCGCGACCCCGAACACCCCCGCACCCCACGCACCCGCGTCCCGCAGCCAGTGGCTGAAGCTCTCCAGCCCGCCGCCGATCGGCGGCCACACCCACAGGCACAGCACCGCGAAGACGATCGCGACGAACGACTTGATGATCGGCACCAGCCGACGCCCGTTGAAGAAGCCCAGCCAGTCCACCAGTCTCGTGCGGTGGAAACGGGCCCAGAAGTAGGCCGCCAGCAGCCCCATCGCAATCCCGCCGAAGACACCGGGGTTCTGGAACGTGAACGTCGACACCGAGCCGTCGCTCACCTGACAGCCGATCCCCGGCAGAGTCCTGGAGCCGCCCGGGCAGTCCTCCGGGAACTGGTGCAGCACCCCGTAATAGACGAGGAACCCCGCCACCGCCGCCAGCGCCGTCGAACCGTCCGCCTTCCTCGCCATCCCGATCGCCACCCCGACGCAGAACAACAGCGGAAGCCCCACCGACCCGTCGAGCAGCGCGCCGCCCGCGCCCTTCATCACCTTGGAGACATCCGTCCAGCCAAGGCCCTGCTCGCCGAACACATCGGGCTGCCCCAGCCGGTTGAGGATCCCCGCCGCCGGCAGCACCGCGATCGGCAGCTGCAGGCTCCGGCCCATCTTCTGCAACCCCTGGAAAAGAGCGTTCCACCGCTCCCGCGCGGGGCTGACCGTGCTGTCGGCGCTCTCGGCACTCATGGACGCGTCCTCCGGGCCGCTCGGCTCCACGGCAGTGGTTTGGTGACCGCCCATCTGCTGGTGTAGACCAGTTGCCGACGGTTCCGCCGCAGTGCTCGCCATCATTCGGCAAGCGCGGCACGACCGCTCGCAAAGATGGGCCAACTGTGGGTTACTGCGACAAAGCGGTTCGGATCAGGGAGAAGGAACATGGCCAGCAAGGCTGAGAAGATCGTCGCCGGCCTCGGCGGAATCGACAACATCGACGAGATCGAGGGCTGCATCACCCGGCTGCGCACCGAGGTGCACGACGCCTCGAAGGTCGACGACGCCGCCCTGAAGGCCGCCGGCGCCCACGGCGTCGTCAAGATGGGCACTGCCATCCAGGTCGTCATCGGCACCGACGCCGACCCGATCGCCGCGGAGATCGAAGACATGATGTGAGCCTCCGGGCTCACCTCGAAGGGGCTCCTCCCTCCTGGGACGGGCCCCTTCTGCCGCTCCGGATAGGCTCATGGCCATGTCTCGAATCGACGGCCGCACCCCCGAACAACTCCGCCCGGTCACCATCGAACGCGGCTGGAGCAAGCACGCCGAGGGCTCCGTCCTCGTCTCCTTCGGCGACACCAAGGTCTTCTGCACCGCCTCCGTCACCGAAGGCGTCCCCCGCTGGCGCAAGGGCAGCGGCGAGGGCTGGGTCACCGCGGAGTACGCCATGCTGCCCCGCGCCACCAACACCCGCGGCGACCGCGAGTCCGTCAAGGGCAGGATCGGCGGCCGCACCCACGAGATCTCCCGCCTCATCGGCCGCTCCCTGCGCGCGGTCATCGACTACAAGGCCCTCGGCGAGAACACGATCGTCCTCGACTGCGACGTCCTCCAGGCCGACGGCGGCACGCGTACGGCCGCGATCACCGGCGCGTACGTGGCGCTGGCCGACGCCATCGCCTGGGCCCAGGCCCGCAAGCTCATCAGGGCCGGCCGCCAGCCCCTGACGGGCACGGTCTCGGCCGTCTCCGTCGGCATCGTCGGCGGAGTCCCCTTGCTGGACCTCTGCTACGAGGAGGACGTGAAGGCCGAGACCGACATGAACGTGGTCTGCACCGGCGACGGCCGCTTCGTCGAGGTCCAGGGCACCGCCGAGGCCGAACCCTTCGCCCGCGACGAACTCAACGCCCTCCTCGACCTCGCCGTCGCCGGCTGCACCGAACTCGCCGCGTTCCAGCGGGCGGCGCTCGAAGCGACCCTCACGAAGTAAAGGGAAAGGAAAAAGCCGAGGTGCGAAGGGGCAACCCGGGCGACCGCCCCCGCGTCCCCCTAGGTACGGGCGCACGGCAGGAACCACCGTGCGCCCGGCCAGCCGACCCACGGGAGGGGAACACCGTCATGGCCGCCAGCCGACGCCGAGGCCGTCGTATCACCGCCATCGCCGCCGTGGCCGCGACCGCCGCACTCACCATCGGCCTCACCGGCTGCGACGCCGTGAACAAGGCCCTCGACTGCGTCCAGACCGCCGACTCCATCGCCGACGACGTCACCGACCTCCAGCAGGCCGTGGAGAACGCGGCGAACGACCCCACCCAGACCGACGCCTCCCTCGACTCGATCCAGCAGAACCTGAAGAAGATCGGCGACAGGACGGACGACACCGACGTCAACAAGGCGGTCGACGACCTCGACAAGGCCGTGGACAACGTCCGCACGGCCATCAGGAACGGCGACTCGACCCCCGACGTCACCCCGGTCACCGACGCGGCCGGCGAACTGACCAAGGTCTGCACGCCGTAACCCCGCGGGCCGGGCCCTTGCGATACTGCGTGTCATGACGACCCGCCTGATCCTAGCCACCCGCAACGCCGGAAAGATCACCGAACTCCGCGCCATCCTCGCCGAGGCGGGGCTGCCCCACGAGCTGGTGGGCGCCGACGCGTACCCCGACATCCCCGACGTCAAGGAAACAGGCGTCACCTTCGCCGAGAACGCCCTCCTCAAGGCCCATGCCCTGGCCCGAGCGACGGGCCTCCCGGCAGTGGCCGACGACTCGGGCCTCTGCGTCGACGTCCTCAACGGCGCCCCCGGCATCTTCTCCGCCCGCTGGGCCGGCCGCCACGGCGACGACAAGGCCAACCTGGACCTCCTCCTGGCCCAGCTCTCGGACATCGCCGAGGAGCACCGGGGGGCGCACTTCGCGTGCGCGGCGGCGCTGGCGTTGCCGGACGGCACGGAGCGGGTGGTCGAGGGTCAGTTGCGGGGGGTTCTCCGCCACGCCCCGTCCGGCACGAACGGCTTCGGCTACGACCCGATCCTCCAGCCGGATGGCGACACCCGAACATGCGCGGAGCTGAGCCCCGAGGAGAAGAACGCGATCAGCCACCGGGGGAAGGCGTTCCGGGGTCTGGTGCCGGTGGTGCGGGAGTTGCTGGGCTGACGCGACGAAAAGACCCCGCACCTTTGAATCTAAGGTGCGGGGCCTTGTTTTCCTGTGGGCCCGGTGGGACTCGAACCCACGACACACCGGACCTAAACCGGCGCCCTCTTGCCAGCTGGGGTACGGGCCCTCAGTCCCGCCTACTCTACTGGGCGATACGAGGGGTTCGCCGCCCTCCCCGACACCATGTGCTGGTGATCGCATGGCGGTTCGGACACAGCGGTCGCCTGGAAGGTCCCGCGTCAGCGGCGGATGAGGGTGTCAGATGCCCAGGTCCTTGATGATCTTGGCTACGTGGCCGGTGGCGCGGACGTTGTAGAGGGCCCGTTCCACCTTGCCCTGCTCGTCGACGATGATCGTGGAGCGGATGACGCCCATGTATGTCTTGCCGTAGTTCATCTTCTCGCCGTACGCGCCGTACGCGTCCAGGACCTTCTTGTCGGGGTCGGCGAGGAGGGTGACCCTGAGGTTTTCCTTCTCGCGGAACTTGCCGAGTTTCTCCGGCTGGTCGGGGGAGACGCCGATGACGTCGTAGCCCGCGCCGGCCAGCAGGTCGAGGTTGTCCGTGAAGTCGCAGGCCTGCTTCGTGCAGCCTGGCGTCAGCGCGGCCGGGTAGAAGTAGACGATGACCTTGCGGCCCTTGTGGGCGGAGAGGGACACCTCGTTGCCGTCGGCGTCGGGGAGGGTGAAGTCGGGGGCTACGTCCCCGGGCTGGAGTCGCTCGCTCATCGGTCCAGCGTAACGGGGGGTCCTGACAGCGCAGGGGCGGCGAGAACTGACAGACTGTCCAGGACAGCGAGCACGGGAGACTTCGGAGGGCCCACGGTGGCGGACACGTCGGACACCAGAACCCCGGCGCAGATCGAGGCGGACATCAAGCGACGCCGCGATGTGCTGGCCGAGACGCTGGACGAGATCGGGGTGCGGGTGCATCCCAAGACCATCGTCGGCGATGCGAAGGCCAAGGTCGCGGCCAACGTCGATCACACGCTCGGGCGAGCCTACGTCCAGGTCAACCGGGTCGTGAGCGATGTGAAGGCCCAGTTCGTGGACGAGGAGGGTGCGCCGCGCCTGGAGCGCGTCGTGCCGGTCGCGCTCGTCGCCGTGGGCGTGGTCGGGCTGCTCGTGTTCAGTACCCGACGGCGTAAGAGCTGAGCAGAAGCAGGTAGGTTCAAGGCGTGAGCGCCAACAGAAACGACACCCATCACGACAAGCTGCCCATCCGTATGCTGCACGACCGGGTCCTGGTCAAGCAGGAGACCGGCGAGGGTGAGCGGCGGTCGGGCGGTGGGATTCTCATTCCCGCCACGGCGGCCGTCGGGCGCAGGCTGGCCTGGGCCGAGGTGGTCGCGGTCGGGCAGAACGTGCGGACGGTGGAGCCCGGTGACCGGGTGTTGTACGACCCGGAGGACCGTGCCGAGGTCGAGGTGCGCGGTGTGGCCTATGTGCTGATGCGAGAGCGCGATCTGCACGCGGTCGCCGCCGACCGGTTCGAGGGCTCGGAGGACTCGACCGGCCTGTACCTGTGAGTCGACGGCAGAGACGGTAGAGACGGTAGAAAAGGGCTGGTGACTGCGGTCACCAGCCCTTTTCGTCGTTTCTGTGCCAACGGCGACTACTGGAATCCGAAGCCGCCGCCGTTGTCGCCCGCTGTCGTCCCGGTCGTGGTGCCGGCGTCCGTGGTTCCGGTCGTCGTACCCGTAGTGGTGCCGTCGGTGGTGGTGCCGGTCGAGGTGCCGGAGTCGGTGCCCGATGTCGTCGTACCGGAGTCGGTGCCGGGGGTCGTCGTGCCGGACGTGGTCGAGCCGCCGGTGGTGGAGCCGTCCGTGGTGCCGCCGGCGGTGGTGCCCGCCGTGGTGGAGCCGCCCGTCGTGCCGCCGTTGTCCTGGGCGCCGCCGGTGGTGACGCCGTTGCCCTGGTTCCCGCCGGTCGTGCCGCCGTTGTCCTGGCCGCCGGTGCCCGGGGTGGCCGGGTTCTGGCTGGGCGGGGCCACGGTCTCGGCGCCGGGCTGGAGGTCGAGGTCGAAGGAGGAGGCCGTGGTGCCCTCCAGGGCGTCCTTGGTGTACTGCGACCAGATCTCGGTCGGGGCCCCGCCGCCGTTGATGCGGGCGAGGCCGAGCGCGCCGTAGAGCGACTTGTGGGCGGCCGTGACCGGGTCCTGGCCCATCACGGAGACGACGGTGGCGAGGTCGGGTGTGTAGCCCGCGAACCAGGCGGCGGTGTCCTCCTCGGCGGTGCCGGTCTTGCCGGCCGCCGGGCGGCCCGCGGCCTGGGCGGCGGTGGCGGTGCCGTTGTCGACCACGCTCTGCAGGATCGAGGTCGTGGTGTCGGCGGCCTGCCGGCTCACGGCCTGCTTGGTCGGCGACTGGGGCAGTTTGATGTCCTCGGTGCCGTCCCTGGTGACCTTCTGGACCATCGTGTACGTGCCGTGCTTGCCGTGGTTGGCGAGCGTGGCGTACGCCTCCGCCATGTCCAGGACACTGGCGGTGGCGGTGCCGAGGGCGATCGACGGGTACGGCTGGAGGTCCTTGGTGTCGGAGGGGATGCCCAGGTCGACGGCGGTCTGCTTGACCTTGGACGGGCCGACGTCGACGGCCATCTGCGCGTACACCGCGTTCACCGACAGGTCGGTGGCCCTGCGGACGGTGATCTCGCCGTACGACTTCCCGTCCTCGTTCTCCGGCGCGTAGCTGCCGCCGGGCCAGCCCTGGACGGCGCGCTTGTTGGTGCCGTCGTAGTAGGTGTTCGGGGTGATGGTCTGGCCGGACTGGGTGGTGGAGCCGTTGTCGACGGCGGAGGCGAACACGAACGGCTTGAAGGTGGAGCCGACCTGGAAGTCACCGCGGGTCGCGCCGTTGGTGTACTGCTTCACGTAGTCGATGCCGCCGTACATGGCGACGACGTTGCCGGTCTTCGGGTCGACCGAGGCGCCGCCGGCCCGCACATAGTTGTCGGCCTTGTTGTTCTTCTTGTCCAGCTTGGACATCAGCTTGTCGTCGACCGCCTTGACGAAGGCGTTCTGCTTGTCCTTCTGGATGGTGGTGGTGATGCGGTAGCCGCCGGCCTCAAGGGAGTCGGCGTCTACGATCTTGTTCTTGACGAGGTAGCTCTTGACCGCCTCGACGAGGTAGCCGCGCTGCCCGGACATGCCGGTGGAGGTGGTCTGCTCCTTGGGCATCGGGAACTTCATGCCGGCCCGCTTGGACTGGCTGAGCCAGCCCTTCTTGACCATGCCGTCCAGGACGTAGTTCCAGCGGGCGACGGCCGCCGCCTTGTTCTCGGGGTGGGCGACGACGTCGTACTCGCTGGGCGCGTTGACGAGCGCGGCGAGGTAGGCGGCGCGGGCCGGGTCGAGGTCGGTGGCGTCCTTGCCGTAGTAGGCCTGGGCGGCGGCCTGGATGCCGTAGGCGTTGCGGCCGAAGTAGCTGGTGTTGAGGTAGCCCTCCAGGATGTCGGCCTTGGACTCGGAGCGGTCCAGCTTGATCGAGATGAAGAACTCCTTCACCTTGCGGGTGACGGTCTGCTCCTGCGCCAGGTAGTAGTTCTTCACGTACTGCTGGGTGATCGTCGAGCCGGACTGGGTGCCCTTGCCGGTCGCGGTGTTCCAGGCGGCACGCAGCATCGCCTTGGGGTCGACGGCGGACTCGGTGTAGAAGTCGCGGTCCTCGGCGGCGAGCACGGCGTGCTGGGCGTCCGCGGAGACCTGGGCGAGCGTCACGTTCTCCCGGTTGACCTCGCCGTCCCGGGCGAGCTGGGAGCCGTCGGCGTACAGGAACACGTTGCTCTGCTTGGTGGCGAACGCGTTGGCCGCCGGGATCTTCACCATCGAGTAGCCGAGGAAGAACAGGCCGATCAGAAGGAGTATCCCGATCACGAAGGTGCCGAGCACCGTGCGCCAGGTCGGGATGATCCGCCGCCATCCGGTGCGCCCGGGACGCTTCATCTTCTTCTCGCCCCCCTTCGTCTCCTCGGCCGCCCCCGGCGGTTCTGCCGGGCCTCCGCCGCTCTGGTTCGGCTGCTGCGGCTGCGGCTCGTCGCTCATCTCGTGCACGGACTCCTGTTTCGCGTCGTACGTTCGTTCCCGTACGACCTCGTACGCTTCTGCGCCCCCTGTTGAAGACTCTCGCACCATGCGTTCCGTTCCCGGATTCCGGCACGCTTCGGTCACGGAAAATGCGTGGCCTGCGATGTCGTCGGCGCAGTAGGCTCCTGCGCTTCGGTGTCGGGCGGTCCGGGAGGTCGGTTGGCGTGGGAGCGGGACGGTTGTATTCGGCCGTCGCGGCGGGGGGTTTCCGACGGTACGCGACATACCGGGCGGCGACCGCCGCCGGGGTGTTCACCAACACGGTCTTCGGGATCATCCTCGTGTACACATACCTGGCCCTGTGGGACGAGAAGCCGCACCTCGGAGGCTATGACCAGGCGCAGGCGGTCACCTATGTGTGGCTCGGGCAGTGCCTGTACGCGACGCTCGCCATCCAGGGCGGGGGCGTGGAAAAAGACCTGATGGAGCGTATCCGCACGGGTGAGATCGCGATCGACCTGTACCGTCCGGCCGATCTCCAACTGTGGTGGCTGGCGACGGATTTGGGCCGGTCGCTGTTCCAGATGCTGGGACGCGGGGTGGTCCCCTTCCTCTTCGGTGCGCTGTTCTTCCCGATGGCGCTGCCGACGGACGTGGCGACCTGGGCGGCCTTCGCCGTTTCCCTGCTGCTCGCGATGGTCGTCAGCTTCGGCATCCGCTATCTGGCCGCGCTGAGCGTGTTCTGGCTGATGGACGGCATGGGCGTCAACCAGGCGCTGATGGTGCTGGGGATCTTCTGCTCGGGCATGACCCTGCCGTTGAACGTCTTCCCGGGCGCCCTCGGCGACGTCGTGCGGGCCCTGCCGTGGGCGGCGCAGCTCCAGGTGCCGGCGGACGTCCTGCTGGGGGAGACCGGCCCGCCGGGCGCGTACGCCTTCCAGGCGGCGTGGGCGGTGGCGCTGCTGGCGGCGGGGCGGCTGGTGCAGAGGGCGGCGACGCGACGGGTGGTGGTGCAGGGTGGGTGAGCGGGCCCTGGACGGGGTGCGGGCGTACCGGCCGGCGGAGGGCCTGCGGGCGTACCGGCTGATCGCGGGGATGTGGATCAGGTCGACGATGACCTACCGCACGTCCTTCGTCCTCACGATGCTCGGCAACCTGACGGTGACCGGCCTGGACTTCGCCACGATCCTGCTGATGTTCACGCAGGTCGACCGGCTCGGTGGCTGGACCATGCCCGAGGTGGCCTTCCTGTACGGCCTGTCCGTGACCGCGTTCGGCTTCGCCGACCTGGCGTTCGGCTCGATGGACGTGCTGGGCACCCGGATCCGCGACGGCTCCTTCGACATCCTGCTGGTCCGGCCGGCTCCGGTGCTCGCCCAGCTCGGAGCGGACCGCTTCGCGCTGCGCCGCCTCGGCCGGATCGTCCAGGGCGGGCTGGTCCTCGGGTACGCGCTGACCGCCGTGGACGTCGACTGGACGGCGGCGAAGGTGCTGCTGGTGCCGGTGACCGTGGTCAGCGGCGCGGTGATCTTCTGCGCGCTGTTCCTGGCGGGCGCGACCTTCCAGTTCCTGGCGCAGGACGCGGCCGAGGTGCAGAACGCGTTCACCTACGGCGGTACGACGCTGCTCCAGTACCCGCCGACGGTGTTCGGGAGGGACTTCGTACGCGGGGTGACGTTCCTGCTGCCGCTGGCCTTCGTCAACTGGGTGCCGGCCGCGTACGTGCTGGGGCGGCCGTATCCGCTGCGGCTCCCGGAGTGGACGGCGTGGTCGTCGCCGCTGGTGGCGGTGGTGTGCTGCGCGCTGGCGGGCCTGGCGTGGCGGGCGGGGCTCAGGTCGTATCGGAGCACCGGGAGTTGACCGGATCACGAGGAGTTGACGGTGTTCATTGAAGTGGACCGGGTGGAGAAGGTCTTCGAGGTCCGGCGCAAGACCGGCTTCCTGAGACGGGAGCGCCGGCAGGTACGGGCTGTGGACGAGCTCTCCTTCACGGTGGAGCGCGGCGAGATGGTGGGCTACATCGGCCCGAACGGCGCCGGGAAGTCGACGACGATCAAGATGCTGACGGGGATCCTGACCCCGAGCGGCGGCCGGCTGCGGGTGGCGGGCATCGACCCGTCGCGCGAGCGCACCCGGCTGGCACACCGCATCGGCGTGGTCTTCGGCCAGCGCACCACGCTGTGGTGGGACCTCCCGCTCATCGACTCCTACCGCCTGATGCACCGCATGTACCGCATCCCGGACGCGCGTTACGCCGAGAACCTGGACCGCCTGGTCGAACTCCTCTCCCTGGAGAGTCTGCTGGACGTCCCGGTACGGCAGCTCTCGCTCGGCCAGCGGATGCGCGGCGACATCGTGGCGGCGCTGCTGCACGACCCCGAGGTGCTCTACCTCGACGAGCCGACGATCGGCCTGGACGTCATCTCCAAGGCCAAGGTCCGTGACTTCCTCCGGGAGCTCAACACCGAGCGCGGCACCACGGTCCTGCTGACCACCCATGACCTCCAGGACATCGAGCAGTTGTGCTCGCGCGTGATGGTCATCGACCACGGGCGGCTGATGTACGACGGTCCGCTCGCGGGCCTGCACGAGGTGGGGGAGAGCGAACGGACCCTGGTGGTGGACCTGGAGCGGGAGCTGCCGCCGGTCGAGGTGGGCGGCTCGGCGCGGGTGGTGAAGGTGGAGGGACCCCGGCAGTGGCTGGCGTTCCCGGCGTCGGAGTCGGCGGCGCCGCTGGTGGCGCGGATCGCGGCGGCGTATCCCTTGGTGGACCTCTCCGTCCGGGAGCCGGACATCGAGACGGTGATCGCGAAGATGCTGCGTTCCTTGGAGACATCGGGGACAACGGCGACACCGTGGGCCCCGGGAACCCCGGGAACCCCGGGAACCCCGGGAACCCCGGGGGACGCCCCTCCACCCCCCTCGGAGCGCACGACGGCGTAGTGCCCGGCGACCGGAACTCGTAGTCTGCACTCATGACCGACGATGCCCCGGAGTTGCGTGCCTCCGACGCCGATCGCGAACGAGTCGCCGAGGTCCTCAGGGACGCCCTCGCGGAGGGGCGCCTGGACATGGAGGAGTTCGAGGAGCGGCTGGAGGCGACGTACAAGGCCCGTACGTACGGTGAGCTGACGCCGATCACCAGGGATCTGCCCGCGGCGGCCGGCTCGCCCGCGGTGTCGCCATCGGTATCGCTGAACAAGTCCCCGGCGGACAGCGGCAGTTGGGGGAGCCGGATAGTCGGCGGCGAGGGCTCGTCCTCCTGGGCGGTGGCCGTGATGTCCGGCTTCCAGCGCAGGGGCCGCTGGACCGCGCCAAAACGCTTCAACTGCCTCGCGTTCTGGGGCGGCGGCGAGATCGACCTGCGCGAGGCGAACTTCGCGGACCGGGAGATCGAGATCAACTGCGTCGCGATCATGGGCGGCCTCAGCGTGCTCGTGCCGCCGGGCGTGGAAGTGGTGATGCGGGGCATCGGCGTCATGGGCGGCTTCGACCACCGCGAGGAGGGCACACCGCCGGACCCGGCCGCGCCGAGGGTGATCGTGACGGGCTTCGCCTTCTGGGGCGGCGTCGAGGTGGAGCACAAGGTCACCAAGGCGGAACGCCAACGCCTCAGGGAGGAACGCCGCCAGGAGAAGCTGGACCGCAGGTCGGCCCGGCACGAACTGCACGCGGCCCGCCACGAGTGGCGCCAGGAGCGCAGGGAACAACGCGACGAACTCCGCGAGGAACGCACCGGCCGAAGGCACGGCGACTACTGAGCACCGGGGGGCTGCGCGATCAGCCCCCACCGTGCCGCGGGGGACCACCGCCCGTTGAATTTCCCGAACAGACAGACGACGGGAACTCTTGTTCCGTTCCGGGAGTAGGTCAGGAAGGGACAATATGTGCGGGATCACCATGGGGGTGAGACCAGCTGCGAACGGGTGGAGCAGATGGAGGAACGTACGGAAACGCCGGACACCGACGGTCGCGCGGGGAGCGCTCCGTCCTACAAGTCCATGAACGCCTTCACGCCCGCCGACGAGGAGCGCCAGCGCGGTGTGCGGCACATGAAGCGCACGGCGACCGGCCTGCTGCTGCTCGTCGCCCTGGTGTACGTGCTGGCCAAGTGGGCGTCCGGTGAGGGCGCGGGCTCGTGGGCGGACTATGTGGCCGCGGCCGCCGAGGCGGGCATGGTCGGCGCGCTCGCCGACTGGTTCGCGGTGACCGCCCTCTTCCGGCACCCGCTCGGCCTGCCGATCCCGCACACCGCGATCATCCCGACGAAGAAGGACCAGCTGGGGATCTCGCTGGGCGAGTTCGTCGGCGAGAACTTCCTCTCCCAGGACGTCGTACGACAGCGGTTGCGTGCCGTCGGCATCGGCAGCCGGCTCGGCGCGTGGCTGGCGGAGCCGAAGAACGCCGACCGGGTGATGGCGGAGCTGGCGACCGCGCTGCGCGGCGCCCTGACCGTGCTGCGGGACTCCGACGTCCAGGCTGTGGTCGGGGAGGCGATCACCCGGCGGGCCGACGCCCAGGAGATCGCCCCCGGCATCGGCAAGATGCTGGAACGGGTCGTCGCCGACGGCGGTCACAAGCGGGTCGTGGACCTGGTCGTCACCAAGGCGCACGACTGGCTGGTGCTGCACGGGGACTCCGTGATGGACGCCGTCCAGGGTGGGGCGCCCGGGTGGACGCCCCGGTTCGTCGACCGGCGCGTCGGCGAGCGCGTCTACAAGGAGCTGCTGCGCTTCTGCGCCGAGATGCGGGACATGCCGTCCCACCCGGCACGCGGCGCCCTCGACCGCTTCCTCACGGACTTCGCGAACGACCTCCAGTCCGACACCGACACCCGGGCCCGGGTCGAGCGGCTCAAGGGCGACGTCCTGGGCCGTGGCGAGGTGCAGGACCTGATCGCGTCCGCCTGGACGGCCGTACGATCCATGATCGTCTCGGCGGCCGAGGACGAACGCAGCGAGCTGCGGCTGCGCGTCCGGGCCTCCCTGATCTCCCTGGGCACTCGGATGGCCGAGGAACCAAAGGTCCAGGACAAGGTCGACAGCTGGGTCGAGGGCGCGGCCGTGCACGTGGTGTCGACGTACCGCAAGGAGATCACCTCCCTGATCACCGACACCGTGGCGGGCTGGGACGCGGAGCACACCACCCGGAAGATCGAAGCGCACATCGGGCGTGATCTGCAGTTCATCCGGATCAATGGCACGGTGGTGGGGTCGCTGGCCGGCGTGCTGATCTTCACGGTGTCGCGGGCGCTGGGCGCGTAGGGCGCTTCGAACGCCGGGCATGGGGCACCCGCCTGACGATTGTGTTCTCTCGCCGGCAGAGGAGGCGCGGATGGCTACGGGTGCGGATGTGGGCGTGGACGGGGCGGGCGGCGGCCACGGCGGCGGCCGGACGATCACCACTCGTATCCCGGCCCGCCTGGACCGCCTCCCCTGGTCCCGCTGGCACTGGACGGTCGTCATCGGCCTCGGCACGGTCTGGATCCTGGACGGCCTCGAGGTCACGGTCGTGGGCAACATCGCGAGCCGTCTGTCGGAACCGGGCAGCGGCCTCGCGATCTCGTCCTCCCAGGTCACCGGCGTGGCGGCCGCGCTGTACGTGGCGGGCGCCTGCACCGGCGCCCTCTTCTGGGGCCGCCTGACCGACCGCTACGGCCGCAAGAACCTCTTCATGATCACCCTGGCGGTCTATCTGGCCGCCACGGCCCTGACGTCGATCTCCTTCGCTCCCTGGTGGTTCTTCACCTTCCGTTTCCTGACCGGCTTCGGTATCGGCGGCGAGTACGCGGCGATCAACTCCGCGATCGACGAACTGATCCCCGCGTACTACCGCGGCCGCGTGGACCTGGTCATCAACGGCAGCTTCTGGGTGGGCGCGGTCGGCGGTTCGCTGCTCTCGATCGTCGCCCTGAACACGGACTTCCTGGCGAAGGACGTGGGCTGGCGCCTGACCTTCGCGCTGGGGGTCGTCCTGGGCCTGGTCATCCTGCTGGTACGACGGAACGTCCCGGAGAGCCCGCGCTGGCTGCTCATCCACGGCCGGGAACGGGAGGCGGAGGAGATCGTCTCCTCGATCGAGCAGCAGGTGGAGGAGGAGAAGGGCGAGCCGCTCCCCGAACCGGCGGGCGAGCTGGTGATCCACCAGCGGGCCGGCGTCACCTTCCGCGAGATCGCCCGCACGGTCTTCCACGACTACCGGCGTCGTGCCGTCCTCGGCTTCGCCCTCTTCATGGGCCAGGCGTTCCTCTACAACGCGATCACCTTCGGCTTCGGCGCGATCCTCACGAAGTTCTTCGACGTGCCGACGGGCGACACGGGCTACTACTTCGTGGTCATCGCGGTCGGCAACTTCCTGGGCCCCCTGCTGCTGGGCAAGCTGTTCGACACGGTGGGGAGGAGGGTGATGATCTCGTCGACGTACATCCTCTCCGGGCTGCTGCTGTTCCTCACGGCGTGGCTGTTCGACCAGGGTGTGCTGACGGCGGGGACGCTGACGGCATGCTGGTGCGTGGTGCTGTTCTTCGCGTCGGCGGGAGCGTCCAGCGCGTATCTCACGGTGTCCGAGATCTTCCCGATGGAGACGAGGGCGATGTCGATCGCGTTCTTCTACGCGCTGGGCACGGCGGCGGGCGGCATCAGCGGCCCGCTCCTCTTCGCCGACCTGACGGGAACGGGGAAGGTGTCCGACACCGTGCTGGCGTTCCAGATCGGCGCGGGGCTGATGTGCGCGGCGGGGCTGGTGGCGGCGGTGTGCGCGGTGAACGCGGAGCGGCGGTCGCTGGAGGACATCGCCACACCACTGACGGCGGCACCGGGCGGGGCGGCGAAGGCGGGGGCGTAGGGGCGGCGCGAGCGCGGGAGCGGGGGAGCCGGGGGACAGCGACCGTCGGTGGCCCGGTGACCCGGCCGCGGAAGGGCCCTCAGCGGCCGTCAGCGGCCCAGTGAGACGGCCGCCGCCAGGAAGGTGACGCCCGCGCACACGGCCAGTGACCACCCCGCACAGCGTGCCCGCAGCCGGCGGTACCGGCGCTCGTACTCGCCCCGCAGGGACACACACCGGGCGGCGACCCGTTCGAGGTCCTGCCGGGCGTTCCGGAGGCTGTCGTCGACGTATTGGCGTTCGATCTCGTCACGTTGGGACGTGGTCAGCCAGTCCATGCACCGGGTGAACTCCCGTGCCCGCTGTTCGGCCTCAGCGATCCGGGCCTGCCACAGCAGGTAACCCTCCACCTCGTTGCCGAGGTCTTCGCCGGCCCCGCCCTGCGGTCTTCCGCCCACTTGGTGTCCGGCGTCGGTCATGAGTGGGCGCGGTAGGCCTCGGCCTCAGCCAGGGCGATGTCGGGGTGGTGCAGGTCGAACGCCGGGGATTCGCTGCGGATCCGCGGCAGGGTGACGAAGTTGTGCCGCGGCGGCGGGCAGGAGGTCGCCCACTCCAGTGAACGGCCGAAGCCCCACGGGTCGTCGACGCCGACCGGCTTGCCGTACCTGGCCGTCCTCCACACGTTGTAGAGGAACGGCAGCATCGACAGGCCGAGCAGGAAGGAGCTGATCGACGAGATCGTGTTCAGCGCGGTGAAGCCGTCGGCCGCCAGGTAGTCGGCGTAGCGACGCGGCATGCCCTCGGCACCCAGCCAGTGCTGGACCAGGAAGGTGCCGTGGAAGCCGACGAACAGCGTCCAGAAGGTGATCTTGCCGAGGCGCTCGTCGAGCATCTTGCCCGTCATCTTCGGCCACCAGAAGTGGAAGCCGGAGAACATCGCGAAGACGACCGTACCGAAGACCACGTAGTGGAAGTGCGCCACCACGAAGTACGAGTCGGAGACGTGGAAGTCCAACGGGGGTGAGGCCAGGATGACACCGGTCAGACCACCGAACAGGAACGTCACGAGGAAGCCCGTCGCCCACAGCATCGGTGTCTCGAACGACACCGCGCCCTTCCACATCGTGCCGATCCAGTTGAAGAACTTCACCCCGGTCGGGACCGCGATCATGAAGGTCATGAAGGAGAAGAACGGCAGCAGCACACTGCCGGTGACGTACATGTGGTGCGCCCAGACGGTGATGGACAGACCGGCGATCGAGATGGTCGCAGCGACCAGGCCCATGTAGCCGAAGACCGGCTTGCGGGAGAAGACCGGGATGACCTCGGTCACGATGCCGAAGAACGGCAGCGCGATGATGTACACCTCCGGGTGGCCGAAGAACCAGAAGAGGTGCTGCCAGAGCAGTGCTCCGCCATTGGCCGCGTCGAAGACGTGTGCGCCGAACTTGCGGTCCGCCTCCAGCGCGAACAGCGCGGCCGCCAGGACCGGGAAGGCGAACAGCACCAGGGTCGCGGTCAGCAGCACGTTCCACGTGAAGATCGGCATGCGGAACATGGTCATGCCGGGGGCACGCATGCAGATGATCGTGGTGATGAAGTTGACCGCGCCGAGGATGGTGCCGAAGCCGGAGAAGGCCAGACCCATGACCCACATGTCGGCGCCGAGGCCCGGGGTGCGGACCGCATCGGACAGCGGGGTGTAGGCGAACCAGCCGAAGTCGGCCGCACCCTGCGGGGTGAGGAACCCGCCGACCGCGATCGTCGAGCCGAACAGGTAGAGCCAGTAGGCGAACATGTTCAGCCGTGGGAAGGCGACGTCCGGCGCGCCGATCTGCAGCGGCATGATCCAGTTCGTGAAGCCGGCGAACAGCGGCGTCGCGAACATCAGCAGCATCACCGTGCCGTGCATCGTGAACGCCTGGTTGAACTGCTCCTTCGAGAGGATCTGCAGGCCCGGCCGGGCGAGCTCGGCGCGCATGAGCAGCGCCATCACGCCGCCGATCAGGAAGAACGCGAACGACGTGGTCAGATACAGCGTGCCGATCGTCTTGTGGTCGGTGGTCGTCAGCCACGTCACCACGACACTGCCGGGCCGCCGGCCTCGCAGCGGCACCTCACTTTCGTAATGGGGGACGGCCGAGGGCTCGGGGTCGTTGACAACGGTCACCGGTGTGTGTCTCCAGACGCTCGCGCTTCGCCCGCACCATGGCGTGGTCCTCCGGCCATCCTGGCGGCTCGGGGCGGCGAGAGAAGCCCCCGAGCCGCCCGCATACGGCCGAACGGGTGGCCACGACCCACGGTTGGAGCAAGCCCGGCGCCCGCCCGCCCCCGCACCCGGTGCCTACTCGGCCCGGCGCCCCCGCCTGCGCAGCAACAGCAGCCCACCCGCCAGCGCGGTGATCCCCGTGGCCGCGGTCCACCCGACGACATCACCGGACCCGGTGGCGGCGAGGTCGTCGCCCTTGCCCATGGCCGACGGGGAGGACGACGCCGAAGCGGACGCGGACGTAGATCCCGATGCCGGTTCCGTCGGATTCGGGGAAGACGTCGCAGCCCCTGCCGCCTGCGCCCGATCCCGCGTGAACGTCAGAGTCCCGAAGCCCAGTTGGTCGTACCCCCCGCTGTTCGGCCCGTAGTCCCCGCCGCCGCCCTCGGGCGCGGCCTTCGCCGCGATCTGCGTGACGTACGTCGCCGGCATCCCCCGCCGCTTCGTGTAGTGGTTGGCGATCATCGCCCAGACGGGACGGGTCATCGCCGGGTCCACCCCTGCCGCCGCGGTCGCCGTCTCGGTGCCCGACCAGCCTCCGACCGCCCCCTTCTCACGGGTGTTCGCGGTGTACGACACGTTCCCGCCCATGCTCCACTTGGCCACGTACTGCGCACCCTTGAGGAACCGGCTGTCGTCGTACCCGTACAGGTCGATCCCCTGGTTCCAGGCCATCTCGCAGAACGTGCCCATCAGGCCCACCCCGAGGAGTGCGTGCCCCTGGTCGCGCCCGGCTTCCAGCCACTCGGCGAGTCCGTCGTCGTACACGACGGGAATCGCGTTCTTGATCGAGCCGAGCCCGGCGCCGTGCTTGAAGTAGTCGACCGCGCGGGTGACCTGGGCGCGGTCGTCGCAGAAGATGCCGGTGGCGAGGACGCAGACCATGGCGGCGAGGTCCCAGTTGGTCCAGTAGTTGGAGATGACGGCGCCGTTGTGCCGGACGAGGAAGTCGTCGCTGACCGCGCCGAAGAGCTTGGTCAGCATCTCCTGGAACCGGGCGAGCTCGAAGTCCCCGTGGTCGCGGACGAGTTCGGCGGCGTTGGCGAACTGGTAGCCGTACAGCCCGGCGGCCAGGAACCGGTCGGCGGAACCGTCGACCGCGGTGAGGGTGGCGGACCACGCGTTGAGGACGGCGACCGCGGTGTCGGCGTACTTGCTCTCGCCGGTGACGTGGTAGCGCAGGGCGTTCTGGTACGCGGCGTGGATGTCGTTGTAGAGGAGCGCGTAGTTCTCCGGGGTGCCCGAGCCCCGGTACACCACGGCCTGCGGACGCGCCTGCCAGCCGCTCTGCGCGTGCGGGTTGGCGGTGAGCCGGGCGAACCCGGCCGCGTAGGGCGCGGCGCCCGCCTTCACCTTGGCGGCCATGCGGTCGAGATCGGTACGGGTGTGCAGCAGGCCGGGATGCGCGAAGGCCCCGGCGGCGGAGGCGGGCCGGCCCGCCGCGGCGATCCCAGCGGCGGCCCCCACCGCCGCTCCCGAGGCCTTCAGCAGGCTCCGGCGGCTGATCTGTCGAGTCAGGTGCATGCCCTGGGAGACGAACCGGCAGGGCCCGGATAACAGAAACCGGGGGAGTTGGTCAGGCGCCGGTCGTCGACCCCGGCCGCACGATCATCAGCACCGTCACGGCGGCCCAGAGGAGATTGAACACCCCCGTGAACATGGCGAGTTGGACGGTGGCCTCCCGCGTGTCGGCACCGCCCTCCACCAGCGCGCTCTGCCGGGGCAGCACCAGCGCGGCGAGGACGAGCGCCGCGAGCGCGGTGAGCGCTATCGACGTGATCAGCCAGGCGCTGCCCAGCACATGCATGTTGCTCGCCGTGGCGAACCCGAACACGGGGACGGCGACACCGACGACGGCGTACACCCGGCAGATCCGGTACAGCAGCTGGAGGGTCTCGGCGGCACGGAGGTCGTCCGGCGACTCGATGGCGCGCTGGGCGGCCGGCGGGAACATGCTGGCGGCGACGGTGACGGGACCGATCGCGACGATCGCCGCGAGCACATGGACGGCGAGGAGGAACTTGGTCACGGCCTCGACCGTAGGCGGCCGGAAGATCTTGCAGAAGCGGCGATACTGCCACCACTCAACGGATTCTCGCCAGCCACACGTGTCAACCGCCTGGGACAGCCACCCGGGATTGGCGGTAACCCGTCGAACCGCTACGTTCCTGCCATGCATACCGTCGCCGTACTCGTCCTGGACCAGGTCATCCCGTCCGACTTCACCGTGCCGATCGACACCTTCGGCTGGGCCCGGCTGCCCGACGGCCGGGACGCCTACCGGGTCCGGGTGTGCGGGCCGGCGGACGAGGTGACCGCGGCGGGCGGCGCGTTCACGGTCAAGGCGCCGTACGGGCTGGACGCGCTGGCCGAGGCGGACACGATCGTCGTGCCGGGCGTCGCGGATCCCACGTTCGAGCTCCCGCCCGAGGTCGCCGAAGCCCTGTGCGCGGCGGCGGCGAACGGCACCCGGATCGCGTCGGTGTGCGTCGGGGCGTTCGTCCTCGCGGCCACCGGCCTCCTCGACGGCCTGCGCGCCACCACGCACTGGGCCGCGGCCGACACCCTCGCCGCGCTGCACCCGGACATCGACGTCGATCCGAACGTCCTGTACGTCGACAACGGCCAGTTCCTGACCTCGGCGGGCGCGGCCGCGGCCATGGACCTGTGCCTGCACATGGTCCGCATGGACTACGGTTCGGCGGTCGCCGCGCACACGGCCCGGATGTCGGTCATGCCACTGGAACGGGAGGGCGGCCAGGCCCAGTTCATCGTCCACGACCAGCCACCGGCCCCCGCCGGGGCCACCCTGGAGCCGCTCCTGGCCTGGCTGGAGGACAACTGCGACCGTGACCTGACCCTGGAGGAGGTCGCGGCCCGGGCCGGTATGAGCACCCGTACCCTCAACCGCCGCTTCCGCGACCAGACCGGCACGACGCCCTTGCAGTGGCTGCACCGGGCGCGGGTGCGCAGGGCGCAGCACCTGCTGGAGACCACCGCGCACCCCGTCGAACGCATCGCGACGCAGTCGGGCTTCGGCTCCCCGACGGCCTTCCGGGAACGCTTCCGCAGGGTGGTCGGCACCAGCCCACAGGCGTACCGCCGGGCGTTCCGCAGTTCAGACGGCTAGGGTCCGGCGGTAGCCGAGTCGACTGGGCCCGTGCTCGCTCGGCTAGGCGCGCCGGTCGGCGACCGCCCAGGACGCCAGTGCCACCGCACCGGCCACGCCGAAGACGGACGGCCAGGCGCCCACCTTCTTGGCCAGCGGATGCGACCCGGCGAACGCGGCGACATACGCGACGGACAGCGCCCCGGCCGCCTTCCCACCCGCCCGCTGCCGCCACTGCTGCGCGGCGACGCCCCCGGCGACGGCCAGCACGGCCCCGCCCAGCGGCCGCTTCCTCGTCCACCGGGCCACGCCGTACCCTCCGACAAGCCCGCTCGCGGCGATCACCGAACTGGGAACCCTGGCCATGCCTGTCTCCTTCTGCCGCCTTCTGTCTGGATTTCCCGAGGCTAACCCGCAGGCGACCACGCTGACGGAACATGAGCCGACCCCTGTCAACCCCGCTTCTCCGAGGAGACGACCGCGGCCTTCATGACCGCCTCGGACCGTAGGGGTGTCGGCTGCGCCTCAGACGCGTTCCAGCGGCCGTTGAACCCCTTCGGGCAACTCCACCAGAATCTCATCCCCCGGCCGCACCACACCCCCCACCTTCACCACACTCATCACCCCGGCCCTGCGGACGACCCGGCCACTGCCGTCCCGCCCGACGACCTGCTTCAGCAGCCCTTCCTGAAAGCCGTCGATCTGCAGGCACGGATTCCGCAGCCCGGTCACCTCGACGACGGCCTGCTCCCCGATCCGCAGCAACGCCCCGACCGGCAGCCCCAGCAGATCCAGGCCACGGGTGGTGATGTTCTCCCCGAGTTCGCCGGCCCCCACCCGGAACCCGGCGCTTGCCAGCTCCGCGAACAACTCCTCGTGAATGAGGTGCACTTGCCGCAGATTGGGCTGACTCGGATCCTGAGCGACCCTGGACCGGTGCTTCACGGTCACCCCGGCGTGCACATCACCCTCCACCCCGAGCCCGGCGAGCAGGGTGATGCTCTCCCGGTTCGGCTTGGTGAAGGAGTACACCTCATTGCGGCTGACAGCCGTCACAACCCCGTTCATAGGGCCAACCCTAACCTGGCGCCCACCTGCGCGAAAGGCCGTTGCCGACTAGGCCAACGACTCCCGCACCGCGTCCACGAGCGCGGTCGCACGGGTGTCCTCCGCCCCTTCCACGATGCTGTTCATGACGTAACCGAAGGCGATGCCGTGCTCGGGATCAGCGAAGCCAAGCGATCCGCCGCGGCCCGGGTGGCCGAAGGCACGGGGACCGGTCAAGGGGTTCGTCTCCACCGGCAGCATGTACCCGGAGGCGAAGCGGATCGGGGACATGATGACCCTGTCCACCCCGGCGGCCTGCTCCTCGGTCGCCGACGCGAGGGTCTCGGGGCTGAACAGCCGCACCCCGTCCACCTCGCCGATCAACGCGGCGTACATCCGCGCCAGCGCCCGCGCCGTACCGATCCCGTTGGACGCGGGCAGCTCCGCGGCCTGCACCACGGCCGAGTTGAAGTCGATCTCGGCGGGATCGGTGACCGCGAACGCCCGGTTGCTCAACGACTCCGGATCCTGCAACGCGGCGACGAACTCCCGCGCCTCCGGCGGCACGAGATCCAGCGGTACGGTGCTCAGATCGAACTCCGGCTTCGGATACACCATCCGGCTCACCCGACCGCGCTCGGCCGCCGGCAGCCCGATGAAGAAGTCGAGCCCGAGCGGCCCGGCGACCTCCTCGGCGAAGAACCGCCCCGGCGTACGCCCGGACACCCGCCGGATCACCTCCCCGACCAGCCACCCGAAGGTCCGCCCGTGGTACCCGTGCGCGGTCCCCGGCTCCCAGGCGGGCCGCTGAACGGCCAAGGCGTCCACCATCGCCTCCCACCCCAACGCCGCCTCCAACGGCACCGGCGGATCAACGGTCACCACCCCGGCCCGATGCGACAACAACCACCGCACCGGAATCTCCGCCTTGCCGTTCACCCCGAACTCGGGCCAGTAGGCGGCCACCGGCGCATCGAGATCCAACTCCCCACGCTGGGCCAGCAGATGTGCGACGGTGGCCGTGGCCCCCTTGGTCGCGGAGTACACGAGCTGCAGGGTGTCCCGCTCCCAGCCCCGCCCGGTCTCCGGATCGGCGACCCCACCCCACAGATCCACCACGGGCCGGCCGTCCCGGTACACGCACACGGCGGCCCCGACATCCCCCCGCTGCTCGAAGTTGGCGCGGAACGCCTCCCGCACACCCTCGAAACCGTCGGCCACTTCCCCATGGATCAACGTCATGACTTCCATCCTGGCACCGAGGCGGTCCGGCTGGATGGCCTCGGGACGCACTGGGCCCGAACGTTGCGGTCCGTGCCCGGGGCGCCCGACCCGGTCGTCACGGCTGTACGACCGGGCCGGGCGACTTCCGCTGAGGCAGCGGCCCTCCTTCAGGTCACCAGGGCACCTCCCCCGCGTCGTCGAAGAAGCTCCCGGTCGGGCCGTCGTCGGGCAGGGTCGCGAGCCGGATCGCGATCGCCGCGCCCTGTTCCGGGGTGCGGACACCGCGGAAGCCGTTGAGGTCGGTCGCGCAGTAGCCCGGGCAGCCGGCGTTGATCAGGATGTTCGTGTCGCTCAGTTCCCTGGCGTACTGGACGGTGACGCCGTTGAGGAACGTCTTCGACGGCGAGTAGGCCACGGCGATCGGGCCCGTTTCGGCGCCGGGGGTGGTCTGCAGGGTGAGGGAGCCCACGCTGCTGGACATGTTCACGATCCGGGGCGACGCCGAGCGGCGCAGCAGCGGCAGCATCGCGTTGGTCACGCGGATGACGCCGATCACGTTGGTCTCCACGGCAGCCCGTACCGTCGCGACGTCGACGGTGGTGGGCATCTGCGGTGCACTGCCGGTGATCCCGGCGTTGTTGACGAGCACGTCGAGGCGTCCGGCGCGGTCCTCGACCAGCCTGGCGGCAGCGGTCACGCTCGCGTCGTCGGTCACGTCCAGCGGTACGCCGAACGCGTCGACGCCCGCGGCCCGCAACTTCGCCACGGCACTCTCGCGACGCTCCTCGTCCCGCGCGCCGACCCCGACCCGCCAGCCGAGTGCGCCCAGGCCCGCGGCGATCTCGTATCCGATGCCCTTGTTCGCGCCGGTCACCAGCGCGATGGTCTGTTCACTCATACCGTCGATCCTGTCCGGGCCCGGACAGGATCGGCCAACACCGATCGGGTGGACATCGATACCGCCCGGGTATCGATCCCGGTCGGCGCAGTAGCATGGCGGTGTGGAGACGCGGGAATTGCGGTACTTCGTGGCCGTAGCCGAGGAACTGCACTTCGGGAAGGCCGCCCGGCGGCTCGGGATCGCGCAGCCCCCGCTGTCGCGGGCGATCGGCCTGCTCGAACGGCGCCTCGGCGCCCCCCTGCTGGAACGCACCAGCCGCGCGGTCACCCTGACCGAAGCCGGCTCGGTGCTCCTGCGCGAGGCCCGGGCGGCACTGGACGCCGTCGAGGCCGCCGAGCGCCGCACCCGCCGCGCCGCCCTCGCCGCGACCGGCCGGCCCGGCGTGGTCCTCGCCACGAAGGCCGGTGCCTCCGGCGAACTGCTGGCGAAACTCCTCGACGCCTACGCCGCCGAACCCGACGCGGTCACCGTCGACCTGCTCCTGTGCGGGATCGGCGAACAGGAGGGCATGCTGCGCGACGGCCGGGCCGACGTGGCTCTGCTGCATCTGCCGTTCGACTCGACGGTCGGCTTCGACACGGAGGAACTCCGTACGGAGAAGCAGGTCGTGATCCTCCCGGCCGGACACCCCCTCACCACCCGGACCGAGGTGCGGCAGGCGGAGGTCACCGAACTGCCCGAGCTGCCGCTGCCGCGCTGGCCCGGCCCGGACGGCAGATACCCTGACGGCCCCGGCCCCCAGGCCCGCGACCACGCACAGCTGCTCCAGCTGATCGCCCTCGGCCGTGCCTGCTGGATCGCGCCGGAGTCCTGCCGGACCCAACTGAGCGACGGTCTGACCGCCGTACCCGTGCAGGACGCGCCCTCGGTCACGACCGTGATCGCCTGGCCGCCCCACAGCCGGTCCCGAGCCGTCGCCGGCCTCGTCCGGGCCGCGACAGATCTCTGACCACGACGCCGTCCACCGAGCCTCGCCACGCGCTCGGTCGTACTGCCCGGTCCGTCAGCCGGACGGGGGCATGCAGGTGGGTGCCCAGGAGGCCGGGACCCCTGGACACCACCTCCCCGTCGGCGTGCTGTCAGAGGACCGTCATGCGTCCGTGGCCGTGACGTCCGAGGCGTACACGAGGGCGACCCGGTGGTTGTACTGGATGGTGTACATCGCCTTGGCGCCGGTGACGACCGTGCCGCTGGACGGGAAGAAGTCGTCCGTGAGGGACGGCGCCACGGTGGCCACGTAGGCCTGACCGGCCGGGACGGAGTACATGCTCAGCGGGGCCTGCGTCGAGGGCGACAGGCCCGCGGGGTACTCGGCGGCGTCCGGGTAGCTGGAGCCGTACACCGCCACCGGGGAGCCGCCGGCCGCCGTGATCACCTTCACCCCGTGGGCCGGCGCGGTGTTGCAGCCGTGCGGGTTGTGGAACCACACCTTCGCGCCGCTGTACCAGACGGCGGTCCAGTCGCCG
This sequence comes from Streptomyces sp. NPDC111744, assembly GCF_055634995.1. Classification (NCBI taxonomy): domain Bacteria; kingdom Bacillati; phylum Actinomycetota; class Actinomycetes; order Kitasatosporales; family Streptomycetaceae; genus Streptomyces; species Streptomyces sp. NPDC111744. Next base: position 143,474 of record NZ_JBVKCG010000017.1, read on the forward strand.
TCCTGCCCGGCGACCACGAACTGCTGTCCCGCCGCCGCCGTGCTGCCCCAGTCGTTGATCCGGTCGGTGCCGGCCGCGCCGGGGTGCACCGCCTGGTCCCCGAAGAGGGGAGCGGTGTCGCTGGGCTCGGTGTGCAGGTAGACGAAGTCCGACGGCTGCTGCGTCTCGGTGCACGCGGTGGTGGCGCCGGTCGGGTCGTCGGAGGGGCAGATCTGGACGGTCTGCAGGTTGTCGTCGAAGCGGGGCGCGATGGTGACCACCGAGCCGACGGGGCCGACGCCGTGCCGCCCGGTGTGCACACCGAGCAGGCTCATGAAGCGGTTCCAGTCCCAGGACGGGCCCGGGTCCCAGTGCATGCCCGAGACGAGGGACGACTTCGGACCGGCGACGTTGTCGTGGCCGATGATGTGCTGCCGGTCCAGCGGTATGTCGAAGCGCGCGGCCAGGTACTTCACCAGCTCGGCCGTGGCCTCGTACTGCGCCTCACAGCCTTCTTCAAACTGTCTCCTTGCTGGAGCGCGGAACGGCGCAGCGTGCGGATGTGCTTAATAAGCTGTCTGCTAGGGATGTAAATAAGCATTGGGATTCGGCTGTGGCGGGCATGTCTGACTCGCTCGACTATCTGAAAAGTCAGTGCGGCGCAGTATCCAGCGCCTGGCTTCCGTACAGTATGATTCTCGTCCCCATGGCCGCTGTTTTTTCGAAAATTGCAGATATGCGCTCGAAGGCGCGAACTGAAGCCTTGGAGAAGGTCGGGCAATTCTACTGGTGTTCCGTTTTCTCTGAAAACTACGATCAAGGTGCCAACAGTCAGGCGGGAGCTGACTATCGTGCACTTCAATCGTGGATTTTCGGGGAAGAGCCCAAGCGCATCCCTGAGGCTGTCGAGAGCTTCAACTTGGTGGATGCAGATCTTTTGCTGGCTCGGGCAAACAGGAAGGCTCTATTTCGTGGAGTCATGAGCCTGCTGATTCGCGCGGGCGCAAAGGATTTCGAGTACGCTCAAGCTATTTCCAGCATTCAGGTGACTTCCCTTGATCATACCCGAGTTTTCCCGAGGAAATTCATTCAAGGGTCGACCTCTGAGGACGGAGAGTTGCGGGATCCGGATCTCGTTCTGAATCGAATGCTGGTAAGTAAAGACTCGAAACGGGTAATTCGAGATCGCCACATAGCAGAATGTATCGAGAGCGAAGAACTGGCGTCACAGAAAAAGCTATCAGAGGTGCTTGAGTCGCACCTGATCGAGGCTAGTGAGGGGAGCGGGTTGATGGAGAGGAAATATGAGTCATTCCTGCGGGCGCGTCTTAGTCTTCTCGTTGACCTGATCGAAGACGTAACAGGGCAATCTCTGCTTTACGAGTCTGAGTAATCACAGAGGCTGGAAGGTAATCCAGAGGACCTCGTAATTCGCTGAAGATTGAATAGGGAGTCGTCTCGGCTCCTGTGTCAATCGCCGGCTTCGCCGCCGGGTCTGAAACACTCGCGGGGGTGTTCCAGTCGCTTGTGACCGGATAGCAGAACTATGAGTTATCGGGCCTATAGCTAGCGGTTTCGTGACTGTATGGGGGGTAGGGTCTGTATAAAGCCCTGCCACGCGGCATTGCTCAATGTTAGCTGCGGTCCCAAGGCAACCTTGGAGTCGCGTACTGCGATTGCTTCGGAGAGTGCCGCTACTTCGAGGCACTCGCCCCCCATGCCGTTGCTATAGCTACTTCTGTGCCACTGGATGTTGGACGACGACATCATCGGGAATGTTCCTCCAAGATTCTTTTGATCAGTAGGGCCGAGCGTTGGGGGCTGAGTGCCAAGGCCCTGAGGTGATCAAACGCCTTCGCGTAAAGGGTCACATCCTTGGGTTCTTCGAGGTAGACGGAATCGGTGAGCCCCTCTCGGTAGACCAAGTCGGGGTCCTCCTGTTCTGGGAAGCCGAGGATCGTGTACGACCCTGTGGTGGGGTAGGCGCCCGCATCGAACGGCAGGATCTGGACGGTCACGTTCTTCAACTTACCGATGGCCAGGATACGTTCGAGTTGATGGGCCATGACCTGGCGACTGCCGATTACGTGCGCCAGTGCACTCTGGTGGATGACAGCCCATAGGTCGGGCGCGCCCTCCCTGGCGAGCAGCTCCTGGCGTCGCATCCGGACCTCGACCATCCGCTGAACGTCCTCTGAGGTGTGGTCGACCCACGCACGGCACTGCTCAGCTGCGTACTCACTGGTTTGCAACAGGCCAGGGATGAACTCCCCTTGATAGCTGCGCAAGTTGGAGACCGCCTGCTCCAGGCCGACATACACAGAGAACCAGGCAGGGATCGCATCGCCTTGAGCGTGCCACCACCCCTTTGTCTTGGACTCCCTGGCCAGCGACTTCAGGAGATCGCGTAGCTCTTCAGTGGTCGCGTAGAAGCGACAGAGCGCATCGACGTCCGAGGCTTGTACACGCCCCTGACCCGTCTCCATGCGGCTCACCTTGGAACTGCTCCAGTCCAGCTCCATGCCTACTTGGTTACAGGTGAGGCCACTCTCCTCACGGAGCCGCTTGAGCTCGATCGCAAGTCGGCGCCGGCGAGCAGTGGGGGATCCGGCCATGTCAACTCCTCGTGGGTAGCGGAACATCCATCCCATCGGAAGAGGCGCGAAAGACCAATCACCCTAACGAGGGAATCCCTTCGTGCACGTTGCAGGAAGGGATTCCCCGCTGCGAATCTGTCACTGGGAGTCATCGAGAAGTATCAGTGCGCAACGGTGCGTGTGGAGGGTGAGCAATGGCGATCTACGTAAGCGGGCGTTCCGCACGAGAGCCCTGGCGGCACGAGTTCACTGCCCATCCCAAGGAAGTCACCGGGTTGAGGCAGATGGTGAGACTCCGACTCCTCCTGTGGGGGCTGCGCGATCACGTGGACATGGCGCAGATTTGCGTATCGGAGCTGGCGACCAACGTCATTCAGCATGTCGGCGAGGGCACACCCGCGACGCTGCGCATGGAGCTCAGCGGGCCGCATCTACGTCTGGAGGTTGAGGATCCCGATCCGCGGGCGTTGCCCACCCTGCTCGCTGCCAGCGATGTCCTGGAGTCGGGGCGGGGAATGGCGCTGGTCGACGCAGTGACCGACCACCGGTGGGGTGTGGTCCTTCGTGGCGAAACGAAGGTGGTGTGGTGTGAGCTCACGGTGGGAGCCTCCGCCGTCTGTCGGCCGACAAACGGTCCTCGCATCATGCGGGCTGCGGCGATCCTCGAACTGTATGGATCTCGGCCGCTCCCGAGCGGTGGAGACATGGCCGGAGGCATCGGCCTGTTGAGTCTGGCCGTGGCAGAAGAAGCCGCCATTGCGGTCATGACCGACGTGATGCATTGGTTGCGTGCACACGGCCATGACCCCGACGACGTACTCGACCGGGCCCAGAATCACTTTGAGGCCGAGATCGGTGAACCCTTGTGAAGGGCGTTGATCCTGCTAACCGGCGGCGATGGCCGAGGACGACCACACATCCGCAGGCAACTCGTGGTGCAACTGCCAAGTGATGGCCATGGGTTTGCTGCCCTCGTGTCGGACATACGTTGCAGGTCCTAGCAGCATCCACGGCTGGGCTTTGCCGATGTCGGTGTCCTTGTAGCGCCGCATGAACAGCAGCACATGGCTTCCGCGCTGGACGTGCTGCTGGTAACGCAGTCCAGTGGGTGAGGTGTCCGCGGTCGTGCTCTGGGACTCCCAGTGGAAGAGGGCAGGGCTCAATGCATAGTCCTTGTAGCGGACGGTGGGGGAGAAGTCCTTCTCGTTCTTTTCGAGAGTGATCAGCAGAGCGTCCGTCTGGTTGGGTTCGTCCCACAGGACACCCTGGGCGAAAGTCCCAGGCATCTGCCCGCCGAGGCGAGCGACGCCAAGCGCGGCCAGGATCTCGGAGCGGTTGTACGCACTGTGGATCTTCAGCGGGATGTGCGCGTGCGGGCCCTCCAGTGGGATGGGGAAATGGTCGGCCTGGCCCATCACGTGGTCGAGTACCTGGCGCAGTTCGCTACGGAGGGCTTGCTGCTCGCGCAGTGAGTCAAGGCCCTCAGCGTAGGAGGTGAAACCACCAGCCTTGTCCCAGAGGTTAAAGAAGAGCATGCGCGCGTATGCTGCGTCCCTCGGATTCAGAGCCTCGTACGATGGGGCGTCATCGCTCAGTAGACGGGTATACGCCTCGGCCCGCGCAAGGTCGTCGACGTGCAGGAATGCCTGCACGCGCTTCAACAGATCTTCCTCGCCGGCCTGTTCAGGTAGATCGGCCAAGCCGGCGCGGCGCAAGACGGACGTCCACGAGTTGCTCGACTTGTACAGCTCCTTGATCTCGCGGCGACTCTCCCTGAGGTAGTCAGCAAGGAACGGTGTGTTGAAGGCCCTGACCTCCTTGGCAAGGGTCTGGACGGTCGCCTTGATCCGCGTACGGATGTTCTCCAGTACGAGGTCCTTGGACTTGCCCTCAAGGATGATCTGGCAACCGGACGGCAGCAGAGGAAAGTCATGCTCAGCGTGCTCAAGAAGCCGGTTGCGCGACAGGTTCGTCATCGCACGGAACTGCTCCTCAAAGCGGAACTCGGCGCGATGCTGGCCGATGAAGTCAAGCACGGTGAGCACGGGCTTGTCGGGCGTGCGGCGCAGGCCTCGGCCGAGTTGCTGAAGGAAGACCGTGGCGCTGTTCGTGGGACGCAGGAGCAGCAGCGTATCGACGTCGGGGATGTCCAAGCCCTCGTTGAACAGGTCTACGGAGAAGATGACCTGGATCTCTCCAGCCTTGAGCTCGGACAGGATCCGGTCACGGACCTCGGGCTTCGACTCGCTGTCCAAGGCCGCAGCCTTGAACCCTGCCTCCTGGAAGCACTTCGCCATGAAATGTGCGTGCTTCCTGGTGACGCAAAAGCCGAGCGCTTTCATCTGCGACGGGTCAGATACCTTGTCCCGCACCTGCTTGATGACGATACGGGCCCGGAAATGGTCGGCCGAGAACAGGTCGCCGAGCTGGCTCTGGTCGTACGTCCCCGAACGCCAGTTGAGGCGGGTGAGGTCCGTACCGTCGGGCACACCGAAGTAGTGGAACGGGCAGAGAAGGTCGTTGTCGAGTGCCTCCCACAGCCGCATCTCGGCGGCGATCCGGCCTTCGAAGAACTCATCCTGCACGTTCAGCCCGTCGGCGCGCTCAGGAGTGGCGGTCAGGCCAAGAAGTTGCTTCGGCTTGAAGTGGTTGAGAACGCGGCGATATGTCGTAGCCGTGGCATGATGGAACTCGTCGACGACGATGATGTCGAAGTGTTCCGGGTCGAACTGCTCCAGTCGCTGGTCGGTAAGGGACTGGACGCTCGCAAAGACATGTTCCCAGTCGCGTGGCAGCTCACCGCTGAAGAACGGTTCGCCGAATGACGCATCGTTGAGTACTTCACGGTACTTGCGGAGTGACTGATTCAGGATCTCTTTGCGGTGTGCCACGAAGAGTAGCCGCGGGTAACGCTTGCCGCCCCACTCCTTATGTAGAGAGCGGTAGTCAAGCGCGGCCATGACCGTCTTGCCCGTCCCGGTCGCGGCGACCAGCAGGTTCTGGTGGTGACCGCGGACCTCACGCTCGACGTGCAGCCGTTCCAACATGTCGGCCTGGTGTGGGTACGGCCGAACCTCAAGGCCCGAGAGGCTGATCTTGGAGTCTTGGCTGGACATCGGGTTACCCGCGACACCCAGAGCTTCGTCCAATTTACGGGCATCGCGATTAGGGTCGTAGGCCTCAAAGGCGATGTCATGCCAGTAGGAGTCGAAGCTGGCCTCGAACTTGGTCAACACAGCGGGTGTAGCGACGGACGACAGGCGGACGTTCCACTCCAAGCCGTCGAGAAGTGCGGCCTTGGAGAGGTTGGAACTGCCGACGTACGCAGTGTCGAAGCCGCTGTTGCGTCGAAACAGCCAGGCCTTGGCGTGCAGGCGCGTTGAGCGGGTCTCATAGTTGACCTTCACTTCCGCACCGAAGTCTCGGACGAGACGGTCGAGGGCATGCCGATCGGTGGCGCCCATGTACGTTGTGGTGATGACGCGAATAGGCACGCCGCGCTGGGCCGCTTCGCGGAGCGGGACCTCCAGAACGCGGATGCCATACCACTTCACAAAGGCGCAGAGCAGATCAATGCGGTCCGCCGTGGCCAGCTCAGCACGCAGTTCGCTGCCGAGACTTGGGTCCTCAGCGGAGTTGGTGATGAGCGCGGCCTCAGACAATGGTGTAAGTGGTCGGATCGCGTAGACGCCGGGCGCTTCCATCTCGGCGAGGGCCAGGAGCTGGCGGGGGCCATCGGCGATTAGGTCGACAGCATCGCTGCTTTCGAGGTCGGCAGAGCTGGAAGCGAGTGATTCGATGATTTGGTTGGCTACGGCGACGCGCTTCTCCTGCGGCAACTGGCTGAGCTGCTGCCTTACAGCACGGCTGATGTGCCGAGCTAGGACATGCGGTGACGATTCGTCGCTGACCTCGTCATCGATGGCCTTCCAACCAGCAGTACGCAGCTGCTTCATCTGCTCCTGCATGCGCTGGGTGACGAGTTCTTCGTAAACACCCGCGACAGGCTGTGATAGATCCCCCGGCTGAGCCACGCTGATTCCCCAATCCCTCAAGCACAGCGACGGCTCTGTTGTAGCAGGTGACGCTGACAGTCCCCACGGAGGTCCTCAGCTTCTATGGAGTTGCCGTAGGGCCGCCCGCTTCTTCGCCAGTCTCGTGCCTCCGCGCCCCGCCTCAAGGGCGCTCCCGCTCCGCTGCGCTTCGCGTCCGCGTCGGCTGCGCCGATGGCCCTGCGGGCCACCCTTGACCCGGGCCGCTCCGGCACGGGGTAGAAGCGGGCGGGCGCCCCGGGGAAAGTGGGCGGCTTGCCGGGGTGTGCCGTGGGGTCGGCTGCGTTCCGAGGCGGGGTCGTGGCGCATTGGCTGCGAGGGGGCACGCCGGGTGGTTCGGCGGGTACGGGCGCGGTTTACGAGCCGTGGCACGCGTCGTACGGCTGGGGCTGGCCGCACCAGCAGTCCGAGGTCCGCTGCGGCGGCCAAGCCACCGCCCGCCCCCGGGCCGCCAGGGTCGTTGCGTACTGGGGGAGCAGGGTGGTGTCCGACGGGGACGAGCCCTCCGAGGCTGCGAAGGCCTCGTAGGAGGGGACCGTGCCTGTGACGATGCCCAGGTTCCCGGTGCCGGAGACGGACAACTCGCGCAGTGAGGACTCTATGGTCGCGAGGTGCTCGGAGTGGGACGGGTACTCGGTGGCCAGGTCCGGGTACGCCGAAAGGAGTTCCGTCAGCTCGCCCGCCGGCCAGTGCAGGACCGCTACCGGGAACGGGCGGGACAACGCCTCCCTGTAGGTGCCCAGTTCCGCTCGCAGGCGGGAGATCTCCGCTTCCAGCTCCGCCGGGTTGTCCGAGCCCAGGGACCACACGCGCTTCGGGTCGTGGAGTTCGTCGAGGGAGACTGGGGAGGAGTTGAGGGTGTCGGCGCGGGCGTCCCAGTCGTCGTGGGGGAGGCCGAGCATGCGGCGGACGCGGTGGCGGCCGAAGAGCACCGGATGCGTGGCGTAGGGGGGTTCCGCGACGTCAGTGAGGAGGAGGGTGGCCGCCTCCGTGAACGTGTCGTGTGCCGCTTCCAGTTCGTCATGGGCTTCCAGGGACTCGGCGATGATCACCCAAGGGGCCGGGTCGCGGGGGGTGGTGGTGCGGATGCCCTCGATGATTGCGCGTGCCTCTGCCTCGTGGTCGTACTCCCACAGGTTCGAGGCCTTGAGGGCTCGGACCAGCGGTGCGTTCTCCAGGGTGTCCGGGGTGGAGAGCAGGCGGTCGTAGAGCGCGGTGGCGGCGGGGCGGTCGTCGGCCAGTTCCAGGTGGGCGGCGGCCTGGAGGAGGAGGGCCTCGGCGTCCTCGGGGTAGCGGTCGGCGGTCCGCTCCAGGCGTGCCGCTTCGGCGGAGTGGTCGACGTTCTCGGCAGGCGTGTCGGGGCGCATGAACGACACGGTACTGCCCGGCGGTGACAAAGAAGAGATACGGATGGGGGGCAGTCGGTTGCGAGGGGAGGCGTTCCGTGGAGTTCGCGTTCGGTGGGCGTGTTGTCGAGTGGCGGGGGCCTGCTCCCTATTACTTCGTGCCCGTGCCCGAGGAGGAGTCCGAGGAGATTCGCGGGGTCGCCGCCATGGCCTCGTACGGGTGGGGAGTCATTCCCGTCGAGGCGACCGTGGGCGGGGTGGTCTTCGAGACCTCCCTGTTTCCGAAGGACGGCGGGTATCTGCTGCCGCTCAAGAGCGCGGTGCGCAAGCCGGAGGGGTTGGCGGCGGGGGACGAGGTGAGTGTGGAGATGCGCGTTCGGTTGCAGTAGCGATGCCGGGGGCACAGTGGGTGGGCCGCGCCCCCGGCGCCGGGCACTCCTAGATCGTCACGCCGTCGATCTGCAGGGTCTGGACCGCCTTCGCCGGGACCGACACCGCCACCGTCTTTCCTGAGACGTACGTGTCCGAGTACGCCTTGTACGCGTCGCCGCCCGTCGTCACCGTGTTCCAGCGGGGGACCAGGCCGCCCGTGCCGCCGGCCACCGTGGTGAAGCCGGAGAGGTTGAAGGTGAAGGTCTGGGCGGAGGTGGCGGTGTTCAACGCCACGATCACCAGGCGCTTCGCCGACGCGTCGTAGGCCGCTACCGCGTTGCTGACGCCCGTGTCCAGGATCTTCATCCCGGGGCGGATGTGGCGGCTGAACTGGGCCATGACGTAGTACTTGGTGGTGACTGCCCCTGCCGCCAGGGTGTTCGCGTCGTACGCGATCATCGCCCAGTTCGTGGACGGGTCCATGACCTGCCAGTAGACCCAGGCCGTGGGGTGCAGCCAGCGGAAGTCGTAGAGGAGGTTGAAGGCGAGGGTGTAGCCGGTGCCGTCGTTGTCGCCGGTCTCGGAGTTCCAGAGGGCCTTGTGGGCCGTCGTCACGACGTCCGTGTAGAGGAGGTCGCGGCGGCCGCCCGAGCCCTGGTAGCCGTGGACGTTCACGCGGTCCACGTAGCCCTTGGTGGTGGCGGAGAAGGAGTTCCAGGTGGTGCGGGCCAGGTCGTAGCTCGTCTCGTCCGATGCCGAGATCTTCGTGCCGGTCAGGCCCCGGGTGTTCAACTCGCTGCGGAGATAGGGGAGTACGGCTGCCTGGACCGTCGAGTCGATGTGGCAGCCCTCCTGCGTGCCGGTCGCCGTCCACCAGGAGGACGAGGGCTCGTTGAAGGCCTCGACCGTCGCGAAGTTCACGCCCCAGTTGTTCTTGGCGTACAACGCCACCGCGGCCAGGTGGGAGGCGTGCTGGCGGTAGTTCCAGGACTGGAGGTTGTTGCCGCCGTCGGCGGCGCCGGACGGGTTGTGGTTGTAACACATCCACCACATGGGGGAGTTGGCGAATAGTTCGGCCGTCGCGCCGCGGTTCACCGCCTTCACGAGCATCGCGCGCTGGGTGGCGTCCGCGGTCCAGTCCCAGGCCGAGGAGGTGGGGTCCTCGTTGTTCCAGTCCTGCCAGTAGCCCTCGATCTGCTTGAACGCGGGGATGTTGGCGGAGGCCACCATGCTCGCGCCGCTCACGCTGTTCCAGCTGCTCGCGCCCAGGTTGTAGCGGGCGATGTTCAGGCCGAGGCCGGGAAGCGAAGTGCTGTTGTACGTCGTCGACTTGGTGGTGAAGAAGATGTCGGCGAAGTCGTCGCGGGCGCCGAAGACGTTCGCCCACCAGGCCAGTGAGGTGCCCCAGCCCTCCCAGGTGCCGTACGAGGTGGACGGGCTGACGGCGATCGTGGCGTCGGCGCGGGCCGTGCCGGTGGCCAGGGCGCTGCCCAGGAGGCCGCCTCCCGCGGCGGCCAGGAGTGTTCTGCGTCGGATCATGGCTGTCTCTCAACCTCTCCGTGCGGCTCAAGCACCGGTTCGCCCGGTTCGCTCTGTCCCGGGCCGGCGTTGACTCGTCCCCCCGCATGCCAACAGGAAGCATCAGGTGTGGTGTGTGAGGTTGTCGAGGGTTGCGACAGTGGTTTCTAAAACCAGTGGAGAAAGTGATCGTGGGAAGGAGATGGGGCAGGAAGCCCTACGGCTCTGGTGACTTGGCCGTGGTCGTCCTATCGTGCGGGCCCAACCGGGGGCGGCGGGAGGTGTGCGGTGCGGCGGGTCGTGGGGCACGGTGACCGGCGGTGGCGGGCCCGGCGACGGCGGGTGCTGTGGAGCGGGGGTGAACTCCTCGTCACCGTGGGCGTGGTGCTCATGCTCCTCGTCGTACATCAGCTGTGGTGGACCAACCGGGAGGCGAAGCAGGGGGCCGAGCGGAAGGTGGCGGCGCTGGAGCGGGAGTGGGGGGACTCCGGCGGGTCCGGGGGCTTGAGCGGCGAAGCGAAGGGTGATGCCGGTACGACAGGGCCGTCGCCGTCGGCCCGTTCCGGCTCCGGCTCCGGTTCCGGCAGGCAGCAGTCGTCGTACCCCACCCGTGTCGTCGCCTCCCAGGCGTACGCCATCCTCGTCATCCCGCGGCTCGGCCTCCGCGTCCCGGTCGCCGAGGGCGTCAGCAAGTCGAACGTGCTCAATCACGGGTACGTCGGCCACTATCCCGGCACCCAACAGCCGGGCCAGGCAGGCAACTTCGCCGTCGCCGGGCACCGGAACACGCACGGGGAGCCGTTCCGGTATCTCCCCCGGCTCCGGCGCAAGGACACCGTCGAGGTCGAGACCAAGGCGGCGACCTACACGTACACCGTGGACCAGATCCTGCCGCAGACCTCGTCCCGTGACTCGGGGGTGATCCGGGCCGTACCGCGGTCGATCGTGAAGCCGTCGTACGGGTACCAGGAGCCCGGCTACTACATCACCCTCACCACGTGCACGCCCGAGTTCACCTCGCGGTACCGGATGGTGGTGTGGGGGGAGTTGGTGTCGATGCGGCCGCGGGCCTAGCGCCGGGCCCCCGCGGCTGCGCGGGGTGGGGCATCGCGCGGCGAAGTCGTTGTGGCGGTTCGGAGCCCGGTCTCGTGGCCTGGTAACACCGGGGAGCACCCGCAAAGCCTGGCCGGCCGCGGTGAGCGTGGCATGAGGGGAATCCGACCGTGCCCCAGCCCTTCGATCGCACCAAGTCCCTGAGTAACTGGACGGCGAACGCTGGGGCGAACCGTCGGCGGACGCGACGTCACTGGTCAGGACCGGTCAGCTTCGTTCCCGCAGCCCCAGCACCCCCCCCGCCGCCAGCAGCGCCAGCCCCGCCGACACCGCGAGGGCGGTGTTCGCGCCGTGGCCCGGGCCGCCGCTCGACGAGGTCACGATGGCGATCGTCAGGGCGACGCCCGCGCAGGAGCCGATGTAGCGGAAGGTCTGCTGGGCGCCGGAGCCCATGGCGGCACGGGCGGCCGGGACCGATTCGACCGAGAGCAGGGGCAGCGCGGCGTTCAGGAGGCCGCTGCCGATGCCGCCCAGGGCCAGGCCCGGCAGCAGGCGTTGCCAGGAGCCCGAGTCGATGGCGCCGAGCATGGTCAGGACGCCGGCCGCGTGGAGGGTGAAGCCGACCGCCAGCTGCTGGCGGGGTGGGACGCGGCCCGCCAGGCGCTTGGCCTGGAGCGCCACCGCGAAGGACAGGCCCGACCAGAGCAGGAACAGCCACGCCGTGTCCAGCGGGGTCAGGCCGAGCACCTGCTGGAACAGGACCGGCAGGAAGCTGAAGAGGCCGATCACCGCGAAGCCCGTGAACAGGCCGCCGGCGGAGGAGGCCAGGAAGCCCGGGCGGCGCAGCAGGCTCAGGTCGATCATGGGGGTCGTGGTGCGGCGCTCCACCAGGACGAAGACGGCTATGAGGACCACCGCGGCCAGGAACAGCAGGCCCACCTCGGGCCGCAGCCAGCCGTCACGGCCCAGGGTGAGCGCGGCCACCAGGGAGACCAGCGCCAGGCCGAAGGTGAGGGCGCCCAGGATGTCGGGGCGGCCGCCTCTCGGGGAGCGGGATTCGGTGAGCGCCCGTGGTGACAGGGCCGCCACCAGCAGCGTCGCCGCGGCCAGGACGGCATAGGCCACCCGCCAGTTGGGCAGCACGGCCGCCAGCAGCGGGCCCGTCGCGATACCGCCGCTGACGAAGGCGCCCCACACTCCCGTCGCGTGCAGCCGGCCGCGTGGGCTCGGGAAGGCGTGCACCAGCAGGCCGAGGCTGCTCGCCAGGATCGCCGCACTGGCCGCGCCCTGGGCGACACGGGACAGCGTGAACAGCCAGGTGGAGTCGGTCAACGCGCCGAGGGCGGTGGTGATGCCCAGCGTCAGCGTGCCGAGCAGGAAGATCCGGCGGCGGCCGAAGTCGTCGGCGAGGCTGCCGGCCACCAGGAGGAGGGCGGCCAGGCCGAGCGGGGTGCCGTTGATCAGCCAGGCCTGGGCGGAGAGCGGGGTGTGCAGGTCGGCCGCGGTGTCGCGGAGGGTGACCACGGGCGCGGTGTACGTCATCAGGCTCACGGCGGTGGCCGCGCTGGTCAGGGCCAGGGTGGCGCGGGCCTGGGGCGTCGGGTCGGGGTGGGGTGCCGCGGGCCTGTGCCGGGCACTCGGCGCTTCCGTCCCCACGAGGGTTCGTTCATTGAACTCAGGCATGGTGGTACCGTAGCACGGTAGGTTCGATGAATGAACCTATGGCAGGGGGCTGACTAAGGTGGTGCCATGGCACTGGGCAAGGACTACGTGACGCAGGAGTGCTCGATCGCCCGCGCGCTGGAGGTCGTCGGCGAGCGCTGGACCCTGCTCGTCATCCGCGACGCGCTCTACGGCGTCCGGCGGTACAACGACTTCCTCGTCCACCTCGGGATCCCGCGCGCCGTCCTGTCGGCCCGTCTGAAGACGCTCACCGAGGAGGGGGTCCTGGAGAAGCGCCGGTACCAGGAGTCGCCGCCCCGGGACGAGTACGTCATCACCGAACGCGGCACCGAGCTCTGGCCCGTCCTGCGCACCCTCGCCGTCTGGGGGCGCGAGCACCTCATGGGCAGCCGGCTGCGCTACTTCCGGCACGTGGCGTGCGGGACCGAACTCGGGCCGTACGGCGAATGCCCCGCCTGCGGAACCGTCGTCCCCGTCGCGGACGTCGTCATCATGCCGGGCCCGGGACTCGACCCCGACCCGGCGGACCCGGTCAGCCGGGCGCTCCTCAAGCCCAAGAGGCTCCTGGAGCCGCTGGAGACGGATCATGCGTAAGCGGTAGCGAGAGGGAGGGGGCGGGCATGCGCGGGAACGGCCGGTGGGTCCTGCCCTCGCGTTCCGCCGCCGTACTGCTGCTCCTCCTGCTCGATCTCCTGCTGCTCGACTCCGGCAGCCTCTTCACCACCGTCGCGCTCGCCGCGACCGCCGCCGTCGGCTCGGCCCTCGCGGTCTCCTCGGTCCTCGCCGCCCGCTCCGCGCCCGCCGTGCCGCCCACCCGGGTTCGCACTGCGATCCGCGACCGGGCCCGGCGTACCGCCTTCCTGCCGCAACGCGACCCGGACGCCAAGGGTCGTAGCCGCCCCCGAGCTCCCGGACACGCCCTCCCGGCGACCACCGCGTAAGGCGCCCGAGAACGCGTTCCGGGTGACCCCGCGCGGGTCGTCATGCCGTCCCACCTCTTCACCCACGGCACGACGAGACCCCCGGAGGGCTCCCACACATGTCCGTTTTCGCTGCCCTGGTCGAGCAACTCGCCGACCTGCTCCAGCCGTTCTTCCATGCTTCCGCGGCCGCCGCCGCGATCGTCGTGTTCACCGCGCTGGTACGACTGCTCGTGCATCCCCTGTCCCGTGCCGCCGCCCGTGGCCAGCGTGCCCGGGCCGCGCTCCAGCCGAGAATCGCCGAGCTGAGGAAGAAGCACGGGAAGGACCAGCCGGCGCTGCAGAAGGCCGTGCTGGAGCTGCACGCGGAGGAGAAGGTGTCGCCGCTGTCCGGCTGTCTGCCAGGGCTGCTGCAACTGCCCGCGTTCTTCCTCCTCTACCACCTCTTCTCCAACTCCACGATCGGCGGCCATGACAACGGCCTGCTGCACCACTCGTTGCTGGGCGCCCCGCTCGGCGGGCGGGGAGTCGACGTGCTCGGCAACGGGTTCGGGGGTGCCGGGCCGGTCTATCTGGGGCTGTTCGTCCTGGTCGCCGCCGTCGCCACCTTCACCTTCCTTCGGACCAGGCGGACGGCGGCGGGGGCGGTCGTGAGCGGCGGGGAAGGCGAGCAGCAGGTGCCGGGGCTGGGCGCGGTCACCAAGGTCACGCCGTACCTGTCGTACCTCACGCTGCTCACCGTGGCCGTGGTGCCGCTGGCCGCCGCGCTGTACGTGGTGACCAGTACGACGTGGAGTGCCGTCGAGCGTGCTGTGCTGTATCGATGAGGTGCCGGTACCTACGGTCCAGTACGTGAACAGGGTATTGCCCGCTGCATCCCCATCTTGGAGGATCGACCAGTCCTCCGATGGCTGCACCCATCGGCCGGGCAACTGCTGTCAAGGGAGATGGTGACGACCATGAAGCTGCTGCGAGTCGGTACGGCGGGAGCGGAGCGACCCGCTCTGCTCGACGCCGAGGGGGTCCTGCGGGACCTGTCGGGGATCGTCGACGACATCGACGGAGCCCTGCTCGCCGACGGGGCCGCCCTCGGGCGGGTCCGGGCCGCGGCCGACGCCGGCGACCTGCCCGCGCTCGACGCGAACGGGCTGCGGATCGGGCCGCCGCTGGGGCGTATCGGCAAGATCGTGTGCATCGGGCTCAACTACCACGACCATGCCCGCGAGACCGGGGCCGAGCCGCCGGCCGAGCCGGTGATCTTCTTCAAGGCCGCGGACACGGTCGTGGGGCCGAATGACACGGTGCTGATCCCCCGCGGGTCCGTGAAGACCGACTGGGAGGTCGAACTCGCCGTCGTCATCGGGCGTACGGCCCGTTATCTGACCGACGACGAGGACCCGCTGGCGTATGTCGCCGGGTACGCCGTCGCGCACGACGTGTCCGAGCGGGAGTTCCAGATCGAGCGGGGCGGGACCTGGGACAAGGGGAAGAACTGCGAGACGTTCAACCCGTTCGGGCCGTGGCTGGTCACGGCGGACGAGGTCGGGGATCCGCAGGGGCTGTCGCTGAAGCTCTGGGTCAACGGCGAGCTGAAGCAGGACGGGACCACCGCCGAGCAGATCTTCTCGGTCGCCGAAGTCGTGCGGTACGTCAGCCGGTTCATGGTCCTCTACCCAGGGGACGTCATCAACACGGGGACTCCGGCGGGGGTTGCGCTGGGGGCGCCCGAGCCGAAACCGTTCCTGCGGGGCGGCGACGTGGTGGAGTTGGAGATCGCGGGGCTCGGTCGTCAGCGCCAGGAGTTCAAGGACGCGTAGGCGCTTCGCTGGGAGGGCCGGGGAACTGCGCCGGATGGCGGCTGCGGGCCGGATGTGGCTGGGTCGCGCCCACGCGGCGGTAGCCGCATATCAGACGCAGCCCCACGCCCCTTCTTGTCGGCTACGCCTCCAAAAATCGCTCCAGTGCCTCCACCACAAAGCGGTGGTCCTGGAGTTGGGGCAGGCCGGAGACGGTCACCGACCCGATCACGCCGACGTTCTCCACCGTGATCGGGAAGGAGCCGCCGTGGGCCGCGTACGCGTCGGGGTCCAGGCGGGAGGACTCCTCGAACGTCGTGCCCTTTGCCCGGAAGCGGGCTCCCACCAGGTAGGACGCGGCGCCGTAGCGCTCCACCACCCGGCGCTTGCGGGTGATCCAGGCGTCGTTGTCGGGGGTCGAGCCGGGCAGGGCCGCGTGGAAGAGCTGCTGGCTGCCGCGGTGGATGTCGATGGCAACCGGGGCCTGGCGCTCCCGTGCCATCTCCACCAGCAGGGAGCCGAGGGCCCACGCGTCGTCGTGGGTGAACTGGCGGAAGACCAGGAGGCGTTCCTGCTTCTCCAACTCCTCCACCGACGGGGTGAGTTCAGGGGTGGACCGGGGGGTGATCTTCGGGTGGTGCATCAGAGGGTCACCGTCACCTTGTCTCGCGCCGAGCGGCGGGCTGCTTCCAGTACGTCCAGGGCGGCGGCCGCTTCCGGTGCGGTCACCGGGTTGGGGCCTTCGCCCCGCAGGGCCTCGGCCACGGCCGCGTAGTAGGCGGGGTAGTCGCCGGGGAGGGTGGGGACGGCACGGCCGCCGCCGGTGACCGGGGACTCGCCGGCGCCGATCCGGCCGTAGAGGGACTCCGGCTCGACGCCCCACCCGGGGCCCGGGCGCCTGCCCTCGCGCAGCGCCGCCTCCTGCGGGTCCAGGCCGTACTTGACGTAACCCGCCTTCGAGCCCAGCACCCGGAAACGCGGGCCGAGCTGGGCCGCCGTCGCCGAGGCGTAGAGGTGGGAGCGGACGCCGCTCGCGTGGGTGACGGCGATGAAGGTGTCGTCGTCGGTCTCGGCGCCGGCCCGGCGGATCACCGACTCGGCGTACACCTCGGTGGCCGGGCCGAAGAGGACCAGTGCCTGGTCGACGAGATGGCTGCCGAGGTCGTAGAGGAGACCTCCGATCTCTGCCGGGTCGCCGGACTCGCGCCAGCCGCCCTTGGGCTGGGGCCGCCAGCGTTCGAAGCGGGACTCGAACCGCCAGGCGTCGCCGAGTTCACCCTCCTCAAGGAGCTTGCGGAGGGTGCGGAAGTCGTTGTCCCAGCGGCGGTTCTGGAAGACCGAGAGCAGCAGACCGCGCTCCTCGGCGAGGGCGGCCAGCTCGCGCGCCTCGGCCGCGGTGCCGGCCACCGGCTTGTCGACCACGACCGGCAGGCCCGCCTTGAGCGCGGTCGTCGCCAGCGGGACATGCGTCTTGTTCGGGGAGGCGATGACGACCAGGTCCAGGCCGTCGGCCCGGTCGAACAGCTCGTCGGGGGCGGCGACGGTCCGGACCTCGGGGAACTCGGCCTTCGCCTGCGCCTGCCGCTCGGGGTTCGAGGTGACCACCGTGTCCAGGGCGAGGCCCTCGGTGGCGGCGATCAGGGGGGCGTGGAAGACGGATCCGGCGAGGCCGTAGCCGATGAGGCCGACGCGGAGGGGAGTGGCAGCTGTCATGCCTCCCACTTTCGCAACGCTGTTGCCAAAGTGCAAGTGGGAGGGAGAATGGGTGGCGTGAACAGGACGAAGAGCGGACCGGGCGCGGCCGGCGCCAATCTGCTCGCCGTGCGCAGTCACAACACCGCGCTGGTGCTGGATCTGCTGCGCACGGCGGGGGCGGACGGCATCAGCCGGCTCGAACTGGCCGACCGGACCGGGCTCACCCCGCAGGCGGTCAGCAAGATCACCGCCCGGCTGCGCGAGGAGGGCCTCGCGGCGGAGGCCGGGCGGCGAGCGTCCACCGGGGGCAAGCCGGCCACCGTACTGCGGCTGGTGCCGGAGGCCGGGCACGCGGTGGGGCTGCAGCTCGACCGGGACGAGCTGCGTGCCGTGCTGGTCGATCTCGACGGCACGGTCGTCGGCGAACGGCACGGCGAGCTGGACCTGGGGGCAGGGGCGGTGGCCGTGCTGGGCGCGGCCGCCGAGCTGGTCGGCGAGCTGCGCGAGGAGGTGCCCGAGGAGGTCCTCGGGGTCGGGGTCGCGGCGCCCGGGCCGCTCGACCACATCCACGGTGTGCTGCACCGGGTCACCGGGTTCCCCGAGTGGGACGGCTTTCCGCTGCGGGACGCGCTCGCGGAGCGGCTCGGGGTGCCGGTCGTCGTCGACAAGGACAGCAACGCGGCCGCCCTCGGACTCGCCGTCGGCGGCGAGAGCGGCTCCTTCGCCTATCTGCACCTCGGTACCGGGCTCGGCGCCGGACTGGTGATCGGCGACAGCGTGCACCGGGGGGCGCGGACCGGGGCGGGGGAGTTCGGGCACCAGGTCATCCAGCTGGACGGGCCCCCGTGCCACTGCGGCAACCGGGGCTGCATCGAGGCGCTGTGCCTGGCGGCAGTGGGCCGCGCGGACCCGGGTGAGGCGGCGCGGGTCCTGGGCGCCGGGGCCGCGAACCTGGCCGCGCTGCTCGACATCGACCTCGTGCTGCTCGGCGGCCGTACGATCGCGGCCGCCCCGGATACCTTCGTCCGCGGGGTCGCTGCCGTCCTCGACGCCCGTGCCCGGCGGGAGGGCAGCCTCGGTACGACCGTCCCGGTCCGGCTCGCCCCCGGCAGTGACCGGCGGGTCGCGGAGGGCGCGGCCCAACTGCTGCTCGCCCCGCTGTTCGGCCGCGCGGACGGCTGACGGGAGGGGCGGGCGGCTGGCGGCGTTCGGCTGGCGGGAGGGGGCTGATCGAGCGGTGTTGGTGCGCTCTCGCGGAGTGGCACCGGTGCGGTCCCGGCAATGCCCGGCATGATCACATGATCATGCGACTGAGCACGTCCCTGTCCCTCTGCGTGGCCGCAGCCGCCGTTCTCGCCCCTGTGCCGTCGGCGACCGCCGCCCTCGCCGCTCCCGCCGTCGCCGACGCGTCCTGCGCGGGCGCCGACGAGCAGGGCTTCCCCCTCAGCACCCGAATCCACGACGGCCCCTCGTCCTATGAGGCCGGTGGCGGTTACGGCACCTGGTACCTCGACCTCACCAACACCACCGGCCGCACCTGCACCGACATCCACCCGGTCGTCGTCCTCGTCGACGACAAACGGGTCCTCAAGCCGTCCCAGACCGAGCTGGAGTTCTACGACGGCCCGCGCACCCGCCCGGTCAAGCTGACGGAGACCGACGAGTCCGAGCTGGTCGGCGTGTTCGACGCGGACGGCTTCCCGGGGCTCACCGTGGCGCCCGGGGCGACCGTCTCGGTCAAGGTCAGACTCGCCGTCGCCTCCGACGCCGTACCGAACGCGGTCACGGCCAACGCGGCCGCCGTACAGCGGCAGGGCGACGACGGAGACTGGGTGGGAGAGTCGAACGACTACCGCTTCGGCATCGGCGGCGAACCGCCGCCCGCGAGCGTGGCTCCCGCCGTGCCCTCCATCGGCACGGAGGTAGGTCCGCAGACCTCCCCGGACAGCAGCCCGGACGCCAGCCCCGGCATCAGCCCGGACGCCAGCCCCGGCATCAGCCCCGACGCAAGTCCGGGGGCCACCCCTGAGGGCACCCCCAGCGCATCCCCGAGCGGTGCCCTGACCTTCGCCGAGGAGGCCGAGGAGGCAGGGGAACGCGCCCGTGAACTGGCCGGCACCGGCCTCGGCCTGGCCCACGGGCTGCTCGCGGTCACCGTCGCCCTGCTCGCCGTGGGAGGAAGCGTGTTCCTGCTGGCCCGCAGGCGACGCTGAGCATGTCCGAAGACCCGTTTCGGAAGAGGAAAGCGCCGTCTGCCACCATCCCTTGGTGGACTACCCGAACGACCAGGCCCCCGGCGCCCCCGTCCGCTCCGGCATCCCGGAGCACGGCCGCATCCCGAAGTACTACGCGGTGAAGGCGCAGATCGATCATCTCGTCGGCGATCTGGGGGAGGGCAGCGTCATGACCACCGAACGCGATCTCTCGGAGGAGTACGGGGTCGCCCGCGAGACCGTCCGGCAGGCGCTGCGCGAGCTGGTGCTCGAGGGCAAGCTGCGCCGGCAGGGGCGTGGCACGGTCGTCGCCGGGCCCAAGCCGGACTGGAACGACATCGACAAGAACCTCACGTCGTACGTCGACGACTGGAAGTCCGCCACCGGCAGCTGACCTGCATCGGCGGGGTCGCGTTCACGCAGTCCTGACTAGGCTGGGGGCGTCGGTACGCCGTGGTTCCGGCGCCCCCAGCTCACGTATGACCGCATGTACGCCATCCGCACGCCAGGAGACGCACCACATGGCAGACCGCAAGCCCATTGAGTCATGGCTCACCGACATGGACGGCGTCCTCATCCACGAGGGCGTCCCGATCCCCGGAGCGGACGCCTTCATGAAGAAGCTGCGGGACTCCGAGAAGCCTTTCCTGGTCCTCACCAACAACTCCATCTACACCGCCCGTGACCTGCACGCGCGGCTGCGCCGGATGGGTCTGGACGTGCCGGTGGACAACATCTGGACCTCCGCCCTGGCCACCGCCCAGTTCCTTGACGACCAGCGGCCCGGCGGCAGCGCCTACGTCATCGGCGAGGCCGGCCTGACCACCGCGCTGCACGACATCGGGTACATCCTCACCGACCACGAACCCGACTTCGTGATCCTCGGCGAGACCCGCACCTACTCGTTCGAGGCGCTCACCAAGGCCGTGCGCCTGATCAACAACGGCGCCCGGTTCATCGCCACCAACCCCGACAACGTCGGCCCGTCCGCCGAGGGCGACCTGCCCGCCACCGGCTCGGTCGCCGCGCTGATCACCGCAGCGACCGGGAAGGAGCCGTACTTCGTCGGCAAGCCCAACCCGCTGATGATGCGGGCGGGGCTCAACGCGATCGGCGCCCACTCGGAGACCTCCGCGATGATCGGCGACCGGATGGACACCGACGTCCTCGCGGGCCTGGAGGCCGGGATGCGCACCTTCCTGGTGCTGTCCGGCGTCACCCAGCCGGACGACGTCGACCGCTATCCGTTCCGTCCTTCCGAGGTCGTGAACTCGATCGCGGACCTCGTCGACCGGGTCTGACCGGACGGCACCAAACCTGTCCTCACCCATACGGAGCAATACGGCGCCCCCCGAGGATGCGGGGGCGCCCGGTGCGGGGGAGCCTCCAGATATCTGGAGGTTCACGATGGGCTCTCTTCGCCTCACTCTCTGTACCGGATTCCTGGCCTGTGCCGCCGGTCTCTCCCCGGCGGTCGCCCATGCGGCGGACGGCCAGGGAGTCACCGTGACCCCGGCCTCCCCGGCCCCGGGCTCCGTCGTGGCGCTGCGGGCGAGCGGCTGTTCCGGTACGACCGGCGCCGCCTCCTCGGCGGCCTTCGTCTCGGACGCACGCCTCAGCGGCTACGACGGCACCCTGACCGGCGAGAGCCAGGTCCGCTCCACGATCGGCCCCGGCACCTACGCGGTGAAGGTCACCTGCGCCGGCGCTGTCGTCAGCGGCAGCGTCACCGTCGTAGGACAGTCGTCCCAGGCGCAGGCCGGGCAGTCGGACGGATCCGCCGTCCTGCCGGCCACGCCGATGGCGCCTGTGCACGCGGGCGGCGGCGGTACCGCTCCGTTCGCCTCCGTGGAGCCCCGTTCGACCGGCCCCGACACCGCGCAGGCGGTCACCGGTCTCGTTCTCGCCGGGTTCGCCGCGGCCGCCGTCGGGCTGTTGGGCGCCCGACGGAGCCGGGGCTCACGCTGAGGAGACGGCACGACAATGTCCGACGACACCGAACGATCCGCCGGCACCGGACGGCTGCTGACCGGCGTGGCCTGGGCGATCCTGCTGCTAGGGCTGTGGCTGTGGGGCCGCGGGGTGACCGAGGTACCCGACGGCGTATCCGGCCCCACCACGGGCGACGTGGCCGCCGTCGGCCGCCCGGCGGGCGCCGAACTGCCGCCCGCCGCCAAGCCGTTGGGCTCGGCCACGCCCGAGCGCATCGACATCCCGGAGCTGGGTGTGCAGGCCCCCGTGGTCGCCCGCGGCCTGGACGGGCAGGGCGGGATCGACCCACCGCCCTTCGACCAGCCCGGTGTGGTCGGCTGGTACGGCTCCGGGACCCGGCCCGGGGCGGCCGGCACCGCGCTCCTGGTCGGGCACGTCGACACCGAGACCCGACCCGCGGTCTTCTACAAGATCAGCGCCCTGCGCCCCGGCGAGACGATCCGCGTGGTCCGCTCCGACGGCACGGTCGCCGAGTTCACCATCGACGACGTACGGGTCCTGCCCCGCGACCACTTCGACGCCCAAGCGGCCTACGGCACCCGCGAGTCGGGCCGCGCCGAACTCCGGCTGATCACCTGCGGCGGCACCTTCGACCGGACGACCCACAGCTACACGGCGAACGTGGTCGTCTCCGCGTACCTCACCGGAACCGCCGTATAGAGCCGTGACGGAGCCCCGCCGGGCTCGCCGAGCCTGCCGTCCGCCCGTCAACTCCGGCTGTAACAGCTCACCGACAAGGCTGGGCGATCTCGTGACGAGTGCGGCGGGTATGTCACGATTGGACCTTGGCCAAGTGCACCCAGGGGGGAATTGGATGTACGACAGCAGGGGGGCCCGGCCGCCGGCCTGGGCGTGGGCACTGGGAGCGGCGCTGCTGCTCGCCGGCTGCTCCTCGGGCGGAGGCGGCGACGACCGGCCGGACACCGCGGATCCGGGTGCGACGATCACCCAACAGCCCAAGGAGGCGGACCCGTTCTGGGTGAACCCCGACTCCAACGCGGCCCGCCAGGTGAAGGCCTACGCGAAGGCAGGCAAGGACACCGACGCCGAACAGATCCGCAAGATAGCGGAACAGCCGACCGGGGAGTGGATCGGCCCGGAGAACCCGGAGCAGGAGGCGCGCGGCTTCACCGAGGCCGCGCAGAAGTCCGACCGCACGGCCCTGTTGGTCCTCTACAACATCCCGCACCGCGACTGCGGCCAGTACAGCCAGGGCGGCGCGGCCGACGGCGACGCGTACCGGGCGTGGATCGACGGTGTCGCCCGGGGCATCCAGGACCGCTCCGCCACGGTGATCCTGGAACCGGACGCCGTACTGCACCTCGTCGACGGCTGCACCCAGGCCCGGTTCGCCGAGGAACGCTACGACCTGCTGCGCGACGCGATCACCAAGTTCAAGTCCCTGAAGAACACCAAGGTCTACCTGGACGCCGGGAACGCCGGCTGGGGCCACCCCGACCAGATCTACCAGCCCCTCGAACAGGCGGGCATCACCGAGGCGGACGGTTTCGCGGTCAACGTCTCCAACTTCTACTCCACCCAGGACTCCATCACCTACGGCAAGCAGCTCTCGCAGAAGGTCGGCGACAAACACTTCGTCATCGACACGAGCAGGAACGGCAACGGCCCCTACGCGGGAGGCAACCCGAACGAACGGTGGTGCAACCCACCGGGCCGGGCTTTGGGAGAAACCCCGACAACAAAGACGGCGGACCCCCTGGCGGACGCCTACCTGTGGGTAAAACGCCCAGGAGAATCAGACGGCACGTGCAAGGGCGGCCCCCAGGCAGGCAACTGGTGGCCGACCTACGCCTTGAAACTGGCCCAAAGGTCGGAGACTTAGGGGCGCGGGGCGCTGTCAACATGCGGCTCCGCCGCGTGGGCGCGACAAGCCACAACGCTCCCGCACGCAAAAGATCACGTGCGGGAGCGCCACGGCAGAAGAACCTACGGCACCTTCACCCACTGCGCTTCACTGGGCGTCCCCTGATCGTCGTCCACGAACACCATGTACCACCCCGACGGCACCAGGTTCCGATTCCTCGGCACGGTCACCGTGATCCGGTTCCCCGACGTCCTGAAATCCAGCGCGATGCTCCGTTGATCGACATCCGTCACATGCGTGGTGGCACTCGGCCGGATCAACCGCACCTTCTTGATGGTCGAAGCATGCTGGGACGTGAACGTTCCCGACCCACCCCGGGCGATGGTCTGCGGCCCGCCGCTCAACGACGGCCGTGAGTCCCGGTAGAGATACGGCGGTGTGTAGATCTCGATCCGCTGCTCGAAATTCCCCGGCTTGGTGTTCGCCTTGTCCCCGTACAACGGGTTGGAGCCGAAGAACATCACGCGTCCGTCGGGCAGCAGCATGGACCCGGAGTGGTAGTTCCGCCCCACCTCCGGGTCGGCCACCCTCTTGAACGCGTTGGCGGAAGGGTTGTAGATCCGCGCCTGCTTGATGTCGGAGTCGCCGCGCCCCCGGTAGTCCTCGGAGCCGCCCGACACCAGCACGGAGTCGTCCGGCAGCACCGAGATCTGCGGATATCGCGTGCCCTTCTCCAGCGAGGGACCGTCCACGAACTCGGGGTCGGCGTCCTTCAGGTCGATCAGCCGTGTCCTGTTCGTGGACACGTTGGACTCCCCGACCCCACCGCCCCCGACCACCATGTACTTCTCGTCCTGCGCCGGAGGCAGCAGCACGGTCCCGGACGTCTCCAGCATGTTCGGATCGCTGAGCCCGGAGAGTTCGGTGAACTCGTTGGTGTCCACGTCCCAGATCCCGGGGTCGCGCCCGACGTCGTCCGGTCCGTAACCGGCGTTGGAGCCCGAGTAGAAGAGCTTGCCGTTCTGCAGCAGGAACAGCGCGGGATAGGTCGGGAACTGGCGCTTGTACTTGGTGTACGTCCACTTCTTCGTGGCCGGGTCGAAGACCTCGTTCTTGCCCGGCACCAGCTGCCCGATGTCGTCGAGCCCGGAGACACCGAGGACCTTCCCGTCCGACAGGGTGGTGAGCGTCGGATACCAGCGGGCCTCGTTCATCGGGTCGACCTTGATGTACTTCTCGGCGACCGGATCGAATTCGTAGGCGTTCTTGATGCCTTCGAAGTCCCGCTTGTCCATGCCGAGTTTGTTGGCGATGCCGTAGGTGTTACGTGCGTCGGCGCCGGTCAGTCCCTCGATGCCGTAGTTGTCCTGGGTGCCGGTCTCGTACCGGGTGCCCTCTTTCGGTGCCTCGACGACGACCCGCGCGTAACCGGGGTTGTTCCGCAGGAACCTGCCGGTCCTCTTGTCGAAGACCTTCGTCGCGCGCGGGATCAGCACCGAGTCGTCGGACAGGAACGTCTTGCCGTTCCGTTTGCCGGTGAACCTGGTGCCCTTGGGCAGGGTCATCGGTTTGTCGGGGTTCTCGTTGTAGAGGATCATGACGCCGCCGGCTTTCTTGACGTCGCCCTTGAGTTTCTCGTACTGCTTGGTGCCGCCGGCGATGAGGATGTCGCCGTTGGCGAGCTGGGTGTGCCCGGTGCAGAACAGGTCGGCCGGGGTGGGCACCTTCTTGATCGTGCCCTTGACCGGGTCCCAGATCCGGCTGTCGTAGATCTTCGCGTCGAAGTTGTCCTGGTTGTTTCCGGAGCCCGCGACCAGCAGCACCTTCCCGGTGTGCAGGAGTACCGCGTGGATGGTGTCCTGGCGGTACTCCTTCGGGAACTCGATGACGTCCCAGTGGCCGTTCGCGGCCTTGTACTCCGGTCTGTTGATCTTGTACTGGTGGTATTCCTCGGTCCCGAAGCGGTACACCCACGGCCCGTTCATCCCGGCCAGGGCGAGAACCACCGCCGTGCCGATCGCGAGACGACGAGCCCGGCGGCGGCCGGCACTGTCGTTCATTCCTTAGGTCCCCCCAGCCCGCCGAGCGCGATCCGCATGGTCTCCTCCGTGTTCCCGCCGCTGCCCGCGGGCGCCCAGTTGGGCCGCTGCTGCGGGGCGTGCGCCGCGCGGGTGTAGCCGGGCGGCACGGCGTCCTCCGGCTCGGCGGCGACCGCGGGTGTCCTCTTCTCCTTGCGCAGCGTGTACTGCCAGGCGAAGATCGGGGCCGCTGTGATGAGCAGCGCCAGCGTCGCCCAGGTGAGCATCGCCGGGTGCGAGTGGCCGCCGACGAAGCCGGCGGCGAGCGAGCCGCCGAAGACCAGGATGAAGAACCAGTGGATCCGGAACGTCCCGAACAGCGTGTCCGGGCTGGCCGACTCGCCCTTGGGCGTGACCACGAACCTGCTCTTGCGGCGCAGCACGGCGTCCATCAGCGAGCGGGCGTAGACCGGCGCGGACAGCGCCGACATCACCATGCCGGCCACACCGCCGGAGCCCTCCGGTTCGTGCGGGGAGACGTTGTGCCGCCGGTTCCATATGTACAGGCCGATCTGGAGCGCGGAGGCGTTGCCGTAGAGCATCAGCCACACGGTCGGGTCGATGTTCACACCCGAGGCGCCCAGACCCAGGAACAGCGCGCAACTCAGCGCCGCGAGGATCCAGTTGAGGGCGGACATCGGATAGAAGATGATCATCATCGTGTAGTTGAAGAGCTTGCCCGGCGACAGCGTGAACAGACCCTTCCAGTACTGCTTGAGGATCGTCTCGTACGTCCCCCGGGACCAGCGGAGCTGCTGGGTGAAGAAGTCGGTCCAGGCGTTGGGGCCCTCGCCGACCGCGAGCACGTCCGGGGTGTACACCGAGCGCCATTTCTTCCCCGTGGCCGGGTTCCTGGTGCGGTGGATCTCGAAGCCGGTGGCCATGTCCTCGGTGATCGAGTCGTACAGCCCGCCGACCTGCTTGATCGCCCTGATCCGTACGGCGTTGGAGGTGCCGACGAACATGGGGGCGCCGTACCGGTTGCCGGCGCGCTGGATCAGGGCGTGGAAGAGGAACTGCTGGGACTCGGCGGCCTTGGTGACGAACGTGTCGTAGTTGCCGTACACCTGGGGGCCGATGACGAAGCCGACGTCCGGGTCACGGAAGTAACCCAGCATCCGCTCCAGGTAGTTGGGCAGCGGGATGTGGTCGGTGTCGACGGAGGCGAAGAAGTCGTACTCGTCGCCGTGCGCCTCCAGCCAGGCGTTGTAGTTGCCGTGCTTGGTCCTGGCGCGGTGCGGGCCCTTGGGCTGGTTCCACTTCTCGACGCCCTTGCGGGTGAAGTGGTGCACGCCCAGGCGCGCGCAGACCTGCTTCACCTCGGGATCGTCGCCCTCGTCGAGCAGCCAGATGTGCAGCAGGCCACGGTGGCGTAGCCGGACCGCCGCCTCCAGGGTCCGGGTGACCATGTCCAGCGGTTCCTTGCCGGGCACGAACGTGGTGATGAACGCGACCCGGGTGCCGGTCTCCGGGATCACCGGGACCGGGTCGCGGGCCACCAGGGTGGCGTGTGCGTTGGACAGCACGTTCATACAGCGGAAGAACTCGATCAGGCCGATCGACACCAGCATCACGATGTCGAGGGCCGGCAGGAAGTCGTAGGCCGGGTAGTCGCGTTGGGTCCAGTGCTCGGGCTGCAGCAGCCAGGCCAGCAGCACCAGTGAGAGCAGCGGCGCCGCGCCCAGCATCAGGGCGGCGCGCAGGCGGTGCGGTTCCTGGGAGAGCAGTGAGCGGTACTGCACTTTGTACGGCGTGCTCGGGTCGGGCTGGGTGAGGGGGCCCGCGAGCCTGCTGTAGTGCTCGTAGTCGTATCTCGGCAGTGTCTTCTTGATCCGGTGCAGGGCGCCGGTGGTGCTTCGGTGTGCGGGTAGCCGGAGCTGTGTGGTCTGTGACGGGTCGTAGTCCTGTTCCTGCCGGGCGCCGGTCGGCGTCGACGTCATGAGTCATCCCCCCACACGCGCAGGTCAGCGCGTGTCTGTCGGTCCCACCGCCCGGTCAGGTCCCCCTCGACCCGGTCGGGCGCGTCAATGGCGGGGCACAGTCGTTCCACAGATATGGACACGGACCGTGACCGTCCGGTTGCGTGGTGCCCCCCCTCGGCACCGATTCATGACCGGGGCCCCTCAACCCCGCAGATCTGGCAACCGGTTACCTACCCCCCAAGTGCCGCGAATCATCGGCACTTTGGACATCCAGGGTTCTACGGTGCTCAGCATGATCGCAAGAGCGAAACACGCTGTTTACCGGTCATAGGCGTTCATTGTGGAATGTGTGGTGATTGGGTGGATCGACCGTGTCGGTTGTTGACATAAGGGGGCGCATGGTCCCGAAGTGGCCTCGCGTGATCAGCGGGGCGTACGCCAGAAGGCCCCCCGCTGCTGCGGAGGGCCTTCTGGGTGTCTGTGCGCCGCCAGGGACTCGAACCCCGGACCCGCTGATTAAGAGTCAGCTGCTCTAACCAACTGAGCTAGCGGCGCGTGCTGACGCCGACAACTCTACCGGACCAGGACGGTGCTCCTGACCACCGGCCACCAGGGGGACCCCCGTCAGCCCCCTGCCGTACATCATTCGGACCGTCAGCATGCGCACCGGGAAGACAGTTGGGAAACTGATCAATGTGCACAGTCTTGGACATATCCACCCGAAGTGTGAGGGGAATCGCATGCCGGCCCCGGTATTCGAGGAATTCGACCCCGCGAACGACTGCGAATGCCCCGGATGCGTCCACTGGCGGCGGGTCGGCCCGTACCCGCTGCCCGGGCGCTTCGGCGGCCACCCGGCCGCCCGGGGGGTCCTGGTCGTGGCCGCCGCCGCGTCCGCCGCCCTCGCCGCGAGCGCCCCGACGGCCGCGGCCCACAGCACCCCGCCCGCCCCTCACCGGCCCGCCGCCCCCGGGGACGGCGAGCCCGACACCCCGCAGGGCACCAAGGCCCCCCTGCACGGCCGCGGCGGCAAGCCCGCTCCCGGCCCGGTCACGACACCCCCCATCACCCGAACGGAGATCATCAACCGGGCCAAGACCTGGGTCGCCGCCCAGGTGCCGTACAGCATGTCCCTCTACTGGACGGACGGATACCGGCAGGACTGTTCGGGCTATGTCTCGATGGCCTGGAAACTGACCGGGAACGAGTGGACGGGCAGCCTCGACCAGTTCGGCACGAAGATCACCAAGGCGGAGCTCCAGCCCGGCGACATCCTGCTCTTCCACAACCCGGACAACCCCGAGAAGGGCTCCCACGTCGTGATCTTCGGCGGCTGGACGGACTACACGCACACCTATTACACGGCGTACGAGCAGACACCCCCGCGCGCCCGCCGCCAGTCCGCGCCGTACGCCTACTGGAGCAACTCCGCCAAATACGTCCCCTACCGCTACAAGGGTCTGATCGCGGACCCGGGCGCGGCGGGTGCCCAGGCCGCGAGGACGGCGGTGCCGTTCCCCGGCGCGGCCTACTTCGGTCCCGGCGCGGACAACAAGTACGTCACCCTGCTCGGCCGGCTGCTGGTCGCCCGGGGCGGCGGCAGCCACTACCCCAAGGGCCCGGGTCCGGTCTGGGGCACCTCGGACCAGCGGGCCACCCGGGCCTTCCAGCTCGCCCAGGGCTGGACCGGCGCCGCAGCCGACGGCCTGCCGGGACCGCGCACCTGGGAACTCCTCGCCACCGGAAGGGGCAACGACATCAAGCCCGCCGTCGCGGCCCCGGCCGCCCCCGCCTCGCACGGAGTGCCCGGCTACCCCGGCAAGAACTACTTCCGTCCGGGCGCCACCAACGACTACGTCACCCGCCTCGGCAGACAGCTGGTCAAGAAGGGCTTCGGCCGTTTCTACACCGACGGCCCCGGCCCTGCCTGGGGCGAGGCGGACCGCAGGGCCGTCGAGGCGTTCCAGCGCACCCAGGGCTGGCGCGGCGGCGCGGCCGACGGCTATCCGGGGCCGGAGACCTGGCGCCGCCTGTTCCTGTAACGACCCGACGATCACGTGACGCATCTGGCGCGGAGGCTGGAGGCAGGCATGAGTACGACGACCGCACACACCCCTGAATCGGACAACCCCCTGGATCGCGGGGACAGTGGGACGCCCAGCCGTCCGGTGCCCCGGCTGATCCAGAACGAGGCCACCACCGAGATCCCCGTCCACCTGCTGTTCCGGGACGACCCCGACCCGGTGTCGGTCCCGCTGCGGCCCGCCGTGGTCGGCCGCCGGCAGGGCACCGGCGAACAACCCCGGCTGCGCCGCCCGGCCCCGGCCAAGCCCCGGCCCGTCGCCGCCGTCGACCCCGAACTGGTCGAGCGCCCCGCCCGGGTGCTGCCCGGCGCGGCCGGTGTGGCCGCCGGGCTCGGTGGGGTGGCCGGGGGGCTCGCCACCTCCTGGTGGGCCGGTGTGCTGCCCCCGCTCGCGGTGCACGCGCTGCACCTTCCGGCGTACGCGGGCGCGGGGCTCGGTCAGGCGCAGTGGGCCGCGTACGCCGGAGCCGGTGCGCTCGGCCTGTTCGGCTTCGCCGGTCTCGCGCGCGGGGCGACCGGACGGGCCTGGGTGCTCGGCCTGTTCGGCCGCTACCGGGGGACCGTACGGCGCACCGGCCTGCTCTGGGTCAACCCGCTGCTGCTGCGCCGCCGCGTCGACGTCCGGCTGCGGCACTGGCGCAGCGAGGAGATGCCGGCCGCGGACGGCAACGGGGTCGCGCTGCGGGTCGTCGTCCTGGTGGTGTGGCGGATGCGGGACACCGCGCGGGCGGTCCTCGGCGTCGACGACCACGAGACGTATCTGCGCGAGTGCGTGGAGGCCGCGCTGGCCCGGGTTCCGGTGGAGGTGCCGGGCCGGATGCGGGGTTCGGTGGAGATGGCCACGGACGCGCTGACCCGGCTGGTGGCGACGGACGCGGCCGGGATCGGCCTGGAGGTGTTCTCCGTGCAGCCGGTCCGGATGGAGTACGCCCCGGAGGTCGCCGCCGCCATGCACCGCCGCCGGATCGCCGCGCTGGACGCCCAGCAGCGGGCGGGGATGCTCGCCTCCGTCGTGGACTCCGTGGAGGACACGGTGACCCGACTGACCGTGCGCGGCCTGGTGGAACTCGACGACTACGAGCGCAAGGTGCTGGTGCGGGACCTGACGGTGGCGTTCTGCTCGGGGCGCTCCGACTCCGCGCCCTGAGAGGAGATGTATTTGATATGGACACGGTCAACTGATGGCAATAATCTGAGACTTGGTCTAGACCTGCACGGCTCAAGGAACCTCCCCCACGTCCTCCAGGAGCGGCAGCATGCGTAAACGGACCAAGATCTCGGCCGTCGTGCTCGGTGTGGCGACCGCCGGAGCCTTCGCGCTCTCCACCGGCGGTGCCAGCGGGCACGGCTACACCGGCCTCCCCATCAGCAGGCAGAAGCTCTGCGCCAACGGCACCGTGACCAACTGCGGTGACATCCAGTGGGAGCCGCAGAGCGTCGAGGGCCCCAAGGGCTTCCCGGCGGCCGGCCCCGCCGACGGCCAGCTCTGCAACGGCGGGCTGAGCCGGTTCGCCCAGCTCAGCTCGCCCACCACACCGTCGGGCGGCGCCTGGCCCACGACCAAGGTGACGGGCGGCCAGTCGTACACCTTCCGCTGGCAGTTCACGGCGATGCACGCCACGACCGACTTCAAGTACTACGTCACCAAGCAGGGCTGGAACCAGAACCACGCCCTCGCCCGTTCGGACCTCAACACCACCCCGTTCCTCACCGTCCCCTACAACGGCCAGCGTCCGCCGAGCACCATCAGCCGCAGCGGCACCCTGCCGTCGGGGCTGAGCGGCCACCACGTGATCCTTGCGGTCTGGACGATCGCCGACACGGGCAACGCGTTCTACGCCTGCTCGGACGTCACGTTCTGACCGGCGTCGTTCGACGACTGGGTAACATCCGGCTGATCTGAGCTTCGCTTGAGGACCTGCCGCAGGTCGCAGGGGTACGTTCCCGCCACACCGGTCAGTCGGACCGGTGTTCGGAATCGGGGGACTGCCATGGGCCTGCTGCAAGCGTTCTTCTACGTCCTTCCCGGCATCTTCGTCGTCCTCGGGGTTTTGGGGATGGTCAAGACGCTGAGGCGGTCGCGCCGGATCAGCCGGACGTGGCGGCACGGCCGTACGGCCGAGGCGCGCTGTCTGCGGGCGTACGCGACGACCAGCGGTGGCGGGGAGACGGCCGTGAGCACCACGCTGCATCACGTGCTCGAGTTCACCACGGCCGAGGGGCGGGCTGTCCGCATCGACGAGAGGGGTGGGCTGTCGACCGTCGTCGAGGGTGACTTCGTGACGGTGTACTACCTGCCGGAGAGCCCGGAGAAGGCCACGGCACAGCCGCCTGCGCGGGGGAGGCTGGCCGCGAGTACCGGGTGCGCGGTGGTGTTCTTCGCGGTGTTCATCGGGTTTGCGCTGGCCTTCATGATCAGTGTGCATTGGGGCTTCTCGGAGATGGGGACGGGGACCGGCGATTTGCCTCCGTGCGTGACGGATCAGGCCGCGGGGTGTTGATCTGACGGAGCGTCAATTACGCTGCTTCTTCATGGCCTTCCAAGGGCGCACGATCGCTGAGGCGGTGGCCGCGCGGTGGGGCGACCACCGGCCGGGGCTGTGGTTCGAGGAGCAGGTGCTGACGCATCACGAGGTGGCCGGCGGTGCCGCCGCCCGCGCGGCCCTGCTGAGGGATCTGCTGCCGCCCGGTGCCGTGCCCCACGTGGGCGTTCTTCTCGACAACACCCCTGAGTTCCCGCTCTGGCTGGGAGCCGCCGCTCTCACCGGGGCGGCTGTCGCCGGGGTCAATCCCACCCGGCGCGGGGCCGAACTCGCGCGGGACATCCTGCACACCGAGTGCCCGGTGCTGGTCACCGAGCGGGCCCATCTCCCGCTGCTCAGCGGGCTCGAACTGCCCGGCATCCGTCTCCTCGTCACCGACGATCCGGCCTACGGCGCACTCCTCGCGCCCTATCTCGGCGCCTTCCCGGACGCCTCGCGGGCCACCCCCGGCGACCGGATCCTGCTCTACTTCACCTCCGGTTCCACCGGCGCCCCCAAGGCCGCCCTCTGCTCCCAGGGCAGGCTCGCGGCGGCCGGACGGTCGCTCGCCGGGCAGTTCGGGATCGGGCCCGACGACGTGCACTACATCTGCATGCCGATGTTCCACGGCAACGCCGTGATCGCCGACTGGGCGCCCGCGCTGACGGCGGGCGCCGGGGTGGCGTTACGGCGGCGGTTCTCGGCGTCGGGGTTCCTGGCCGACGTACGGCGGTACCGGGCGACCTACTTCACCTACGTCGGCCGTGCGGTGCAGTACATCCTCGCCACCGAGCCGCGCGCCGACGACCAGGACAATCCGCTGCGGCTCGGCTTCGGTACGGAGGCCGGGGCCGCGGACGCGGCCGCCTTCGAGGAGCGGTTCGGGGTGCGGCTGGTCGAGGGGTACGGGTCGTCGGAGGGCGGGGCCGCGATCCAGTGGTCGCCGGGGACACCCGACGGTGCGGTGGGGCGGGCGGCGCCCGGTCTCGTCGTACTCGATCAGGAGACAGGGCAGGAGTGTCCGGCCGCCGTCTTCGACTCGGGCGGCCGGCTGCTCAACGGGGATCAGGCGATAGGAGAGCTGGTCAACCGGGCGCCGAACCCCTTCGAGGGCTACTGGCGCAACCCCGAGGCGGAGGCCGAGCGGCGGCGGGGAGGGTGGTACTGGACCGGGGACCTCTTCTACCGGGACGGGGACGGCTATCTGTACTTCGCGGGGCGTACCGATGACCGCATACGGGTGGACGGGGAGAACCTGGCAGCCGCGATGATCGAGAACATCGTGGCGCGGTACGAGGGCGCGGATGCGGTCGCCGTGTACGGGGTGCCGGATCCGGTGACCGGGGACCAGGTGATGGCGACCGTCGCCGGGCGGTTCGAGCCCCTGGACTTCGCCGAGTTTCTGCTGGCCCAGCCCGATCTGGGGACGAAGATGGCGCCCCGGTTCGTACGGGTGGTGGAGCGGATGCCGGTGACGGCGACCAACAAGATCCAGCGGGCCGCCCTGCGGAGGGAAGGGGTACGGTGCGCCGACCCCGTGTGGTGGCGGCCACCGGGCGAGCAGACCTACCGCAGACTGACCGCCGAGGACGCCGAAGGGCCCCTCGTGTCCACGAGAGGCCCTTCGGTACCGTGCGCCGCCAGGGACTCGAACCCCGGACCCGCTGATTAAGAGTCAGCTGCTCTAACCAACTGAGCTAGCGGCGCATGACTCCCGCCGAACCGTCCGATCTGTGTCTCGCGGCTGGCGACGAAGAAAATACTACCTGGTCCGCAGGGGTGCTTGTGACCGGCGTCAGATCGCGAGGGACAGCAGTACCGGGGCCGCGCTGCGGTTGAGGGCGTCGGCGGCCTGGCGGAGCCGGTGGGCGTGTTCGACCGGCAGGGACAGGGCCAGGCAGCCCACGGACGAGCCGGCCGTGATCGGCACCGCCGCGCACACCGTGCCGAT
Organism: Streptomyces sp. NPDC111744; assembly: GCF_055634995.1. Taxonomy (NCBI): domain Bacteria; kingdom Bacillati; phylum Actinomycetota; class Actinomycetes; order Kitasatosporales; family Streptomycetaceae; genus Streptomyces; species Streptomyces sp. NPDC111744. Next base: position 177,071 of record NZ_JBVKCG010000017.1, read on the forward strand.
CGCGTATTCCTGGAGGTCCAGGACCGGAACCGTCGGCGGCTGTGCCTCCAGACGGGAGAGCAGCAGCTTGTCGCTGGTGATCGTGCGCGAGGTGAGGCGGGCCATCTTGTGCCGGGAGAGGTGGTCGCGGCGGCCGTTGTGGTCGAGCTGGGTGAGCAGGCTCTTGCCGATCGCGGTGGCGTGCGCGGAGGAGCGGAAGTCCACCCACTCGTTGACCGCGGGGGTGGCCGGGCCGGCCGCGTACGGACCGATCCGCACCTCGCCGTCGACGTACCGGCTGAGATAGACCGCGGCGCCGACCGAGTCGCGCAGCCGGTCGAGGGTCAGCTGGAGCCGCTCGCCGAGCGCGCGCTCCCGGTCGTGCGCGGAGCCGAGGCGGCGCAGGGTCTCACCGGTGACATAGGTACCGTCGGCGACCTGCTCGACATAGCCCTCGCGACGCAGCATGCGCAGCAGCGCGGTCAGCCGCTCGGGGGCGAGGCCGGTCCGGCGGGCCAGCTCGGTGTCGGTGACGCCGTCGGCGTGCCCTGCCACCGTCTCCAGGACGCGCAGCGCGTCCTGGGCGGAGTGGTACGGGGCGGTCGGCTCGTGCTTCAGCGCCACGGTGGGTCCCCCTGCGCTCGCTCGGCGATGCTGCCTCGGCAGCACTGCTTGGGCCGCGATCCGGACAGCGGATCCCCTCCACGATAACGGGCAGCAGCCGGAAACGGAGGGGGTGTTGGGGAGTTTCCGGCCCTCCCAGCTGCGGCAAAGACCCGTTGGCATATGTCAGCGGAATGAGCTGACCGCCGGACCTCGGGTGATCGGGCGTTCACTTCCCGTAATCATGACACCGCACAGGGAATCTTTTACGACGGTTCGTGGGGAGACGCTTACAGCACCGCGCTGAGGAACTCCCGGGTCCGCTCCTGCCCGGGCTCGCTGAAGATCCGCTCCGGCGGGCCCGCCTCGATGATCCGGCCCGCGTCGAACATCAGGACCTGGTCGGAGATGTCCCGGGCGAAGTTCATCTCGTGGGTCACACAGAGCATCGTGATGTCGGTGGTGCGGGCGATGTCCCTGAGCAGGTCGAGGACGCCCGCGACCAGCTCGGGGTCGAGCGCCGAGGTCACCTCGTCGAGGAGCAGCACCTTCGGCCGCATGGCCAGCGCCCGCGCGATGGCCACCCGCTGCTGCTGGCCGCCGGAGAGCTGGGTCGGCCGGGCGTCGCACTTGTCGGCGAGGCCCACCAGGTCGAGCAGCTCCCGGGCCCGCGCCTCCGCCTCGTCCTTCGACAGGCCGAGCACGGTCACCGGGGCCTCGGTGAGGTTGCGCAGCACGGTCATGTTCGGGAACAGGTTGAACTGCTGGAACACCATCCCAATCTGCTTGCGGACCTCCCGCAGCTCCTTCTCCGGCGCCGGGAAGAGCCGCTGTCCGCCGACGGTGATGGTGCCCGCGTCCGGCTTGGTCAGGGTCATCAGCAGCCGCAGGATCGTGGTCTTGCCGGAGCCGGAGGGCCCGATCAGGGTGACGTGCCGGCCCGCCTGCACGGTGAGGTCGAGCCCGTCGAGGACGGTGTTGTCCCCGAACCGCTTGGTCACCCCCTCGATGCGGATCAGCTCGTCGGACGTCGTACCGGTGGTACTCGGCTGCTTGCTGGTGTCAACGGACAAGGCGACGCTCCAGGGTGCGCAGAAGAAGGGAGGCGAGGTAGGAGATGACGATGAAGGCGACGCCGATCACCGTCACCGGCTCGGTGAACTGGAAGTGCTGCTGGGAGAAGAGCCGCGCCTGCCCGAGCATCTCCAGCACGGTGATCGACATCAGGATCGGCGTGTCCTTGAGCATCGAGATCACGTAGTTGCCCAGCGGCGGCACGACCCGGCGCAGCGCCTGCGGCAGGATGACCGCGAACCAGGTCCGCCGCGCCGACAGGCTGAGCGCCGTCGCCGCCTCCCACTGGCCGACGGGCACGGCCTCGATACCGGCCCGGTAGACCTGCATGGTGTACGTCGAGTAGTGCAGGCCGATCGCGAAGACACCGGTGGTCAGCGCGGAGAACGTCAGCCCCCACTCGGGCAGCACGTAGAACAGGAAGAACAGCTGCACCAGCAGCGGGGTGTTCCGTACGAACTCGGTCACCACGCCCACCGGCCAGCGCACCCACCTGGTCGGTGTCCGCAGCAGCAGCGTCCACACCAGCCCCAGCGAGAACGAGATCAGCGAACCGAGGACCAGCGCCTGCAGGGTGACCAGCAGGCCGTCCCAGAAGTGCGGCATGAAGTCGCTGACGGCAATCCAGTCCCACTTCACGCGACACCACCGCCCGCCGCTCCGACCCCGGTCGTCTCGGCGCGCTTGAGCTCACGCGCCTGGCGCTCGGTCCCCGGGTCCTTGCCGATCCCTGCCTTCAGCCGTTTCTCCAGACCGCGCATCAGCCGGGTGATGACGAACGCGATCACGAAGTAGATCAGCAGCAGATACGTGTAGATGTGCGCGCTCTCCTGCAACGCGAGCCGCACCAGGTTCCCGCTGAACGCCAGGTCACCCATGCCGGTGATCGACACCAGCGCTGTGCCCTTGAGGAGTTCGACGAGCAGGTTGCAGAAGGACGGGATCATCTCCGGCACCGCCTGCGGCAGCAGGATCAGCCGCAGCCGCTGCCAGGGCGTGAAGCTGAGCGCGATGCCGCCCTCCTTCTGCGCCGGGTCGACCGCGTTCAGCGCCCCGCGCACGATCTCCGCGCCGTACGCGCCGTATGTCAGCCCGAGCGCGAGGGTGCCCGCCCACAGTGGCACCAGCTGCCAGCCGAAGGCGACCGGCAGCACGAAGAACACCCAGAAGATCATCACCAGTGCCGAGGTGCCACGGAACACCTCGGTGTACAGGCCGGCGAGGAACCGCACGAACCAGTGCCGGTTCGTCCGCGCCACGCCCACCACGAAGGCCACCGCCGTCATCAACAACCCGCTCAGCACCAGCAGTTGGACGGTGGTCCACACGCCCTTGAGTACGAGATCCCACAGTCCCGAGGTCATCCCGCGCACAGCTCCTTCGCCGTCAGGTCGGTCATCTCGGCGTTGGTGAAGCCGAACGGGCTCAGGATCCGGAGCAGTTCGCCGCTCTTCTTCAGCTTGCGCAGCTCCACGTTGAAGGCGTCGCGCAGTTTGGTCTCGGCCGACCGGAACGCGAACGCGCCCCCGTCCACATGCGGTTTGCCGCCGACGAGCGGGGCGAAGGGCTTGGTCGCCTCGGCCTTGGCCGACTTCTTCACGACGTCACGGACGGTGACCGCGGTCCCGGCGAAGACGTCGACCCGCCCGGCCTCCACGGCGTTCAGCCCGGCGACCTGGTCCGGCACGATCAGGATGTCGCTCTCCTTGTACCCCGCCTCGACCGCGTACTGGATCTCCGCGTACCCGGTCCCGGTGGCGAACTTGGCCTTCTTGGCGACGACGTCCTTGTAGTCGTGCAGCCCCTTGGGATTCCCCTTCCGCACGACGAAGGAGTCGAGCATCTGGTAGTCGGGGTCGGCGAAGATCACCTGCGCGCAGCGGTCGGGATTGACGTACATCCCGGCGGCCACGACATCGAACTGCTGCGAGTTCAGCCCCGGGATCAGCGAACCGAACTCGGTCGGCACCGGCTGCACCTCGTCGACCCCGAGCCGCTTGAAGATCGCCTTCGCCAGCTCCGGTGCCTCACCGGTGAGATGGCCGTCCTTGTCGATGTACCCGAAGGGGATCTCACCGGCGATCCCGAGCCGTACGACCCCCTGGGCGCGCAACCGCTGCAGCAGGTCACCGCCGTTGGTGCCGGAGGCGGTGGCCACGCGCGTGCAGCCGACGGCGGCGAGGGCGCCGACGGCTGCGGCACCCGCGAGCACCGCACGCCGGGTGTGTCTGGATTCATACCCAGATGTGTTTGTCTCGTTCCCAAGTGGTGGAGCCATGGCGGCGCGGCTACCCGAGCGCAACCGACATATGCACCATGGATTACATGGCCGATCGACACATCGAAGTCTCGCTGGTCAAACGCGGGGTCAGCGCCACGGCCCGGCTCCTGGACGACCGGGCCCCGGTGACCTGCGCCGCCGTCTGGGACGCCCTGCCGCTCTCCGGCGACGTCTACCACGCAAAGTACGCCCGCAACGAGATCTACGCCCTTTTCCCGCCATTCGCGGCGACGGAACCACCCCTGGAGAACCCGACCGTCACTCCCATCCCCGGCGACCTCTGTTACTTCGCCTTCGCCGGCACGGAGTTGGGCACCAAGGCCTACGGCTACGACCGCGAGGTGCGCCCCGGTACGACGGTCGTCGACCTGGCCCTCTTCTACGAACGCAACAACCTGCTGCTCAACGGCGATGTGGGGTGGGTGCCCGGGATCGTGTGGGGCCAGGTGGTGGAGGGCCTGACGGACCTGGCCGAGGCCTGCAACGACCTGTGGCGCAACGGGGCGGCGGGGGAGACGCTCAGCTTCCGGCGAGCCTGAGGACCGGCCGGCACATATCACCAGGACCGGGCGATGCGCGCTCACCAGGCCGGCCGGGTCGGGGCCGGCCTGCTGGGCCTGGCGGCGCGGCCGGCCTCCCCGGGCCTGGGCAGGTCGGGCCTGGTGGGCCGGGGTGTGCTGGTGGTCGGGGCAGGGGCAGAGTCGTCCCTGCCGGTGAAGCCGCCGAGCGGCACAGGAGTTCCGTGGAGAGACGGCTCCTCTGCAGGGGGTCCGGCGATGCTGTTATGCGACCGCGCCGGGGTCCGGCGGTGGCATGGCCGGACCGGCCTCGAACACTGCGTGCGCCGCCCGTAGCACCAGGTCGTCCCGGTGCCGGGCGGCGACGAGCTGCATCCCCACCGGAAGGCCGTCCCCGTCCGTCCCCACCGGAACGGTCGCCGCCGGCTGCTGGGTCAGGTTGAAGGGATAGGTGAACGGCGTCCACCCCGTCCACCTCCGGTGTCCCGCTCCCTTCGGCACCTCCGCCCCCGCCTCGAACGCCGTGATCGGCAGGGTCGGTGTCACCAGCAGGTCGTACCGTTCGTGGAAGAGACCCATCCGCCGGCCCAGGTCCATCCGGACGTCCACCGCCGCCAGATACTCCAGCGCGCTCAGCCGGGCCCCCTGCTCGCAGATCTCCCGCAGTCCCGGGTCGAGCGACTCCCGCTGCTCGGGGGAGAGACGCTGGGTCACCCGAGCGGCGCCCGCGAACCAGAGCACATGGAACGCCTCCACCGGGTCGCTGAAGTCCGGGTCGGTCTCCTCGACGTACGCCCCCAGTTCGGCCAGCCCCGCCACCGCCCGCCGTACCGCCGCCGCGACCGCCGGGCGTACCGCCACCTGGCCGCCCAGCGTCGGCGAGAAGGCGACTCGCAGGCCCCGTACGCCGCCGGTGAGACCCCTCGTGAAGGAGCCGGGGGCGGTGCCGAGGGCGGACCAGTCGCGGGCGTCCGGGGTGCCGATCACGTCCAGCATCAGTGCCGCGTCGGCCGCGTCCCGGGTCATCGGGCCCACGTGCGACAGCGTGCCGAAGGCGCTCGCGGGGTACAACGGCACCCTCCCGTACGTCGGTTTCAGGCCGAAGATCCCGCAGAAGGCCGCCGGGATGCGCACGCTGCCGCCGCCGTCCGTGCCCAGGGACAGGGGCCCGGCACCCAGGGCGACGGCCGCCGCACTGCCGCCGCTCGAGCCGCCCGCGGTGCGGGAGGGGTCGTACGGGTTGCGGGTGATGCCGGAGAGCGGAGAGTCGGTCACGCCCTTCCAGCCGTACTCGGGGGTGGTCGTCTTGCCGATGAACACCGCGCCGTGTTCGCGCAGCCGGGCGACGGAGGGGGCGTCCTCGTCCCAACTTCCCGCCGCCGAAATCGCCTTGGAGCCGCGCAGAGTCGGATGGCCGCGCATCAGCAGGATGTCCTTGACCGTCACCGGGACGCCGTCGACCAGGCCCTTCGGCTCGCCCCGGCGCCACCGTTCCTCCGATGCCCTCGCCTGCGCCAGGGCGTCCTCGTCGGTGAGGCGGACGAAGGCGTTGACCTCCGGCTGGATCCGGGCCGCCCGTTCCAGGGCCGCCCGGGTGGCCTCCACCGGGCCGAACTCGCCCTTGCGGTAACCGTCGAGAAGCTTTCGGGCGGTGAGGTCGGTGAGCTGCATGGGTGGGGCCTCCCGGCGTCAGTGACCTGGCACGTATCCGCGTTTCTTGTCGACCACGTTCACCAGGGATCTGCCCGCGGCCCACCGCTCGTACAACTCCAGGAACTGAGTGCCCAGTTCGTCCCGCCAGCCGATCGTGTCCCCGCTCATGTGCGGCGAGACGATGAGGCCGGGCACGTCCCACAACGGGCTGTCCGAGGGCAACGGTTCGGTGGTGAAGACGTCCAGGGCCGCGGCGGCGATCCAGCGCCGGGTCAGGGCCCGCACGAGCGCGTCCTCGTCGACCAGCTGGCCCCGGCCGACGTTGATGAAGCAGGCCGACGGCTGCATCACGCCGAAGCGGTGTGCGTCGAACATGCCGTATGTCTGCTCGGTCAGCGGGGCGGCCGCGATCACCCAGTCCGCGCGGGACATCAGCCGGTCGAGGTCGTCGGGGCCGTGGATGCCGGTCCGCGGGGCGCGGCCGACCAGGGCGGTGGTGATGTCGAGCGCCTTGAGGGTACGGACGATGGCCCGGCCGATCGGGCCGGTGCCCACCACGCACGCGCGCGTGCCGCCGACCCGGCGTGCCTCGCGGTGCCGCCAGGTCCGCTCCCGCTGGAGGCCGAGAGTCTGCGGGAGATCCTTGGCGATCGCGAGGACCAGCGCGGCCACGTACTCGGCGATGGGCCGGTCGAAGACCCCGCGGGCGTTGGTGACGACCGTGTCGGAAGCGGCAAGTTCGGGGCACATCAGATGGTCGACGCCCGCGCTCGCGGTGTGCACCCAGCGCGGCCGCGGCCCCTCGCCCGGCCAGGCCGCACGGACGGCGTGCGAGGTGAAGTCCCAGACGAGGAGGACATCGGCCGAAGGCAGCCGGGCCGCCAGGCCCGCCGCGTCCGTGTGCAGGATCCGTGCGTGGCCGGTGAGCCGGCCCAGCCGCGGCGGCGGGTCGGCGTCGAGGACCAGCAGGGTGGGGACGGGCGGCGTCATTCGGGGCGGTCTCCCGGTGTCCGGCAGCGTCTGACATGGGCGGATCGAACGTCTGAGATGTACGGATTGACCACGCTCGCACCCGAACCTACCTTCGTCAACACGGGCGTGACCATCGACCGTTGCCCCTCGACTTCCAGCGTGAGGCCGGTGACTTCCCATGGACGTCTCCTTTCTGGGCGGACCTCGTCCCCAGCGCGGTGTCGGAGTCGTGGCGCCCTTCGACTTCGCCCTGGACCGCGAGCTGTGGCGCTGGGTGCCGGACGACGTGTCCCTGCACCTGACCAGGACGCCGTTCGTGCCGGTCGAGGTCAGCCTCGACCTGGCCCGGCTGGTCAGCGAGCACGAGACACTCGGCGAGGCGGTGCGCGCGCTGACCGCCGTCGCACCCGAGGTCGTCGCCTACGCGTGCACCTCCGGCAGCTTCGTCGCGGGGATCGCCGGGGAGCGCGCGATGTGCGAGGCCATGACCCGGTCCGGCGCGGTGGCCGCCCTCACCACCTCCGGAGCGCTGCTCGACGCGCTGACCGAGCTGGGCGTACGGCGGCTCGCGCTGGTCACGCCGTACACGGTCTCGGTGACGCGGGTCCTCGAGGAGTACGTCGCGGAGGCGGGCGTCCAGGTCGCCGGCTGCGCGTTCATGGGGCTGACCCGGCACATCTGGCAGGTGCCGTACCGGGACGTGGTGGCCATGGCCCGGCAGGCGGTACTGCCCGGGGCGGCCGACGCCCTGTTCATCTCCTGCACCAACCTGCCCACCTACGACGTCATCCCCCAGCTGGAGGCCGAACTGCGCGTCCCCGTCCTCTCGGCCAACCAGGTAACGATGTGGGCGGCGCTGCGCAGGCTGGGTACCCGAGCCGTTGGGCCCTATCAGGCGCTGATCGGTCATCCGGACGCATCGGCGGCGCGTGAGTGGCCCGTACTGCCGGAAGAACAGCAGGAAGGGTGGACATGACAGCGCTCGGAATCCTCTATCCGGGGCACTCCGCGGAGGACGACTACCCGCGCATCGAGCAGCTCCTCGGCAGCGACATCCGGGTGGACGTCGTCCACACCGACATCGGCGAGGACGCGCACCGGGTGGACGCGCTGCTGGAGATGGGATCGGCCCAGCGGCTGGCGGCCGGGGTGGACGACCTACGGCTCGCGGGCGTCGACGCGGTGGTGTGGGCGTGCACCAGCGGCAGCTTCGTGTACGGCTGGAAGGGCGCCCACCAGCAGATCCGTGACCTCGCCCAGGCGGCCGGGCTGCCGGCGTCGTCCACGTCCTTCGCGTTCGTGCACGCGGCGCGGGAGATCGGGGTACGGCGGGTGGCGGTCGGCGCGACCTACCCGGACGACGTGGCCCAGCTCTTCGCGGACTTCCTGCGGGCCGGGGGCCTGGAGGTCACCGGGGTCCGCCCGTCGGGGATCACTACGGCGGCCGAGGTGGGGACGTGGGGTGAGGAGGAGGTACTGACCCTGGCGCGGGCCGCGGACGACTCCGGCGCGGAGGCCGTGCTGCTCCCCGACACGGCACTGCACACTGCGGCCCACCTGTCCCTGCTGGAGAAGGCGCTGTCCAAGCCGGTGCTCACGGCGAACCAGGTGACCGTGTGGGAGGGGCTGAGGCTGGCGGACCGCCGGGTGAACGCGCCGGGGCTGGGCACGTTGTTCGTCCGCGAACCGATCGTCCAGGCCTGAGGACACAGTCGTCCAGGCTGACGGACACGAAGGAGGGAATAACCGGAGCCCTCCTCCTGTTATCGCCCCCTATACAGCTCACGGTCGTAAACAGGAGGCTCCCACCGTGTCGGCAGACGAGATCCGGGGCATCACGCACGGGACCGCCCCCGTCCCCCTCTCCGTACTGGACCTGGTGACCGTCGGCACCGGCAGTACCGCCACCGACGCCCTGCGCACCAGCGTGGAGCTCGCGCGGCTCACCGAGGCGCGCGGATTCCAGCGGTACTGGGTCGCCGAGCACCACTCCATGCCCGGTGTGGCCTCCTCCTCGCCGGCCGTGATCCTCGCCCATCTCGCCGCCCACACGGAGCGGATCCGGCTGGGTTCGGGCGGCGTCATGCTGCCCAACCACGCCCCGCTCGTCATCGCGGAGCAGTTCGGCACGCTGGAGGCCATGGCCCCGGGCCGGGTCGACCTGGGCCTCGGCCGGGCGCCGGGCACGGACGGGGCCACCGCTGCCGCCCTCCGCCGTACCCAGACCCTCAACGAGGGCGCCGACGACTTCCCCCAGCAGCTCGCCGAACTCACCCGGTTCCTGGACGACGACTTCCCGGACGGGCACCCGTACCGCCGGATCCATGCCATCCCCGGGCCCGTCCAGAGCACCAGCCCCGGCGGTGTGCAGTCCCCGCACCGCCCGGTCGTCTGGCTGCTCGGCTCCTCCGGCTTCAGCGCCCGGCTCGCCGGCATGCTCGGGCTGCCGTTCGCCTTCGCGCACCACTTCTCCGCGCAGAACACCATCCCGGCCCTCGACCTCTACCGCGAGTCCTTCAGCCCGTCCGCCGTCCTCGACGAGCCATACGCCCTCATCGGCGTCTCCGCGCTCGCCGTGGACGAGGAGCGCGAGGCCCGGCGCCAGGTGCGGGCCGGCGCGGTGAACATGCTGCGGCTGCGCACCGGGCGGCCCGGTCTGTTCCCCGACCCCGACGACGTCGAGAAGCACGAATTCTCCCCGATGGAGGAGGAGTTCGTGCACTCCTGGACCGCCAACATCGTGCACGGCACCGCCGACGAGGTCCGCGCCGGTCTCGACGACCTCCAGAAGCGCACGGGCGCCGACGAGTTGATGCTCACCACGCACGCCCACCGCGGCGAGCTGCGCCTGCGCTCCTACGAACTGATCGCCGACGCCTACGGTTTGCCGACCGGGGTGTCCGCGTAGGTCCGGGTGCCCAGCAGCTCGGAGATACGATCCGGCGTCACCGGCCGCGAGTACAGCCACCCCTGGCCGGTGTCGCAGCCGATGTGCCGCAGCCGGGAGGCCTGCGCCGAGGTCTCGACGCACTCCGCGGTGACGGTGAGGCCGAGCCGGTGGGCCAGCTGGATCATCGCCTCCACCACGACCTCGTCGGCGGGGTTCGGGCGCTCACCCGGGTCGTCGTACTGGAAGCCCCGGACGAAGGAGCCGTCCAGCTTGAGGACCGAGACCGGGAGCCGGCTGAGGTAGGCGAGGTTGGAGTAGCCGGTGCCGAAGTCGTCGATGGCGATACGGACGCCCATGTCGCTGAGGGCCTGGAGGGCCTGCAGCGGGCGGCCCGCCGAGCCCATCACGGCGGATTCGGTGAGCTCCAGTTGGAGCAGGTGCGGCGCCAGGCCGGTCTCGGCCAGGGTCTCCGCCACGTCCGCCACCAGGTCGGAGTCCCAGACCTGGCGTACGGCCACGTTCACGCTCACGAAGATCGGCGGCTCGTCGGGGTGGTCCAGCTGCCACCGGCGGGCCTGACGGCAGGCGGTCCGCAGGGCCCAGCGGCCGAGCGGGACGATCGAGCCGTCCTCCTCCGCCAATCCGATGAACCGATTCGGCGCTAGTGTGCCGAACTGAGGGTGGTTCCATCGGACCAGCGCCTCGACTCCGCTCAGCCGCCCGTCCTCCATGCCCACCAGCGGCTGGTATTCGAGCACGAATTCGCCGCGGTCGATGGCCGGACGGAGGGTGGAGGAGAGCGCCTGACGGGTGACCAGGTGGGCGTTGCGCTCCGGATCGAAGAGCGTCCAGCGGGACTTGCCGTCGGCCTTCGCCCAGTAGAGGGTCGTGTCGGCGGCCTGCATCAGCCCGGTGGCCGTCGTACCCGCCGCATGGCGCTCCACGACCCCGATCGACGCCGACAGGGAGAGCCGCTGGCCGGCCAGGTCGAACGGCGTCTGGAGGGCGGCCAGCGCCGACTCGGCCAGATCGGCCAGCTGCTCCGTGCCCGTCGAGTCCTCGACCAGCAGGGCGAACTCGTCACCGCCGAGCCGGGCCACCAGCGGCGCCCCGGCCCGCGCGCAGCCGGCCTCGTCGGCGACCCGGGTCAGCCGTTCGGCGACGGCGGCCAGCAGCCGGTCGCCCACCCGGTGGCCGAGGGTGTCGTTGACCGCCTTGAAACCGTCAAGGTCCAGGTAGCACAGGCCGATTCGGCCCGTACCGCTCTGCTCGTAGGACTCCGCCTCCAGCGCGGCCGAGAGCCGCTCGAAGAACAACGTCCGGTTGGGCAGCCGGGTCACCGGGTCGTGCATCTGCAAGTGCCGCAGCCGGGCCTGTAGTTCGCGGCGCGCGCTGATGTCGGAGACCGACAGCAGCAGGCCCGGGGTGCCCTTCGCCAGCGGCGAGACGGTGACCTGGACCCACAGCGAGTGCCCGTCGGGGTGCTTCAGCCGGCGGGTGCAGCGCAACTTGGCCTGCCGGCCGCGCAGGACCTCGCGATAGGCATGCCAGGTACGGGCGTCGGAGGCCAGGTCCACCAGGTCCGCGGCGATCCGCCCGGTCAGGCCGGACGGGTCGGCGCCGATCAGGGTGCCGAACGCCTCGTTGGCGAGGCTGACCAGGCCTTCGCGGTCGACGACGGCCATGGGCAGCGTGGCGGCCGCGAAGGCGTACGCGTAGGTCTTCGGATCTGTCGTCTCGTCTGTCGTCTCGCCTGTCTTCGGGTCGGTTGTCTCGTCGTACGACTTCCGATAGTTCTTGTCACTGTCTGTGACGGCGGACCGGTCGAGGTCTGCCGCGGGCGTCGGCCCTTCGGACGTTCCGCTCACCGCTCGCTCCCGCAGTGCACTCGATCTCTGTCCGTGCAGGAAAGTGTGCCGATCATAGAGGCTGGCCCGAGGGCCTTCCAGCCACTGTCCAGTGTCCACGATGAAGCACCGGTTCTGACAGATCGTTTCTGCCCGCACCTGGACGGGTTCTTGAGTCGCACGGCCACTTGTGACGTTCCGTGAGTTTCTCGGGGTGTCGGCCGTTTGGGTCCCTCACCCTTCTGGTGCAGATAAACAGGTCATAAGTAGACAGACTCACACAGGCTGGGTGCGGTGTCCCGCGAACCGCCCCCGGAGGTCCTTCCGTGCCGCGTCTCCTGCTGCGCAGCACCGCCGCCGTGTTCACCACGATGTCGGCGCTCGTCGCAACGACGATCCTGACCGGACCGTCGGCCGCCGAGCCGTTCTCCACGGCCCCCTGTGCCCTGCACCGCACCGACGCGCACCACTCCGAGGGCGTCGACACCTGGAACGCCGACTACACCCGTCCCACCCACCCGCTCGCGGCCGCGATGGTGTTCCTCTCCTTCCCGGACGCGCCCCCGCGCACCACCCCCGCGGAGCTCGCCGCCGACCACTTCCCGGCCACCAGCCGCTACTACGAACAGGCCTCCTACGGGAGGTTCACCATCCGGCCGCACCCGCTGACGCACTGGCTGCGGATGCCCCGGCCCTCGGTCGCCTACGGCATGAAGCGGGACTGGAGCCTGGTGCTGCGGGCCGCCTACCTGCGGGACGCGTTCGCGGTGGCCGATCCCGAGGTCGACTTCTCCCGCTACGACGTCGTGTACTTCGTGGCCGACCCGGACGCGCCCGGCGTCGACTCCGACGCTACGAAGGTGGTCAACCTGGACACCCCGGTGCATGTGGACGGCACGGACGTCCGCCGGGTCGTCACCGTCTTCGAGAAGCATCCGCCGGACCGGCTGGTTCTCGCCCATGAGACCGGGCATGTCTTCGACCTCCCCGACCTCTACCACCGCCCGATGGACGGCAAGGGCGACTGGGACACCTACGTCGGCGACTGGGACCTGATGGGCAGCCAGTTCGGGCTGTCGCCGGATCTCTTCGCCTGGCACAAGTGGAAGCTCGGGTGGCTGGATCCGCGCCAGGTGGTGTGCGTACGGGGGACCGGGCCGACCCGGCTGACCCTGGAGCCGCTGTCCGCCGGGCCGGGGGTGCCGGAGCAGGGCGCCGCGGGAGCGCCGGCCTTCGGGCTCGGCGACGGCACCAAGCTGGCGGTGGTGCGCACCGGGCCCGACAGTGTGCTGGCCTTCGAGGCGCGGGGGGCGTCCGGCAACGACAGCGCGGCCTGCCGGCAGGGCATCCTCGTCTACCGGGTCCGCGACGAGACGGCCTCCGGGGGTGGCCCGGTCGAGGTGATCGACGCCCACCCGCGCACCGAGGCCTGCTGGGAGAGCTCCGTCTACCCGCCGCTGGCCGACGCCCCGGTCGCCGTCGGCGAGAGCTTCACGGTGCCGGGGGACGGTGTGAAGGTGAAGGTGGAGGGGCGGACACCGTCCGGCGCCTGGAATGTGAAGATCACACCGGGCGGCCTGGTCTGAACCCCCTGATGAGGGCACGGGGGCGAAGGGCGTCAAGGACACGGAGGGCCGGAAAAACGAAGAGCCAAGCTCACAGGAGCTTGGCTCTTCGCCTACTTCGCGTGCGCCGCCAGGGACTCGAACCCCGGACCCGCTGATTAAGAGTCAGCTGCTCTAACCAACTGAGCTAGCGGCGCCTGCTGACGTCGTAGACCTTAGCATCCTGATCGGCGGGAGGAAAAATCGATATCCGCACGGCAGCGCGGGCCGCCCGCACCGCCGCCCAGAGCAGGATTTCCGGCCCGGGGAGCCAGGGGTGCCGGGTGTCCGGGGCCACCAGCCAGCGCGTGCCGGTCGGGGCGGGGGAGCGGTCGCCGTTCAGCGCCGGGACGGTCACCGCGTCGCCGGTGCCGTGGCACAGCAGCGGCGGTACGGTCCCGCCACGGCCGCCCCACTCCTCCCAGTCCAGCAGCGACGGCAGCCGGGCGGCGGTGCCGGGAGCGGCGAACAGGAGCATCCGGCCCCGGAACACCGCGACCGGCCCGGAGCCCGGCCCCTCGTCCCATAACCGGTCCAGCATGCGGCGGCCGAAGAGCGCCGGGGCGTTCACCACGTCGAAGACGGAGCCGCAGGGCAGGACGAACGGGGCGTCCGGCCGCTCCTCCCAGAGGGCGAGCGTGCTCCGCGGATACGTTCCTGCGGAGGCGAGCCAGGCGGCTCCGTCGGAGGTGACCCCGGCGGCGTCGGAACGGGCGCCGGGGCCGGGGAGGGGCGTCTCGTGCGGTGTGCGGCTCATGGGGCATTGATACCTATCGTGAGCTGCCACTCGCCGTGAGTTGCGAAAAACGGGGACGGGACGGAGCGGAGAGGGGTATCTTGCCCGCCTGGCATATGCCGCGCGCTGTCGCCCGCGCCGAGGAGTCCGCTAGAAGACTGCTGAAAATCTTTTGCGTTCTGGCCCCGGACCGGCTGGTCCGGGGCCAGTCTTGTGAGCATGCAGGGGGAATGGGCCGGGGAGA
>NZ_JBVKCG010000018.1:0-191043 GCF_055634995.1 Streptomyces sp. NPDC111744
CCCAGAAAGCTAAATCGGCCGGGCTGACGGCGTCCGACGAACGATCTGAATCACGGGGCTGTGTCGTGGCCACAGCCAGAGCCTCCCATCACTCCGTGATCCAGATCTAGCCCTGTAGTACTAGTGGCCGGTGCCCTCGTTCGTCCACAGACTCTCCACGGCCCGCGAAGGGCCGCCCACCGCGCGTACCCGTTCCATGGCCACCTGGACGAACGCCCGTAGCCGGGCCGTCTCGTGGCCGGTGGGCCAGACGAAGGCGTAGTCGATAGCAGGGGCGTCCGTGAGCGGCCTGAAGACCAGGCCGGGACGGCTGTAGTAGTGCGTGCCGGCGGCCGCCACCGGTGTCACGCCCTTGCCCGCGAGAACCAGGGAGAGCGCGTCCTCCCAGTGCGTCATCGCCTGCCCGTGCGGGATGGGACGCCCCGACGGGGTCTGCCGCGGGAAGTGGTGGTCCAGCCAGTGTGCCGGCACGTTCCCGGCGACCGTCAGCAGCGTCGCCTCCGCCAGGTCCTCCACGCTCACCGACGCACGCCGCGCGAAGGGGTGCCCGGACGACATCAGCAGCACCCGCGGCTGTGACACCAGCACCGGACCCAGCGTCAGATCCGGCTCCGCCAGCGGAGGTTCGGTGACCTGGAGCTCGACGTCCCCCGCGCGCAGCGGGCCGTAGGGGTCCGAGATCTGCACCTGCCGTATCTGCACGTCCACATCCGGGTACCGACGCCCGAACGCCTCGGCGATGCTGTGCAGCAGATGGCCCGTGAACGCGCCGGAGAACCCGATCCGCAGCGAACCGGTGATCCCCCGCCCGGCCGCCATCGCCCTGGCGACGGCCTCCTCGACCCCTCGCCACGCGGGCGCGAGATCGTCCCCGAGCTGTTCCCCGATGGGCGTGAGGGTGACCTGACGGCTGGTGCGGTCGAACAACTTGGCACCGATACGGCGCTCCAGCCGGGCGACGGTCTGGCTGACCCGGCTCTGCGAGACGCCCACGCGCTCGGCGGTCCGCCCGAAGTGCAGTTCCTCCGCGAGGGTCAGGAAAATCTCGATCTCCTGGCGTTCCATGACCGGTTCTCCCGCGCCCCTCATTTCCGTGACCTCGAACGATGAGCCCAGCGAATCGATCGTTGCACAGATCGTCCTTGTTGCGCAGGTCCCCCGATTCGAAGCTGGACTGGCCAGCGAGATCACCAGGAAGGACCCTCATGGCCGTCACCGAATCCTCACCCCCCGCCCCCACGCACGAGGTCGCCGCACCTCCCGAGGCCGCCGCCGGCGGTGTCTTCGCCTCGCGCGAGTGGCTGGTGCTGATCACCCTGTGCTGCGCCACCTTCATGTGCGGCCTGGACTTCTCCATCGTCACCGTCGCCCTGCCCGACATCGGCACCGCCCTCGGCTTCTCCTCGGCCGGCACCCTGCAGTGGGTGGCCACCGCCAGCCTGCTGCCGTCCGCGAGCCTGCTGCCCCTGTTCGCCCGGGTCGCCGACCTGATCGGCCGCAAGCGGCTGTTCACCCTCGGCGTCGCCGTCTTCACCCTCTTCTCGCTCGGCGCCGCCCTCGCCAACAGCCCCGGCGTGCTGATCGCCACCCGCATCGGCCAGGGCACCGCCGCCGCGATGATCGCCCCGTCCGCGATCGCCCTGATGACCGGCTACTTCCAGGAAGGTCCCAAGCGCGCCCGTGCCCTGGGCCTCAACGGCGCCGTCATGTCGCTTGGCTTCGTGCTCGGCGCGCTGGGCGGCGGTGTCATCACCAACGGCTTCAGCTGGCGCTGGACCATGGTCGCGCTCTGCGTGATGGGCGCGCTGGCGCTGGCAGGTGCGCTGGCCCTGCCCACGATCCACGAGTCCGGTGCCGCCCGGCGGATGGACATCCCGGGCGCGATCCTCGCCACGCTCGGCCTGTTCGGGCTGGTCTACGGCATCTCCACCGGCGGTGACGAGGGCTGGACCCGTCCCGCGGCACTCGGCCCGATCGTCGGCGGCCTGGTGATGCTGGCCGCGTTCCTGCTGGTCGAGCGCCGTCACCCGGAGCCGCTGGTGCCGCTGTCCGTGCTGAACCGGCCGTCCGTGAAGTGGTCGGGGCTGTTCGGTGTCATCACCTTCGGCATGTGCGCCGGTACGACCGTGCTGCTCAGCCTGTACATGCAGGACGTGCTCGGCTTCACCGCTCTTCAGGCCGGTCTGAGCTACCTCGGCGAGGGCGCGGCCGCGATGCTCGGCGGTCTGTACGTGGCCCGGCTGCTCGGCCGGTTCGGCGGGGTGAAGGTGCTGGCCGCGGGCCTGCTCATCCAGGGTGTCGGCACGGTCGCGATGTTCGCCCTGCCCCAGGACGTGAACCTGGCCGCCCTGCTCGTCACCTCCTCCGTCATGGGCCTCGGCCACGTCTTCAGCGTCGTCTCCTTCATCACCGTGATGACCACGGGCGTCACCGAGGAGGACCAGGGCGTCGTCGGCGGTCTGTCGCAACTGCCGCAGTACGTGGCGGCGATCGGTGTCTCGGGCCTGAGCGCGATCGCCGCCGCCCGCACCAACGCCCTCTCGTCGGGCGGCACCGCGTCCCGCGCCGACATCCTGGGCGGGCTGCACGCGGGCATGGTCACCGCCGGTGTCGTCGCCCTCGCCGGTGCCCTGCTCGTCGGCGCCGCACTGCGCAAGCGGACCACGGCGTAGGCCGTTCCGTGTCCGGCACACGGCATCGCCCGCCGGAACCGTCCACGCACCCCGGCGTGGCCGTCCGCCGCCACTCGGCGGACGGCCACGCCGGCCCCGTATCCGAGCCGCGCCGGGCGTTTTCGCCGCCCGCGAGGGGACCATCCGTGAACGACAGCCGACTGCGCAGGCCCTCCGCCGTACGTACCCTGCGCGTGGGTGAGTTGAAGGTCAGCTATGTGCCCGACGGGGCGATGCTGCTGAAGCCGGCCGGCAGTCTGCCCGCGGCCGTCGACCGCCACTGGAGCAGGTACGGCGCCTACCTCAACGACACCCGCCGACTCGTCGCCAACACCGGTGGCCTGCTCGTCGAACACGGCACCCGGGCCCTGCTGATCGACGCCGGGTTCGGGCCGCGCGCGGTACCGGAGGACCCCGGCCACCCCGACCGGGGCGCGGTGCACGGCGGATCGCTGCCCGGAAACCTCGCCCTGCTCGGGCGGTCGCCCGAGGACATCGAGACGGTGGCCTTCACCCACCTCCACCCCGACCACATCGGCTGGGCCTGCGTCGATCCGCCCCTGTTCACCCGGGCCACCTTCGTGATCCCCAAGGCCGAATGGGATCACCGCGACCCCGCCGTGGCGGCACTCGAACCCCGGACCCGGCTGGTGCTCGCGGGCGACGAGGTCTTCCCCGGCGTCCACGCCATGGCGCTGCCCGGCCACACCGCCGGTCACACCGGCTTCGTCATCGCCTCCCACGGCACCCGCCTGCTCGCCTTCGGCGACGCCTTGCTCACCTCCCTGCAGATACGGCACCCCGAGTGGTCCGCGGTCTCCGACGCCGACCCCGCCCAGTCGGAGCGTCACCGCCGCCGTCTGGTCGCCGAACTCCTGCGCCCGGACACCCTCGGCTTCGGCATCCACTTCGCGGACGTGGTCTTCGGCCGGGTGCGGCCGCAGGGCGAGAACGCGACCTGGCATCCGCTGTGACGCCCCCGGTCCCCGCCCTACTCGGAGGACCTGTTCCGAGAGATGTGATGGGGTGCACTGGGTACCGTGGCTCCCCCCCCGGATGCCGCAATGGACAAAGGAGCACGGTCAGTGACCAGCGACAACCGCATAGGACCGCCCGCTTTCGGAAGTGAACGCGACATGCTGCGGGCCTTTCTCGACTACCACCGCGCCACCCTCGCCATGAAGTGCGAAGGGCTCACCGACGAGGAGTTGCGGCAGCAGTCGATGCCACCGTCCACGCTCTCGCTGCTCGGTCTGGTCCGGCACATGGCGGAGGTGGAACGGGCCTGGTTCCGGCGGGTGTTCGAGGACCGTGACGCGCCCATGGTCTGGTCCGACAGGATCGACTTCCAGGCGGCGTACGACGCGAGCGGGTCGACCCGGGACGAGGCGTTCAAGGTTTGGGAGGACGAGGTGGAGACCTCGCGCCGTATCGAGCGCGAGGCCGGCTCCCTGGACCAGGCCGGATATCAGCCGAGGTGGGAGGCGGAGGTGTCGCTGCGGATGGTGATGACGCACGTCCTCCTGGAGTACGGCCGTCACAACGGGCACGCCGACCTGCTGCGGGAGGGCATCGACGGGAGCGTAGGAGCCTGAGCGCCCATCAACCCGAGCCCTGAGTCGGACTGCCCCCAGGTCATTGAGCCGGGGGCTGTCGGCTGTCAATCCTTACGGGTCGCGGACGTCCGGCTGATATGGCGGATTGTTCCGATTGTCGTGGGGCCGGCCGACCTACCCTGTCCGTGCTCCAGGCCCTGGCGCCGCCCTCACATCCCGGACGGTGACCGGCCGACCGTCAACCGGCCCGGCCGGTACGGGACATAGGCCGCCCCGTCCAGACCGAGCGCGGTGGCCGAGCGCTGGAGCGCGGCGGGGGTCGCGGCGTCGTCCCAGTGGCCGGTGCCGACGCGGTGTTCGAGGGCGTGCAGGGCGGCCACGG
This sequence comes from Streptomyces sp. NPDC111744, assembly GCF_055634995.1. Lineage (NCBI taxonomy): Bacteria > Bacillati > Actinomycetota > Actinomycetes > Kitasatosporales > Streptomycetaceae > Streptomyces > Streptomyces sp. NPDC111744. The sequence continues at coordinate 4,611 of NZ_JBVKCG010000018.1, forward strand.
TCTCGGCGGTGGTGAACGTGCAGTGGCCCTGCCGTTCGACATACGCCTGCCGCAGCAGCGCGCCGTCGCCGGCAGCCCGCACCCGGGCGGCGAAGCGGTTCTCCTGCTGGACCGGCACCAGGTTGTCGGCGGTTGTGTGAATGTCGAGGCCTGACCCGACCGCCGCCCCGTAAATCCGGTCCTGCGGTGTGTGCCGGTGCCCCGGGATGATTGTCTGGCTCCGGCAACCCCGTCCCGACCGGCTTCGCCGCAGGAGGATCCCGCAGTCATGAGCAGTGCCTACGCGTACGAGTACAAGGTCGTCACCTTCCGGGAGTCGCTGATCGGCGACGCGCTGGACAGCGACAAGCTGGAGAAGGTCCTCAACAAGCACGCCGAGGACGGCTGGGGCCTCAAGGCCATCACCTCCGCCGACGTCAAGGGCCGGATAGGTCCCGGCGCCGTCGAGGGCCTGCTGCTGACCTTCGAGCGCCCGCGCGGCTGAGCGAGGCGGACCACACCGGAACGCCCCCCGACCCGCAATGCGGGTCGGGGGGCGTTCCGGTGTGCTGACGGGTTACTTCACCGGCTCCGGCTCCGGCGCGCTCTCCTGCTCCGCCTCGCCCGCCGGGTCGACCGGGGTCTTGACCGAGTCGAGGAGCAGCTGGGCCACGTCGACCACCTGGATGGACTCCTTGGCCTTGCCGTCGTTCTTCTTGCCGTTGACCGAGTCGGTGAGCATGACCAGGCAGAAGGGGCAGGCCGTCGAGACGATGTCGGGGTTCACCGACAGCGCCTCGTCGACGCGCTCGTTGTTGATGCGCTTGCCGATGCGCTCTTCCATCCACATCCGGGCGCCGCCGGCGCCACAGCAGAAGCCGCGCTCCTTGTGGCGGTGCATCTCCTCGTTGCGCAGGCCCGGGACGCTGGCGATGATCTCGCGCGGGGGCGTGTAGATCTTGTTGTGGCGGCCCAGGTAGCAGGGGTCGTGGTAGGTGATGATGCCCTCGACCGGGGTGACCGGGACCAGCTTGCCTTCGTCCACCAGGTGCTGGAGCAGCTGGGTGTGGTGGATGACCTCGTAGTCGCCGCCGAGCTGCGGGTACTCGTTGCCGATGGTGTTGAGGCAGTGCGGGCAGGTGGCGACGATCTTCTTGGCCGACTTCGGCTTCTTCGTCGCCGGATCCTCGTCATCCTCGCCGAAGGCCATGTTCAGCGCGGCCACGTTCTCCATGCCGAGCTCCTGGAACAGCGGCTCGTTGCCGAGCCGGCGCGCCGAGTCGCCGGTGCACTTCTCGTCGCCGCCCATGATCGCGAACTTGACGCCCGCGATGTGGAGGAGTTCCGCGAAGGCCTTGGTGGTCTTCTTGGCGCGGTCCTCCAGGGAGCCCGCGCAGCCCACCCAGTACAGGTACTCGACCTCGGTCAGGTCCTCGATGTCCTTGCCCACGACCGGGACCTCGAAGTCGACCTCCTTGAGCCACTCCAGGCGCTGCTTCTTGGCCAGGCCCCAGGGGTTGCCCTTCTTCTCCAGGTTCTTGAGCATCGTGCCCGCCTCGGAGGGGAAGGCGCTCTCGATCATCACCTGGTAGCGGCGCATGTCGACGATGTGGTCGACGTGCTCGATGTCCACCGGGCACTGCTCGACACAGGCGCCGCAGGTGGTGCAGGACCACAGGACGTCCGGGTCGATGACGCCGTTCTCCTCGGCGGTACCGATCAGCGGGCGCTCGGCCTCCGCCAGAGCCGCCGCGGGGACGCCCGCCAGCTGCTCCTGCGAAGCCTTCTCCTCGCCCTCCATGGTCTTGCCGCCGCCCGCGAGCAGGTAGGGCGCCTTGGCGTGGGCGTTGTCGCGCAGCGACATGATCAGCAGCTTAGGGGAGAGCGGCTTCCCGGTGTTCCAGGCCGGGCACTGCGACTGGCAGCGGCCGCACTCGGTGCAGGTGGAGAAGTCCAGCAGGCCCTTCCAGGAGAACTGCTCGACCTGGGAGACACCGAAGACGTCGTCGTCACCGGGGTCGGTGAAGTCGATCGGCTTGCCGCCGGAGGTCATCGGCAGCAGGGCGCCCAGGGAGGTCTCACCGGTGGCGTTGCGCTTGAACCAGATGTTCGGGAAGGCCAGGAAGCGGTGCCAGGCGACGCCCATGTCGGTCTTCAGGGCGACCACGATCATCCAGATGAAGGAGGTCGCGATCTTCAGGCCGGCGAAGAAGTAGGTGAGGTTCTGGAGCGTGGAGACGTCCATGTCCCGCAGCCAGGACACCACCGGGTACGAGATGAAGAAGGAGGCCTCGTACGAATCCACGTGGTGCTGGGCGCCCTCAAGGGCGTGCAGCATGAAGATGCAGACGCCGACGATCAGGATGACCGTCTCGACGAAGTACGCCTGGCCGAAGTTGGAGCCGGCGAAGCGGGACTTGCGGCCCGGCCGGTTCGGCTTGCTCAGCTGGCGGATGACGATCAGCACCAGGATGCCGAGGACCGTCATGGTGCCGATGAACTCGACGAAGACGTTGTACGGCGCCCACTCGCCGATGACCGGCAGCAGCCAGTCGGCCTGGAAGAGCTGGCCGACGGCGTTGACGATCGTCAGCAGGAGAGAGAAGAAGCCGACCGCGACGAACCAGTGCGCCACGCCGACGATGCCCCAGCGGTTCATCCGGGTGTGGCCGAGGAACTCCCTGACCACCGTGACGGTCCGCTGGACGGGCTCGTCGGTACGGGTGCCGGCGGGCACGTTCTGGCCGAGCCGCATGAAGTTGTAGATCTGCAGGACGGCGCGGGCGAACAACGCCACGCCGACCACGATCAGAACCAGCGACACGATGATCGCGGCGAGTTGCATGGGGGCTCCTCGGGCCTGCGAGGGGTCTCTTCGGGTCTCTTCGCGAGGGTTCCCGAAATTACTAAGCGGTAACTTATGCAGTCGGTCTGAGACTACCCGCATCTTTACTCGCACTGTAGTCAGGTGCGGGGTGATCTGAATCGCTGAGGTGTCCCTGACCTGCCGCTGCCTTGCGGTGGCAAAGTGATCGTGTTATTCGTGTTATTCATCTGGAATTGTTACATTTAGGTCTAATTTAGACGTGTGCTCTACGGGATCGCCGCCGCCACCACAGCCCTGCTGCTCGCCGCCCTCCTCGCCGCGCTGATCCGGCCGCTCGCCCTGCGGCTGGGGCTCGTCGACCGCCGGCGGGCGCGGCCTGTGCCGGTGCTGGGCGGGCTGGCGGTCGTGGGCGCCACGTGTCTGGTCGCGGGCGCCGGTGACTGGACCGGTGCCGCACCGCTCGGTACCGGGGTCGGGGAGCTGCTGGTCGCCGGGGGGGCCGTGGCGCTGCTCGGGCTGGTCGCCGACGTGTGGCGGCTGAAGACGCGGTTCCTGCTGTTCGGTACGGCTGTGGCGGCCGCGTGCGTGGTGCCGTACGGGGAGTTCGGTGTGGTCGAAGGGCTGCTCGGTGTCCTGTGGATCGCCTTTGTCGCCGTCGCCTTCAAGGGGCTCGACCACGCCGACGGGCTCGCCGGGACCGTGGGGGTGATCACCGCCTTCGGGGTCGGGGCCTGTGCCGCCGCGGAGGTGATGGACGGGCTGGCCGTCCTGCTGAGCGTGCTCGCCGCCGCGCTCACCGGGTTCCTGATGCACAACTGGCATCCCGCGCGGATCGCCCTCGGTGCCACCGGCTCGCTGTTCGCGGGGTTCGTACTGGCCGCGGCCGCGCTGATCACGCGGACCGGTTACGACCCCTTCGCCAGCGCGGGCGTGCTGCTCGCGCTCACCGCCGTCGCGAGCGCCGACGTGCTGCTCGTCGTGCTGTCGCGGCTCCTCGCCGGGCGGCCGGTGCTGCGGCGCGGGCCCGACCATCTCGCACACCGGTTGCGGCGGCTCGGGCTCACCCCGCCGGGCGCGACCGTCGTCCTCGGTGTCGCATCCTTCGCGGGGGTGCTCGTCGGGGTGCTGGTGCACGGCGGCTGGGTCGGGCGGACGGGCGCCACATGCGTCGCCTGCGTCACCGTCAGCGTCGTACTCCTACTCCTTCGGGTGCCTGTTTATGGGGTCCGTCGGCTGGAATCCACGCAGGTCAGCGGGCACTTGCGTGTAAGGAACGGATAAGAGTTGAGCCGTCGCGACTCAGGTCTGTTGACCCACGGCGAGGCTTGATGCACACTTGAGTCCGTTCCACTCAAGTCAGCTGGAGGAAATCACCATGGCACGTGCGGTCGGCATCGACCTGGGCACGACTAACTCTGTCGTCAGCGTTCTTGAAGGCGGCGAGCCCACCGTCATCACCAACGCCGAGGGTGCCCGGACCACGCCGTCCGTCGTCGCCTTCGCCAAGAACGGCGAGGTTCTGGTCGGCGAGGTCGCCAAGCGCCAGGCGGTCACCAACGTGGACCGCACCATCCGGTCGGTCAAGCGTCACATGGGCACCGACTGGAAGATTCAGCTGGACGGGAAGGACTTCAACCCGCAGCAGATCTCCGCGTTCATCCTGCAGAAGCTGAAGCGGGACGCGGAGGCCTACCTGGGTGAGAAGGTGACCGACGCGGTCATCACCGTCCCGGCGTACTTCAACGACTCCGAGCGTCAGGCGACGAAGGAGGCCGGCGAGATCGCGGGCCTGAACGTCCTGCGTATCGTCAACGAGCCCACCGCGGCGGCGCTGGCCTACGGCCTCGACAAGGACGACCAGACGATCCTCGTCTTCGACCTCGGTGGCGGCACCTTCGACGTGTCCCTCCTGGAGATCGGCGACGGCGTCGTCGAGGTGAAGGCGACGAACGGCGACAACCACCTCGGTGGTGACGACTGGGACCAGCGCATCGTCGACTACCTGGTCAAGCAGTTCGCGGCCGGTCACGGCGTGGACCTCGGCAAGGACAAGATGGCCCTCCAGCGCCTCCGCGAGGCCGCCGAGAAGGCCAAGATCGAGCTGTCCTCGTCCACCGAGACCTCGATCAACCTGCCCTACATCACGGCGTCCGCCGAGGGCCCGCTGCACCTGGACGAGAAGCTGACGCGCGCTCAGTTCCAGCAGCTGACCGCGGACCTCCTCGAGCGCTGCAAGACGCCGTTCCACAACGTCATCAAGGACGCCGGCATCCAGCTCGGCGAGATCGACCACGTCGTCCTCGTCGGTGGCTCCACCCGTATGCCCGCCGTCGCCGAGCTCGTCAAGGAGCTGACCGGCGGCAAGGACGCCAACAAGGGCGTCAACCCGGACGAGGTCGTCGCCATCGGCGCCGCCCTCCAGGCCGGTGTCCTCAAGGGTGAGGTCAAGGACGTCCTGCTGCTCGACGTCACCCCGCTGTCCCTCGGTATCGAGACCAAGGGCGGCATCATGACCAAGCTGATCGAGCGCAACACCACGATCCCGACGAAGCGCTCCGAGATCTTCACGACGGCCGAGGACAACCAGCCGTCCGTGCAGATCCAGGTCTACCAGGGCGAGCGCGAGATCGCGGCGTACAACAAGAAGCTCGGGATGTTCGAGCTGACCGGTCTGCCGCCGGCCCCGCGCGGTGTCCCGCAGATCGAGGTCGCCTTCGACATCGACGCCAACGGCATCATGCACGTGACCGCGAAGGACCTGGGCACGGGCAAGGAGCAGAAGATGACCGTCACCGGCGGCTCCTCGCTGCCGAAGGACGAGGTCGACCGGATGCGCCAGGAGGCCGAGCAGTACGCGGAGGAGGACCACCGCCGCCGCGAGGCCGCCGAGACCCGCAACCAGGGCGAGCAACTCGTCTACCAGACCGAGAAGTTCCTCAAGGACAACGAGGACAAGGTCCCGGGCGAGATCAAGACCGAGGTCGAGGCGTCCGTCGAGGAGCTGAAGGCCGCGCTCAAGGGCGAGGACACCGCCGAGATCCGCACCGCCACCGAGAAGGTCGCGGCCGTCTCCCAGAAGCTGGGCCAGGCCATGTACGCCGACGCCCAGGCCTCGCAGGCCGCCGCCGGTGGTACCCCCACCGCTGAGGCCGACGACGTGGTGGACGCCGAGATCGTCGACGACGAGCGCAAGGACGGTGCCGCGTGACGGAGGAGACCCCGGGCTTCGAGGAGAAGCCCGACGTCCCCTCCGGCGCCACCCCCGACGACGCCGAGCCGAAGGCCGCTCCCGCACAGGGGGCGGCCCCGGCCGGGGACGCAAGCGCAGAACTGACCGGTCTGACCGCACAGCTGGACCAGGTACGCACCGCGCTCGGCGAGCGCACCGCGGACCTCCAGCGCCTCCAGGCCGAGTACCAGAACTACCGCCGCCGAGTGGAGCGTGACCGGATCACGGTCCGGGAGATCGCCATCGCGAACCTCCTGACCGAACTCCTGCCCGTGCTCGACGACATCGGCCGCGCACGGGAACACGGCGAACTGGTCGGCGGTTTCAAGTCGGTGGCCGAGTCGCTCGAGACGGTCGCGGCGAAGATGGGACTCCAGCAGTTCGGCAAGGAGGGCGAGCCCTTCGACCCGACGATCCACGAGGCGCTGATGCACAGCTACGCGCCGGACGTCACCGAGACGACGTGCGTGGCGATTCTGCAGCCCGGGTATCGCATCGGCGAGCGCACCATCCGCCCCGCGCGGGTGGCGGTCGCCGAACCGCAGCCGGGAGCGCAGGCGGTGAAGGCCGAGGGGACCGACGAGGCCCCCGCGGCCGGCGAGGACAAGGACAACGGCCCTGAGGAGGGCTGAAGTCGTAGAGATTGAGCGGAACACCGGAAAGGGGGCGCGTCGGGGATGAGCACCAAGGACTTCATCGAGAAGGACTACTACAAGGTCCTCGGCGTCCCCAAGGACGCCACCGAGGCCGAGATCAAGAAGGCGTACCGGAAGCTCGCCCGCGAGTTCCACCCGGACGCCAACAAGGGCAACGTCAAGGCCGAGGAGCGCTTCAAGGAGATCTCCGAGGCCAACGACATCCTCGGCGACCCCAAGAAGCGCAAGGAGTACGACGAGGCGCGCGCCCTCTTCGGCAACGGTGGCTTCCGCCCCGGGCCGGGCGCGGGCGGCGGCAACTTCAACTTCGACCTGGGCGACCTCTTCGGGGGCACCGCGCAACAGGGCGGGGGCGGTTTCGGCGGCGGTTTCGGCGACGTCCTGGGGGGCTTGTTCAACCGGGGTGGCGGCGCGGGCACGCGCACCCAGCCCCGGCGCGGCCAGGACATCGAGTCCGAGGTCACGCTCAGCTTCACGGAGGCCATCGAGGGCGCCACGGTCCCGCTGCGGATGTCCTCGCAGGCCCCCTGCAAGGCCTGTTCGGGCACCGGCGACGCGAACGGCACACCGCGTGTGTGCCCGACCTGCGTCGGCACCGGTCAGGTGGCGCGGGGATCGGGCGGCGGCTTCTCGCTCACCGACCCCTGCCCGGACTGCAAGGGCCGCGGCCTGATCGCGGAGAACCCCTGCCCTGACTGCAAGGGCAGCGGCCGCGCCAAGTCGTCGCGCACCATGCAGGTCCGGATCCCGGCAGGGGTGACGGACGGCCAGCGGATCCGGCTGCGCGGCAAGGGCGCACCGGGCGAGCGGGGCGGCCCGGCGGGCGACCTGTACGTCATGGTCCACGTCGACACCCACCCGGTGTTCGGCCGCAAGGAGGACAACCTCACGGTGACCGTCCCGGTGACCTTCACCGAGGCGGCGCTCGGCGGCGAGGTCAGGGTGCCCACCCTGGGCGGACCGCCGGTCACCCTCAAGCTGCCCCCGGGCACGCCCAACGGCCGCACCATGCGCGCCCGTGGCAAGGGCGCGGTCCGCAAGGACGGCACCCGCGGCGACCTCCTGGTCACCGTCGAGGTGAGTGTCCCGAAGGACCTGTCGGGGAATGCTCGTGACGCACTGGAGGCGTATCGCGAGGCGACCGCGGGCGAGGACCCGCGCGCCGAGCTGTTCGAGGCCGCGAAGGGAGCATGACAGGGATGGACGGCCGTCGACGCAGTGACAGTTTCCGCGGGCCGTATGAACTGACCGAGGAGACCCCGGTCTACGTCATCTCGGTGGCGGCCCAGCTCTCCGGACTGCACCCGCAGACGCTGCGCCAGTACGACCGCCTCGGCCTGGTCTCGCCCGACCGCACGGCCGGGCGGGGCCGCCGCTACTCGGCCCGCGACATCGAACTGCTCCGGCAGGTGCAGACGTTGTCGCAGGACGAGGGCATCAACCTGGCCGGCATCAAGCGCATCATCGAACTGGAGAACCAGGTCGTCGCCCTCCAGGCCCGCGTGGCGGAGATGGAAGCGGCCCTGGACGGCGCGGCGGCCGCCATGCAGCAGCGGGAAGCAGCGGTACACGCCTCGTACCGCCGCGACCTGGTGCCGTATCAGGAGGTCCAGCACACCAGCGCACTGGTGGTGTGGCGGCCGAAGAAGGCCAAGGACTAGCAGCACCTGTGCGAAGGGGCCCGGAGGTTCACCTGAACCTCCGGGCCCCTCGCGTGTCACTCGGCGGGTGCGCTGACCGTCCAGTCGGCGGCCGGAGCCGTCTCTGTGCCGTCCGCCGGCACGCCGGTCACCCAGTAGTAGGACACCGTGCCCACGGCCGCGCCGCCGAGCAGGGTGGGCGGTGGCGAGCACCACGGCTGCGGCCGCGGCGCGTCTGGCTGGGTTCATTCGATCCTCTGGTCGTGTCCGTGACGACGGAGATGGCCGTTACCGATGTCGACCCATGAGGAATGGAGTTGGTTGTACTGATCTTTGCCCACCCGTGAACTCCCTTTGAGTGGAGGGTCCGTAAAGGGTGTTTGGAGGCGATTCCGCTTACTCTTCACAGGTGCAGCGGAGGGTAGTGTTGCGCACTCGTTAAGTAGTTCCGCTTGACGCCGGGTGTGGCGTACGCGTTGTCTTTTCAGACATCTGGGTCGCAAGCAGCCCCATGTCCGGAACGCACTGAAGTGAGCCCCCGTATGCGTCGTATAGCCATGTCTGTGGCCGCGTCCACGATGACCCTCTCGCTCGCCGGCTGCGGCGTGCTCAACGCGACGGGATCGTCGAGCACCGCGAGCCCGACCAAGGGCAACGACATCACGGTGGGTGTGCTGATGCCGGACATCATCAACGCCCGGTACAGAAACTTCGACTACCCGATCATGAAGGCCAAGATCGCCGAGCTCACGAACAAGCAGGGCCGGATCGCGTACGCCAACGCCGGGTCGTCCGCCTCCGCGCAGGCCCAGCAGATGCAGAAGATGATCGACGACAAGGTCGACGTCATCGTCCTGGACTCGGTCGACTCGCACGCCATCGCGGGCACGGTGAAGAAGGCCAGGGACGCGGGCATCCCGGTCATCGCCTACGACCGCCTCGCCGAGGGCCCGATCGACGCCTACGTCTCCTTCGACAACGAGCTGGTCGGCGAGGTGCAGGCCCGTACGCTCCTTGAGGGTCTCGGGCCGAACGTCGACACCTCCGAAAAGGTCATCATGATCAACGGCTCGCCGACGGACCCGAACGCCAAGCAGTTCAAGACGGGCGCCCTGTCCGAGCTGACCGGCAAGGTGACGATCCCGTCCGCGGCCTCGTTCGACACCAAGGACTGGGACCCGGGGATCGCCGAGCAGGAGACCACCAAGGCGATCAACGCGATCGGCAAGAACAACATCGCCGCCGTTTACTCCGCGAACGACGCGATGGCGGGCGGCATCGTCAAGGCCCTCAAGGCGGCCGGCTTCACCAACATGCCGCCGATCACCGGCCAGGACGCCGACCTCGACGCCATTCAGCGGATCATCGTCGGCCAGCAGTACATGACCGTCTACAAGCCCTACCCGAACGAGGCCGAGGCCGCCGCGGAGATGGCCGTCTACAAGGTGCAGGGCAAGGACATCCAGTTCGACGCGCTCACCCAGGACCAGGTCGACAGCCCCACCACCAAGAACATCCCGTCCCAGCTGGTGCAGGTCAACGCCGTGACGAAGAGCAAGATCAAGGACACCGTCGTCGCGGACGGCATCTACAAGGTCTCGCAGATCTGCACCGCCGACTACAAGACGGCGTGCGCGGCGGCCGGCCTCAAGTAGGCCCCGCCCCGCGGCGGCTGCCGCGGGCCACTACGCGGCTCCGGCCGGGGACGACGACCCGCCGGCTGTCGTCGCGGCTCAGGCGCCGGCCCATCAGGGGAGCTGTCCAGGACCTGCTGCATGTCCACGGGCTCCGGGCCGGCGCCGGCGTACTCGACGTACCGTCCGGTCCAGGCGAACGGGCCCAGGTCAACGTGACGGGGTGCCACGCGTTCACCAACGAGGGTGGGGGAGGCGGAGAGGGCGACCGGACGCTCGGCGATGACAGCTTCGCGAGTGACCGTACAGCTCCCGCCCGGGCCCGTCCCGTCCCCGAAGGCCCGGGGATGCCCGTAGCGTCGGCGAGACAGGCCTCCAGGGCCCGGACCCGCTGGGCCACGCCTCTTCGTGTGGTCGCCGCCAGTACCGGCTCGTAGGCGGTCCTGACCTCACCCGGCCGTGCCCTCTCGGCCAACGCGTACGCGTCAACGATGTCCGCCATGAAGGGACGTCGGAGCGGGCACGTAACGCGGTGATCACCGGCGCATTCCGGGGATCCGCCAGGTCTGCCGCGTGACGTGCCCGCGAGCGGCCCTCCCCGCAACGCGCCTCCCCCGTGGGCGCGTTGCGGGGGCCCCGGTCCGATCGGGTGAGGATGGCCCGGGGCCCCGGCGGGTGTCCGGCGAACACCCGTGGGAAGCACCGCGAACGATGCCCCCGTGAACCCGCCGCCGCCACCGTCATCTTGTTGCAGTGCGGTCTGCGGAGGCCGGAAGATACCGGGGCATACCGGTGCGTTACGACGCCCGGTGTGAAGGGAGCCGTGTTGCGGACCCGGTCCGGACCGCTCATAGTTGCGCTGCGGAAGAGGCAGCAAACCGGGGGTGGAATGGGCGATGGCCGGGCACGGGACGGAGAAGCATCCACACGGTGCCGACCGACTGTGCGCCGCCGGGGATCGCGTGTATTCCCGTGCCGTGCGCCGGGGCCGGGTGCCGCGCACGGATGCCGACGCGGTGCCGTGTCTGCTGGAGCTGGCGCTGCTGCATCCGGACCCCGACGACATGGAATGGCTGGTGCCGACATCCCCGCAGGAGGTCATGACCCAGCTGCTGCGCGAGGTCTACGACGAGGTCACCGACAGCCAGCGGCGGGTGGGCTCGGCGGTGGCGGCCTTCGAGCGGTACGCCGGTCTGGGACGGCAGTTGCAGGTCGCGTCGGCCTCCGCCGAGGGCACGGCGGCGATCCGGGTCCTGGACGGGTTGTCCCGGATCCAGGCGGCGATGGACGAGGCGACGGAGGCGTGCACCAGCGAGGTGCTGACCGTGCAGCCGGGCGGTATCCGCCGTGAGTCTGAGCTGACCGAGGGGCTGCACCGGGCGGTCGCCCTGCGCGGCCGGGGCGTGCGCATGCGGGACCTGTACACGCATGTCGCCCGGCACGGCCAGGGCCTGCTCAACTACCTGGAGCTGATGGGCGACGCGGTGGAGGCCCGGACCCTCGACGAGGTCATCGACCGCCTGATCCTCTTCGACCGCACGGTCGCCTTCATCCCCGCCAATGCCGACCGCACGATGGCCCTGGAACTGCGCCACCCCGCCCTGGTCGAGTACTTCGTCACCGTCTTCGAACGCCTCTGGCGCCTCGCGATCCCCCTCACCGCGCCTCTCCCCGACACCGGCATCGAGGGCATCTCACACCGCGAGCAGTCCATCGCCGCGCTGCTGGCGGAGGGCCACCAGGACGCCGTCATCGCCGAACGCCTGGGCATCAGCGTCCGTACCTGCCGCGCCCACATCGCCCGCCTCTCCGAGACGCTGGGCGCGGCGAGCCGTACCCAGCTGGGCGTGCGGATAGCACAGGTGGGGCTGGACCGGCCGCCGGGCGGGACGAGCGGGCCGCCTGCCGTGATCAGCCTTCCTGATCAAGGATCCCCGAGCGTCCGATGAGAGAGCCGAGCTGGGCGCGGCTGTCGCTGCCGAGGTGGGCGGCGAGCTTGGCGATGTGGACGCGGTGCGGACGTTGGGCGTCCTGGACAGACAGGTGACCCTCGCGAAGGGCGCGCTCGTACAGTTGCGTCCCCGCGGCGCACAGTTCCTCGATGTCGTGCTCGGCGTGTGGAATGGGGGTCAAAGGCTGCCCCCCTCCTCGGGGGGCTCCTGGTTCAGAATCCCGGACTGGGCGATCAGGTAGCCGAGCTGCGCGCGGCTGCCGCTGCCGAGAGCCTGGGCCAGCTTGGCGATGTGGGCGCGGCAGGTGCGGACGTTCATCCCGAGCCGACGGGCGATGGCCTCGTCGACGTGACCCTCGATCAGGAGCTTGGCGATAGAGTGCTGGACCTCGGTGATGCCGTGGGAGGCGACCTCGTAATGCCCGCCCGTGCTCAGCGGGACCGAGCGGTTCCACATGAAATCGAAGACCTTGATCAGGTAACGGACGAGGCCCGGCTGACGCAGTTCCAGGGCGACCTGCTGGTCCTCGCGAATGGGAATGAAGGCGACGGTCTCGTCGCAGATGATGAGCCGCTCCACGAGTTCGTCGATGGTGCGGTACTCCGCCTTGCCGTCGGCGAGGTGGGCCGCGTACGCCAGCTTCTCCGGGCTGTAGCGGGCGGTGTGCTGATACAGGGTGCGGATCCGGACACCCCGTTCGTTCAGCGGCCTGTCCCGCTCCATGGCCCGCTGCATGGTCTGCTCGGAGAGGCGATCGCTCGGCTGGATCGTGAGAACCTCGGTCTGGCACTGCGCGGTGGCGAGATTGAGTGCGGTGTTGATGCGATCACTGCCCTCCAGGACGGTGATCGAGTCGCCGCTTGCCATCGCATGCCCACCGAGCGCGAGGAAGGGCTCGAAGACATCGGCGAGTTGCATGGACAGTCGTCGGCGCTCTGTGATCTCGCGCTCGATCGGGCTGAGCCGGTGGGCCAGGGCCACTGCCGGGGGAACCGGGAGCAGCCAGTTCGGGTCGCTCGGATCCGGCTGGAGCAGAGCGAATTCCATCAGGCAGGGGGCTTCCGCCGCGTCCGAGCGCGTGACGCGTCCTGTACGCAGGGCGGCGGCGTAGAGGCGGCTGCCTTCCTCGCACAGATCCGCCATCGCGTGGGGATGTGCCGTGTTGACCCTATTCATCCCTTTATCTCCACCCCCCAGGGTCCTGAACATGCAGGAACATGATGCACCGATCGTGTGGCCATGACGTGCCCGAATGAGCCATCGTCATACCAGTCGGGGGAAGAGGGGACCTTCAAGTGAGGACGAAGCGGAACATGTGCAAGGGAGTGCTTCGCTCGGTGCTTGTGGCGGCCTTCTCCGTCGCGGCGCTTGGCGGTGTGTGGAGCGGCCTCTCCGATGCGAAGGACGGCGTTCAGGCGAACACCGCCTGGCCGGCCGTCGTGGCGACTGACGTCGCTGCCGGCAGCAGTGCCGATGGGCTTGTCTCGACCGATGGAGCCGGGAGCTGACGTGACCACCCCACCCGACGACCGATCCTTCCGGCGCGAAATGGCCACCGCCTACCGCTCCGGCTGGCACTTCATCGACCTGGTCACCGCCATCCCCCACAGCGGTGACTCGCTGATGGTGACCGTCTTCGGTGAGCCGGTCGTCGTCACGCGGGACGAGGACGAGGACGTACGGGCCTACCGGTGCCTGCGCAAGCCCCGGGGTGCGCCGCAGCCCGTACGGTGCGCTGTCCGGTACGGAATGATTTTTGTGAATCTGGACCAACGGGACCACCGGCTGGCTGAGCCGGATGTCCCGGACGTGAGGACCATCTCGGCCACCCCCCGCAGTGCCTGACGCGATTCCCCCGTCGTAAAAGATCGCTCAGGTGCTTCCCCCCGCAGCGGCGTCACCGTGACCTGAACACGGTGACGCCGCTGTAGTTTTCTGGGGACATTTCGCGGTATCGGCCGGTTTCGACCAAGGTCCACGGTGGCTTAAAACTGCCGGTGGAACACCGAAAGAACGGGGTGGCCACCCCGGGGCGGCGGCTCGATCCCGCCCTCCTGGCCCTGGATGCCCTCCCGCACGCTCCGCGTGTCTCCGCCCGGCCCCTGCCGCGCTCCCTCCCTCTGCTTCCGGCCCCCCGGCGGCGCGCCGTTCCCTGTGCCCACCCCGCCCGCCCCGCCGTCGGCGCATGGCGCACGCTTCATGTGGAAGCTGGTCCCCGGAAGCACTCCCGCCCTCACCTTGAGTGGAATAGACTCAACTTTGTGTACGTTGGCTGAGTCAGCCGAACGACGCCGAGGAGGAGAACGCGAACGTGGACGCCGAGCTGACCAACAGGAGCCGGGACGCGATCAACGCGGCCGGCAACCGGGCCGTGACCGAGGGGCACGCGGACCTGACGCCTGCCCACCTGCTGCTGGCTCTGCTCCAGGGCCAGGACAACGAGAACATCACCGACCTGCTCTCGGCCGTCGAAGCCGACCAGGCCGCCGTACGCCAGGGCGCCGAGCGCGCGCTGGCCGCCCTGCCCAGCGTGACCGGCTCCACGGTCGCGCCCCCGCAGCCCAACCGTGAGCTGCTGGCGGTCATCGCCGACGCGGGGGACCGCGCCAAGGACCTCGGTGACGACTACCTCTCCACCGAGCATCTGCTCATCGGCATCGCCGCGAAGGGCGGCGCGGCCGGCGAGGTGCTGGAGCGGCAGGGGGCCACCGCGAAGAAGCTGGCGGAGGCCTTCCGGAAGGCGCGCGGCGGGCGCCGGGTGACCACCGCCGACCCCGAGGGCCAGTACAAGGCGCTGGAGAAGTTCGGGACGGACTTCACGGCCGCCGCCCGGGACGGCAAGCTCGACCCCGTCATCGGACGGGACCAGGAGATCCGGCGGGTCGTACAGGTGCTGTCCCGCCGCACCAAGAACAACCCCGTGCTCATCGGCGAGCCCGGCGTCGGCAAGACCGCCGTGGTCGAGGGGCTCGCCCAGCGGATCGTCAAGGGGGACGTGCCCGAGTCGCTGAAGGACAAGCGGCTGGTGGCGCTGGACCTCGGGGCCATGGTCGCGGGCGCGAAGTACCGCGGTGAGTTCGAGGAGCGGCTGAAGACCGTCCTCGCCGAGATCAAGGACTCCGACGGGCAGATCATCACCTTCATCGACGAGCTGCACACCGTTGTCGGCGCCGGAGCCGGCGGTGACACCGCCATGGACGCCGGCAACATGCTGAAGCCGATGCTGGCCCGCGGTGAGCTGCGCATGGTCGGCGCCACCACCCTCGACGAGTACCGGGAGCGGATCGAGAAGGACCCGGCGCTGGAGCGCCGCTTCCAGCAGGTGCTGGTCGCCGAGCCGACCGTCGAGGACACCATCGCCATCCTCCGTGGCCTGAAGGGCCGTTACGAGGCCCACCACAAGGTGCAGATCGCGGACAGCGCGCTGGTCGCCGCCGCCACCCTCTCCGACCGTTACATCACCTCCCGCTTCCTCCCCGACAAGGCCATCGACCTGGTCGACGAGGCGGCCTCGCGCCTCCGGATGGAGATCGACTCCTCGCCCGTCGAGATCGACGAACTCCAGCGCTCCGTCGACCGGTTGAAGATGGAGGAGATGGCGCTGGAGAAGGAGACCGACCCGGCCTCCCGGGAGCGCCTGGAGAAGCTGCGCCGCGACCTCGCCGACAAGGAGGAGGACCTGCGCGGTCTCAACGCCCGGTGGGAGCGCGAGAAGCAGTCCCTGAACCGGGTCGGCGAGCTGAAGGAGAAGCTCGACGAACTGCGCGGCACCGCCGAACGCGCCCAGCGCGACGGCGACTTCGACACCGCCTCCAAGCTGCTGTACGGCGAGATCCCGCAGCTGGAGAAGGAGTTGGAGGCCGCGTCCGAGGCCGAGGAGGAGACGGCCCGGGACACCATGGTCAAGGACGAGGTCGGCTCCGACGACATCGCGGACGTGGTGGCCGCCTGGACCGGTATCCCCGCCGGGCGTCTCATGGAGGGCGAGACCCAGAAACTGCTCCGCATGGAGGACGAGCTGGGCCGCCGGCTCATCGGCCAGACCGAGGCCGTACGAGCGGTCTCCGACGCCGTACGACGTTCACGGGCCGGCATCGCCGACCCGGACCGCCCCACCGGCTCCTTCCTCTTCCTGGGCCCGACCGGCGTCGGCAAGACGGAACTGGCCAAGGCGCTCGCCGACTTCCTCTTCGACGACGAGCGGGCGATGGTCCGTATCGACATGTCGGAGTACAGCGAGAAGCACAGCGTGGCCCGGCTGGTCGGTGCCCCGCCCGGGTACGTCGGCTACGAGGAGGGCGGCCAGCTGACCGAGGCGGTCCGCCGCCGCCCCTACACCGTGGTCCTCCTGGACGAGGTGGAGAAGGCCCACCCCGAGGTCTTCGACATCCTCCTCCAGGTGCTGGACGACGGCCGTCTCACCGACGGCCAGGGCCGCACGGTCGACTTCCGCAACACCATCCTGGTGCTGACGTCGAACCTGGGCAGCCAGTACCTGGTCGATCCGGTGCTCGGCGAGGAGGAGAAGAAGCGGCAGGTCCTGGACGTCGTCCGGCACTCCTTCAAGCCGGAGTTCCTCAACCGCCTGGACGACCTGGTCGTCTTCTCCGCCCTCGCGAAGGACGAGCTGGCCCGGATCGCCCGGCTCCAGATCGACCGGCTGGCCAAGCGCCTCGCCGACCGCCGCCTCGCCCTGGAGATCACCCCGGAGGCCCTGGCCTGGCTCGCCGAGGAGGGCAACGACCCGGCGTACGGCGCCCGCCCGCTCCGCCGCCTGGTCCAGACCGCCATCGGCGACCGCCTCGCCAAGGAGATCCTCTCCGGCGAGGTCAAGGACGGCGACACGATCCGCGTGGACGCCTTCGGAGAGGGCCTGATCGTGGGCCCGGCAACAGCCGGGGAAGCGATCGGGGAACCGGTCGGGGAACCGGTCGGCGGAACGGCCGGGGAAGCCGTCGAAAGCACCGGTCAGGGCACCGGAAAAACGCTCTGAGCGGAATTCCGCCAACGGGAGACGAACCCGCCGGGGCTGGGGTTGCCACCCCCCTCCCCGGATGGGGGAGGATGGCGGAGTCCAGACGAAGGGAAATTCACGGTGACCATCGACCCGTCCTCGATCCCGAACTTCGGGGGCCAGCCCGAGCCGCAGCCCCAAGGACCGGCGGGCCCCGTCGTCCCGGATCAGGATCTCGTGAAGCAGCTCCTCGACCAGATGGAGCTCAAGTACGTCGTCGACGACGAGGGTGACCTCGCGGCGCCGTGGGAGCAGTTCCGTACGTACTTCATGTTCCGTGGAGAGGACGAGCAGGCGGTCTTCTCGGTGCGGACGTTCTACGACCGCCCCCACAAGATCGACGAGAAGCCGCAGCTGCTCGAGTCCATCGACGACTGGAACCGGCGGACCCTGTGGCCCAAGGTCTACACCCACACCCATGACGACGGCACCGTCCGTCTCATCGGTGAGGCGCAGATGCTGATCGGCACGGGCGTCGACATCAACCACTTCGTGTCGTCCACGGTCAGCTGGGTGCGGGCCGCGATCGAGTTCGACAAGTGGCTCGTCGAGCAGCTCGGCCTGGAGGAGGCCGTGAACGAGGCCGACAAGCCCGAGGACGACGAGGAGTAAGCAGCTCTACAGAGGCGTACCGGCGATGACGACCAGGTACGCGCCGTAGCCGAACGAGAGCCCGGCCAGGGCCGCGACCACCACCGTCGCGTGCCAGGGCCGGGCTCTCGCCGTGCGGACGAGCGCGCGGGCGAGGGGGAGCAGGAGAGGGAAGGCCGGCAGGAGGAAGCGCGGCTTGGACTCGAAGAAGCCCGAGCCGCCGAGCGTGATCAGGAGGAGTACGGCGGTGTAGGCGAGGAGGGGGAGCGGGGCCCGGTCCAGCAGCAGGAGCGCGTAGAGGACCACCGCCGCGGCCACGATCACCAGGGCCATCGGGAAGACGAAGCGGTCGCCGCGCAGGAGCAGGTCGCGGACGAAGCGCAGCGAGCCCCGGCCGAGGTCGAAGCGTGAGCCCCACAGGCGCTGTACGCCGAAGTAACCGCCCAGCGGATCGCCGGTGCGGCGGCCCACCCACAGGACGTACGCGAACCAGCCGAGCGGGGCGAGTGCCGCGCCCGTCCACAGCCTGTGGGCAACCCGGCCGCGGGAGCGGTGCAGGCGGTGTATCTCGCAGCCGGCGGCGAGAAGGACGGCCGCCGCGACCGCGAAGCCGTTCGGCCGGGACAGGCCCGCCAGGGCGGCCAGGGTGCCCGCCCACAGCCAGTTACCGGCCAGAACCGCGTAGAGGGACCAGGCGGCGAACGCGGTCAGGACCGGTTCCGTGTACGCCATGGAGAGCACGACGGAGTGCGGGAGCAGGCCCCAGAGGAGGACGAGGGCCGTGGCCACCGCGCGGCCGTGCAGGCGGGCACCCACCGCGTAGATGCCTGCGGCGGCCACGGCGGCTGCCGTCCAGGACACCAGCAGGCCCGCTCCCGCCCCGCTCAGCGGGCTGACGGCGGTGAGGGTGCGGATCAGGGCCGGGTAGAGCGGGAAGAACGCCAGGTCGCTGTGGATGACGTCGGGCCGGAAGTACAGGGTGCGGCCGTAGCCGTGCGCCGCGATGCCCAGGTACCAGACGGAGTCCCAGGACCGGCCGAGCAGGGTCAGCGGGTGCCTGCCGCCGGCCCAGGCGGCCAGTGCGACCACGGCCATGCCGGTGAGCCGGGCCGCCGCGAAGAGCCCCACCGCGACGCCGCCCGCCGTGAGGACGGACAGACGGGTGCCGGGCCGCTGTGCGACGGACGGGGAGAGAGCGGCGGTGCTGGTGGTCGTGCTGGCGTGGCTCACATTCGCACCCTGCCGGGGGTCCGGGGGTAAGTGCGAGAAATGTGCGCCCGATGGGGTAGCGGCCGGACCCGGCTCCTGGCGTGGCGCGGGCCGCCGGGGCCCGGGAATGGTACCGGGCGCGGCTGCTACGTTTCGCGATCATGGGAAACCGCTTGTTCTCCGCGCACGAGGTGATCGTCCGCCGGGAGATCCTCGACGGGCGTGAGTGGATGGTCTACCCGGTGCGCGTGGTCGAGGACACCGGCGACCTGCTCGCCGTCCACCTCGCCCAGGGCACCCCGCTCACCTTCGGCCCCGGCCCGTTCCGCTGGGGACCCCACCCCTGGACCGCCTTCGAGCCCTACTGGCAGTCGGAGGGCGTACTCCAGCTGCAACGCCCCGGCGACGGCTACTCGGTCTGGGCGCGCTACTCCAGCGGCGAGTTCACCGGCTGGTACGTCAACTTCCAGGAGCCGATGCGGCGCACCGAGCACGGCTTCGACACCCTCGACCAGGAGCTGGACCTGCTGCTGCCGGCGGACGGATCGCCGTACCGCTGGAAGGACGAGGACCACTTCGCCGAACGGCACCGCTCCGGCGGCTTCACCGACGAGGAGGCGGCAGCCGTCCGCGAGGCCGCCGCCTCCGTCGTGGAGCTGGTGGAGGGGCGCGGGGGCTGGTGGGAGCGGTGGCGGGACTGGCGGGCGCCGCAGGGGTGGGAGGTGCCGGGGGCGGTGCCCCTTACGGCGTAGTCGCCATGGGGTCGGTGGACCGGCTGCGCTCGTGTCCTGCGGCGAACGTCCGAGGACAGGCGTCGGACGGCGGGTATTCACCAGCCGACCATCACAGGTGATCGCCCGCCCGGACGTGGACAGACCGGAGGCCCGGACCATGGACAGTCCGGGGCTCCCATTTGGGGTCACGTGGTTGTGTGCCTCGCCAGGATCCACCTGGCGGGGCACAGTCGTGTACCCGAGGTCAGTCGGCCTCGTCCTCGCCGGCCTCGAAGCGCGGCAGGACGTTGGTGTCCGTGCCGTATGTGCCGAAGAGGTCGACCAGGGCCCTGGTCATGGCGTTCAGGCCGCCTTCGCGGACGATCACGAGGTCGGGGACGCGACCGCGTACTGGAAGGGGCCCGAGGAGACGTACGTCAGGAACTGCTTCGCCGAGCGCACCGCGGTGACCAGCTCCGGCGTCGACGTCACCCAGGCCACGCCTCGTTCGCACACCCATACACGCGTGGCGCACCGGGCCCACCAGGGTCAGCCGTCGCCGACCGAGGCGCGGGCTGAGAAGTCCGCCGCTCTGGGCCGTACGACTGACGCACCGTGCGGATGGGTCGGGACCGGTGGATCGCCGCGGTTCACCGGTCAGCTCTCGTGGTGGTAGCGGCACTGTGCGATCAGGACGGCGTCCTCGGTGGCCTTGTAGATCAGTCTGTGCTCGTCGTTGATGCGGCGCGACCAGTAGCCCTGGAATCCGTGCTTGAGCGGTTCCGGTTTGCCGATCCCCTCGTTGCCGTTCCGGGCGCTGTCCGCGACAAGCGTGTTGATGCGCTTGAGGATCTTCCGGTCCTGTGGCTGCCACCTCGTGGTGCGACAAGCGCAGGTACGACGGTCGGGAGCATGCGGCCTCCGATGTGGACGTTCCGGGCGGGTGGGGCGGGGCGGGCGACGGGGAATGCGAGGACCGACCTGCGGCGGCGGTCGGTGCGCGAGTGCTTTGCGAAGCCTTTCCGTCGCATCCGGCAGCACCTCGTTGCGTGCGCAGAATGCGATCCGGACGCAGGGGCGCCCGCTGCGGCAGGGGCTTTTTGTCCGCCGCGTGGCGACGACATCGACGTCACCGACAACGGCAGGTGCGCCGAGAAGGGGCCTGGGGTCGCCGACGCGGTGGCCGTCGCGAAGACGATCAGGATCTCGTCGTACCGGCACCTCAGAGAAACCTGTGGCCACTGTTATCCTCAACTTGCCGCGTGCGGGGGGAAGTTCGGGGGCCGGATATTTTGCGGCAGCATCAACACACGCCTTTCTACCGTCGACCTCCGTCACGCCTCTTTCCGCCGGAAGCCCTCAGGAGGCGACATGGCTCGTCGTACCACCGCCCGCGGCGTCGTCGCCGCGCTGGCAGTCCTCACCGTTGTCGCCGGTCCCGGTCCGCTCGTCGGCACGGCCGATGCGGGCGACGGCACCGGGAGCACCGCACTCGCGACCGAGAAGGTCTTCCAGTCCGACCGTTACCAACCCCGCGCCGACCGGCTCTACAGCGCCGGTGCCGACGGCTACCTGCATGCCCAGGAGGGGCGTTCCGGCTATCTGTGGACGTCGTACGCCACCGGGGCGACGACCGAACTGGGCGAGCTGTCACGACTCGAACTCGCCGGCTACCTGGGCTCGTCGTCCGACATCGTGACCGACGTCGTCTCGCCCACCCAGAAGGTCGTCCTCCGTGACCTCTCCGCCGCCACCAGCGCCGACGTCACCCTCACCCACGGCACATACGTGGCCACCTACGGCGCCCATGTGCTGACCCAGGCCCGGGACACGGACGGCAGCCGCAGGCTGTGGCTCTACGGCGGCGGCGCCCCCGCCGACGGCACCCTCGCCGACGGGTGGCCGGCCGGGATCACGTCGAACTTCCGGGTGCTGGGCGGCGACAGCGGCACCGCCGTCGTCGGCTACGCGCTGGGAGGCGTGCAGCACCTGGCGCTGGTGGACCTGGCTGCGGCGAAGGTCACCGGCGACGTGACCCTGTCCGCCGCTCCGGCAGCCGTCGCGCTGAGCGCGGACCGGTTGGTCTGGTACCCGTCCGGCACCACGCCGACGGCACACGTCCTGGACCGCGGTGACCTCACCTCCCCCGGGACGACGGTGACTCTGCCCGGCACCGAGGGCACCCCGTCGGTCGGCATCACCGGGGGCTGGCTGGTGGTGGCCCGTGCCGTGCCGTCGGACCCCTCCGATCTGGCCGACGACTCCGGCGAGCAGCTCATGGCCGTCCCCGTCACGGGCGGCGCCCCGGTCACGCTGCTCCGGCACGCGAACAGCTCCGTCGTACCCGCCCCCGACGGCAGCCTGCTGGTCGTCGGCGGCACCGACGCCGGGCACTGGGCGGTACGCCGGGTCACCGGCACGGGCGCGGACACCCCGGTACCGACCGAACTGACCGCCGTACCGCCGATGGCGGCGAAGATCACGCGGCTGTCGCTGGAGAACGGCACCCTGGCCACCGACGAGGCCGACAGCAGCTTCATGGGTGCGTACTACACCCGGCCGGTCGCCGCGGACGGCACACCCGGCACCCGGACCTGGCGGAAGTGGGACGGCCTCGGTTCGGGGCCGTACGCCACCGGGGACGGCCGCGCTGTCACGTTCACCGCCGACTCCGACCCGGTCGGCTCGTACGTCCAGTCCGTCGACAGCGACGACCAGGCCGGCTTCTTCTACCTGCCCTCGGCCTCCGGTACCGTCCTCGACGTCACCGGCCGCTACGCGGTCGTCAACGGTTCCTCCCCCAGCAAACAGTACGTCGGCGACCTCGGTGTCTACACCGACCTGCAGCCCGTCCTCACCCGCTCCGTCACAGCCGCCTCCGTCTGGGGGACCAGCCTGTGGACGCCGGGTTCCGGCAACGGTGTCGTCACCGCCAGGAACCTGAAGACCGGCGCGATCGCCGCCACCGTCAGCACCGGTGCGCCGTGCGTCCCCAAGGAGCTCCAGGTGGTGAGCCGCTGGATCTACTGGTCCTGCGGGACGGGCGGGACGGCCGGCGTCTGGGACCGTACGGCGAAGAAGAACATCCCTGTCCCCTCCGGCCAGGTCCAACTCGGCGACGGATACCTCGTCCGGCAGGACACGACGACCGGGACGCTTTTTCTCACCGCCTTCGCCGACGGCACCGCGGCCACCCGTGAGATAGCCGACCTTCCGGCGGCCACCTCCGGCGGCCGCGGGACGACCTGGACGGTGGACAAGTTCGGCGGCCCCGTCGCCTACGTCGACGCGGACCACCGGATACACCTGGTGCCCAGCGGGGTCGCCACCCAGCCGCTCTCCGCCGTCGAGTCCGAGACGAGCGGCAACGCCGGAGAGAGCAGCGCGGCCGGCGCCCCGTGGTGGCAGTGGCGCGGACTCCTCTCCAAGCCCGCCGCCTCCTGGACGGCCACCCTCGCCAGCAAGGCCACCGGTGCCGTCGTCCGCACCCTGTCCGGCGGGGCGGTGCAGGGCGACCTGACCGTCCGGTGGGACACCCGCGACGCCGGGGGCGCGTTCGTCCCCAACGGCACCTACGCCCTCACGGTGACGATCCCGCCCGCCGACGGCTCGGGACGCGCGCTGACCGTGTCGCAGACGGTGAAGGTGTCCGACGGGGCCGCCGTACGCCACGACTTCACCGGTGCCGGTTCCTGGGCGCCCGACGGAACCGGCGACATCCTGACCCTCAACTCCTCCGGCACCATCAGCTACCGGCCGGGCACCGGCACGGGCACCCTGGGCAAAGCCATGTCCGCCTCCGGCTGGCCCACCTCCGTGAAGCTCGTCCCGTTCGGCGACCTCGACGGCGACCGGCGCAACGACATCCTCGTCCGGTTCAGCAGCGGCGAACTGCGGGTGTACCGGACCATGCTCGGTCAGGCGTTCCTCACCAACACCCCGCACACCTCGCTGGGCAAGGGCTGGAACCAGTACGACGTCCTGACCTCGCCCGGGGACATCAGCGGCGACGGCCGTCCCGACCTCATCGCCCGCAACTCCGCCACCGGCGCGGTCTACCTCTACAGGGGGACGAGCACCGGAAAGCTCTCCGCGCGCGTGAAGCTCTACGCCGACTGGAAGACGTACAAGAAGATCGTGGGCGTCGGCGACCTCAACGGCGACGGCATCGGCGACCTGGTCGCCCAGGACAAGTCCAACAATCTGTACCGCTATCTCGGCACGGGCAAGGGCACCTTCTCCGCACGCGTGAAGCTGTTCTCCGCCTGGGGCGGGTCGTACAACACCGTCATCGGCGTCGGCGACCTCACCGGCGACGGCAAGGCCGACCTCCTCTCCCGCGACACCTCCGGCAACCTGTGGCGCAACAACGGCAACGGCAAGGGGGCGTTCGGCGCCCGCACGAAGATCGCCACCGGGTGGCGGGGGTACAAGGGGATCTTCTGAGTGGCTGCCGCGCGGCAGTCCCCGCCGAGGGAGGCCGGTGAGGTCGGTGGACCGGCAGTCGCTCCACCCGGTCGTGCAGCTCCGCGTCAGCAGTCGCGCTCGTCATTCCACCGCGCCGCTCTATGACCTGCGTCATCTACGCGCTGCGCCGTGAGTCAGGCCGGGACCCTTGCCGGTACGGCTGTCGGCTGTCAGCCGGCCAGCGTCTTGAGCCGGGTGGCGGCCTCCTCCAGCACCCCCGTGCGCTTGCAGAAGGCGAACCGTACGAATGGCGCACCCTGCTCGCGGTGGTCGTAGAAGACCGCGTTGGGGATCGCGACCACCCCGCAGCGCTCCGGCAGTGCACGGCAGAAGGCGAAACCGTCGCTCTCACCGAGGGGTCGGATGTCGGTGGTGATGAAGTACGTGCCGGCCGGGCGGAAGACCTTGAAGCCCGCCCGCTCCAGGCCGCCCGCGAGCAGGTCCCGTTTGGCCAGCATGTCCGCGCGGAAGTCCGCGAAGTACGAGTCGGGCAGGCGCAGGGCCTCGGCCACGGCGTACTGGAAGGGCCCGGAGGCGACGTACGTCAGGAACTGCTTGGCCGAGCGGACCGCGGCCACCAGATTCGGGGTTGCCGTAACCCAGCCGACCTTCCAGCCGGTGAAGGAGAACGTCTTGCCGGCCGACCCGATGGTGACCGTGCGCTCGCGCATGCCGGGGAAGGTGGCGAGCGGGAGGTGCCCGGCCTCGTCGAAGACCAGGTGTTCGTAGACCTCGTCGGTGACGACCAGCAGGTCCCGCTCGACCGCCAGCTCGGCGATCGCGGTCAGCTCGGCGCGGGTGAGGACCGTGCCGGTCGGGTTGTGCGGGGTGTTGACGAGCAGGAGCCGGGTGCGGGGTGTGACAGCCGCGCGCAGTTCGTCGAGGTCGAGGCGGAAGGTGGCGCCGTCCGGGCGGAGGGTGACCGGGACCCTGGTGCCGCCCGCCATCGCGATACAGGCCGCGTAGGAGTCGTAGTACGGCTCCAGGGCGACGACCTCGTCACCCGGCTCCACGAGGGCGAGCAGGGCGGCGGCGATCGCCTCCGTCGCGCCCGCCGTGACCAGCACCTCGGCGTCCGGGTCGTACGACAGTCCGTACCGGCGCTGCTGGTGCGCGGCGATCGCGGTGCGCAGCTCGGGGACGCCCGGCCCCGGCGGGTACTGGTTGCCGCGCCCCTCGCGCAGCGCCCGCACGGCCGCCTCCCTGACCTCCTCGGGGCCGTCGGTGTCCGGGAAGCCCTGCCCCAGGTTGATGGACCCGGTGCTGAGCGCCAGGGCGGACATCTCGGCGAAGATCGTGGTCCCGAACTCTGCGAGCCGGCGGTTGAGGAGAGGGCGTTCGCTGGAGGTCATGCCGGTCATCCTGCGCCCAAGCTCTGGAGTTCCTCAACTCTGCTTTGGTCGCCCGGAGGGCCGGGCATCCCCAGTCCACGCCGCGCTCACGCGGCGACCGGGGCGCCCACGGGGGGTCGCTCCGCGCGAACCGAAAGAAGGTGGCGCCATGGGCATCGTCTTCATCGTGGTGGCGGCCGCGATCATCTGCCTGGTGATCGTCCGGACCGCGGCCCGCAAGGGCGGGGTCGGCCGGGGCGGCTCCTCCTACGACAGCTCGGGCAGCTGGTGGGCCGGGGACTCGGGGTCGTCGTCCTCGCACGGAGGTCACGGGGGTCACGGCGGGCACGGCGGTCACGGCGGGCACGGGGGGCACGGGGGTCACTCCTGCGGCGGAGGGCACTCCTCGTGCGGGGGTGGCTCGTCCTGCGGCGGTGGCTCGTCGTGCGGCGGCGGGGGCGGCTGCGGCGGGGGCAGCTGACCGGGGGGTCCGGCCGGAGAGCGGGTAGCTCTCCCCGGGCGCCCCGGCGTGCGCCGGAAGGAGCAGGGCGCACCACATCGTTGAACAGTTGAGCTGTGGAGCCCTCTGAGGGATGGAAACCCCGCGAAGTTGGGTAAAAACGCTGTGGCAGCGCCACAGTTCATGATTCCCTCTAAATCACCAAAGCGGCGCCTCGGACGTCCTGACGACACCCCTCCCCGGCTGGGCCGGCCGGGCCGATCTCCCGGTGTCGGCCGAGGTGCGCCGGACCACACTCCTCCCCTTTTGCGTGTTAGCGGAGCCGATCCATGCTCACGACCCTGAACACCACCTACACCGATACGCGCGCGGCCGACCTCGCCTGGGCACTGGGTCGCGAACCGCTGCCCGCCCTGGCCACCCTGGACCTGGAACTGTCCGGGGCGAAGCTGCAGTTGAGACTGCTGGGCGCGTCCCACCAGGTGATTCTGGAGGAGGAGTGCGGCGGCTGTTCGGAGACGGTGGCATGCATCGCGGGGTCCAGCACACCCCTGCCGCTCGGGGTCGCCAAGCGCGTCAACAACTGGGAGTACGAGTTCGCGGCCCGCGTCGAGGTGCTGTCACCCGGCTCATTCGCCGGCCGCGCCCAGGAACTGCTCGCCCTCGTCTCCGAGCATCCGCACGGCCTCGCCGGAGTCTTCCCGGGCAGCCCGCACGCGTTCACCGCGCTGCTCGCCCAGCGCCACGAGGGCCAGGTGCACTGGCGTACCTGGCACGCGTACCCGCAGGACGGCCAGTTGGTGGCGACCCGGACGAGGGTCGGCGTACGGGTTCCGGTGCCCCGGTCCCTCCCTGGGTGACATAAACCAACGGGGCGTCAAGGGCGGCCGATTTCCACACGTGTGGGTGACGAAGCGTACCGAGCGAGTGACGTAACGTCGCAGAGTGATCGATCCGCACGCACCCGCCCCACCTGGCACACCGCCGCCCTGGGCCGCCCCCGCGCCGCTTCCCGTGCGGCCCGGGACGGGCCGGTTCCTGGTGCTCGCGTGCGTGTTCGTCTGCGCGGCCTGCGGATTGGTGTACGAACTCGAACTCGTCGCCCTCGCCTCGTACCTGATCGGTGACTCGGTCACCCAGGCCTCCGTAGTGCTGTCCGTCATGGTCTTCGCGATGGGCGTCGGCTCGCTGGTCGCGAAGCGGCTGCGCTGGCGCGCGGCGGCCGGATTCGGCGCGGTGGAGGCCGCGCTGGCGCTGATCGGCGGCTGCAGCGCCATGGCGCTGTACGCCGTCTTCGCCTGGACCGGCGCCTGGGGCGGCCTGTGGTCGACCGGGCCGCGCTGCCTCCTGGTCGCCTTCTCCCTCGCCATCGGCCTGCTGATCGGCGCCGAGGTGCCGCTGCTGATGGAGCTCATCCAGCGCATCCGCCGCCAGGACGCGGGCGGCGCGGTCGCCGACCTGTTCGCGGCGGACTACGTCGGCGCGCTGGTCGGCGGCCTGGCCTTCCCCTTCCTCCTCCTGCCCCTCCTCGGTCAGTTGACGGGCACCCTGCTCACCGGCACGGTCAACGTCGTCGCCGGGGGCGCCCTGGTCCTCGGCCTGTTCCGCCGCGACCTGTCCCGCCGGGCCCGCTGGACCCTCCTCGTCGCCAACGTGACCGTCCTCGGCGTCCTCGCCTCCGCCGCCGTCCACGTCGACGACTTCGAACGGGCCGCACGGCACGCGGTCTACGGCGACGACGTCCGGGTCGCCCTCCGGACAGACGTCCAGGAGATCGTCCTCACCGGCGGCACCCACGGCCGTCCCCTCGACCTCTTCCTCGACGGGCGGCTGCGCGTCGGCGGCCGCGACGAACGCCGGTACTCCGAAGCCCTCGTCCACCCCGCGATGAACGGCCCGCACGCGCGCGTGCTGATCCTCGGCGGCGGTGACGGCATGGCCGCCCGCGAGGTGCTCCGGCACACCGGGGTCGACCGCGTGGACGTCGTCGAACTCGACGCGGGCCTGGTCCGCCTCGCCCGCCACGACCCCGCCCTCGCCACACTCAACGGCCACGTCTACGACGACCCGCACGTCCACGTGGTCACCGCCGACGCCTTCTGCTGGCTGCGCCGGACCGCACCGCACGCCGCGTACGACGTCGTGATCGCCGACCTGCCCGACCCCGGCATCACGGCCGGCACCAAGCTGTACTCCGAGGAGTTCTACGGCCTGGCCCGCCGCGCCGTCGCCCCCGGTGGCCGCCTGGTCGCGCACGCCGGCCCGGTCCAGGGCCGCCCCCGCGTCTTCTGGACGGTGGCGGCGACCATGCGGGCCGCCGGCCTGGCCACGACCCCCTACCGGGTCCTGGGCCACGACCCCGGGTTCGCCGCGGGCCCCGACCGCTCGGCGGGCGAGTCCAGGCCCCCGCACGACTGGGGCTTCGTCCTGGCGACGGAGGGTCCGCGCGCGCCGCGGTTACGGCTGTCGGCCGACGGTCCGCGGCTGCTGACACTGACGGAGCGGGGACTGGAGAGGGACGCGCTGGAGGCGCCGACGACGGGACTGCCGGCTTCCACGTTGGTGGATCCGCGGTACTGAGCCGCCCCGGAGGAGCCCACGCCCCGGCCGCGTGCCGTGCGTCGAGGAGGGTATACCGGCCCAACTCGTGGGTAGGCTCAGTCGGCATGGAGCACCAGGTGTACGTCCCGGCCCCGGCCTCGCGGCTCAGGGGGGCGCTGGCCGACCCCGCGCGGGTCGCCAGGGCGGTCCCCGGCCTCCAGCAGGACGTGGGTGCCGCCCCCGGCACCGGCCGCGTCAAGGTCCGTATCGGCAGCCACTCCATCACCTACCGGGGGTCCCTGCGCGTCAGCGCCCGTGACGACGGTTCCTACGCGGTCGACGGCGACGCCACCGAGGCCCGTGGCACCGGCACGGTGAAGCTGGCGCTCACGCTCCGCCTCGCGGACACGGACGAGGGCTGCGAGGTCACGGTGACCGGTACGGCCTCCGCCGACGGGCGGGCCGCGGAACTGCCGGCGGAGGCGGTGGAGTCGGCGGCGACAAGGCTGCTGAACCGTTTTGTGGAGGGCCTGGGGGAGGCGCGGCCCGAGCCCCCGGACCAACCGGTGTCGACCTTCGAGACGGAGGTCCCGCCGCCGTCCCTGGCGCCCGAACCGGTCGAGGAGCCGCTGCCCGAGATCTTCGCCGAGGCGGCCCACGCCCGCCGCACGATGATCGGCCGCAGCGCGGAGGAGGTCGACCACGCACCGCCCCGCGGCCGCTATGCGCCGGTGCCGGCACCGCAGACGGTGGCGGCGGCTTCGGCACTGCGGTGGGCCGCACCGGCGGCGGCGCTGGCACTGGCGTCGGCGATCGTGGTGACGAGGGCGCTGCGCAGACGCCGCTGACGCCCCGGCACGACTGCCCGCAGCCGAGTCAGTACTGTCATCCCGTGAGTAACGAAGACATCACGCTGACCGCAGGCGACGCCACCCTCCACCTGCACCCCGGCAACGGCGGCCGTATCGCGGGACTGGAAGTCGGCTCCCTCGAACTCCTTCGCCAGGGCGAGCGCTTCGGCTGCTTCCCGATGGTGCCGTGGTGCGGCCGTATCCGGGACGGCCGCTTCCTGGACGGCGCCAACGTCGTCCAGATGCCCCTCAACTCCCCACCGCACGCCATCCATGGCACCGCCCGCGACGGCGCCTGGCGCACCGCGCGCCGCTCGGCGGACGAGGCCGTGATCACGTGCGAACTGGGCGACCCCTGGCCGCACCCCGCCCGTGTCACGCACGCCGTGCGGCTCGCCGAGGACTCGTTGACGCTGACGATGGCCGTGGAGACGTACGACGACTCCTTCCCGGCGCAGATCGGCTGGCATCCCTGGTTCAACCGCAGCCTCGGCGGCCAGGACGCCCAGGTCGACTTCGCCCCGGCCTGGCAGGAGGAGCGCGGCGCGGACCATCTGCCCACCGGTAACCGCATCGACCCCAAGCCCGGGCCCTGGGACGACTGCTTCGGCATGCCCGACGGCGTCGACGTCACCCTCACCTGGCCGGGACAGCTGGAGCTGAAGATCACCAGCCGTGAGCAGTGGGTCGTGGTCTACGACGAGCAGGAGGCGGCCGTGTGCGTGGAGCCGCAGACCGGCCCGCCGAACGGCCTCAACACGATCCCCCGTCTCGTCACCCTGCTGGAGCCGCTGGAGGCCACGACCACCTGGACCTGGACGCGCCTCTAAGCTGGTCGGCATGACGGACGTACGCGCTGAGCTGCTGCAACAGATCAAGGACAAGGCCGTGGTGCACGGCAAGGTGACCCTGTCGTCGGGGCTGGAGGCGGACTACTACGTCGACCTCCGCCGCATCACCCTCGACGGTGAGGCCGCCCCGCTGGTCGGCCAGGTGCTGCTCGACCTGACCGACGGCCTGGAGTACGACGCCGTCGGCGGCCTCACCATGGGCGCCGACCCGGTCGCCGGCGCGATGCTGCACGCGGCCGCCGCGCGGGGCCGCCGCCTCGACGCCTTCGTCGTCCGCAAGGCGGCGAAGGCGCACGGGCTGCAGCGCCGGGTGGAGGGGCCGGAGATCAAGGGCCGGCGGGTGCTCGTGGTGGAGGACACCTCCACCACCGGGGGCTCCCCGCTCGCCGCCGTCGAGGCCGTGCGCGAGGCCGGCGCCGAGGTCGTCGCCGTCGCGACCATCGTCGACCGGGCCACCGGCGCCGACGAGAAGATCCGCGAAGGCGCGGGTGTGCCGTATCTGTTCGCCTTCTCGAAGGATGAACTGGGGCTGGACTGACGCCCCGGTTGACGAGTGGGATTGACCCGGATTCGACCGGCGCCCGGAGCATCGGTTCATGTCTGGAAAGATGGGACCGACGATGACGTCGTACCTCAAGGTCTAGGTCAGGGCCGTAGAGAAACAGCAGTACGCCGACCCGCACACTCAAGGAGCGGACAGATGCCCATCGCAACCCCCGAGGTCTACAACGAGATGCTCGACCGGGCGAAGGCAGGCAAGTTCGCCTACCCGGCAATCAACGTCACCTCGAGCCAGACCCTGAACGCGGCGCTGCGCGGCTTCGCGGAGGCGGAGAGCGACGGCATCGTCCAGATCTCTACCGGTGGTGCCGAGTTCCTCGGCGGCCAGTACAGCAAGGACATGGTGACCGGCGCGGTCGCGCTCGCCGAGTTCGCGCACGTCATCGCCGAGAAGTACCCGGTCAACATCGCGCTGCACACGGACCACTGCCCGAAGGACAAGCTCGACGGGTACGTACGTCCGCTGCTCGCCATCTCCAAGAAGCGCGTCGAGGCCGGTCTGACCCCGCTGTTCCAGTCGCACATGTGGGACGGGTCCGCCGAGACCCTCGCGGACAACCTGGCCATCGCGCAGGAGCTGCTTGAGCAGGCCCGCGCGGCCAACATCATCCTCGAGGTCGAGATCACCCCGACCGGTGGCGAGGAGGACGGCGTCTCCCACGAGATCAACGACTCCCTCTACACCACCGTCGAGGACGCGATCCGCACCGCCGAGGCCCTGGGCCTGGGCGAGAAGGGCCGCTACCTGCTGGCCGCCTCCTTCGGCAACGTGCACGGCGTGTACAAGCCGGGCAACGTCGTGCTCCGCCCCGAGCTGCTCAAGGAGCTGGCCGACGGTGTGGCCGCCAAGTTCGGCAAGCCGGCCGGTTCCCAGCCGTTCGACTTCGTCTTCCACGGCGGCTCCGGCTCCACCGAGCAGGAGATCGCCACCGCGCTGGAGAACGGCGTCGTGAAGATGAACCTGGACACGGACACCCAGTACGCCTTCACCCGTCCGGTCGCCGACCACATGTTCAAGAACTACGACGGTGTCCTGAAGGTCGACGGCGAGGTCGGCTCCAAGAAGACCTACGACCCGCGCACCTGGGGCAAGCTGGCCGAGGCGGGCATGGCCGCGCGTGTCGTCGAGGCCACGCAGAACCTGCGCTCGGCGGGTAACAAGATCAAGTAAGCCGAATCACGGTATGGGCCCGGCGTCTGTCGACGGCTGTCTACGGCGCCGGGTCCGCTGTATACCTTGAACCATGCCCGACGTCCGGCTGGCCTCATCGCAGGGCAAGTGGATCCTGTTCACCACGATCCTCGGCTCCAGCATGGCCCTGCTGGACTCGACAGTCGTCAACGTCGCCCTGCCCCGCATCGGCCGTGACCTGGACACCAGCCTCTCGGCCCTGCAGTGGACGGTCAACGCGTACATGCTGACGCTGGCCGGGCTGATCCTGCTCGGCGGCTCGCTCGGCGACCAGTTCGGCCGCCGGAAGATCTTCGTGATCGGGGTCGTCTGGTTCGCGGCCGCCTCCCTGCTCTGCGGCCTGGCCCCCAACGACATCGTTTTGATCGCCGCCCGCGCCCTCCAGGGCATCGGCGGCGCCCTCCTCACACCGGGCTCCCTCGCCCTCATCCAGGCCTCCTTCCACCCCGACGACCGGGCGAAGGCGGTCGGCCTCTGGTCCGGCTTCGGCGGCATCGGCGCGGCCATCGGCCCGTTCCTGGGCGGCTGGCTGGTGGACGGCCCCGGCTGGCGCTGGGTGTTCCTGCTGAACGTCCCGCTGGCCCTGCTCTGCGTCCCCGTCGCCCTGCGCCATGTTCCGGAGTCCGCGGACGGCCGCGCCCACGGCCGTTTCGACGTGCTCGGCGCGGTGCTGGCCGCCCTGTCACTCGGCTTCGTGACCTACGCGCTGATCGAGGCCGGGACCACGTCGCTGCTCGCCATCGCGGGCGTCGCGACCGGTGTGGCCTTCGTGTACGTCGAGAAGCGCCGCCGGGACCCGATGCTCCCGCTGCACATCTTCGCCTCCCGCCAGTTCTCGGCGCTGAACGTGGTCACCCTGTGCGTGTACGGGGCCTTCGGCGGCTACTTCTTCCTCACCGCGCTCCAACTCCAGGTGGTGGCGGGTTACTCGGCGCTGGCCGCCGGCACGGCCCTGCTCCCCACCACCGCGCTGATGCTTCTCTTCTCGGCCCGCTCGGGCGCCCTCGCGGACCGCATCGGCCCCCGGCTACCGCTCACCGTCGGCCCCCTGCTCTGCGCCACGGCGATGCTGCTGATGCTGCGGGTGGGCGAGCACGCGAACTACCTGACGGACGTCCTCCCGGCGGTCCTGGTCATGGGCACCGGCATGGTCACCCTGGTGGCCCCGCTCACCGCCTCGGTCCTCGCCTCCGTGGACACGTCCCGGGCGGGTATCGCCAGCGGCATCAACAACGCGGCGGCCCGCGCGGCGAGCCTGATCGCGGTGGCGGCACTGCCACTGCTCGCGGGCATGGGCCCGGAGGCCTACCGGTCACCCGCGGCGTTCAACGCGGCGTTCCACCGGGCGATGCCGATCTGCGCGGGGGTGCTGGTGGTGGGGTCGGTCCTGGCGTTCGCACTGGTCCGCAGGCCGGCCCCGGGCTGTGTACGCCCGGAGTGCCGCACCCACGGAAACGTGACCTCGCCACCACTGGAGGCGGAGGGCCGGTAGAGCCCCGCCTCCCGTCGCCTACGGCTGGGCTATCCCTTCAGCTCCGCGTACGCCTCCGCGCTGCTGTCCTGGAGGAACTGCCAGCACCGTTCCTTCTCGTCCTTCTCGTCGATCTCACCGGCGGCCCGGGCGAGCCCGGCGAGGCAGCGCAGGAAGCCGCGGTTGGCCCGGTGGTCCCAGGGGATGGGGCCGTGTCCCTTCCACCCGGCGCGGCGCAGGGCGTCCAGCCCACGGTGGTAGCCGGTGCGTGCGTAGGCGTACGACTCGACGACCGCGCCGCGCTCGAACGCGTCGTCGGCGAGCAGCGCCCAGGCCAGCGAGAAGGTCGGGAACCTCGCCGCCACCTCGACCGGAGCCAGCGACTCCTCGCCCAGCAGGCGGTACGCCTCTTCGTTCTCCGGCAGGTAGGTCGGCTCCGGGCCGCCGAGCAGGTTCTTGTGCGTCGTCATGGCGCCAGTCTGCCACCGCCGATCTGCCGACCGGGTGATACCGCCCCGCTGGGGACCGGTGTGGCCCGTCTGGCAGCAGGCGGGCCTTGCCGTGTGCGGGGTACGTTGCGGAAGATGCCGGTGGGGACCGGGGCCCCCGTGTCGAGAACGGCAGGGGCGGACCGCTACCCGGAGTACACAACAGGAGACAGCGATGTCCCTTCAGGCTCGGCCCCACGAGGCTTCGGAGCCCGAGACCCCGCATCTCGACTTCGCGGGCACGACGCCGTACGAGGACTACGTCAAGGCGGACGTGCTCACCCACCTCCAGCACACCCTCTCCGACGATCCCGGAGAGATGGTCTTCCTGGTCACCACCCAGGTCATGGAGCTGTGGTTCACCGTCATCGTCCACGAGTGGGAGACCGCGGCGACCGCCCTGCGCGGCGACGACGTCCCCACCGCGATCGCCGCGCTCAAGCGGTCCACCCGCGAACTGGAGGCTCTCAACGCCTCCTGGAAACCGCTCGGCCAGCTCACCCCCGCCCAGTTCAACTCCTACCGCTCGGCCCTCGGCGAGGGCTCCGGCTTCCAGTCGGCGATGTACCGGCGGATGGAGTTCCTGCTCGGTGAGAAGTCCGCGTCCATGCTCGTCCCGCACCGCGGAGCCCCCCGCGTCCACGCGGAACTGGAGAAGGCCCTGCACGAGCCGAGCCTGTACGACGAGGTGGTACGGCTCCTCGCGCGTCGCGGACACCCGATCCCGGACGCGGTGCTACAGCGCGACGTGTCCGGGCGGTACGAGGCCTCGGACGCCGTCGAGGCCGCCTGGGCCGCCGTCTACTCGGGCGACGGGTACGCCGAACTGGCCCGGCTCGGCGAGGCGTTGACCGACGTCGCCGAACTCGTCTGGCGCTGGCGCAACGACCACCTGGTCGCCACGCGCCGGGCCATGGGCGCGAAGTCCGGCACCGGCGGCTCGGCCGGGGTCGCCTGGCTGGAGAAGCGCGCCCGCAAGAACGTGTTCCCGGAGCTGTGGACGGCGAGGTCCCATGTCTGAACTGGCCCTGAGGGCAGAGAAACTGGACGCGGAGGACGAGCTCGCCGGGGTGCGCTCCCGTTTCGTCCTCGACACTGTGTCCGATCATGCGGCTGACGCCGCGGGTGTCTACCTGGACGGCAACTCGCTGGGCGCACTGCCCGCGCACGTCCCCGGCCGCGTCGAGGACGTCGTCCGGCGGCA
The DNA here is from genome assembly GCF_055634995.1 of Streptomyces sp. NPDC111744. Classification (NCBI taxonomy): domain Bacteria; kingdom Bacillati; phylum Actinomycetota; class Actinomycetes; order Kitasatosporales; family Streptomycetaceae; genus Streptomyces; species Streptomyces sp. NPDC111744. The sequence continues at coordinate 39,472 of NZ_JBVKCG010000018.1, forward strand.
GTGGGGCGAGCTGCGCATCCGCTCCTGGGACGAGAGCGGCTGGTGGACGGCGCCGGAGCGGATCGGCGACCGGATCGCCCCGCTGGTCGGTGCGGCGACCGGGCAGATCGTGGTCGGCGACTCCACAAGTGTCAACGTCTTCAAGGCACTTGTGGGTGCGGTACGGCTGGCGGGGGACGGGCGTACGGAGATCCTCGTCGACGCGACCACCTTCCCCACCGACGGCTATATCGCCGAGTCGGCGGCCCGGCTCACCGGCCGTACGCTGCGGCCGGTGGCGCCGGCGGACGTGCGCGCCGCGCTCGGCGACCGTACCGCCGCCGTCCTGCTCAACCACGTCGACTACCGCACGGGCCGGCTGCACGACCTGCCGTCCCTCACCGCCGCGATCCACGCGGCCGGCGCCGTGGCCGTCTGGGACCTGTGCCACAGCGCGGGCGCGCTGCCGGTCGGCCTCGACGAGCACCGGGTCGACCTGGCGGTCGGCTGCACCTACAAGTACCTGAACGGCGGCCCGGGTTCACCCGCGTACCTGTACGTCCGCCGCGACCTCCAGGACCGCTTCGACTCGCCCCTGCCCGGCTGGAACTCGCACGCCGAGCCCTTCGGGATGCGATCGGCGTACGAACCGGCCGCAGGCGCGGTGCGCGGCCGCGTCGGCACCCCGGACATCCTCTCCATGCTGGCCCTGGAGGCGGCGCTGGAGGTCTGGGACGAGGTGCCGGTGGCGGCCGTACGCGCCAAGTCCCTGGCCCTCACGGACTTCTTCCTGGAGTGCGTCGAGACGTATCTGCCGGCGGGCCGCGTCGAGTGCGTGACCCCGGTGGCGCACGAGGAGCGCGGCAGCCAGATCGCGCTGCGCTGCCCTGACGCCGGGGACGTGATGAAACGGCTGATCGAGCGCGGGGTGGTCGGGGACTTCCGGCATCCCGACGTCCTCCGCTTCGGCTTCACCCCGCTGTACGTCGGTTTCGCGGACGTGGAACGGGCGGCGCGGGTGCTCGGGGAGGTCGTGGGGGCCGCTGCCGGCTAGCGACTTGGAGACATGGCGACCGGTGCCGGAAGGGCCGGGACGGTACAGAACCGAGCAATCCTCACCGTGCGTGACATCCACGTGTCCCCGCACGTCACCGGCCTGATACCGTCCCGGCCAACGGCCGAGTTCCCCACCTGGTCCGCCAATTCCTCCCCCAGTGCCGAAAGCCTGGGAGGTACCCCCATCGCCGCTGAGAGGTTGGAGCATGCCGGACGACGCCGCAGCAGTACGGGCCGCCGCCGAGGAGGAGTCGGCCTTCTCCCACCCGCACGTCGCGCCCGACGCCACGGCGGCCTACGGCGACCACCCCGACCAGGTGATCGACTTCTACGTCCCGCGCGGTGACGAGACCGTGGCCCCGCTGGTCGTGGTCCTGCACGGGGGCGCATGGCGGGCGCCGTACGACCGTGGCCACATCACCCCCTTCGCCGACTACCTGGCCCGGCGCGGTTTCGCGGTGGCCAACGTCGAGTACCGGCGCGGCACGACGCTCCCCGCGCAGGGCGGCTCGGCGCCGGTGGCCGGCCGCTGGCCGGACACCTTCGACGACATCGCGGCGGCGCTGGACGCCCTGCCCGCACTGGCCCGCGAGGCACTGCCCCAGGCGGACCTGCGCCGCACGGTCCTCACCGGCCACTCGGCGGGCGGCCATCTGGCGCTGTGGGCGGCGGCCCGGCATGTCCTCCCGGCGGACGCCGCATGGCGCACCTCCGGCCCGCCGCTGCTGCGAGGCGTGGTGGCGCTGGCCCCGATCGCGGACCTCGAGGTGGCGGAGAAGCTGGCGGTCTGCGACCACGCGGCACTCCAACTCCTCGGCGGGGACGACCGGTTCACCGACCGGCGACGCTACGCCGACCCGGCGCTGCTGCTCCCCACGGGCATCGCGACCACCCTGGTCCAGGGCCGTACGGACATCGACGTCCCGCAGGCGGTCGCCGAGTCCTACGCGGACGCGGCGGCCAAGGCGGGCGAGGTGGTGGGCCTGACGCTGCTGGAGGACGTCGGCCACTTCCCCCTGATCGACCCGGCGGCGGACGCCTGCGCGGTCGTTGCGGAGGAGATCGCCCAACTGGCCTGGTGACGGCCTCCCGTCCTTACTCACCCTGAGCCGTCCCCCGCATACCCGTAATACCTGAGAGCTACCTCCCAGGTGAGCTCCCTGGCGGGACGCGAACGACACCACCCGATCCGTAATTTCCCGATCAGACAAGCCCGAGGGCCGGGCGAGCTGAGCGGGGAGGGCCGACCATGACGGGGGCGACGGGGGCGACGGGGGAGCGGGAGAGGGCTGTTCGGGGGCGCGGGGGTTGGCGCCGGAGATTGCGCCGCACCACGCTCGCCGCGCTCCTCACCGCGGCCGTGGTCCTGCCCCTCTCCGCGGCCACCCGGCCCCAGATCCCCGCCCCGCCCCCGGCCGCCCTCTCCGCACCCCTCACCCCGGCCACCCTCACCACCGCCTACAAAGCCAACCGCGAGAACGCCACCGAAGCCGCCCGCATGGCCGCAGCTCACGGTGACGTCTCCCGCGCCGCCGCAGACCGCGCCCTCGCCTCCCGCCACCTCCTCCACTTCGACGCGCGAGGAACCGGCCGAGCCACCGAGGTCTTCGGCGACCTGGCGCACGCCACCCGCGTCGCCGTCCTCGTCCCCGGCTCGGACACCACCCTCGACACCTACGCCCGCTTCCACACCGCGGCCGAGGCCCTCTACCGACGCCTCGCCCACGAGCGCCCACGTACCCGAACCGCCGTCGTCGCCTGGCTCGGCTACCAGACCCCCGCCACGATCAGCGCCGCCGTCCTCACCCCGGGCCGGGCCGACCAAGCGGCCCCGCGACTCCGCGAGTTCATGCACGAAGTCCACACCCTCACCGCCCCCGAGCCGGCGGCCGTCTCCCTCCTCTGCCACTCCTACGGCACGGTGGTCTGCGCCCGAACCGCCCCCACCCTCACCGGCCTCGGTGTCACCGACATCGCGCTGGTCGGCAGCCCCGGCACCGGCGCCGACTCGGCCGCTGCCCTGCATACGTCCGCCCGCATCTGGGCGGCCCGAGGCGCTGATGACTGGACAGCCGAGGTCCCGCACGTTCACGCCGACCTCTTCGGCACGACCGTCGGCTTCGGCACCGACCCCGTGTCCCCACCCTTCGGCGCCCGCGTCTTCGCGGCGGGCCCCGGCGGCCACAGCGACTACTTCACCCCGGGCTCGGCCTCCCTGGCCAACCTCGCCCGGATCGTCCTCGGCGAGACAACGGAGGTCACCCGTGCCTAAGCCGCCGACCCGGCTCCCGAACCGCATACGTCATCTCGCCCACCGCGTCGACACCACCACCCCACCCGACCGGGACCGCGCAGTGGACGCCCTCCGCGCGTTCGCCGTCCTCGGCGTGGTTTTCGGCCACTGGCTGGTCACCGCACTGGTGGCGGACGGCGGCAGGCTGCACGCCAGCAGCCCCCTCCAGCATCTGCCCTGGCTGGCCCCGATCTCCTGGCTTTTCCAGACCCTGGCCGTGTTCTTCCTGGTCGGCGGCCATGTCGCCACCCGCAGCTACACCACCGCCCAGGCCAAGGACGCGTCCGCCGACAAGCTCGCCGAGGCGGTCCGGGTGGTGGCGGCCGGCGACGCGCTGCTCGCGCCCGGCATCACCCGGCGGCTGATCGCCCAGTTCTCCCAGTTGGACGGCGGCAGGGTGCGCGCCCCACTGAAGACACGCGTCGGCGATCTGACCGAGCGCGAGACGGAGGTGCTCGCACTGATCGCGCAGGGCCTGTCGAACGCGGAGATCGCCGAACGGCTGGTCGTCGCCGAGCAGACCGTGAAGACCCATGTGGGCCGCATCCCGGTGAAGCTGGGCCTCAGGGACCGTACGCAGGCAGCGGTGTTCGCGTACGAGTCGGGGTTGGTACGGCCGTCGGGATACTGACGGAGCCGGACCCCTGGTGGCGCCCCCCGTAGTACCTGAGAGGGACGCCGAAGGACCCGTCTCACTGGTGACGACGGTGACCCTGCCCGCCGCATACCGTCGTGTACGTGACCGAGACGACCCAGACGCAGTCGATGCCACCGGAGCCACCGGACGGCATGTTCGAGCCGTACAAGCCGCGCAGCCCGGAGATCCGGGCGGCGCTGGACGCCCTGCGCAGGCTGCGGCAGGACCTGTTCCAGGATGCCTTCGCCTACCGGCCGTTGCCCCGGATGAGCATCGACCGCCCGTTCGTCCGCCACCTCCCTGTGCGGTGGCGGGAGTACGCGGCCTGGACCCCGCATCTCGCGGTGGCCGCGGCCGGCGGGGTGGCGCTGCTGGCGACCGTCGCGGACCGCCCGATGGGATCGGCCGGGACCCTGCTGGTCGGCCTGACCGTGCTGGCACCGGTGCTGCTCACGCTGGCGCGTCCGGTCGGCGCCTTCTGGCTGTCGCTCGTCGCGAGCTGGGCCGGCACCCTGCTGGACAGATCCTGGGACGACTGGCCGTGGACGGTGGGCAACTTCATCTCCCACCTGGTGGTGCTCACCGTCGTCGCGATCCGCACCCGTCCGCGCACGGCAGCCTGGATGTGGGCGATCACCGCGTTCTACGGTTTCGCGTTCGTCTCGGTCCTCGGCGGGGGCCACTACACCAACGACGTCGGCTCGATGCTGGTCGTCTCCGCGATAGCCCTGCTGGCCGTCACCGTCCGGCAGATCCGCCGGGAGGCCGAACAGACGGTGACCGCCCAGCAGTCGGAGACGGCACACGAGCGTTCCCGGCGCACGCTCCTCGAAGAACGGACCACGATCGCCCGCGAACTGCACGACGTGGTGGCCCACCACATGTCCGTCGTCGCCATCCAGGCGGAGGCCGCCCCGTACCGGGTGGAGAACCCGCCGCCGGAGCTGGAGAAGGCGTTCGCCACGATCCGGGAGAACGCGGTGGCGGCGCTCACCGAGCTGCGCCGCGTCCTGGGCGTGGTCCGCGCCGAGGACTACGAGGCCCCCGACGCCCCGCAGCCCACCCTCGCCGACCTGGACGGGCTGCTCGCCAATGTGCGGGAGGCGGGCCTGACCGTCGACAAGGCGGTGACCGGCGCGGTCCGTGAACTCCCGCAGGGCGTGGAGCTGTCGGCGTACCGCATAGTCCAGGAGGCGCTGAGCAACACCCTGCGCCATGCGCCGGGCGCGCCCGCCCGGGTGGAGATCGGCTACGTCCTCGGCGGCCTCGGCCTGCGCATAGTCAACGGTCCCCCGCCCCAGCCCGCCCTCCTCAAGCCCTCTCCCGGCGCCGGCCACGGCATCACGGGCATGCGGGAGCGTGTGTCGATGCTGAACGGCGAGATGACAGCGGCCCCGACGGCCGAGGGAGGCTATGAGGTGACGGTCTTCCTGCCGGCCGCCACCCCTACCGAAGGTGATGCATGACCATCCGCGTACTGATCGCGGACGACCAGATGATGGTGCGCGAGGGCTTCTCGGTCCTGCTGAACGCGATGCCGGACATCGAGGTCGTCGGCGAGGCGGTCAACGGCCGTGAGGCGGTGGACCGCGTCCGTGAACTCGCCCCCGACGTGGTCCTGATGGACATCCGGATGCCCGAGCTGAACGGCATCGAGGCGACGAGGGAGATCGTGGCCGTCGACAGCACGGCCAAGGTCCTGGTCCTGACCACCTTCGACCTGGACGAGTACGTCTACCAGGCCCTGCGCGCCGGAGCCTCCGGTTTCCTCCTGAAGGACGCCTCGGCCCGCCAACTGGCCGACGGCGTACGGGTCGTGGCGGCAGGCGAGGCCCTCCTCGCACCCTCGGTCACCAAGCGCCTGATCACGGAGTTCTCCAAACTCTCCGGCACCCCACGCCTGATGCCCACGGCCCATGCGGCCTACGGTGACCTCACCGACCGCGAGACGGAGGTCCTGGTCCTCATCGCCCAGGGCCTCTCGAACGCGGAGATGGCCGAGCGCCTGGTGGTGGCCGAGTCCACGATCAAGACCCACGTCAGCCGCATCCTGGTGAAGCTGGGCCTGCGCGACCGCACCCAGGCGGCGGTCTTCGCCTACGAGGCACGGCTGGTGACACCGGGCTAGCGCGGGGCGATGCGGTACAGCACGTTTTCCTGGTCGGCTATCGAGGCTCGGGCCCGGTCTCCCTGGGCACGGCGGGCGTTCTCACCGGTCTCGGGGTGGCGGCGATGCACTACCTCGGCATGACGGCGGTGCACACCGGCGGCACCGTGCACTACGACACCGCGGTCGGAGCGATCGTCATGTTCGACCCGGAGGTCGTGGGCGGCCGGCGCGACCGGCGACCCACCGAGCACCCGGGACCCGTGCCGAGCCGGCGTTTCACCTCCTGAGCTCAGTCGATCTCCGGGGCGTGCTTGCAGGAAGGCTCGGTGGCTCCCGCAACGATCACCTCGGAGCCGGTGAAACCGTTCCGCCAGTCGGGTGAAGGCCCTGCTCACGGCCTGTTGGTAGAGCACATGATCCGGCTACATCAAGAGACATGATCAAGCCCCTGGAGCGCGGCCTGACCGCGCTCGCGCTGACCGCTCTGCCTCTCCTCTTCTCCACCTTGCCCATCCACATGGGCGCGCACTCGGCCGCCGCGGTGCCGCAGTACTTCCAGATCACCACGCAGCTGAACGGCAAGTGCCTGGCCACCGACGGCGACAACGTCGAGGTGCAGACCTGCAACGACGGCACCGGCAACCAGCTGTGGTACTGGGCGGGCAAGAAGCTCGTCAACGGCGCCGAGCAGCACTGCCTCGACGTCAGGAACGGCGAGGTCAACGCCGCGGCCCAGGTCGTCGGCGACTGCCACGGACTGGCCAACCAGCGCTGGTACAAGGACGGCAGCTGGCTGCGCACGGATGTCAACAACCAGTGCCTGAGCATCCAGGACAACGGCGACCAGCGCGAGCACGCGGGCATCAACCTGCGCAACTGCGGCTCGAACACCTGGCAGTGGTGGACCCTGCCCACCCAGTAAGCATCTGAGACACCCCTGGTCAGGAGGGGGACCGTCGGTCTAACGTCCGTCCATGGCAGCCTTCGACCCCTGGGACCCGGACTTCCTGGCCGACCCGTACCCCTCCTACGCCGAGCTCCGCGCCCGGGGCCGGGTGCAGTACTACGAGCCCACCGACCAGTGGCTGGTCCCGCACCACGCCGATGTCTCGGCGCTGCTGCGGGACCGGCGGCTGGGCCGGACGTACCAGCACCGGTTCAGCCACGAGGACTTCGGGCGGACCGCACCCCCGCCGGAGCACGAGCCGTTCCACACGCTCAACGACCACGGCATGCTCGACCTCGAACCCCCGGACCACACCCGCATCCGCCGCCTGGTGTCGAAGGCGTTCACCCCGCGCACGGTCGAGCGGCTGAAACCGTACGTGGCGAAGCTCGCCGGTGAACTCGTCGACGGGCTGGTCCACAGGGGCGGCGGCGATCTCCTCGCCGATGTGGCCGAACCGCTCCCCGTCGCCGTCATCGCCGAGATGCTGGGCATCCCGGAGGCGGACCGGGCGCCGCTGCGGCCCTGGTCGGCCGACATCTGCGGCATGTACGAGCTGAATCCCTCGGAGGACACGGCCGCGAAGGCCGTCAGGGCCTCGGTCGAGTTCTCCGAATACCTGCGGGAGCTGATCGCCGAGCGGCGGGCACAGCCCGGCGAGGACCTGATCTCCGGGCTGATCGCCGCGCACGACGAGGGCGACCGGCTCACCGAGCAGGAGATGATCTCCACGGCCGTCCTGCTCCTCAACGCAGGCCACGAGGCGACCGTCAACGCCACGGTCAACGGCTGGTACGCCCTCTTCCGCAACCCCGCCCAGCTGGCCGCCCTCCGCGCCGACCACTCCCTGATCCCCACCGCCGTAGAAGAGCTGATGCGCTACGACACCCCGCTCCAGCTCTTCGAACGCTGGGTACTGGACGAGATCGAGATCGACGGCACGACGATCCCGAGGGGCGCGGAGGTCGCGATGCTCTTCGGCTCCGCCAACCATGACCCGGCCGTCTTCACCGACCCCGGCCGGCTGGACCTCACCCGCCGCGACAACCCCCACATCTCCTTCAGCGCCGGCATCCACTACTGCATCGGCGCCCCGCTGGCCCGCATCGAGCTGGCGGCCTCGATGGCGGCCCTGCTGGAGAAGGCCCCGACGCTGAGCCTGGCGGCGGAGCCGCGGCGGAAGCCGAACTTCGTGATCCGGGGGTTGGAGGGGCTGGGCGTGGAAGTGAGGTGATCACCCGTTCGGATGATCACCGACTGATTCCGGCCGATGGACGCGAACGACCGGTCAAGTTGGTGCACGCCTGCGAGGGGAGGCACCATGACGGTTATGGCAGAGCGCGCGTCGTCACAGTTGTCCGTGGACGTGTTCGAGCGGATTGCCGAATTCGCCGCCCGTGAAGACGAGACCGTCGGTTTCGAGTTCATCGGCGGACGGATCGGGGTCAAGAAGGTGACAAACGGCAGCCACGGCGAGATCGCGATGTGGTTGGTCTTCCGCTGCAAGCAAGCACGGCCCGACCTCACCCTCAACCCAACCGGTCAGGGGTTGAAGGTCGAGGCGTATCGCGGGGGCCGCGCCAAGCCCGACGCCGTGCTCGCGCCGACGGGACACTTCAGCGGGAAGGGCGACTGGGCCGACCCCGACGGTGTGTTGATGGCAGTCGAGATCACCTCCTACGACTCGGACACCCACAACCGTGACCGTGTGGAGAAGCCGAAGGCCTATGCCGAGGCCGGGATTCCCGTCTACCTGCTGATCGACCGCGATGCTCTCTCGATTCTGGTCCACAGCGATCCGGACCCGGAAGACGGATACCGGGACATCCATGTCGTGAAGCTCGGGGGCAAGGTCACTCTCCCCAACCCCGTGGGCATCGAGCTCGACACCGAGGAGCTCAGGGACTACGTCGACTGAGCAGCCTTCGATCAGGTCGGCGCGGCGCGTCTTGTCGAGGCCGCCGCGGAGCCGGCCGTAGAGGTTGATGACCTCGCCGCCCGAGAGGTTGCGCCAGAGGGTCACGTATCCGGGACGTAGGCGATCCTGCGGTGCACCGCCACGGCGTCCTTCCGGGGGTCGCGGCCGAGGATCTGCGCGTCTGCGCGGCGCCGGAGTCGGGGCGCAGCAGGCCGAGCAGGACCCGGATGGCGGTGGACTTCCCGGCGCCGTTGGGGCCGAGGAAGCCGTGCACCTCGCCGGTCTCGACGTCCAGGTCGAGGCCGTCCAGGGCATGGGTGCGGCCGAACGGGGCGGCGGATGGCCGAGACGCTCGCGTTCTTCGAGTTCGTGGACGAGGAGATCGCGGAGATGATGGAGCGGTGGCGGGCGCGCCGGGTGGAGCTCTTCGGGCAGGAGTGAAGCGCCCCCGTCAGCCGTCAGGGGGTGCCGTCCGACGGCCCCTCGGGCGGTGCCGTCAGCTGCTCCTGCAACCGTCCGTGCCGGAACTGGTACACCGCCCCCGCCCGCCGCAACGCCCTTCGGTCGCACGCGTCCTCCAGGAACGTGACCAGCCGCCAGGGGAGCCGGCCCGTCAGCGGCAGCCAGACGCGGGCGAGTGCGATCCACTGCCCCCACGCGGTCAGACAGAGCCCGTACCCGAGGCCGCCGGCGAACGCGCCCTCGATGCCGAAGACGAGGCCCTGCTGGAGGCTGCGGAGCGGGGTCTCGGTGAAGCTGCCTGCGAACCAGGCGATGAAGCCGAACACGATCGCCCAGACGAGGATGTGGGCGTGGACGTTCCTTCGGTTGACCCGCAACAGGCCGACGCAGCTCACGGACTTGTCCAGGTCGACCGTTGCCTCCAGCCAGGCCGTGATGCCGAGCACCAGGCCGGTTCCGAGACCCACGATGAGCGGGAACTGGGCCGCGGACACCAGCCCGCCGCCGAGCCCGTCGTCGAGTCCGAGCCACGGCACGACGGTGCGGTCGACACCGACGATGGCGACCGCGCCCGCCAGAGCGACCAGTGAACCAATGGTCATCCTGGTCAACAACCTCTCGCCCAGCTGCCGTTGGGCATCACGGCGGAAGGTGATCTCGATCGGGGACGGTTTCAGCAGGTGGTTGCCGCTCGCCCGGTGGTAGATGAAGCCGAATGCCGCTCCGATCAGCAGCCCGTGCAAGGAGCCGACGACCAGCCCGCGCCGGACGGCGAAGCCGAGCCCGTGCGAGGTGCCGATCAGGTCGACGGGGATGTTTCCGACCGCGGTGACGAAGGCGAAGGACAGCCCGGCGAGGACTGCGATCACGGCGGTCCGCTGCCGCAGCGGCAACGTGGTGCCCAGTTCCCACCAGGCCAGGTTGCCGGTCTTGCGCCGCTCCAGATCGTGGGCGAGGTAGGTGAGCCAGCGTTGGGCGCGTCGCGCCTGCGACGGGCGCCGGTACACCGAGGGGAGGAACGCGGTGAGAAGGTGCCGCTCAAGGCGGTCCGGGGTCGGGAACTCCGCGGCGTCCAGCAGCGCATCCGGACCGCTGGTGCCGCGCTCGCCGTGGACGGCCGCGGCCAGGACCACCATCAGCGGTGTGGAGAGCGCCCGGCGCAGTGGACCGTCAGGGTTGGCGTCCATGTCGTCCAGCACCGGGTCCCACGCCGACTTGGCGTCCGGGGGACTGCTGAACCGGAGATACGTCACCGAGTCGGCCGGAGGCAGATCGGCCAGTCGTACGACGGCGGCCTTGTGCAGCCCCCTGCCCTTGACCGCGTTCTTGTACTCGCCGTAGCGGCTGGTGAGGACCAACGGCAGGGAGGTCTCGGAGAGCTGCTTCAGCGCGGCCCCGCGGAGGCTTTTGGAGATCTCGTCGAAACCGTCCAGGACGGGCAGGATCAGCCCGACGCTCACCAGCTTCTCGGCCAGCGTCATCTCCCCGTCGGAGTCGACTGCGGTCAGCCAGGGCTGGTCACGGCTCAGCTGGTGACTCAGCCGGTCGTTCAGCGGTTCCTCTTCCGGGTTCCACGAGGCGAGACTGAAGATCTCCGGCACGGGTGCGCCGGCGGGGCGTTTCTTGAGCCACTGCAGCACGAACTGCATGGCCAGTACACTCTTTCCCGAACCGGCCCTGCCCAGTACCACCAGGCGGCCGGACGGGATGCTCTCGTAGAACTCCGCGATCCCGTTCAGACCTCCGCTCAGGTTCCCCTCGCCCAGGTCTTCCCAGATGAGTTCCGGGTGATCCCTCGCCAACGTCTCGTCGTTCGGAGGCTCCCAGCGCACGGGCAGCAGCTGGGGATCCCTGATACCGAGCTGTGTCTCCTCTTCTTGCCGGCGTTGCCGGACGAACTCGGCCAACTGGTCGGCTTTCGCCAGCAGTCCGCTCTGAGGTCGCTCGGTGTAGGTGTAGTTGTTGTTCTGCACCCCGATGGATCCGGCGACGATCTGCGTGCCGTCGCCGTACTGGTTCGCATTCATGCTGCGCGGCGGCTGCTCCTCCCCGCCTGCCGTGCCCTCAGCCATCGTCACCCCGGCGTCGCCGGAACCACATCGCGCTGCCCACCGCGGCCAGGGCCACGATCAGCACGCCGGCCGCCGCGCGCAGCGCGACCGGGAAAGCCGTGCGGTCCTGCGCGCTGGAGCGCAGGTCGGAGCCGGCCTTGGGCGCGGCGAAGGTCGGAGCGCCGCCCGAGGCGGGCGACGCCGACACCGATGCCGTACCGCTCGCGGTGACCGAGCCGCTCGGGTCGGGGCTGCGGGAGGCGCCGGGGTGAGTCCCTGAGGTCCCCCTACCTCCCTGGCCCCCCGCCCCCGCCCCCGCCCCCGAGCCGGACCCGGAACCAGACCCCGCCCCTGCCCCTGACCCTGACCCGGAGCCCGAGCCACGGCTCCCGCCCCCGGTCCCGGTCCCCGTCCCCGACGCCGTGGGCGACGGCTGTCGCTGCGCTTTGGGCAGGATCCGGAACGACGCCAGAACCTTGTCCTGGTCCGAGTCCACGCTGCACGACGCGTTCACCGTGCCCAGCGGGGTCGTGCTGCCGTCCGCCCGCCTCGGCGTGACGCTCAGCCTGATCGCGCCGACGACGATGCTCGCGGTGCCCGCCTTGGTGAAGGTCAGCGACGGCGCGGTCCCGTTCGCCGGGACCGTCATGGACCCGGAGGACGGGATCTGGGTCACGGGCACGTCCATCGACATGGTGACGGGGACGTTCCCCTGCGGTGCGGCCACGACGGCGGTCACCTTCGCCGTGCCCTCGAGGCTCGTCGCGCCGGCCACCCGCAGCCCTTGCGGGATGAGCGCCCCGACCGTCGCCGACGCGGTCACCGGCAGTCGGGGAGTGGGCCGGCCGACCACGTGGGTGTCCGAGACGTCCCACACGACCGAGGCCGTCATCGACTGGCCGCTGAGGATCCCGAAGTCGCAGGTGTACTGGAAGGTGCGGGGAGCGGGTGCCGCGCTCGCGGCCCCCGGTGTGACGGCGAGGAGGACACCGGCCACCCATGCGGCGACCGTACGTCCGGCTAATGCGGCGACCGTATGCCCCGCTCGTAATTCACCTGGCATGTGCGCACCTTACGGACGCGGATGCGTGGGCGTCTGCCCGGACGGTGGGACCTTCACTCCGCTTCCACGAACCGTTGGGCGCACGCGCCCCTACCGCTCCTTCGTCTCCTCCAGTACCGTCCGTCCCAGCAGCGCGTACCGCTCCGGCGACCGGCGCTTGAGGTACTGCGCGTAGCCGACGCCCGTCGCCGCCACCAGTGCCACCAGCCACGGCGTCGCCTTCAGCAGCAGTGAGCCGGACTCGGTGCCGGCCGCGACGCCCATGTTGGACACCAGCAGGACGACCACGGCGAGCATCGCGACGCCGCCGATGAGCGGGGCGGCGAAGGTCCTGAACCAGTGCCGGCTCTCGGGGTGGTTCTTCCGGAAGTAGACCAGCACCGCGAACGAGCACACGGCCTGCACGACCAGGATCGCCATCGTGCCGAGGATGGCCAGCAGCACGTAGAGGGCGTTGTACGGGTCCTTGCCCGCGGCCCAGAACGCCCCGATCAGGACGGCCGAGATCACCGTCTGGACCAGGCCCGCGATGTGCGGGGAGCCGTGCCGGGCGTGGGTGCGGCCGACGGTGTTCCGGAGCGAGGGGATGACCCCTTCCCGGCCCAGCGCGTACATGTAGCGGGCGGCGCAGTTGTGGAAGGCCATGCCACAGGCCAGCGAGCCGGTGACCATCAGCCACTGCATGAGGACGACCGCCCAGTGGCCGACGTAGTGCTCGGTGGGGTTGAAGAAGAGGGCGAGCGGGTTGGCGGAGGAGGCGGCCTTGACGGCCTCCGTCTCGCCGTTGCCGATGATGGCCATCCAGGAGACGAAGACGTAGAAGACGCCGACGCCGAGGACCGAGATCATCGTCGCCTTGGGGATGATCTTCTTCGGGTCGCGGGACTCCTCGCCGTACATCGCCGTGGACTCGAAGCCCACCCACGACCAGAAGGCGAAGAAGAGACCGAGCCCCGCGGACGTGCCCTTGAAGGCGTTGACCGGGTTGACCGGGCCGAAGGTGAAGCCGTGCGGGCCGCCGCCGTGCAGGGCCACCGAGATCGCCATCGCGGCGAGGACGGTCACCTCGGTGCCGAGGAGGACGACGAGGAGCTTCTCGGCGACGCTGACGCCGAACCAGGTGCCGGTCGCGTTGACGGCGAGCATCAGGATCGCGAACGCCCACCACGGGACGTCAAGTCCGGTCTGGTCCTTGAGGGTCGTGTTGGCGAAGACCGAGAAGATGCCGATCAGCGCAGGCTCGAAGACGGCGTACGCGAAGGTGGCGAGCAGCCCCGACGCCAGGCCCGCGGTGCGGCCGAGACCGTAGGAGATGAAGCCGTAGAAGGCGCCCGTCGACGTGATGTGCTTAGCCATCGACGTGAAACCGACGGAAAAGATTGCCAGGACGACCATTGCGACGAGGTAGCTCGCCGGGGCACCGATGCCGTTGCCGGACGACACCATGAAGGGCACGTTGCCGGTCATCGCGGTGATCGGCGCGGCGGTCGCGACGGCCATGAAGACCACCCCGAGCAGACCGATCGCGTTGGGCTTCAGCCGGTGGACCGTGCTGTCCCCGTCTGTCTTCGCCGCTGGGGCGACTCCCTCGTCCACTGCCATCGGGGTGGCCCCTCTCCTGCTGATCGCTGGCTGTACTGGACCGGAACTCTGTAGCCCGAATGAGTCGGTAGAGGGTCTCGGTGCGTTAAATGTTTGTCAACCAGACCTTTAGAAATCCGGCCGCAACACCCGGCCCGTACGGTCGCCGCCATGAGCACGTACACGGCCACCCTCGGCGGCGAACGCCACCGCTTCGACTCCCTGGCCCGCCTGCTGGCCGCCGCGAGTCCGGAACGCTCCGGCGACCGGCTGGCCGGCCTCGCCGCCGCGAGCGCGCGGCAGCGGGTCGCGGCCCGCTGGGCGCTGGCGGAGGTGCCGCTCGCCACCTTCCTGACCGAGCCGGTGATCCCCTACGAGACCGACGACGTGACCCGGCTGATCCTCGACACCCACGACGCGGCGGCCTTCGCGCCGGTGGCCGGGCTGACGGTCGGCGAGTTCCGGGAGTGGCTGCTGGCCGCGGACGCCGGCGCTCTCGCCGCGCTGGCGCCCGGGGTCACGCCGGAGATGGCCGCCGCCGTGTCCAAGCTGATGGGGAACGCCGACCTGGTGTCCGTCGCCCGCAAGGCGCGGGTGGTCACCGCCTTCCGCTCGACGATCGGCCTGCCCGGCCGCCTCGCCACCCGCCTCCAGCCCAACCACCCCACCGACGACCCGGCCGGAGTGGCGGCCGCCCTCCTGGACGGTCTGCTGCTCGGCTCCGGAGACGCGGTGATCGGCATCAACCCGGCGACCGACAGCCCGAAGGCGGTACGGGACCTGCTGGAACTCCTGGCCGGAGTGATCGACTGCTACGCGATCCCCACCCAGTCCTGCGTCCTGTGCCACGTCACGACGAGCGTGGACCTGATGGAGCGCGGCGCCCCGGTCGACCTCGTCTTCCAGTCCATCGCCGGCACCCAGGCGGCGAACGCCTCCTTCGGCGTCACCCTCGGCCTGCTGGACGAGGCGTACGAGGCGGCCCGCGGGCTGGGGCGGGGCACGGTCGGCGACCACGTCATGTACTTCGAGACCGGCCAGGGCAGCGCCCTGTCGGCGGACGCGCACCACGGCGTGGACCAGCAGACGGTGGAGGCGCGGGCGTACGCGGTGGCCCGCCGCTACCGGCCCCTGCTGGTGAACACCGTCGTGGGCTTCATCGGCCCGGAGTACCTCTACGACGGCCGGCAGATCCTGCGGGCCGCCCTGGAGGACCACTTCTGCGGCAAACTCCTCGGCCTGCCCATGGGCCTGGACATCTGCTACACGAACCACGCCGACGCGGACGACGACGACATCGCCACCATGCTGACCATGCTGGCCGTCGCGGGCGCCTCCTTCGTGATCTGCACACCGGGCGGCGACGACATCATGCTCAACTACCAGTCCGCCTCCTACCACGACGCGCTCTACCTGCGGGAGGTGCTCGGCCTGCGCCCGGCGCCGGAGTTCGAGGCGTGGCTGGAGTCGATCGGGCTGCTGGACGGGGACGGCGGTCTGCGCGAGGTCAGCGGCCATCCGCTGACGGCGATCGGAAGGGAACTGGCCGCATGACCGACCTGACCGAGGCGCCCGCCGCCGGACCCGACGACCTGTGGCCGCTGCTGCGCCGCCACACCCAGGCCAGGATCGGCCTCGGCCGCTCCGGCTCCGCGCTTCCCACCCGGCACCGGCTGGGCCTCCAGTCCGCGCATGCGGCCGCCCGGGACGCGGTGCACTCGCCCTTCGACCCGGACGCGGTGGCGGCGGGGCTGGCGGGGCTCGCGACGGTACGGGTCCGCAGCGCGGCCGGCGACCGGACGACCTACCTCCAGCGCCCCGACCTGGGCCGACGACTCCACCCCGTGGACCGGGCGCACCTGCCGGCCGGTGACTGGGACGTCGTCTTCGTGGTCGCCGACGGGCTGTCCAGCCGGGCGGTGCACGAGCACGGGGCGGCGATGGTGCGGGCCACCGCGGCCCGCCTCCCCGACCGGCGCATCGCCCCGGTCGTCCTGGCCGAGCAGGCCCGGGTGGCCCTCGGCGACGACATCGCCCACGCGATGGGTATGGCCCTGGTGGTGGTCCTGATCGGCGAACGGCCCGGGATGTCGGCGGCGGACTCCCTGGGCGCCTACCTGACGTACCGGCCGGTGCCGGGCGTGACCACGGACGCGGACCGGAACTGCCTGAGCAACATCCGGCCGCCGCTGGGGCTGACCTACGAGGCGGCGGCGGGGAAGCTGGCGGCGTTGCTGAGGAGGGCGCGGGAGCTGGGGGTCACGGGCGTGGCGCTGAAGGACGAATCCGAACCCGATCACGGGAAGGTGCCCGAGCGGCCCCACTGAGCCGCGGCCGTCCCACGCCACCGGGAGTTCTCCCGCGCCGCGGAGTGGCACGGGGGAGTGAGTCGCCCGCACCGCCGAGCCCGCTGCTACGGGGCCCCCGGCACCATGAGCCCCCAGGCCCCCTCGACCACCCGCCAGGTCCGCCGCCGTACCGGACCCGCCACCCCGACGTCGGCCCGGTACCGGAAGTCCGCCCCCGTCACCGTCACCGTCCGCCCGGCGGCCCGTACCGGCGTCGCCTCCGCGCCCACCGACAGCGGCCGTACCTCCACCTCGGCCAGCCCGTCGCGGCCGCCCGGGGTCACCGAGATGCCCTCCACCGGCTGGTCCAGGTCCACCACCGTCTCCCCGTCGACCTCGACCCGCAGCCGCGCGGGCCCGGGGCGGGGCACTGCCTGGGCCGGGCGGGCGGAAAGGGACCGTACGAGGGTCTGGTACGGCCGCAGCCACCCCCGGGCCGCAACCGTGTCCGCGTCCTCCGGCACCGCCGCCACCGGCGGGATCCGCAGCGCGCCCAGCACCACCCCGTCGCTGTCGTCGACCAGCAGGTCCAGGCGCCGTTCCACGCCGTCCAGGACCGCGCGTGCCGCCGCCACCGCACCGGTGGGCACCCCCAGCGCGTGCGCGACGCCCAGCGTGCCCCCCACCGGGACCACGGACAGCACACATTCGGCCAGCTCCCGCTGCCTGTGCAGAAAGGTCACCGCACGGATCAGCGCGGCGTCGTCGCCCACCACCACCGGTCGCCGCGACCCCCGCCGGGAAAGTACCCGGGCGAATTCCTCGGGGCCGTCCGGCAGGCACACCTTCGTGGTAGCACCCGCGCTGAGCACGTCTTTCGCGATCCGGACGGATTCACCGTCCGTTTGCCGTGCCGCCGGATCGATGATCACAAGCAGCTGATCGGACCTCGCGAATGTCGCCACCTCGGTCGTGCCTCGCTTCCTCGGGTAGCATCACTGTGCAAGAGCCCCTTGCGCTATTGCGCCAGGGGCTTCGTCTATTCCGGGGCATCCTGTCCAACGGTTGTGCGGCCAACGACGGTCGCGGTGGTACGCGGCGCCGAACCTTACGCGTACGCCCCTGACCTTGGACATGCCCCGCCCGGAAGGGGTGTACGCGCGTGCCCGCACTTGTGCTGCTCGGTGCTCAGTGGGGTGACGAAGGCAAGGGAAAGGCGACGGACCTGCTAGGCGGATCCGTCGACTACGTGGTGCGTTACCAGGGTGGCAACAACGCCGGCCACACGGTCGTCGTCGGCGACCAGAAGTATGCGCTCCACCTCCTCCCTTCCGGAATCCTCTCGCCTACCTGTGTTCCCGTCATCGGCAACGGCGTCGTCGTCGACCCGTCGGTCCTGCTCTCCGAGCTGAGCGGTCTGAACGAGCGTGGCGTCGACACGTCCAAGCTCCTCATCAGCGGAAACGCGCACATCATCACGCCGTACAACGTCACCGTCGACAAGGTGACGGAACGCTTCCTCGGAAAGCGGAAGATCGGCACCACCGGGCGCGGTATCGGCCCGACCTACGCGGACAAGATCAACCGCGTCGGCATCCGGGTCCAGGACCTGTACGACGAGTCGATCCTGACCCAGAAGGTCGAGGCGGCCCTCGACGTCAAGAACCAGATGCTCACAAAGCTGTACAACCGGCGCGCGATCGCCGTGGACCAGGTGGTCGAGGAGCTGCTGGGCTACGCGGACAAGCTCGCCCCGTACGTCTCCGACACGGTCCTCGTCCTCAACCAGGCCCTGGAGGAGGACAAGGTCGTCCTCTTCGAGGGCGGCCAGGGCACGCTCCTGGACATCGACCACGGCACGTATCCCTTCGTCACCTCCTCGAACCCGACCGCGGGCGGTGCCTGCACCGGCTCCGGCGTGGGCCCGACGAAGATCAGCCGGGTCATCGGCATCCTCAAGGCGTACACGACCCGCGTCGGCGCCGGCCCGTTCCCGACCGAGCTCTTCGACGAGGACGGCGAGGCGCTGCGCCGGATCGGCGGCGAGCGGGGTGTCACCACCGGCCGGGACCGCCGCTGCGGCTGGTTCGACGCGGTGATCGCCCGCTACGCGACCCGCGTGAACGGCCTGACCGACTTCTTCCTCACCAAGCTCGACGTCCTCACCGGCTGGGAGCAGATCCCGGTCTGCGTGGCGTACGAGATCGAGGGCAAGCGCGTCGAGGAACTCCCGTACTCCCAGAGCGACTTCCACCACGCGAAGCCGGTCTACGAGACCCTGCCCGGCTGGTCCGAGGACATCACCAAGGCCAAGTCCTTCGCGGACCTCCCGAAGAACGCCCAGGCGTACGTCAAGGCGCTGGAGGAGATGTCCGGCGCCCCGATCTCCGCGATCGGCGTGGGCCCGGGCCGGGACGAGACGATCGAGATCAACTCGTTCCTGTAGGTCCGACCTGGCGCGGCGACAGTCCTGGCTGAGATGCCGGCTGCCGCCGCGCGCCGGGGACGTGAGCGGGATGGTGTGACGGGTCTGTCCGCCATGGGAGAGACATGACACCACTGTCCCGGCCAGGAACAGCACCGCGAGGCAGCTCAGCAGGGTGAGCCGGCCGGTGGCACGACGGGCCATGGCAGCTCGGTCTCGCGGCGCCCCCCGCCCCGTCTGCCGCAGGTGTCGCACCGCTCGGCGCCGTATCCCCGGCATGTCCAGCACTTGTCCCGAAGGCGGGGCGGGAGCGCCGGTGATCTCTCTCCAGTGGGCCATGAACTGGTCGTGGACGAAGTCCTGGTCCGGCGTAGTCGAGCTCCAACTCCCCGACCATGACCCGGGTTTCGGTGGTTCACAAGGGAAGTGCGATGGGTATGGCGGTGGGTGTATTCCGCACGCCCACGCAGCAATCCCACGCACCACCCCATGCAGGACCTTCGAGCCGGGACGGGCGATGGATCTCACGGCGCTGATCGGCACGGTGGCGGGAGTGGCCGGCACCGCCGTCGGCGTTCTGCAGTGGCGGGACGCCCGCCGCTCCGGCCCGCGCAGGCAGCCAACCCTCGCGTCTCCAGGCCCGGCTCCGCTGCTCTCCGAGTTCACCGTCCTCGCCCCCGACGCACGGGTCCGGGGCCACGCCCGGCCCCTGGTGGACCGTACGGCGGAACTGCGCCAACTGCGGGCGGGCGTGCGCAGACACGCGCCGACCCTCGTCATCGAGGGATTCAGCGGCGTCGGCAAGACCGCGCTGGCCGCCGCGCTCTGCCGCCTGCACGCCCGTACGCACCGGGTGAAGTGGGTCTTCTGCGCCGAGAAGACCCACACACTGAGCCTGCGGTCCCTGGCGCTCGCCCTGTCCTACGACACCGAACTGGACGGCGCGCGCGAACTCGCCCTGGTCGCCGGTTCGTCGGACGCGGACGGCGACCGGCTCCAGGACACCCTCGCCGCGTTCCTGGCGGCCAACCCGGTCCTCCTCGTACTCGACGACTTCCACACCGTGCGCGATCCCGCGCTGGTGGCGTGGGCGCGGCGGACCGTGCACACCGAGGGGCGGTCGACCGTCGTACTGACCAGCCGAAGGCATCTTCGGGAGATACCGCGCACGGCCGACCTGCCCTGGGTCCAGCTGCGCGGACTGCCCGAGGCGGACGCGCGCGACCTGCTGCGCCGCTGCGGCCTGAGCATGCCGGACCCCACGCTGACGACGGTCTGGCGCCGGGCGGGGGAAGGAAACCCGCAGGCCCTGACCCTCTTCGCCGGTCAGGCGACGCATACGAGACCCGAGGTGCTGGCCGTGGACCTGTCCGCTCAACGGGACGACCTGAACGCCTGGATCGGCCCCATCTACGACGCCCTGGCCCCCGCGCAGCGCACCGTCCTGAAGGCCGCGACCTTCGTCTACGAGGCGGCCCCGCCCGAGCTCGTCGGCGAGTTGACGGAAGACGGCGAAACCCCGCGTCTGCTGGCCGAGTTGGAGGCCAGGTTCCTGCTGACACGGACCGAGGCCGGCTTCGAACCGCACAGCTCCGTGCGCGACCACGTCGACGCACGGCTCACCGACGACGAGCGGGCGACGTTCGCCGCGCGTCTCACCCGCTGGTACCGGGCGCGGGCCCGTGACGTCTTCCTGGAGGGCCTCGGCGCGGACGAGCCGTCGTACGGACCGCTGTATCTGGAGAGTTTCCCGGACTATGTGCAGGCGGAGGAGCGGCACATCCGGTTCGTCGACGACCTGCTCGACCGGCTCGCGGACACCGGCCGTACGCTCCCACCGGGCGCGCGCATCCTCGTGCTGGGCGCGGGCCACGGCACGCACGACGCCGGCTTCGTCAAACACGGCCTCGACGTGACGGACATCGACATCCAGCCGGAGACCGCGGCCCTGGGGGAGAGCCGGGCGGTACGGCTGGCCGGTCATGTCCGTTACGTGGTGGCGGACATGACGCGCGGACTGCCCCCGGAGGTCCAGCCGGCGTCGATGGACGCGGTGTTCAACATCGGATCGTCGTTCGGGTACGAGGACGCCGACGAGGACAACGCCGGGGTCTTCCGCACGGCCGCCGCGGCGCTGAAGCCGGGGGCACCGTTCGTCTTCGAGTACGTCAACGGCCCGCACTGGCAACACCGCAGGATCCAGCGCCAGGTCGACACCACGGCGCTGCCGGACGGCGCCGTCCGCACGGAGTACTCGATCACGGACCCGACGAGCGCGACATCCCTGACGGCCATCCGATTGCAACGGCCCGACGGCAGCGGAGGCTGGTTCCGCCATTTCATGCACTACTACCGGCTGCCCGAGGTGCTGACCATGATGGAGCAGGCCGGGCTGGGTCAGGAGGCCGTCTTCGGTGCCAGGGGCGGGCGCGTGCGGGGCCCCTTCGACGAGGCGGAGTCGGAGGCGATGGTCGTGATCGCCACGCGGCCGGTCGACTGAGCGAGCCGCGCGGTCGGCCGAGCGGGGCACACAACCGCCCGCGCATTGCCGTTTGTTGACTCGGTCATGGCCAATTCCTGGTTTTCGGAGGCCTGGACAGACGCCACGCTCTACGCGAGTAGCCCCGCACCACACCTCTGTCTACACGCGTCATGTCAGCCTCCCAGGAGACCTCATGCCCGTCAGTCCCATGAACCGCCGGGATTTCGTGAAGAAGTCGGCCGTCACCGGGGCGGCCGTAGCCGCCGCCGGGACCGTCGCCGCCGCGGCCCCCGCCCAGGCGGCCGAGCACAAGCCCGGAAAGGCGCCGAAGACCTGGAGCTTCTCCATCCTGGGCACCACCGACCTGCACAGCCACGTCTTCAACTGGGACTACTACACCGACGCCGCCTACAAGGACTCCAAGGGCAACACCTACGGCATCGCGCGCATCGCCACCCTGGTGAAGAACCTGCGCAAGGAGAGGGGCGAGGACCGGGTCCTGCTGGTCGACGCCGGCGACATCATCCAGGGCACCTCCCTCGCCTCCTACTACGCGAGCGTCGACCCGATCACCGGCAAGGACGGCAAGCGCGGCCCCAAGCACCCCATGGCGATCGCCATGAACGAGATGCGCTACGACGCGGCCGCCCTCGGCAACCACGAGTTCAACTACGGGGTCGAGGTCATCCGCACCTTCGAGAAGCAGTGCCACTTCCCGCTGCTCGGCGCCAACGCCCTGGACGCCAAGACGCTGCGGCCCGCCTTCCGGCCCTACACCGTCAAGCACATCAAGGTCCCCCACGGCCCGGACATCAAGGTCGGCATCCTCGGCCTCACCAACCCGGGCATCGCCCTGTGGGACAAGGACAACGTCTCCGGGAAGCTGGCGTTCACGGGCCTGGTCGAGCAGGCGAAGAAGTACGTCCCGCGCCTGCGTGCCCTCGGCTGCGACGTCGTCTTCCTCACCGACCACTCGGGCCTGGACGGCTCGTCGTCGTGGGGCGACTCGCTCCCCTACGTGGAGAACGCGTCGAACCTGGTCGCCGAGCAGGTCCCTGGTATCGACGCGATCCTCGTCGGCCACACCCACGTCGACGTCCCCACGTACACGGTGAAGAACGCGGAGACCGGCGAGGACGTCCTCCTCTCCGAGCCGTACTGCTACGGCTACCGCCTCTCCGTCTTCGACTTCGAACTGGAGCTGGTGAACCACTCCTGGAAGATCACCAAGAAGACCGCCACCACCCTGAACAGCAACACGGTCGCCGAGGACCCGCGGATCACCGAACTGCTCACCGCCGAGCACGAGTTGGTGGTCAAGTACGTCAACACCGCGATCGGCACCTGCACCGAGACGATGTCCACGACGGACGCCTGCTGGAAGGACGTCGCCGCCATCGACTTCATCCAGCAGGTCCAGATGGACGCGGTGAAGGCGGGCCTGTCGACGGCGGACGCCGCGCTCCCGCTGATCTCGGTGGCCGCGCCCTTCAGCCGTACGGCCGTCATCCCGGCCGGCGACGTGACGATCCGCGACGTCGCGGGTCTCTACGTCTACGAGAACACCCTGTACGGCAAGAAGCTCACCGGCGCCCAGCTCAAGGACTACCTGGAGTACGCGGCGAAGTACTACCACCGGGTCCCGTCCGGCACGGCGGTGGACACCGCCACCCTCACCAACGCCAACAGCTTCTGGGACTACATGTACGACACGGCGGCCGGCGTCGACTACGAGATCGACATCGCGGCGGCCGAGGGCTCGCGCATCAAGAACCTCAGCTACAACGGCACGCCGGTCGCCGACGACCAGGTCTTCGTCGTCGCCGTCAACAACTACCGCGCCAACGGCGGCAGCGGCTACCCGCACATCGCCGCCGCGGAGGTCGTCTACAGCACCCCCAACCAGGTCCGCGACCTGATGGTCGCCTACGCGACGGCGAAGGGCACGATCGACCCGTCGACGTTCGCGGCCACCAACTGGAAGCTGACGCAGGGCGGGACGCCGGTCTTCTCGTAAGCCTGCCGGATTTCCTCCACGTCCCCGCTCCAGGGCAGAAGGCATCCCTGGAGCGGGAGACGGCGGCCTTACGGTCACTTCGCCCTGCCGGCCGTCGAATGGCCGCGCGCAGTAACCGCCCCCTGCCCCGGCTCCGCCTCAGCTGAACACGATCATCGACCCCTGGGCCAGGCTGCGCGTCGCCGCCGCGTGCAGGCCGAGCCAGACGTGCCGTTCCCGGGCGAAGGGGCTCGGGTCGTACGGGGCCGGGATCGCCGGTTCCTCCAGGTCGGTCGGGGCGGAGGGCGGCTGCGGGGCCGCCGGAGGGTTCGCCGGGTCGATGCCGATCGACGGGGCGACGTACTCCAGCTCGCGCAGCAGGGCGTGGGACGAGCCCAGCGGGCCGCCACCGGCGAGGAGTTCGTCGCTTGAGAGCGGGTTCGGGAAGTCGACCGGGACGTAGGCGCCCGCGTGGTCGTAGTGCCAGACCAGATGGGACTGCTGGGCCGTCGACTCGAACATCTCCAGGAGCTGCTCGTAGTCGCCGCCCAGGTCGTCCACCGGGGAGACGGGCAGGCCGCAGACCTGGAGGAGATAGGCGCGGCGCAGGAAGTGCAGCGCGTCGTAGTCGAAGCCGGCCACCGGGGCGACATCGCCGGACAGGCCCGGCATGTACTGGTACACCGGCACCGGCGGCAGCCCGGCCTCGGCGAGCACCTTGTTGTATTGCGCGAGTTCCTCGGCGAACGGGTTGTCAGGCGTGTGGCACAACACGTCGACGAGCGGTACCAGCCAGAGGTCACAGGCCAAAGAGGGCTCCTCGTATCAGCGCGTTCACGGCAAGTGTTCAGCCAGGTGGTCAGGGAAGAGTAATCCGTGCGGCACCGGTCAGCTCCCCCCGTGCAGGTCCCATACCCAGACCCCACCGGTCCACCTACCGGATTTTCCGGTCAGGGCGTCGACCGCCTGCCGCAGCTTGTCGTCGTTGGGCTGTGGGGCGACCACCAGGGCGCCCGCCTTCCAGTACGCGAAGTCCTTCACCGCCTGCGCCCGCCAGTTCTTGCCGATCACCGGCACCTTCCCGGTGTAGCGGACGTCCCGCAGCATGTTGGAGGTGTAGCGCGGGACGGCACCGTAGATACCGATGCGGTCCTCACCGTAGGGACCGTTGAAGTATCCGCCGGGGAGCTTGAAGCCGAGGTCCGCCGTCGTCTGCCAGTGCAGGGCCTCCGCGTAGCCGGGATCGGGGAGCGGGATCGGGACGAGTGACTCGCCCCTTCCCACGTACGACTTCCACATCCCGCTCGTGATGAACTCCGGGACCGTCTCCCGCGGCGCGGACTTGAGCGGGGCCGGGACGATCGGGAGCAGGGCCAGCGCGATGGCCAGCAGACCGAAGTACTGGGTGCCGATACGACGGGTGACCAGCACCTTTTCGAGCGCGAGCGCGAGCAGCAGGCCCAGCGCCGGGGCGCAGATCATCGCCACCCGGCCCTCGATCACCGACTCGAAGAGCGGCAGCTTCCGCACCAGCGCCCACGGGCCGGGATACACCGTGTCGGTCAGCGGGATGCGGATCTTCGGGCCCATGGACAGCACGGCCGCGGCCGGCGAAGTGAACGCCAGCGCCTTGACCAGCGGCCGCTCCCACATCCGTACGACGATCCCGAAGGCGAGCACGACCAGCGGCCAGCCGTAGAAGGCGTTCTGCTCGGTGGGGTTGAGGGAGAGCTCGTTGGCGCGGCCGGCGTTCCCGTAGAGCAGCGAGCGCTCGGCGAAGGCGAGGAGCGAGAGGGGGCTGTTTCCGGCGTTGTCGCCGTGCAGGACGCTGTGGTAGCTCTGCGGGCCGGTGAACTGCCAGTACAAGGGATAGATCACGATCGGCAGACAGACCGCCCCGGCGATCAGCAGGCCCTTGCCCAGTGGGCGCCAGGACTCCTTCGCCACCTCCGGTCGTACGGCCGCGTACGCGGCGGCGAACAGGGCCATGCCCAGCGCCGCCAGCAGCAACGGCTCCTCGCCGAGGAGAACCTGGTACGCCGCCACCAGGCCGAGCACGATCCCGTCCCGCCGGACCCGGGCGCCCGTGGCCAGGCGCAGGGCGCGGTCGATGATCAGCGGGATCGTGAACAGGATGACGAAG
This sequence comes from Streptomyces sp. NPDC111744, assembly GCF_055634995.1. Lineage (NCBI taxonomy): Bacteria > Bacillati > Actinomycetota > Actinomycetes > Kitasatosporales > Streptomycetaceae > Streptomyces > Streptomyces sp. NPDC111744. The sequence continues at coordinate 64,902 of NZ_JBVKCG010000018.1, forward strand.
TTGGGGTGCGCGTTGGCGTGGCTGACCATCGGCGGTGCGAAGGCCGCGAGGGCCGCGCCGAGGAAGGCGGCGCCCCGGTGCCGTACCACCCGCTTCACGATCAGCCAGTACCAGGCGACGGCGGTCGCGGCCAGGCCGAGGGCCATGCAGACGGAGAGCGAGACGGCCGGTCCGGCGAGGAGCGTCAGCGGGGCGAAGGGGACGGAGGCGCCCAGCATGACCGTGTTGGCCATGAGGTTGACGCCGTCGGGGAAGCCCTGGAGGTCGGAGAAGAGCGGGTTGCGCAAGTGCGCGAGGTTGTCCGCGGTCACCGCGAAGAACCACTCCCACTGGTTCTGGTCCTGGAGGGAGTCGGTGAGGTAGCGGTGGTCCGGGTCGAAGAAGCGGCCCGAGTACAGGGCGACCGACAGGGCCAGGAAGAGGACCGTGACCAGGAGGTCGGCCGGGCGGAGCCGGCGCAGCCGGAGGCGGGCCAGGTCCGCGAGGACCCTCGGGTAGGCGAGCGGGCCGACCTTGGAGCCGGGCTGGTGGCTCCAGTGGACCGGGACCTCGGCGATGGACGCGCCGCCCCGGTGCAGATGCTGGAGGACCTCGACGTCGATGCCCCAGCCGTCGAGACGGGAGCCGGCGAAGGCCTCGCGGGCCTGGTCGCCGTCGAACAGCTTGAAACCGCACTGGGTGTCCTTGATGCCGGGCACCGCGGTGGCCCGTATCAGCAGGTTCCCGGCGCGGCCGAGCAGCTCGCGCAGCCGGTGCTGGGGGTGGGCTATCTCCGCGCCGGGCACCGCGCGCGAGCCTATCGCCGCCGTGTTGCCCTCGCTGAGCGCCTTGTCGAGCCGCTCCAGCTCCTCGATCGGGGCCGCGAGATCGGCGTCGGTGACCAGCACCCGGCGGCCGCGGCTGGCGGCGACGCCCAGGCGCAGGGCGCTGCCCTTGCCCCGGTTGCGGTGACCGGTGACCAGACGGACGTGCGGGTGATCTAAGGCGGCGACCGTACGCGTCCCGTCGGTCGAACCGTCGTCGGAGACGATCACTTCCCAGGAGCCGAAGCGGGACTCGTTGTCGGCGAGGTAGCGGGTGACGGCGCAGAGCGTCGGGCCGAGCCGTTCCTCCTCGTTGTACGCCGGGATGACGACAGAAAGGTCGGGCGCGGTCATCCGTTCTCCGCCAGTCGCTCGATGAGGGCGAGGGAGTGTGTGTTGTACGCGGCGACGATCCCCCGGGCGGCCTCGATGTCCCGCCGGGACAGCGCGTCGACCAACTCCGTTTGCCGGGACCACAGATACCCGCGTAGATCGGGCAGCCGGCGCAGATGCTGCACCGCACACACCCAGGACTGCACGCGCAGCCGGTGCAGGAAGTCGCCGAGGTAGGGGTTGCCGAACAGCGCGGACAGCTCCCGCCAGAAGCGCAGGTCGTAGCCGACCAGCACGGTGAGGTCGCCGGCGGTCGCGGCACGCTGGGCCTCCTCGCCGCGCCGGCGGACGGTGGCCAGGGCGGCCCCGACCCGCGGCTCCTTCAAATCCTTGAAGGCGGGGTGGTGGCCGCCGGCGAGAGCGTGGAACATACCGTCGACGACCAGGCTGCGGGCCTCGATCATGCCCCGGTGGTCGGTGAGGGAGTACTCCGGCACCCGGAAACCGCGGTGCTGGTCGGCGTCGAGGACGCCCTGCGCGGACAGGTCGACCAGGGCCTCGCGGACCGGCGTGGCGGAGACCCCGTACTGCTCGGCGATCTCCTTGACCGTGAACTCCCGGCCCGGCTGGAGCCGCCCGGCGAGCACCTCGTCACGGAGCGCGTCCGCGATCTGCTGGCGCAGGGTACTGCGGGTCACAGCGCCGTTGCCGGGCATCGTCGGGCGCCTCTCCTCACGCGTTCGGGTGACGTGCTCGCTTACATGTACATCTACGAGCACGCCACCTTACGCGTTCGGGTTCCGCGACCGCCCCTTCAGGTGCGCGGGGAACTGCGCCACCGACCGGCGCCCGAACGGAGCACCACGCCTACGCCGTGTACTCGTCGGCCACGCCCAGCGCGGCGTCGAGCGCGGCGAAGCCCTCCTTCAGTTCGGCCTCGGTGACGTTGCACGGCGGGACGACATGCGTCCGGTTCATGTTCACGAACGGCCACAGGCCCTGCTGCTTGGCGGCAGCCGTGAACGCGGCCATCGGCGCGTTGGCCTCCCCGGCCGCGTTGTACGGCACCAGGGGCTCCCGGGTCTCCCGGTTCTTCACCAGGTCCAGCGCCCAGAACATGCCGGTACCGCGGACCTCGCCCACGCTCGGGTGCCGCTCGGCGAGCGAGGCGAGGGCGGGCCCCACGACATCCGCGCCGAGCCGCTTCGCGTTCTCGACGACGCCTTCCTCCGACATCACGTTGATGGTGGCGACGGCGGCGGCACACGCCAGCGGATGCCCGGAGTACGTCAGCCCGCCCGGGTAGGGCCGCCGGGCGAAGGTCTCGGCGATCCGCTCGCTGATGGCGACACCACCGAGCGGCACATACCCGCTGTTCACGCCCTTGGCGAAGGTCATCAGGTCGGGTACGACCCCGAACAGGTCGGCGGCGAACCACTCACCGGTGCGCCCGAACCCGGCCATGACCTCGTCCAGGACGAAGACGATCCCGTGCCTGTCGCAGATCTCACGGACCCCCGCCAGGTATCCGGCCGGCGGAACCATGATCCCGGCGGTCCCCGGCACGGTCTCCAGCACGATCGCCGCGACCGTGCCCGGCCCCTCGAACGCGATCGTGGTCTCCAGGTGCTCCAGCGCCCGCGCGGTCTCCTGCTCCTCCGTCTCCGCGTAGAAACGGGATCGGTAGAGGAAGGGCGCCCAGAAGTGCACGACCCCGGCGGCGGCGCCGTCGGAGGCCCAGCGGCGCGGGTCGCCGGTGATGTTGATCGCCTGCTGGGTGCCGCCGTGGTACGAGCGGTAGGCGGACAGCACCTTCGGGCGGCCCGTGTGCAGCCGGGCCATGCGCACGGCGTGCTCGATCGCGTCCGCGCCGCCGTTGGTGAAGAAGATCTTGTCCAGGTCGCCGGGGGTCCGCTCGGCGATCAGCCGGGCCGCCTCCGACCGGGCCTCCACGGCGAAGGCGGGCGCGAAGGTCGTCATCCTCGCGGCCTGCTCCTGGATCGCGGCGACGACCTTCGGGTGCTGGTAGCCGATGTTGGTGAAGACGAGCCCGCTGGTGAAATCCAGGTAACGCCTGCCGTCGTAGTCCCAGAAGTACGACCCTTCGGCGCCGGCCACGGCCAGGGGGTCGATGAGGTCCTGCGCGGACCACGAGTGGAAGACATGCGCACGGTCGGCCGCCTTGACGGCGGCTCCGGCCTGGGGATTGGGCTGAGGGGTCATGGCGCCGAGCCTATGAGTGCCCGGTTCGTACGCGATATCGGCGACATGTTCCATGGCTACGGCGATTCCGCGACAGATTGTCCACAGCCCGTGGATACACCGTGGATACAGCGGAGCGGCCGGTACCTGTTACGGAACCGTAGACGAGGCGGGTCCCGGTCGCCGGAGCGGCCGGAATATTCTCGGCTCGATCACAAGTGTGGAGAAGGGGCGGATCTGCCATGGAGAAGCTGGTGCCCGGGGATCCGCAGCACATCGGGCGGTACCGGCTGCTGGCGCGGCTGGGCGCGGGCGGCATGGGGCAGGTGTATCTCGCCCGGTCGGAGCGCGGCCGCACCGTCGCCGTGAAGCTGGTACGGGCGGAACTCGCCGCGCATGAGGACTTCCGGGCCCGCTTCCGGCAGGAGGTGCGCAACGCCCAGCGGGTAGGCGGGTTCTGGACCGCGCCCGTCCTCGACGCCGACACCGAGGCCGCCGTGCCCTGGGTGGCCACCGGCTATGTCGCCGGGCCGAGCCTCCAGCGGGTCGTCGAGCACGACCACGGGCCGCTGCCCGAGCGGTCGGTGCGCATCCTCGCCGCCGGGCTGGCGCACGCGCTCACCAACATCCACGCGGCCGGGATCGTCCACCGTGACCTCAAGCCGTCCAATGTGATGCTCACCATAGAGGGACCCCGGGTCATCGACTTCGGCATCGCGCGCGCCCTGGAGACCCTCCCCGGCGAGGGCATCACCCGGACCGGCTCGCTCGTCGGCTCGCCGGGCTTCATGGCCCCCGAGCAGGTGCGCGGCGAGCGGATCACACCGGCCTCCGATGTCTTCAGCCTCGGCTCGGTGCTCGCCTACGCGGCCACCGGCCGGCTTCCCTTCGGCGCCACCGAGGGTGGCGCCCACGCGCAGATGTTCCGCATCGCCCAGGAGGAACCCGACCTGTCCGGGCTCCCCGAGGGCATCGCCGACGTGGTCCGCGACTGCCTCCGCAAGGACCCGGCGACCCGCCCCTCCTTGGACGCGATCCTGGCGAGAACGGGAGCGGTCGACACGGTCGAGGAGGGCCGCTCCAGGGATCCGTGGCTACCGGGGTCACTGGTGGCGCAACTGGGCCGGCACGCGGTGGAGTTGCTGGAGGTGGAGGACCCGACGACGTACGGGTCCTCGGTGGAGGTGCCAGAGGCGCGACCAGCCGCCCCCCACCCACAGCCGACACTCAACCCTCCCTCTCCCGAACACGCCCCCGCCCACCCGGCCTACGGTTACCCGAACCAACAGCCCCACCAGCACCCGCAGCCGTACAACCCGTACACCAACCCCTACACCGCCGTCACCACCCCGGAGCCCGCCCAGCCGCTCTACACACCCCCACCGCCGCCGCCGTACGACCCCACCCTCGACGGTGAGCCGCGCCGCACCGCCCGTTCCACCGTGCTGCTCGTCACCGTCGCCGTGATCGTCATGCTGGCCGCGGGCGGCTCGGTGTACGCGCTCATGAACAGCGGCGGCGGCGAGAAGGCGGGCGGTACGGCCACCCCCTCGGTCACCGCCCAGACCTCCTCCGAGGAACCGACGCCCACCTCGTCGCCCTCCTCCTCGGCCCCTTCCACCGGCGCCGTGCCCACCGCCTTCCTCGGCAGCTGGACCACGGTGATAGACAACTCCACCGGCCACAACACCCGCGAACTGACCATCCGCCAGGGCGTCGTGGGCGACACCGTCCTCACCCTGGTCGCGGACGGCCCCGGCTACCACTGCGAGTTCGACGCGAAGCTCGCCGAGAAGCCCGGTTCAGGGGGTCCGTTGGAGATCGGCCCTTCCACGGTCACGAGGGGCAGGCCCCGTTCGTCCTGCAGCGCCGGAGAGGCCACCGAGGTGACGCTGCTGTCGGACGGCAGCCTGAAGCGGGTGCGGAAGGACGGCGGCGAGAGTCTCACGTACAGCAAGCAATGAACTCCCACGAGGCAACGGCGTGACCGTGATCCGCACGCACGGGCATGTGCCCTGCTACACCCCGGTGGGGATGAGGCTCTGCCGGTGAACCCGGCGGCTCAGCCGAGGCTCACCCAGGTGCCCTGGGCTGCCGAGCGGCTCATCGCGTCGAGGGCGGTCGCACTGTGCACGGCGTCGGTCAGGGTCGGGCCGTACGGGGTGTCGTCGGCGATGGAGCGCAGGAAGTTGTGGGCCTCGATGACCTTGAGGTCGTCGTAGCCCATGGCGTTGGCCGCGCCGGGCTGGAAGGCGCCGTACTCGCCGTGCCCCGGGCCGACGTAGATCGTGCTGACGGGCTGGTCCTGGTAGGAGGTGCCGCGGCTGACGCCGAGTTCGCCCATCCGCCGGTAGTCCCAGAAGACGGCGCCCTTGGTGCCGTGCACCTCGAAGCCGTAGTTGTTCTGCTCGCCGACCGAGACCCGGCTGGCCTCCAGGACGCCCCGGGCGCCGGAGGCGAAGCGCAGCAGGCAGTTGACGTAGTCCTCGTTCTCGACCGGGCCTAGTACGCCGCCGGTGGCCAGGGTGTGGCCGGCGGTGGCGCCGGTGGGGCGGGCGCGCTCCGGGATGAAGACGGCGGTGTCGGCGGTGAGCGCGGTGATGTCACCGAGCAGGAAGCGGGCCAGGTCGACGCCGTGCGAGGCGAGGTCGCCGAGCACCCCTCCGCCGCCGCGCGCACGCTCGTAGCGCCAGGTCAGGGCACCGTCGGGGTGGGCCGCGTAGTCGCTGAAGAGCCGGATGCGGACGTGGGTGACGGTCCCCAGCTCGCCGGAGGCGATCAGCTCACGGGCGTGGGCGACGGCGGGCGCGTTGCGGTAGTTGAAACCGACCGTGCCCTGGACGCCCGCCTTGGTGACGGCCTCGGCGACCGCGCCGGCGTCCTCCGCGGTCAGGCCGACCGGCTTCTCGATCCAGATGTGCTTGCCGGCCTCCGCCATGGCGACGCCGATCTCGCGGTGCAGGAAGTTCGGCGCGGTGATGCTGACGGCGTGGACGCGCGGGTCGGCGGCGACCTCACGCCAGTCACGGGTGGTCGAGGCGAACCCGAACAGGTCGGCGGCCTCCTCGGCCCGGCCCGGCACCTCCTCGGCGACGGTCACCAGTTCGGGGCGTACGGGCAGCTGCGGGAAGTGGTGGGGGACCCGCTGGTAGGCCTGGGCGTGCACCCGCCCCATCCAGCCGAACCCGACGACGGCGACGCCGAGCGTACGCACCATGTGGCTGCCCCTCTTCGGACCGTTCCGGAGACTGTCCGCTCACGATGCGGGGCTGCTTCCATTGATGTCAAGACATTAGGCCGTCTTGACAAAACGTCCCTCACCGCGGCTCCGGCGGTCGCTGCCGAGGCATGTTGGGCCGTGCCCCGTTCGTTCCTGGCGGCAGCGGGAAGCGGCCGTTCAGATGTCCCGCGTCCGCGCGCGGTCCCGCCGTCACCATCGCCTGCATGCCGAGCGGTGCCGGACCCGTCCGGAACTCCACCATCCAGTCGGCCGTCTCCGTGCGGACCAGTTCGGTCACGTCCTCCGTGAACCGCCGCAGCACCGCCAGACAGCGCTCGGCGGCCTCGCTCGCCGTGCCCTCCGCCGGCCCGAGCACCTCCCGCACGCTCTCCGACGCCCAGTCGAACTGGAGCACCTGGAGCCGCCGCTGCACGGCCTGCGCGGTCGCCATGTCCCTTATCCAGCCGGAGGTCACCCCGAAGAACCGGTCGATGCCCACACACGCCACCGCCATCAGCAGCGCGAGATACCCCCAGGGCGCCACCCCGCTGACCACCCCGGTGAGGTCCAGCAGCGGCAGTGCCGCCCCGAGCACCGCGCCCACGGCTGCCCCGCACCGCAGCGCCCGCGCGCCCCGCCGTTTCCACACCCGGTCCGTCAGATACCAGGCGGCGGTCTGCAGCGCCCCGCGCTCCACCCACCGGTACAGCTCGTCGAGCCGCTCGGCCGGCTCTCCCCAGTCCCCGAGCGGGAACGGCCGCCCGGTCAGATCCCCCGGCCGCAGTCCGGCCGCACCCTCGCCCCGCCCGTCCTGCGCCGGTCCCTCGGGCTGCATCTCCGGCTGACCCACCCGGCACTCCCAACTGATCACAACCGGTCACGTTCCGTGACATCGAACCGACATCGCGCATGGTGTCGGCCATGGCACTGGACGTGACAATGGATCCTGACGACGGGAACCCTTCCTACCGCCCAATGGGTGGCGAAGGCCTTGCTTTCGCCACTTTTCCGCCCGGAAGTGGGCCTTGATCAGGTATAGACCCCTCAGGATTCTCACTCGAAAGAGTGGCGGGGCGATGGCTGCGTCGACCACGTAGGCTCATGCACAGCAGAGCAGTACGAAGACACGGACCCGGACCCAGGAGCTGATCGTGATCCCCGGTGGTGGCCAGCCCAACATGCAGCAGCTGCTCCAGCAGGCCCAGAAGATGCAGCAGGATCTGGCACAGGCCCAGGAGGAGCTGGCGAACACGGAGGTCGACGGGCAGGCGGGCGGCGGCCTGGTGACGGCCACCGTGACCGGCGCCGGCGAGCTGCGCGCGCTGAAGATCGACCCGAAGGCGGTGGACCCGGAGGACACCGACACCCTCGCCGACCTGGTCGTCGCGGCCGTCCAGGCGGCCAACGCGAACGCTCAGGCGCTCCAGCAGCAGAAGCTCGGCCCGCTGGCGCAGGGCCTGGGCGGCGGCAGCGGCATCCCCGGCCTGCCGTTCTGACCCGACCCGGCCTTTTGGCCCGACCGTTCTGATCTCGCCGTTCTGATGTTCGTCGCCCGCGCGACACCGACACCGCCTTCCTAGGACAGGCGGCAGCCAACTACCGTACGTACCGAAAGACTCCAGGAAGGGCAGTCCGTTGTACGAAGGCGTGGTCCAGGACCTCATCGACGAGCTGGGGCGGCTGCCCGGCGTCGGTCCGAAGAGCGCGCAGCGGATCGCCTTCCACATCCTGCAGGCGGAGCCGACGGACGTACGACGGCTCGCCCAGGCCCTCCTGGAGGTGAAGGCGAAGGTCCGCTTCTGCGCGACCTGCGGCAACGTGGCACAGGAGGAGCTGTGCAACATCTGCCGTGACGCGCGCCGGGACCCGACGGTGATCTGCGTGGTCGAGGAGCCCAAGGACGTGGTCGCCATCGAGCGCACCCGTGAGTTCCGCGGCCGATACCACGTACTCGGCGGAGCGATCAGCCCGATCGAGGGCGTCGGCCCCGACGATCTGCGGATCAGGGAGCTGCTCGCCCGGCTGGCCGACGGCGCGGTCACCGAACTCATCCTGGCCACGGACCCGAACCTGGAGGGCGAGGCGACCGCCACCTACCTCGCCCGCATGATCAAACCCATGGGCCTCAAGGTCACCCGCCTGGCCAGCGGCCTCCCGGTGGGTGGCGACCTGGAATACGCGGACGAGGTCACCCTCGGCCGCGCCTTCGAGGGGAGACGACTCCTAGATGTCTGACGCCACACTGCACGCGACCGCCCCGGACCCCGACGACTTCGCGGTCCAGATCGCCGACCAGGTCGAGAGTTTCCTGGTGGCCGTCACGGAGGTGGCCAAGGGCGACGAGCCGGACTCGGCGGTCCCCTTCCTCCTCCTGGAGGTCTCCCAGCTCCTGCTGGCCGGCGGCCGCCTCGGCGCGCACGAGGACATCGTCCCCGACGAGCGCTACGAGCCGGACCTGGGCCCCGAGCCGGATGTCGACCCGCTACGGGAGAACTTCGCGCGCCTCCTGGAGCCCATCGACGTCTACTCCGAGGTCTTCGACCCGTACGAGCCCCGCAAGGCCCCCGTCCCGGCCCGTATCTCGGACGACCTGGCCGACATCATCGCCGACCTCCGCCACGGCATGGCCCACTACCGCGCGGGCCGCACCACGGAGGCCCTGTGGTGGTGGCAGTTCTCCTATTTCTCCAACTGGGGTCCCACCGCCTCCGCGGTCCTCCGAGCCCTCCAGTCCATCCTGATCCACGTCCGCCTGAACCAGCCCCTGGAGGAACTGGACGGCCTGGACACCGACCAGGACACGATCGGCGACGAGACCCTGGAGTTCGAGGCGGGCCAGGTCATGCAGCAGGAGATCGGCGGCCAGCTGGGCCTCAAGGCCAAGTGAGCCGAGGACTCGGTCCCTTGATCCAGGACAGCTCCCGTCCTGAGCGGTGCCTACCGTCGCCGGTGACAACCGACACCGGCGAGAGACTCACCATGCCCGAGGGCTGCACCACCGTCGCGCCCTGGGTCGTCACCGACGACACGGGCGCCTTCCTGGACTTCGTCACCGAGGCGTTCGGGGGCGAGGAGCCGGGGCGGGTACCGACCGAGGACGGGCTGATCGGGCACGCCGAGATCAGGCTCGGCTCGGCGACACCGTCGTCCTGGCCTTCGACCGGCACGCCGACTGGCCCGTACTGCCGAGTCTGCTGCGCGTGTTCGTCGCCGACGCGGACGACACCTTCACCCGGGCCCTCGCGGCCGGCGGCCAGGTCGTCACACTGATCGCGCCTGCCGCGCAGTTCGCCAGGGCGACCCCCTCGGCCGGGCCGAGCAGCAGGATCAGGTGCCGGTACGGCGACCAGCGCGAAGCCCATGCCGGTCAGCCACCGCACACTATCGGCGCCGTCATGGTGTACCTGCCTACACCAACGGTCCGGCAGCGCACTCCCTCGTTGCGGTCCTCCGGAGACGGGACTGTTGATCTCGCCAGGTCAACCAGCCGGACCAGCCGACAAGGATCTCTCCGATGAAGCCCCTGCTCTCCTCCCGTCCCGTCCTGTGGTTCCTCTTCCTCTTCAACCTGGTCGTCGCCGCCGTCGCGCCCTTCGCCGTCGACGGCACACAGGGCTTGCTGACCGCCGTCGCCATGGGCGTCGTCTCGCTCGGCGCCGGGGTCGGCCTGCTGCGGGGCTGAGCGGAGGCGAAGGGGCCGGAACTGTGAGCCGGGGCACTTTCCGCGTGGGGTGCCGTTGTCTGGGCAGGTTCCGGTCGCGAGCGCCGACGTCTCACCATGCGGGAGCGCACTGGTGGAATTCGGGCGCTCGTTAAACTGAGCCGACACAGACATACCGAGCGAGGAGCGCACGTGGGCCTTGTCGTGCAGAAGTACGGAGGCTCCTCCGTAGCCGATGCCGAGGGCATCAAGCGCGTCGCCAAGCGAATCGTGGAAGCGAAGAAGAACGGCAACCAGGTGGTTGTCGTCGTTTCCGCGATGGGCGACACGACGGACGAGCTGATCGATCTCGCCGAGCAGGTATCCCCGATGCCTGCCGGGCGTGAGTTCGACATGCTGCTGACCGCCGGAGAGCGTATCTCCATGGCACTGCTGGCCATGGCGATCAAAAACCTGGGCCACGAGGCCCAGTCGTTCACCGGCAGCCAGGCAGGCGTCATCACCGACTCGGTCCACAACAAAGCCCGGATCATCGACGTCACGCCGGGGCGGATCAGGACGGCGCTGGACGAGGGCAACATCGCCATCGTGGCCGGGTTCCAGGGCGTCAGCGCCGACAAGAAGGACATCACCACGCTGGGGCGCGGCGGGTCCGACACCACGGCCGTGGCGCTGGCCGCCGCGCTCGACGCCGAGGTCTGCGAGATCTACACCGACGTCGACGGTGTGTTCACCGCCGACCCGCGCGTGGTGAAGAAGGCGCGGAAGATCGACTGGATCTCCTTCGAGGACATGCTGGAGCTCGCCGCCTCCGGTTCCAAGGTGCTGCTCCACCGCTGTGTGGAGTACGCACGCCGTTACAACATTCCGATCCACGTCCGGTCCAGCTTCAGCGGACTCCAGGGCACGTGGGTCAGCAGTCAGCCGATTGGGGACAAGAAGGTGGAGCAGGCCATCATCTCCGGTGTCGCGCACGACACCTCCGAGGCCAAGGTCACGGTCGTCGGTGTGCCGGACAAGCCGGGTGAGGCCGCCGCGATCTTCCGGACCATCGCCGATGCCCAGGTCAACATCGACATGGTCGTGCAGAACGTGTCCGCAGCCTCCACGGGCCTGACGGACATCTCCTTCACGCTGCCGAAGACCGAGGGCCGCAAGGCGATCGACGCGCTGGAGCGCAACCGGCCGGGCATCGGCTTCGACTCGCTTCGGTACGACGACCAGATCGGGAAGATCTCGCTGGTCGGCGCCGGTATGAAGACGAACCCGGGCGTCACCGCCTCGTTCTTCGAGGCGCTGTCCGACGCCGGGGTGAACATCGAGCTGATCTCGACCTCCGAGATCCGTATCTCGGTCGTGACCCGCGCCGACGACGTGCCGGAGGCGGTGCGCGCCGTGCACACCGCCTTCGGGCTCGACTCCGACAGCGACGAGGCCGTGGTCTACGGAGGCACCGGCCGATGACTGCCAAGCCGGCGCTCGCGGTCGTGGGGGCGACCGGGGCCGTCGGCACGGTCATGCTCCAGATCCTGTCCCAGCGGGCGGACGTCTGGGGCGAGATCCGTCTGATCGCCTCCGCGCGCTCGGCCGGCCGCAAGCTGACCGTGCGCGGGGAGGAGGTCGAGGTCGTCGCCCTGTCGGAGGAGGCCTTCGACGGGATCGACGTCGCGATGTTCGACGTACCCGACGAGGTGTCCGCGCGCTGGGCACCGGTCGCGGCCGCCAGGGGCGTGGTCGTCGTGGACAACTCCGGGGCCTTCCGGATGGACCCCGAGGTGCCCTTGGTGGTGCCCGAGGTCAATCCGCACTGCGCCCGCAACCGGCCGCGCGGGATCATCGCCAACCCCAACTGCACCACCCTGTCGATGATCGTCGCCCTGGGCGCGCTGCACGCCGAGTTCGGGCTGCGCGAGCTGGTGGTGTCGTCGTACCAGGCGGTGAGCGGGGCCGGGCGGGCCGGCGTGGAGACGCTGCGGGCCCAGCTGTCGATGGTCGCCGGTACGGAGCTGGGCACCAAGCCTGGCGATGTGCGGCGGGCCGTCGGGGACGGCACCGGGCCGTTCCCGGAGCCGGTCGCGCTGAACGTCGTACCGTGGGCCGGGTCGCTGCGGGAGGACGGCTGGTCGTCGGAGGAGATGAAGGTGCGGGACGAGTCCCGCAAGATCCTCGGGCTGCCGAAGCTGCCGGTCGCGGTGACCTGTGTCCGGGTTCCGGTGGTCACCACGCACTCGCTGACCGTGCACGCCCGGTTCCAGGGCGAGGTCACCGTCGACGGGGCCCGGGAGATCCTGGACACCGCCCCGGGAGTCGTCCTCTTCGACAACCCGGCCGCCGGGGAGTTCCCCACGCCGGCCGACGTGGTGGGCACGGATCCGACCTGGGTGGGGCGGGTACGGCGGGCCCTCGACGACCCGACCGCGCTGGAGCTCTTCGTCTGCGGGGACAACCTTCGCAAAGGTGCCGCATTGAACACCGCGCAGATCGCCGAGTTGGTGGCGGCGGGACTGACTGGCCGTTCAGGCGCGGCGGAGATTGCGTGAACAGCCGGTGACCACGGGAAATGCTCCGGGTGGGAGCGGGCCCACAAGTGGGATCACAGTAAGAAATGTGGCCATGGGCATGGTCCAAACCTCTTGAACCCGGACCCGTCGGCGTTCGAAGATTTTCCTCCCCGTCCTCCGCAACCACGCGGACGGCGGGGAGCGTCTTTGCGGTCGCCCTCTTACGGGGCGCTTAAGCGGCCGGCCTTCGGGCCGTGGGGACGCATGATCCTGGCGTGGGGACGCCGTGATCAGGGCGTGGGGACGCCCGTTCATATGGGACACAAGGGAAGAGCGGGACGCATGACGGCATGTGAGACACCGTCGGGTGCACTGCCGGACGCGCGGAGAACGGTGTCGACCGTGCGGGCCGGCCGACCCGGCATGCCCGGCGGGACCCCGCCCGGCGCGCCTGACGCGAAAGGGATGCCCGGCGCGTACAACCCCGAGGGGGGTAGACGTGTCCAACTTGCGTGGCAGAGGTACTCGAACTCAGTGCGCCCCTCGGCGCGACGGCTTTGCGGCCGCCCAGCGCGGGCCTGCGTCCCCGCATGCCCGGCGCGGCCGGCGGCATGCCGGTGATCGCGCCCATGCCCGCAGCGCGGCCCACCCGCATACCCAGCCAGCGTGACGGAGCCGAGGAGACGGCGGCGGCCGGTACCACAGTCGACCACCTCACCGAGACCTACCGGGCCCACTACCGTTCGCTTCTCGGCCTCGCCGCGCTCCTCCTCGACGACACCGCCTCCTGCGAGGACGTCGTCCAGGAGGCGTTCATACGCGTCCACTCCGCCCGCAAACGCGTCCGCGACCCGGAGAAGACCCTGGCCTATCTCCGCCAGACCGTCGTCAACCTCTCCCGCTCCGCGCTGCGCCGCCGCATCCTCGGCCTCAAGCTCCTCTCCAAGCCGATGCCCGACATGGCGAGCGCCGAGGAGGGCGCCTACGACCTGCTGGAGCGGCGCGACCTGATCAAGGCGATGAAGGGTCTGCAGCGCCGCCAGCGCGAGGTCCTCGTATTGCGCTACTTCGCCGACATGACCGAGGCCCAGGTCGCCGAGACGCTCGGCATCTCGCTGGGCTCGGTGAAGGCGTACGGCTCGCGCGGCATCGCGGCGCTCCGGGTGGCGATGGAGTCGCTGGCATGACGGACAGCCCCGAGGGAGGCGACTCACATGATCGCCACGAGCCCTACGCTTGGCACGAGCCGACGCGGGACCATCACCATGGGCCTGCCGGTCGGCGAGAGCTGCCGCGAGACCACGAGCAAGAGCACACGCAATCGCACGCTGGGAACGGAACTGTGAACCACGGCCCCGACGAAAAGGGCCCCGAGGAGCTCGGACAGGGCTTTGACGGGCTTGGTCCCGGACCTGACGGGCTCGGCGCCGGCCATGACGGGCTGCGCGCCGGCCATGACGGGCTGCGCCCCGGCCATGACGGGCTCGGCGCCGACGAGCTGGCCCTGCGCCGGATGCTGCACTCCGCGGTCGACGATCTCGCACCGCGCGACGGCGCCCTCGACCACCTGCGCCGCGCGGTGCCCGCCCGCCGGGCCCGCAAGCGCCAGGCCGCCGTAGGCATGGCGGCCGCCGCCCTGTTCATCGGCACCGCGATCCCCGCCCTCGTGCATGTCTCCAACTCCGGCGGCACCGACCCCAACACGTCCATCGCCGCCCAGGCGTCCCAGGCCCAGGGCGGCGCCACCGGCGGCAAGAACCCGGACGGCGGCTCCAGCACCGCGGGCGGCTCCAGCGGCCAGGCCACCGAGCAGCACCCGGGCGGCACCAAGAACAGCGGCAAGGACGAGAGCACCGGCGCCGTCGGCGGCACCAAGGTCGTCCCCACGGCCAGCGCCGACACCGCGGCCCCGGTCTGCACCTCGGACCAGCTCGCCACCCCGGCCGCCACCGTCGACGCCCCCGACTCGACGGGCGTCGTCTACGGCACCTTCCGGGTGGTGAACGTCTCAAAGACGAGCTGTACCGTCGGCGGCCCCGGGAGCGTGGGCCTGCTCGCGCAGGGCGCGGCCGACGCCACCAAGATCAGCGCCGTCCGGCACACCTCGGGTGACGCGGCGGCCGGGCTCCCCGACCCGTCCACCGAACTCACCGGCCTGGTCCTGGCACCCGGCGCCGCCTACGAGGAGAAGTTCGGCTTCGTCCCCCTGGAGACCTGCCCGACCAGCGGCTCCAGCACCGGCTCCACCGACACCGGCGGCACCACGGCCTCCCCGAGCCCCTCCGAGGACACCGGCAGCAGCACCGGTACGACCACATCCGGATCGGTCGGCACCACCACCCAGCTGCTCACCGAGGACGGCACGGCCGACGGCAGCGTCGCGGTCTCGTACACCCCGGAGGCCGGATCCCCGACCGGCTCCGCGACGGTGACGAACGCATGCGCCGGGACGGTCTACTGGACCGGGGTGCTGCCTGCGGTATGACCGGCCGGCCGGCGCGGCGGGGTCAGCGCCGTCGGGTCGGCGTCCGTCAGACGGTCGCGGTCGGCTGCTGGGCCTGGGTTTCCTCGTCCGGTACCAGCCCGAGCGCCGCGTCCCGTGCGAACTCCACCTCGCGGCGCAGCAGCCGGAACCACATGAACACCACGAACCCGGCGAACACGAACCACTCGCCGGTGTAGCCGAGGTTCTGGAACGCCTTCAGATCGAGCCCCGAGTTGTCCGGCGCGGTCGCCGGTACGGCCGTCATCCCCGAGTCGGCCCTGTCCAGCGTGATCCACGCGTCGTACACCCGGTACGGCACCAGGTTCACCAGGGAGGCCGCGCTGATCGCCGCCGTCTGTCCCGACGGCAGCCCGCCCTGGGTGCTGACGCCGTTGTCTCCCGGTGTCTCGGAGGCCTGGAGCGCGCCGGTGACGGTGACCTCGCCGGCGGGCGGGGCGGGCGCCTTGGCCGCGTCGGCCTTGCCGGGCAGCCAGCCGCGGACGACGGGCAGGGCCTGACCGGAGTCGGTGCGCAGCAGGGTCAGGACGTAGAAGCCGTCCTTGCCGTCGAGCTGCCGGCCGGGCACCAGTAGCTGCTTGGCGTACCGGCCGCTGACGGTGGCCCGCTTGCCGGAGGTCGACTGGTCGACGGGGAGCAGGTCGGCCAGTGGCCGGGCCGCCTCCGTCCGGGCGGCCTCGACCTGCTTGTCGGCGCTGCGATGCGCCTCGACCCGCGCCTCGAAGCGGCTCAGCTGCCAGGACCCCATGAAGACGCAGAACGGGATGGCGAGCAGCACGAAGACGTTGATGCCCCACCAGCGGGGTGTCAGCAGGAAGCGGTACACGCCTTCCACGGTACGGGGAGCGTCGCGGGCGGCCGGGAGTGGGGTGGGCGGCCGGCCGTGCGTGGGCAGGCTCGCAAAGTTATCCACAGGCTGAGGACGCGCGCCAGCGCATTGTGGGTGGGGGCGGGCACTATGGGGCCATGACTGCGGCCATGAGTGAGAGCGACATGCCGGACTGGGAGAAGCGCTTCCGCGCCCCTCGGGTCTCCCTGCCGGACTGGGCGGAAGACGCCCCCGACCGTTCCCTGTTCGTGTCGAACGCGACGGGGACGTATGAGCTGTACGCCTGGGACCGCGCGAGCGGGGAGCAGCGCCAGGCGACGAACCGGCCGAACGGCACGACGGACGGGCTGCTCTCCCCGGACGGCGCGTGGATCTGGTGGTTCGACGACAAGGACGGCGACGAGTTCGGCGTCTGGCGCCGCCAGCCCTTCGGCGGCGGCGCGGACGAGGAGGCGACGCCGGGCCTGGAGCCGTCTTACCCCTCGGGCCTGGCCCTGGGCAGAGACGGCCGCACGGCGGTCGTGGGCCGCTCCACCGACGACGAGGGTACGACGATCTACCTGGTCAGAACGGGGGAGGAGCCGCGGGAGATCTACCGCCACCATGAGTCGGCGGGTGTCGGCGACCTCTCCCACGACGGCTCGTTGATCGCCATCGAGCACACCGAGCACGGCGACGCGATGCACTCGGCGCTGCGCGTGATCCGCCCGGACGCCACGCCGGTCGCCGAGCTGGACGACACCAGGGGCGGCGCGGAGGAACTGGGCCTGGAGGTGCTGGGCTTCGCCCCGGTCGACGGCGACCCGCGGCTGCTGATCGGCCACCAGCGGCGCGGCCGCTGGGAACCGCTGGTCTGGGACGTCGTGACCGGCGAGCAGACGGACCTGCCCCTCGACCTGCCGGGCGATGTGAGCGCCGAGTGGTACCCGGACGGCAGCGCACTGCTGATCGCCCACAGCCACAAGGCCCGCAGCGAGCTGTTCCGCTATGAACTGGCGACGCATGAGCTGACCCGGATCCCGACCCCGCCGGGCTCGGTCTCCGGGGCCACGGCCCGCCCCGACGGAACCGTCGAGTACCTGTGGTCCTCCGCCGCCGAGCCGCCGGTCGTCCGCTCGACCACGGGCGAGGTGGTCCTGGACCCGCCGGGTATGAAGTGCCCCCCGTCCGTCCCCGTCTCGGACGCGTGGGTGGAGGGGCCCGGCGGCCGCATCCACGCCCTGATCCAGAAGCCGGCGGGAGCGCAGGGGCCGTTGCCGACCGTCTTCGATCTGCACGGCGGCCCGACCTGGCACGACAGCGACAGCTTCGCGGCGGGCCCGGCGGCCTGGGTGGACCACGGCTATGCGGTGGTCCGCATCAACTACCGGGGCTCCACGGGCTACGGCCGCGCCTGGACGGACGCGCTGAAGCACCGGGTGGGCCTGATCGAGCTGGAGGACGTGGCGGCGGTACGGGACTGGGCGATCGAGTCCGGCCTGGCCGACCCCGACCGCCTGATCCTGACCGGCGGCTCCTGGGGTGGCTACCTGACCCTGCTCGGCCTGGGCACCCAGCCCCGGTCCTGGGCGGTGGGTATCGCGGTCGTCCCGGTCGCCGACTACGTCACGGCGTACCACGACGAGATGGAGGCACTGAAGGCGATGGACCGCACGCTGCTGGGCGGCACACCGGAGGAGGTCCCCGAGCGTTTCGCCGCCTCGTCGCCGCTGACATACGTCGACGACGTGAAGGCCCCGGTGTACATCTCGGCCGGCGTCAACGACCCCCGCTGCCCCATCCGTCAGATCGACAACTACGTCACCCGCCTGGCAGCCCGCTCGGCCCCCCACGAGGTCTACCGCTACGACGCGGGCCACGGCTCCCTGGTGGTGGACGAACGGATCAAGCAACTGAGACTTGAGATGGAGTTCGCGGAAAGGCACCTCACGTCTGTGGCGACGGCACCGACGGACTGAGGCGGACTTTCCGAGACCGGTGCGGCAGAGCTCCCCGCAGGGGGCAACCGGCAAAATCCGCTAGGCCAAGCGCCCCGTACAGGGGCGCGGGCCTGTATCGATGTGCGGCTACCGCCGCGTGGGCGCGCTCGACCCCCACGCAGCCGCGCCGGGCCCACCACCGCAACCCACCCACCCCCACCTCTCAACCAAGCGAGTCAGGGGGGTGGGTGGGCGGCACCCGACGTCCGGACAACTCCGCCAGTCCCCAACGAGTAGCCGCAACCACCACCCGATCCCCACCCCGCAGCAGATAAGCCCCCGCAACTCCCTGCCGCCCCTCCAGCGCCAGCACCCGCCAGGCCCCCGCCCGAAACGCCCCCTCCACGGTCCGCCCCTCCAACTGCGGATGCCCACCCACCTCCACCACCGCCACCAGCAACACCTTCCGCTCCACCGGAATCGCCCCGAGAATCTGCCGCCCCAGCATCGCCCCCGCGAAGGACGGCGCCGCCAGATAGGACACACTCCGGCTCCGGGTGACCGCATGCGGATGGGCGGCCCGCAGCGTCCGGTACACGGCCGTCGCGAAGTCGTCGTCGTACAGGCGCAGTACGGCCTTCAGGTCCGGCCGCACGGCCCGCGCGTACAGCACGGCCTCCAGATTCGTCGTGTCCGCGCTGGTCACCGCGAGCAGCGCCTGCGCCCGGTGGATCTTGGCGGCCTCCAGGACCCCCTCCTGGGTGACATCCCCGAGCACCACCGGCACCCGCAGCCGCCGGGCCACCGCCAGCCCCCGCGCGTCCGGATCGGACTCGACGCACACCACGGGCACGTGCAGTTCGCGCAGCCGCGTCAGCACGCGCGTCCCGATCTTTCCCAGCCCGAGCAGCACCACATGCCCGCTCAGCCCCCGAGGCGGCTTCCGCAGAGTGGAAGCCGTCCGAAAGGTGCCGAGCGCCTCGAGTACCGCCGCCAGCAACACCGGCAGCAACAGCAACCCCATCAACCCGGACAGCAGTTGAAGGATCTGCCGCCCGAGCGACTGCCCGATCGCGGGATTGTCGATGGCGAACAGATCGAGGAGCGTGTAGTAGAAGGCCCGTACCGGATGAATGCCCGTCACCACCGACAGCGCGACCGCGAGCGCGACCACACACCCCACCACCCCGGCCAGCGACCACCGCAGCCGCCGCGAGAACAGCGAGGCGAGCAGCGGTGCGACCCCGAGCCCGACCCCGACCCGGCGCCTGTCCTGCGCGGCCGCCGCGGACGACGACACCTGCTCCAGCACCATCACGCCACGCTCACCCGCGGCCCGTACCTCCGCGTCGTCGGGCAGCAGCCGCGGTCCCTGCTCCCCGGCGCCCTCGAGCAGTTCGGGACCGCTGTTGTTCGCCGAGAACAAAGCCAGCGTGCACAGCCCCTGGTCGGCGTCCTGCCGTGCGAGGGCACCCGGCGGCAGGTCCACCGCCCGCAGCACCAGCCCGTCGGTCTGGATGACCTTGCCGGTCCCGGCGAGCGCGGTGGCGGCGAGTGCGGGCGCGGCGGTGTCGGCGTCGGAGAGTACGGTCGTGGACGTGTCGCCCCCGCCGCCGTCCGTGTCGCCGACCGCCAACGCGGCCGCCTGGTCGAGGAGTTCCTCGATGTGCTGCCCCAACCGCCGGTTGTACAGCCGCAGCACGAGCCGCAGCCGGGGGTTCAGCCGGCGGGCGGTGAGGGCGGCCCGGATGTTGGTCTCGTCGTCGTCGTACACGAGCGCGAGCGCGGCGGCCCGCTCCACGCCCGCCTCGGCGAGCACCGCCTCGGTGGCCTCCACGGCCTCCAGCACCCGCTCCCCGCGTGGGCCTTCACTGTTGACCGGGCCGGGACCGCCGTTGGCGCCGTTCCCGTTGGCCCGCCCGACGGCGGCGCTGACCACCCGGTCGAGCAGCGCGGCCGAGGCGGCCCGGGCCCGTCCGACGACCGGCGGCCTGGCGGTCCGCACGTCCGGCGGTACGACAAGGGTGACCTGTTCGCCGTACACCACGCGCAACTCGGCCGCCAGCCGGTGCGCGAGCCCGTCGTCGCCGCAGACCACCATGTGCGCCGGGGCGCCACCACCCTGATACGGAACGCTCGCCACAAGGGGAAAGACTGCCTCAACGGGACGCACGGTTCCAGCAACGGAGTGAACAGCCGCCCGCGACGGGCCGTAGTAAACGGGAAGGCCGAAAACCACCGAACACACCGGAAGCCGCCGAAGCCCGCTCCTGAACCACCGACACAAGACCACCCGAGCCGCACCCGACCCGAAGCGCCCACGCACCGACGTGCCGGAGGTACCCGCCCCGTGGCCATCACCGAAGAAGCCGCCCCGCCCGGGCCCGCCGCCCACGACGACGAGCGTCCCGGCACCGGCGGCCGACGCCCGGACCAGGAAGGCTGGCATCTCAGCTCCCCCCTGGCCCTGACCCTGCTCCTCCTCCTGGTCGTGGTGTTCCAGGGCCCGGTGCGCGGCGCGCTGTCGAAGCCGGTGATGCAGAGCTGGATGACGGTGTTCGTGGCGGTGGTCGTCCAGGCGCTCCCCTTCCTCGTCCTCGGCGTGCTTCTCTCGGCGGCGATCGCGGTCTTCGTGCCCCCGTCCTTCTTCGCCCGCGCCCTGCCCGGCCGCGCCGCGCTCGCCGTCCCGGTCGCGGGCCTGGCCGGTGCCGTACTCCCGGGCTGTGAGTGCGCGTCCGTCCCGGTGGCCGGCGCCCTGGTCCGCCGGGGTGTCAACCCGGCCGCGGCCATCGCCTTCCTCCTCTCCGCCCCCGCGATCAACCCGATCGTGCTGACGGCGACGGCGGTGGCGTTCCCGCGCAATCCCGAGATGGTGCTGGCCCGGTTCGCCGGCAGTCTGCTGGTGGCGTGCGGGATGGGCTGGCTGTGGCAGCGCCTCGGCCGCACCGACTGGCTGCGCACGCCGGCGCACGCGCACCACCAGGGCGAGACCAGGGCGGAGGCGTTCTGGGACTCGGTCCGCCACGACACCGTGCACGCCGGCGGCTTCCTGGTCCTCGGCGCGATGGCGGCGGCGACGCTGAAGGCGGTGGCCCCGGCGGAGTGGCTGCGCACGGCCGCCGCCAACCCGGTGATCGCGATCCTCGCCCTGGCGATCCTGGCCGTACTGCTCTCCATCTGCTCGGAGGCGGACGCGTTCGTGGCGGCGTCCCTCACCCAGTTCTCCCTCACCGCGAAGCTGGCGTTCCTGATCGTGGGCCCGATGATCGACCTCAAACTCTTCGCGATGCAGGCGGGCACCTTCGGCCGCGGCTTCGCCCTGCGCTTCGCCCCGGCCACCTTCGCCGCGGCGATCGCAGGCGCGGTCCTGACCGGGGCGGTGCTGCTGTGAACCGGCAGGCACAGGCGGCGGTGATGTTCCTGGTCGGCGCGGCCCTGCTGCACGCGGGCGCCACCGACCTCTATCTGCGTTATGTGAAGGCGGGCCTGCGCCCGTTGCTGCTGGCGGCGGGCGCGGTCCTGATCGTGTCGGCTCTGGCGACGGCGTGGTACGAGTGGCGCCGCAGCCGCCGTCGTACCCCCGTCACCGCTACGGCCCACGCCCACCCCGAACCCCGTATCTCCTGGCTCCTGGTCCTTCCCCTCCTGGCCCTGATCCTCATCGCCCCGCCCGCGCTCGGCTCCTACAGCGCGATGCGCGCGGGCACGGCCCTGCAACAGCCGTACGGGTACACGAAGTTGCCGACCGGGGACCCGATCCCGCTCAACCTGGTCGACTACGCGGGCCGCGCGGTGTACGACCACGGCCGCTCGCTCGACGGCCACAGTGTCCGCATCACCGGCTTCGTGGCCGTGGACACCGCCGGCACCCCCTACCTGGTCCGCATGGCCCTCAACTGCTGTGCGGCGGACGCCCAGCCGGTGAAGATCGCCCTGACGGGCAGCATCCCCCCGGTTCTCCAGCCGGACGCCTGGTTCCAGGTGACGGGCACGTACACCGCCCGTCGGACCAAGGATCCGGTGAACGGCGGTCCGATCCCGTTCCTCAAGGTCACCGAGGCCAAGCCGATCCCGACGCCGGCCGACCCTTACGACGAGACCTGGAACAACTGACGGTTCACCGGAAGAAGCGGGCCAGCTTCTCTGTCGCCGGGGTGGGAGGGGTCCGGCAGGGCGAGGTCTGGGCAAGGGTGGGGCGGTGGCCGTCAGGTCGGATACGGGACGTAGCAGTCCAGGGCCGGGTGGTACAGCGCCTGCCAGGTGCGGCCCTCGATCACTCCGCTCTCCGGGAGGCCGTGGCAGACCTGGATCCACTCGATCTTCTTCAGCATGAGGGTGTCGTAGACCCCGTTCGGGGCGAGTCGGGGCGGCTCGCCGCCCCATGCGTTGCTGAGGCACTGGGCCTGGCTGACCGCCGCGCCGGAGTCGCCGTACGTGAGGGTCGGCCGGAAGCCCGACGACACGTAGGAACAGTCGTGCTCGGTGGCGGCCGTGGCGGTGTGGGGCACGGCCAGACCCAGCGAGACGGCCGCGCACAGCGCCGCGGCCGAGGTGAGCAGTCGGTTCCGTCGCATGTGGGCTCCTTCAAGGCCGGCTCATGCCATGATCCCGCGCGGGTGGCGACCTCCGCGACCTGGGCTCGGAGGAGAGAGACGGAAGCGGGTGGGTGACGCCGAGGAGTCGGTCACCGCCTACGAGCCGCTGCTGACGCTCGCCGGCTCGGCCGCCGCCTCGCCCGCAGCCCGAGGGCGCGCGATACGGCGGTCGCGCACGCTGACGGTCCCGCCGAGCAGCGCCATCCCCACGCAGCCGAGCACCATGACGGTGGAGGACGCCTTCAGCATCGACAGGCCCGACCCGGTCAGCAGGACGACCAGGGCCCAGCGCACCGCGCCTCCGGCGACCCGGCTTGAGATGGCGGAACCGAGCAGCACGCCGGGGATGGCGCCGATCAGGAGGGTCGCGGCGAGACCCAGGTCGGCGTCGCCGACGAGCAGATGGCCCAGGGCCGCGGCGGCCACCATGGGGATGGCCTGCACCAGGTCCGTACCGACGAGATGGTTCGCCTTGAGGCGCGGGTGGGCCAGCATCAGCATCACGATGATCAGGGAGCCCGAGCCGACCGACGTCATCCCGACGATCACCCCGCCCACCAGCCCGATGAGCAGCGTCGCCACCGGCCGTACCGGAACATGGGCGTCCTCGGCGTCGGGGGCGGCGCGGCGGCGATCCAGCCACAGCCGGGTGAGCATGCCGACGACCGCGAGCATCAGCGCCGTACCGACGACGTACTTGACGCGTTGCTGCAGGTCGTCGCCTTCGCCGAGGGCGCGGAGCAGGAAGACACCGCCGAAGGCGGCCGGGACCGCGGTGGGCAGCAGCCAGCGCACGGTGCCCGCCCGCTGGTGCACCAGCGCGCCGAACGGCTTCATGAACACGGACGCGGCCAGGTCGCTGCCGATGGCCGCCGTCGGATTCACCCCGAACACCATGACCATGATCGGGGTCATGAGGGCTCCGCCGCCCATGCCGGTGAGACCCACGGCGAAGCCGACCAGGGCTCCCGCGATGACGATCGGGCCGGTGGAATCCACGGGGCGGACCTTAACCACCATTCCTATGGGAAAAGTATGGAACCGCGAACCGTATGCTCCAGTGCCCTGAGGCCGTCCGCTGAAACCGCCCGCTGAAACCGCCCACCCCACGCTGAAACCCGGCTGAAGCCGTGCTGAACCGCCGCGGCCGCAAGCTCTGCCGCATGACGACGACAGACAGCGAACTCGCCATCGCGGCCACCGGGTTGCGCAAGACCTACGGGGACAAGACCGTCCTCGACGGCATCGACATCCGGGTACCGGCCGGCACGATCTTCTCCCTCCTCGGGCCGAACGGCGCCGGCAAGACCACGGCGGTCAACATCCTCTCCACCCTGATCTCCGCCGACGCCGGCCAGGCCCTGATCGCCGGCCATGACATCACCGCCGAGGCCCAGGCGGTCCGGGCCGCCATCGGGGTCACCGGACAGTTCTCCGCCGTGGACGGTCTGATCACCGGCGAGGAGAACATGCTCCTCATGGCCGACCTGCACCACCTCTCCAAGAGCGAGGGACGGCGGGTCACCGCCGAACTGCTGGCGCGCTTCGACCTCACCGAGGCCGCGCAGAAGCCCGCGTCCACCTACTCCGGCGGTATGAAGCGCCGCCTCGACATCGCCATGACCCTGGTCGGCAGCCCGCGGATCATCTTCCTGGACGAGCCGACCACCGGCCTGGACCCGCGCTCCCGGCACACCATGTGGCAGATCATCCGCGAGCTGGTCTCCCGCGGGACCACCGTCTTCCTCACCACCCAGTACCTGGAGGAGGCCGACCAGCTCGCCGACCGCATCGCGGTGCTCAACGGCGGCAAGCTCGTCGCCGAGGGCAGCGCCGAGGAACTCAAGCGGCTCGTCCCCGGCGGCCACGTACGGCTGCGGTTCTCCGACCCGACGGCGTACGAGCAGGCGGCCACCGCGCTGCGCGAGACCACCCGCGACGACGAGGCGCTCGCCCTGCAGATCCCCAGCGGCGGCACCCAGCGCGAACTGCGCGCCATCCTCGACTGGCTCGACGCCGCCGGCATCGAGGCCGACGAGCTCTCCGTGCACACCCCCGACCTGGACGACGTGTTCTTCGCCCTGACGGGCAACCCCGTAGCCGCCACCGACAAGGAGACCGTCCGATGAGCACCGCCGGCTATGCGTTCCGCGACAACCTCACCATGCTGCGGCGCAACCTCCTGCACGCCCGCCGCTACCCCTCCCTCACCCTCAACCTCCTGCTCACCCCGGTCATCCTGCTGCTCCTCTTCGTCTACGTCTTCGGGAACGTGATGAGTGCCGGCATCGCCGGCGGTCACGCGGACCGGTCCGACTACGTCGCCTACCTCGTCCCCGGCATCCTCTTCCTGACCGTGGCCATGACCTCGCTCGGCACCGCGGTGTCCGTGTGCACCGACATGACCGAGGGCATCATGGCCCGGTTCCGCACCATGGCGATCTCCCGCGCGTCCGTGCTGGTCGGCCATGTGATCGGCAGCGTGATCCAGACGATGATGGCCCTTGTGGTGGTCCTGGGCATCGGACTGGCCATCGGCTTCCGGCCCGACGCGACCCCGGTGGAGTGGATCGCGGCGGTCGGGCTGATGGCCCTGGTCAGCCTCGCGCTGACCTGGATCGCGGTCGGTATCGGCCTGGTGAGCCCCAACCCCGAGGGGGCCAGCAACATCGGGACGCCGCTGGTCATGCTGCCGTTCCTGTCCAGCGCGTTCGTGCCGGTGGACGCCATGCCGGGCTGGTTCCGCTGGTTCGCCGAGTACCAGCCGTTCTCGCCCTTCATCGAGACCCTGCGCGGTCTGCTGCTGGGCAGCGCGATCGGTACGAAGAACGCCGTGCTGGCCCTGGCCTGGGGCCTGGCGCTGACCGTGCTGGGCTACCTGTGGTCCAGGGCGCGGTTCAGCCGCGAGCCCCGGCAGTGAGCTCGTGCAGGGCCGCGACCCGCAGCTGATCCCGCCCCAGGGCCGCGTACTCCGACCTCGCGTCGGCGTACGCGGCCCGGTCCGCGTTCTCGGCCGCTTCCCGGGAGCGGGCCAGGGCGAGGCTGGGGACCTCCCGTACCGCCGTCATCCGTTCCGCCAGCGCCACCAGGCGTACGGCCCCGGGGTCGCCCCCGGCCAGCCCGGCGAAGCCGAGAGCGAGCAACGCGGTGCCGCACACCGGCAGTTCGACCGGAGACCTGTCCGCCGAAGAGCCCTCCTCCGCAGAGCCGCTCCCGGACGAGCCGGACAGCATTCCGAGCAGCCGTTCCCTCAGCTGCCCGGCCAGGGCGGTCACCGGCTCGAGCCGGCCGTGCTGCGCATGCGCCGCCAGCGCGGCCGACTGCACCATCAGCGCCCAGGGATCCACGAACGGATCGCCCGCGAGCAGCACACTGTCCTCCCGGATCCGCTCGACCGCCCGGCGCCACAGACCGAGCCCGACCTCGGTCAGTCCCCGGGCCAGCGCGATCTCCGCCCGGCCCACCAGGTCGGGAGCGTAGATCCGGGCGGACTCCGGCTGCTGGTCCAGGGCCGCGAGTTCCAGCCAGTACTCCGCCTCGTCGACCTCTCCGCGCTGGAGGCAGGCGAGCACCAGCCCCCAGCGGACGCCGATCGAGTCCGGCCAGCCGTCGAACTCGTCGAGCGTCCGCAGCGCGGCCCGCAGATGGTCGTACGCCTCCTCGCCCAGTTCGGCCTGCATGCACAGTTCGCTGATCCGCCCGTGGCTGAGCAACTGCATGGCCGGGTTGGCGAGTGCCCCCAGCGTCTCGGGCACCCGGCGGGCACACTCGAGCGCCCGCTCCGTCTCGTGCGCGGCTTCCCAGACGTAACTGGCGACGCTCCACGCCGTGCCCGCCAGCAAGGGCGCGTCGGAGGTGCAGAACTCATGGAGCCGCGCGTACTCCGGCGGGCGGATGTCCGGCGTGGCACACAGCACGAGGGCCATCGCCCGCACGACCGTGTCCGGCGGGGCGGCCGGCAGCCGGCGCAGGGTGACGAGCTGCCGTACGGCGTGCGGGCCGAGGCCCACGAAGAGGGCGCCCGTGCATATCGCCGCCGCACTGCGGGCCGTCTCCACGTCCTCGGGACTGTCGACGCCGGGGCGGAAACGGGACAGCGGCCCGCCGGTCTCGGTGCACAGGGTGACGAGCCGGGCGTAGCTGGAGTCGGTGACCCACAGGGAGGCCAGTACGGCGGTGACCGCCGCGGTGGCCGGCCCGTCGGCGCGGGCCAGCGCGTACCGCAGGGCCATGACGAGGTTGTCCTGCTCGGCGCGGATACGGAACCACGCGGGCAGCGGGTGGGGGCGGAACAGCGCGTCGTGGTGGGCGCGCCCGAAGTCCCGGGCCCAGAGCAGGAACCGGTCGGTCACCGTCTCCTCCTCGCCGGCCTCGGCGCGCCGGGCGGCACCGAACTCCCGCAGCGTCTCCAGCATGTGGAAACGCACCCCGGAAGGGCTGTCGCCCACCTTGAGCAGGGACTGACCGGCCAGTTGCTCCAGCAGGGCCAGCGTGTCCCCGCTCTCCCCGAGCAGGCACTCGGCCGCCTCCTCGGTGAAGCCGCCGGGAAACACCGACAGGGCGCGCAGGGCTGCCTGACCGTCGGCCTCCAGGAGGTTCCAGCTCCACTCGACCACCGCCCGCAGGGTGCGATGCCGCTCGGGCGCGTCCCGGGCGCCGCCGCGCAGCAGCGTGAAACGGTCCTGCAAGCGGCGCGCGATGTCGGCCACGGACAGCACCCGCACCCGGGCCGCGGCCAGCTCCACGGCCAGCGGCAGCCCGTCCAGATGCCGGCAGATCTCCGCCACCTGGTCGGCGGGCAGTTCCACACCGGGCCGGGCGGCCCGCGCCCGCTGCCCGAAGAGCTCGACCGACGTCGCCGGCGACAGCTCCGGCAGGGCGTACACGGACTCCGAGGTCAGCCCCAGCGGAGCCCGGCTGGTGACCAGGACCCGCAGCTCCTTCGACCGCGAGACCAGAGCCTGGACGAGACCGGCGGCGCCGGCGATCACCTGCTCGCAGTTGTCCAGCACCAGCAGCGCGGGTCCCGTGCCCAGCGCGGCGACGATGCCGCTCACCGCGTCCCCGCCCCCGCTGAATCGCCCGCCCTCCCCGGCACCGACGGCCGAGGCCACCTCGCCGGCCACGTCGTCGTCGGCGAGGACACCGGCCAGGGTGACGAAATGCACCACGGGCTGCTCGGCCGCCCGGCTCACCGCGTGGGAGAGCCGGGTCTTGCCGAGACCGCCCGGTCCGACGACGCTGACCACCCGGAACGTGCGCAGCAACTCGCCCACGGCGGCCACATCCGCGTCCCGCCCCAACAGGGGATTCGGCTCGTGCGGCACCCCGTGCCTGACCCTCGGCACGTCCGCCCGCACCAGCTCCTGGTGCACGGATCTGAGTCCGGCCCCCGGATCGGACCCCAGCTCGTCCCGCAGCCTGCGGCGATAGGCGTCGTACCGGGTCAGCGCCGCGGCCCGCCCGGCGGTCGCGGCCTCACAGCGCAGCAGCTCCGCCAGCACCTCCTCGTCCCGCGGCAGCTTCCGGGCCAGCGCGGCCAGCGGCGCCGCGGCCTCGGCCGGCCGCCCCAGCCGGGCGAGCGCCAGCGCCCGGGTCCGGACCAGCGCGCGGTGCGCCCGGACCCGCTCGGCGCGCAGCGCCACCACCGGATCGTGCAGGTCCTCGCCCGCACCGGCGCCCACGCTCCCGTCCCAGAGCGCCAGCCCGGCCTCGGCCTGGGCCAGGGCACCTTCGTGATCCCTGGCTCGCGCCCGCTCGGCACTGCCCGCCTCGTGCAACAGCAGGGCGGAACTGTCGACCTGCGTCCCGTCCAGCGCCAGCCGGTACCCCGTCGGCGTACTCACGATCAGCTCGGCACCCAGCTGCGACCTGAGCCGCGACACCAGAATCTGCACGGCCTTGCCGGGCCGCTCGGGCAGCTCCTCCGCCCACAGCCCCTCCACCAGCCGACCGGTGCTGCATCCGCCGCGCAGATCCTCCGCGAGCAACGCCAGCAGTCCGCGCAGCCGGGGCGCGGTGATCTCCCGTCCACGACAGGCGACTCGGGGCAGCAGGATCAGCTCGGTGGTCACCCGTGCAGAGTAGTCAGGGGGTGGGAGGAACGGGGGCCGCGATGGTCAGCCGTCGTGCCCGTGGGGCGAAGGTGCTCTCCACGTCCCTTCAGAAGGTGCTCTCGAAGGCCGCGAAGGCGACCTCCTGACGCCACTGGACGGCGGCCTTGGGGCTCGCACCGACCAGACGACGGCACTCCGGGCCTGGCGGACGACCGCCGGGAACCTGCTCGGCCCCCGGAAGCTGTCCGGTGCCCGGAGGTTGCCCGCCGCCCGGAAGCTGTCCGGCGCAGTCGGCCACGGGCCGGTAGCCGTCCCGCGCGGGGTTGCCCCGCCACAGACTCCGGCCGGGGAGGAAGGCGTACTGCAGGGAGGCGCGGGCCAGGTCCTTCAACTCGGGATACGTCAGGCCGTACGTCTCGGCGGCGTACCGGTACTCGTCGCTGATGCCGCTGCGGGAGACCCCTGGATCGTCGGTCGCCAGGACGACGGGCACACCGTAGCGACGGTAGACGGGGAAGGGGTGCTCGGCGCCGCGTACGCCGAGGATCTGGGCGTTGCTGGTGAAGGGGACCTCGACGGCGATCTGGCGGTCGGCCATCGTACGGGCCGTGCGCTGCCAGTCGTCCTCGTGGACGAGGTCGACACCGTGCCCGATGCGGTCGGCGCCCGCGACGCGCACGGCTCCCTCGATATGAAACCTCAGGTCCTCGGGCTTGACGAGCCCGGTCCACAACTCGCCCGCGTGCAGGGTCACATGGGCCCTCGGATACAGGGTGCGCAGGTAGTTCACCATGTGCATCTGCAGGCTGTAGTCGCGGAGCGAGCTGTCCCGGTCCTCGGGTTGGACGAGGTTGACGGCGACGAAGCGGGGATCGCGCTCGGCCAGGCGCATGCCGAGGGCCAGCTCGGTGAAGACCCGTTCGGGGGAGTCGCCGCGGAAGGCCTGGTAGATCCGGCGCACGGTCAGCCGGCAGCCGGGGCGGGGACTGTCGGTGCCGCAGCGGGCGGTGGCACGGAACTCGGCGTCCTCGTCGTCGGTCTGCCCGCGCGCGTCGTCGACGAGCCCGTCGAGCCTGCCGCCGGCGACGAGCCTGGCGTGGAGTGCGGCGAGGTCGGGGTCCCAGCCGACCTCGTCCGCGAGCCGCTCGGCGCCGTCGGAGGCCGGGTTGACCATGGTCTCCAGATAGAACTGGTGCTGCGCCGCGGCCGTGTCGGCGACCTCGGCGAGCACCTGGCCCGGGTGCCGCGAGGCCACCAGACCGAACTTGTCGAACGTGGCGAAGAAGTGATCGTGACCGAGCTGGTCCGGCGGGAAGTCCTGCATCGACCAGGCACGGATGATCGTGTCACCGAAGCCGAGGTCGGTACGGGCGTCGGCGGCCGGGCGGGTGCCGGGGCCGCACGGCGGTAGGACGGCGGTCAGCGTCGCCGTCTCCACACACAGCCCGTCCTCCCCGGCAAGCTCGATCAGATACTCGGTCCTGACCGCACCGAAGAGGTGATTGTGCAGGTCACCACCTTTGGGCAGCCACACGAAGAAGCGCCGCAGCAGCCGCGGTTCATCGTGGATCGACCGCAGATAGCCGGCCACACGGGCCTCGGCGCCGGTCAACGGCCGGGACGACGCCGTACCGTCCCCGCGCGCGACCGCGGGCGACGCGGCGGCCGACAGGCACGCCACCAGACAGCTCAGGGCCACGGTCAGGGCGGTGAGTGCCGTCCGGCGGGGGATGCCGGCGGCGTACCGCGAGCTGTCGTAGGTCGTCACGCAAGGATGATCAGCAAATCGGTTCGGCTACGACCGGATAGCCGCGCGGCACACACGGCAGCGCCACCCGGGCGGCCGTCACCCGCGTCAGCCGCGCCGCAGCGGGCGCTGTGCGGAGACGACGTAGTAGTCCAGCAACCCGTCGCGGTAGGCGGGCAAGAAATTTCGCGGCCACTGCGCGGGCTGGTCGATGCCGGACAGGAAATGGTCAAGCCCCGGCCAGACATGATCACCGATCGATTCGGCTCGTACGTCGGTCAGGCCGGCGGCGTCCAGGGCGTCGAGCAGGGAGATGAGCGTGTGGGCCATGTCAAGGCCGGACGCGAAGCTGTTCAGCCGGGCGGCCAGTTCCTCACCCACGTCCTCGGCGCCGACCGGCAGGAAGAAACTGCTGACGGCAAGCCGGCCGCCGGGCCGCAGCACACGCGCGGCCTCACGGACGAACGCGGCCAGGTCGCGGAAGTGCTGGGCGGCCTCCACGGAGTACAGACGCTCGAACCGGCCCTCCTCGAACGGCATCCTCTCCGCCGCCCCGCGGGTGAAGCGGAGCCGCTGCGGAGCGCGGGCGAGCAGTTCGGCGTTGGCCCGCCGGGCCCGCTCCAGCTGCTCGGGATGGATGTCCAGGCCGGTCACGGAGGCGAACCCGAACTCGTCCAGCGCGAGTACGGCACCGAGCCCGAGCCCACAGCCGACCTCGACGGCATGGGCGTCCGCCCCGTCGAGAGTGCCCAGCACCCGACGGTAGAGATTCCGCTGACTGCGCACCCGGTCCTCGGCGGTCAACGGCCGGTCGAGCGGAATCCCCTCCCAGTGACCGAAGTTGATGAACCCGCCCCCGAACGCCGGTGCGGAACTGAGGTCCTGGGGCCCGTAGACGGCACGCACGGAAGGCGCGACGTCGTAGCGGATGTGATCCACACAAGCTCCCTGTAGACGATGAGAGTGCCACGACGAGAGTGCTCGGCCTCTGGAACGCATCGTGCCCCTGACCGGTCACAGTGGCCAGAGCGCCTGCCTCCGACCGCTCCGGGCGGGATCCCGGCAGGACCTCTCTCTGCCCGGACACCACCTGGACTCCGGCATCGTCGAGCGCGGCCGGACCGGCCGTGGGGCGGGGCTTCAGAGGGAAACATGGTCTGGTCACGGATGCGCCGCGGGCGGGCAAGGCCCGAACTCCCCCTGCCCGGTCCGTGCTGGGCCCGGCGGCACACCCTGCGCACGGAGCGCCTCCTGCTCCACACCCCGGAGACCGCGCCGGACATCGCCGCCGCGGCGTGCGCCGCCCCGGACCCCGAGGCACAACGCCGGCTCGGTTGGGACAGAGACATCGTGACGGCCACGCGCCTCCGCGAAGCCGTGCTCCAGCTGTGTCCCGGTGACGCTGATGCCCTTCGTGCGTCCCCGGTGGCCCGGCGCCTGCTTGGCGAGCCCTTCGAACCCCACCCCGACCGGGCAGAGGTACTGATCGGCGTACGCGTGGACGACGGCGCTCCCATACGCGTGGCCTCGGCCTCGGCACGGAACTGTTCCGGGCCGCCGTACACCTCGGCCACACCCACCTGGGCCTGCGGACGGTACGGGCGGGACACGAGCCGGCGAACACCGCGAGCGCGCGGGCACTGGCCGGCGCCGGCCTCGTCACGACGACGGTCCGCCCCGCCACACCTTGCCCGACGGCCGCGAGATCGACGCCCGCCGGCTACGGCACACGGCGACGGGACCGGTCTCCCGCTGCCAGGGCGCGGGACCGACACCACGGGGCGAACCCGCGGAGAGCCGTCAGCAGCCGGAAGAAATCACGTTGCCCGATTGGACGTCAGAACCCGCCTCAGAACCCCCGGATGGCTTCCCCGAAGAGCGCCGCGCGGGATGTCGATCTAGCCTCCGAAATGAGCGCTGAGTGGATCTTTTGGCAGTGCGCTCTCTCGCCCAAGGAGGAGAAATGAACAGTTTTCGCAAGGTTGCTGTTGCGGCGGCCCTCATAAGCGGTGTCGGCTTCGTGGCCATCAGCCCCGCCAACGCCCAGGCTGCGGAACGTATGCAGGGCGGCGGGTGCAGGTCCCACGACCTGGACATCGACATTCTCGGCGAGGTCGGCATCCTCAACGGCCTGGGCGGAAACCTGATCAACGGCGAGGGCAGCCCAGGTGGGCAGTTCACCGACATCGGATCCGACTGCGATCACGGCAGGTAACCGCGAGCAGTTTACGCAGACGCTCGGCTGGGATTTCCCAGCCGAGCGTTTTGCGTGGTCGGCCTTTGAATTCGGGGCCAGGTGTGCCAGATGCACCGGGGGCAATCATGACGGAAACCCCGGGCAGGCCCCAGCCGGGGCGGTCACACACTCGGTTCGTCAGGTGGAGGTCGTTCGAGTCGGCGGCCCTGGCGGGTCTGGCCGGATTCATGTCCGGTTCCTCGGAGGCGACGACGCCGGTCTGCAGGAATGGGTCAGTCCCGGCCGTCTCGTAGCACCGTGGGTGGACGTCGATACATTCCAGGCGGATGACGCGGCGGAGTTGGCACTGGCCGAGGCGTCCCGCGACGTCCGGGGTAGCACGGAGTTCGAGGCCGCGCGCATGATCCTCGGGTTCGTCCGTCCGAGGAACAGGCTGCGCCTACGTCGAACGGCGGCGGATGCAAGGGTTCCGGAGCTGAGCCGCCTCGACGAGACGGCACCGCTCATCGGAATGGACGCCGAACTCCGCTGCGACACCATGGTGTCGAGAACCGTCACGGCACGTGCCTGGCCGACTCGCGACCAGAGCGTGCGGCCGCCGACCCGCACGGCAGCGCCGCGCAGGACCACCGGCTCGCCTCTGGTTCCGGGTGTGCGGTTGCCCCGCCCCAGCCGCAGAGTCGTGCGGATCGGCAGGCGGGACGGTGTGGCAAGGGCCTGGAGCGTCGTGGCGACGGAGGCGGCGTCGGCCTGGAGGAGTTCCACCGCAGGCTGGGCTGGGTGGAAGTCGGCCGACGGCCCGGTGCGCTGCGGATCGCCCCGGGCGACGACCGGGACGAGATCCTGATGAGCCTCGCTCTCTGACCCCTCCGACCGTCCCGATCCAGCCGCCGGGCGTCGGGAAACGGTCGGGAAACGTCTGCTACCCCACCGGGCCGGTCCCAGAAGGCCCGGCGAGGGTT
This sequence comes from Streptomyces sp. NPDC111744, assembly GCF_055634995.1. Classification (NCBI taxonomy): domain Bacteria; kingdom Bacillati; phylum Actinomycetota; class Actinomycetes; order Kitasatosporales; family Streptomycetaceae; genus Streptomyces; species Streptomyces sp. NPDC111744. The sequence continues at coordinate 98,430 of NZ_JBVKCG010000018.1, forward strand.
ACGGTCGTTATGACCGTTTGCCGACACCGGTACGTTTTCCTCGGCGGGGAGGAACAACTGGTATGAGCGACGACCCGTTGTACGACGACCTGTTGCACCTTGAACCGAGGCTGGCAGCGCGCACAGCAGCACTCCTGGAGTCGGCACCGCTTCTGCACACACTCGTGGACGCGCTCGGATCGCCTCTCAACATCATCCTGCCGGACCAGATCGCCGAGAACGTGCGGCGGTTCCGTACGGTCTTCGACCGCCACCAGCTCGCCGGACAGATCTTCTTCGCACACAAGGCGAACCGTTCCAGTGCCCTCGTACGACGGCTGACCACGACGGACGCGGCACTCGATGCCGCATCGCTCAGCGAGCTGCAGCATGCGCTCGGGTCCGGGTTCACGGGAGACCGGATCATGGCGACCGGCCCCAAGGACCCGGAGTTCCTCTGGCTCGCCGCGCGCAGCGGAGCGAGCCTCAACGTCGACGGCCCTCAGGAGCTGGAACAGGCGGCGGGCCTGGTTCGCGAGTACGGACTTCCGCGTCTGCGCGTCCTGTTACGCCTGTCCGGGTTCGATGCGTCCGGCCCCAGACGGCTCTCACGCAGGAGCCGCTTCGGCACGTCCGTGAAGTCCCTGCACGACCTGGTCGGCGTCCTCGACCGTCACCGGGAGGCGCTGGAGCCGATCGGTGTCGGCTACCACCTCGACACCACGAGCCTGGACGAGAAGGCAACTGCCCTCGAAGGGTGCCTGAGGGCCATGGAGGAGCTTCGGATCCACGGATTCCAGCCGCGAGCGATCGACGTCGGCGGTGGCTTCGGCGTCAACTACCTGGCCCACGCGGCCCAGTGGGAGCGCTACACGACCGAGCTCACTCACGCCGTCATGGGCAGCCGCCCGCCCCTGACCCGGGACGGGCACGGCTACGGCCTCCGGGTCGAGAACGGCACCCTCCGGGGCGCCCTGACCCTCTACCCGGCGCATCGGCCCGTCACCGGCGCCGCGTACCTCGACGCACTGCTCTCACATCCGGCACCGAGCCTGGAACGCCCCCTGGGCACCCTGCTCCTGGAGAGCCTCTACGACCTCTACGTCGAGCCCGGCCGGGCCCTGGCCGACCAGTGCGGGCTCACCCTCGGCAAGGTCCTGGAAGTACGGCCCACGGACAGGGGCGAGTGGATGGTGCGCCTCGCGATGAACGCGGGTGACGTCGGTCTGGAAGACCACGGCGTGCTCATGGATCCCGTGGTCCTGCTCCGCGACGTGCCCCCACCCGTCACAGCGGGCCCGGTGCGCGTGCATCTCATGGGCAACCTGTGCCTGGAGGCGGATCTGATCACCCGCCGAACGGTCTTCCTGCCCCGCCTGCCGCGCCCCGGCGATCTCCTCGCCTTCGCCAACACGGCGGGCTACTGCATGGACTTCGGCGCGACACACGCACAGCAGCAGCCCGTCGCCAGGAAGGTGGCCGTCCGCCAGGAGGCCGGTCGCTGGCACTGGTGCCTGGACGAGCACTACTGGCCGCTCACACGTACGGGGGATCCGCAAGGATGAGGTACGACAGCATCACCGACGCCATCGGCGACACACCGCTGGTCCGCATCGACCCGGCCGTGCACGGCCTGCGCAACATCGACCTCTACGCCAAGCTGGAGATGCTCAACCCCTTCGGCTCGCTGAAGGACCGGGCCGCGTGGAACATGACCCGGCAGGACCTTGCCGGGGCCAGGGAGCGCGGTGAGACGATCGTGGAGTTGTCCAGCGGGAACACCGCCAAGGCCCTGGCCCTCATCGCCGGCCTGCACGGACTGCCGTTCAAGAGCGTGACCAACCGGATGCGTATCCCCGAGATCAAGGAGCTGCTCCTGCTGCTCGGCGCCGAGATCGAGGAACTGCCCGGACAGACCGAGTGCCTCGACCCGACCGACACCGACGACCCGCTGACGCTCTTCCACCAGCAGCTGAACCGTCCCGGCAGCGCCCACCTGCACACGGACCAGTACTTCAACGTCCTCAACACCGAGGCGCACGCCACCGGGACCGGCCCGGAGATCATCGCGGACCTGGACGGCCGGTCCCCCGACTGGTTCATCGCCTGCGTGGGCACGGCCGGGTCGTCGACCGGCGTGGCCCGTGCCCTGCGTGCGCACGACCCGGCGGTGCGCGTCGTCGGACTGGTCGGGCAGAAGGCGGACTTCATCCCCGGCATCCGCACCCTCGACGAAGTACAGGAGGTCGGCATCTTCGACCCGGCCACCTACGACACGCTGGAAGCGGTGAGCGCCGACGAGGCCATCGACGGCATGCTGACCCTGCTCCGCCGCTGCGGCCTGCTCGCGGGACCCACCGGCGGTGCGGCCTACCACGGCGCCGTCCGCCATCTCCGGCCGCTCGACGCCGAGTTGACGCAGCGCAGGTCAGCGGTGTTCATCGTCTGCGACCGGGTGGAGAGCTACCTCGGTTATGTACGGCAGCGCCGCCCGGACCTGCTGGGCCGTCCCCCGGCGAGGAACTCGCCCGCCACACTGACCGACACCGAGATCCGCACGGCGACGGTCATCGACGTCGAGGACGCCCAGAAGTGGATCGCCGAGCAGCACCCGCTCGTGGTCGACCTGCGTGGCCCCTTCGCGTACGCGGCACTCCACATCGACGGCTCCATGAACATCGTCGACGAGCTCTTCGACGAACTCGTACGCGGCGGGCTGCCGTTCAGCAAACGACAGCCCGTACTGCTCGCCTGCCCGGTCGGCGAGAAGTCCGCCCGGTACGCGGCCCTGCTCACCCGCATGGGCCACCCCGACGTACGCAGCCTGGCCGGCGGCATCATCGCCTGGCGGGACGCGGGCGCGCCGCTGGTGCGTGACTGACATGGCTGATCCCGCCGCGGAACTGGCGGCACTGGCCGCGTGGCAGCGACCGCTGCGCGCCGAGTTCCCGATCATCGTCAAGCACCCGCACCTGGCCTACCTGGACAACGCGGCCACCGCCCAGAAACCGCAGCAGGTCCTGGATGCCGTACAGACCTACCTGACCACGTCCAACGCCAACGCGGGCCGGGGCTCCTATCCCTGGGCCAACACCACGACGGCACTGGTGGAGAACACCCGGGAGCGGATCAAGGAGTTCCTGGGCGACCCGGACCCGGAGCGGTCGTCGGTCCACTTCACCAGCGGGACCACGGAAGGGCTGCGCACGGTCGCCCGGGACTGGCTGCCGGCCCTCCTCGCGGACGGGGACGAGATCGTCGTCCCGTTCGCCGACCATCAGGCGAACCTGTCGCCGTGGCTGGAGGCGCGAGAACTGCTGGGCCGCCAGGGCGTGCACATCCGGGTACGGCAGCTGCCGTACCAGGCGTGCTCCGGCGACTACGACCCACGGGCCCTCGCCGCGCTCGTCGGCCCCCGCACCCGCTTCGTCGCCACCACCCATGTGCACCACGTCTACGGCGTCGACATGAACGTGCACCGGATACGGCAGGTGGTCGGGACCGAGGTGCCGATCTGCCTGGACGCCGCGCAGAGCATCGGGCACCTGCCGGTCTCGGTGGCCGAACTCGACGTCGACTTCGTGGTGTTCTCCGGCCACAAGATGATGGCGCTGCCCGGTTCCGGCGCCGTCTGGTCCCGTGGCCGGCGGGGACCGGACTTCCGGCCCGGCGGGTGGAGCGGCACCCCCAACACGGTCGGTGTCGCCGGGCTGGCGGCGGCACTCGACTGGCTGGACGTCGCCGGCACCGAGCGGATCGAACGCTGGACCGTGGCGCTGACCTCCCTGCTGACCGACGGTCTGGACCGGATGGACGCCTACGAGGTCCTCGGCTGCCGTCAGAGCCTCGCGGCCGGGTCCGAGGTCCAGCGGCGCCGCAGCCTCGTCACCTTCCGGCACCGCGAGATCAGCTCCCAGGATCTCGGCTTCATCCTCTTCAGCCACGGGTTCATGGTGCGGACCGACGGCCACTGCCAGGCAGGCCGTGACGCGGAGGACGGCTCGGTGCGGGTGAGCCTGCACGTTCACAACACCCCTGAAGAGATGCAAGAACTGCTCACCGCCCTCGCCACTCTGCAATGATTTCCATTAGCAGAGTCGAGTTCCGGAGACGGAGGCGGTACGACCGGCATGGGCGTGAGCACAACGACGGCGGCGCGATGGGTGGAGCGCTGGGAACGCCAGCAGCAGCTGTACGCGGTCGACCGTGAGGAACGATTCGACGTCATCGCGGACCTGGTCGAACATGTGACAACCGACCGCCCCACTCCACTCGTCCTCGACCTGGGAAGCGGCCCCGGCTGCCTGGCGGCGCGGCTCGCCACCCGCCTGCCGACCGCCGAAGTGCTCGCCATCGACGCGGACCCGCTCCTCCTGGAGCTCGGCAGCGCCCACTACGGCAGCAGCCTGCGCTACGTCAGAACCCTGATCGGCGAGCCGGGCTGGCTCGACGCCCTCGCCCTGGATCGTCCCGCGGACGCGGTGGTTTCGACCACGGCCCTGCACTACCTCGGGACGGAAACCCTGCGGTACGTCTACCGGGACCTCGCCGGGCTGCTGCGCCCCGGCGGCATCCTGATCAACGGCGACCACATCAGCCCGGACTCGACGAAGGTGTCCGAGCTCGCGAGCGACATCGGACGCCGCCGAACGGAACGCACCGCCGCATCCCCCGGCGAGGACTGGGAATCCTGGTGGTCGAGCGCAGCCACCGACCCGGAACTGGCCCCGCTCGTCTCCCGCAGCGGCGACGACGGACGCCCCCGGTGCGAGGGCAACGACCTGACCCTGTCCGGTCATGTCACCCTCTTGCGCGATGCCGGATTCGAGCATGTCGGAGCCGTCTGGCAGGTGGGCCCCAGCCACGTCCTGGCCGCCGTCCGCTGAATTCGGGAACGGCGGGCGCGTCCGCCATTTAAGCCGGGATCAGGGCGTCACCGGACAGCACGGCTCGGCTGGATCCCGGGCGTGGTCACGCAGCACGCCCGCTCGACGCCCGCTCGCCGGCTCAATGCCGTCGGCATCGGCCCCCCCCCGGCTCGGCCGGAACACCGCCCTGACGGACACTCCGAGATGCCGGCCGTCGTCGAACCGTCGGCGTGTTCCCTCATGAGCCACAGATGCAGCCCCACCGGCGAGCGCGGCCGCCGCGCTACGGCGAGGCTGACGCAGAAGAGGACCGCTGCCGAGGACCGCTGCCGCCGCCCGGAGGGCGGATCCCTGAAGAGACGGTTAGTTCGGATTCTCATCATTCATCTGCGGCGGCGTGTGGGCGCCGTGCGGGGCGGCTTCCTCGCTATCTTCGGCCTCGACATCCGACATCCGGAGTAAAAATGCCAAAAGCGGATGAAATTCTCGATGTGAGGGGCGGAGTGGCGACCGCGCCCGCCGCGCTACCCGGGCGACGTACCGTCCCGTGGCCGTGGGCCGTAGGCGTTGTCATGGTCGCCGTGGCGTTCACCCTCGTGCTCGCCGGCACCCAGTGGCTGAACAGCCCCGCTGTCTCGGCCTGGCGCACCGTCTTTCTGGCCATCACCGTCCAGGCGCTGCCGTTCCTCCTGCTCGGCACGGTCCTGTCCGGGGCGATCAACGCCTTTGTGTCAGCGGACCTGTTCACCAGGATCCTGCCCAGACGCCCGGCGCTCGCCGTCCCGGTGGCCGGTGCCGCCGGGGTCGTCCTGCCGGGCTGCGAGTGCGCCTCGGTCCCCGTCGCGAACAGCCTGATCCGCCGTGGCGTCACCCCGGCCGCGGCCTTCGCCTTCCTCCTTTCGGCGCCCGCGATCAACCCCGTCGTGCTCACCGCCACGGCGGTCGCCTTTCCCGGCAGCCCAGCCATGGTCGTGGCCCGCCTGCTCGCCTCGCTCGCCACCGCCGCCGCCATGGGCTGGCTGTGGCTCTGGCTGGGGCGGGAGGAGTGGCTGCGGCCCACCGTCCGCCACACCGGCCACCAGCCGGGTCACCACCGCTGGACGGAGTTCCGCCGTGGCTTCCAGCACGACTTCCTGCACGCGGGCGGCTTCCTGGTGCTCGGTGCGATGGCGGCGGCCACCTTCAACGTGACCGTGCCACGTACCGTCCTCGACACCTTCTCCGGCTCACCCTGGCTGTCCGTCCTCTTCCTGACGGCGCTCGCCGTGCTGCTCGCGGTCTGCTCGGAGGCCGACGCCTTCGTCGCTGCCTCCCTCAGCGGCTTCTCGCCCATCGCCCGGCTGGCCTTCCTGGTGGTGGGCCCGATGGTCGACCTGAAACTGATCGCCCTCCAGGCCGGCACCTTCGGCCGGGCGTTCGCGTTCCGCTTCTCCACCGCGACCACGGTCGTGGCCGTGGCCACCAGCGTCCTGATCGGAGGCGCACTGCTGTGAAGCGCCCGGTCCAAGTCGTGCTGCTGGCCCTGACCGGCCTGGGTCTGCTGCACGCCGCCCTCTTCACCGACCTCTACCTGCGCTACGTCAAAGAGGGCCTGCACCCGCTGCTGATCGCGTCCGGCGTACTCCTGCTGCTGCTCGCCCTGACGGGCGCGGCCCTGGACTGCCCGCCGGGGCCTCGCCCCTGCCCATGACGCTCAGCGAATTCACCGCCCGGGTCCAGCAGGACCGGGAGCTGAGCATCAAGGGCCGTACCGTCCGGATGACCGGCTTCGTCACCCCGGCCGGCCAGGGCGGCGGCTGGTACCTGACCCGGATCATCTTCACCTGCTGCGCCGCGGACGCCCAGTCGGTCAAGGTCCGGATGTACGGCACCGACGCCCTCCCCGCGAACACCTGGGTAGCCGTCACCGGAACCTGGCGTCCCCAGGGCAGACTCGGCACAAGGTCCGCGGCCGCAGCTCTCGACGTGCGACGCGCCGAGCAGGTCCCCCAACCGGTCAACGCTTACACGGACGACCTGCCACTCACGCCTTCCTAGCGACTCTCGCGGTGAACACATCACTCACCGAACAAGCTGTCCTGTACGTACTGCACGACAGTCGTGGGGAGGCGTTGAGCGTTGACCTGCCATGTGCGGTGTTCCTAACGACCGTTGGGGTGGCCCGCACGGGTGTTCCTGGTCGGCTACGAGCCCTGGATTCGCGAACGCGCAGGTCCGAGGGCGCGTGAGCGCCGCTCTTCGTGCGGCACCGGAGACTGCTCCGGGAGAACCCGACCAAGATCTTCTCCCAGATTTCTCCCAAGCGATCTCCAAACGAGCCCCGACGTATCCGCCACGCAGCTATTGCAGTCCAGGAGGCTGGTCATGGGGCCGGGGGCCGCTGGTAGTTAGCTGCGGTCGGGGTGGTTGCCGTGCTTCGCTGCTGTACTGCAACCATCACCGCATCTGCGGAGAGCTGCTGTTCAGCCGCAGCTACAGCCCCTTGCCGCCGCTGTCGCCCGGGTGGGCCGGCTGGTGCAGCAGCCGTCGCCGGTGACGTCGGGGTCCGCGCTCTTGCCGAGGATGTCGGCGTCGGTTTCGCGAGGTAGACGTCGGCTGGCTCTCGGTCAGTCCGTGCGTTGCTGTGGTTCGGACCGCCCGGTGCCACTCTCGGTGAGAGCCGTGCGTGCGGCCTGCAGCAGTTCTTCGGAGATCGGGTTGCCCCGGGTGGCGCGGGCGAGGACGAGGGCACCGACCATGGTGCACAGCTGGGCCATGCCGTCGTTGTCCCCGGTGGCCAGCCGGGCGGCGCGGTTCCGTACTCCATTGATGTAGGCGTGGCGTGCGCGGGCGGCTTGGTCGGGCTCGCGCCCGAGGTCAGCGGCGAATCCGGAGACGGGGCAGCCGTCCCCGGCGTGATCGCGGTGCCAGACCGAGAGGTAGTCCTCGATCAGCGTCCGGCGGGCGGCCTCTCGCTCCGCAGCGTGCTCCTCGAGTGCCACCGCCGAGTGTGCCGCCTGCTCGGCGAAAGCGTGGGCGATGGCCTCATCGACCAAGTCCTCCTTGGAGGCGAACCGCTTGTAGAACCCGCCATGGGTGAGCCCGGCGGCCTTCATCAGGTCGGCGACGCTGACCGCAGTGCCTTTCTCGCGGAACATGCGGGAGGCGGTGGCTACGACACGCTGCCGGTTCACCTGTGCCTGCGCCTGGGACACACGGCCCATGGAATCACTCTCCTCGAATGGATGTCGCTTGCCATCTATCGTAAGCCTTATTTAGATTAGCGATGACATCTATTTGTGTTTGGTGAGATCTCCCGGTGGATCAAGTGGGGCCTTGCGCCTCCTCCGGCCATCCGAGACCTACGGTCTCCGCCTCGCCATCGCAGAATCAGCGACAGCACTGGAGGCCCCCTGTGGCATCACCACCCACCGATTCCTCGACTTCCGCGGCGTCCACGTTGCCTGCCCAGCGACGGAGGGTTTCCGAGGTGGTCCACCGCCGACGCTGGGTCATCTTGACCGTGCTTGCCTGCAGCCTCCTGGTGGTGATGCTGGACAACTCGATCCTCAACGTGGCGATGAAGACCGTCGCCCAGCCCGCGCCCACCGGACTCGGCTCCACCCAGAGCCAGCTGGAGTGGGCGGTCAACTCCTACACGCTGGTCTTCGCCGGACTGCTCTTCACCGCTGGGCTGCTCGGTGACCGCCTCGGCCGCAAGAAAGTGCTGCTCTTCGGCATGCTGGTATTCGGCGCGGGATCCGTGCTGTCCTCGCTGTCGGGCTCCTCCGGGCAGCTCATCACCTTCCGCGCCGTGATGGGCTTCGGCGGCGCCTTCATCCTGCCCGCCACCCTCGCGATCATCATGAACGTCTTCGAGCCCGAGGAGCAGCCCAAGGCCATCGGCATCTGGACCGGTGTGGTCGGTTTCGCCATAGCCGCCGGCCCCATCGCGGGCGGCGTCCTGTTGGAGCACTTCTGGTGGGGCTCGGTCTTCCTGGTCAATGTGCCGATCGTGGCCGCCGCGATGGCCGCGATGGTGGCGATCGTCCCCGACTCCAAGGACCCCAGGCCCGGCAGGCTTGACCCGGTCGGCGTGCTGCTGTCGATCGTCGGTCTGGCGGTGCTGGTCTACGGCATCATCAAGGGCGGCGAGCTGGGCGACTTCACCCGGCCCGAAGCGTGGGTGACGATCCTGGGCGGCCTGGCGGTCCTCGCCGGTTTCGTGGTGTACGAGGCCCGCAGCGACCATCCGGCCCTTGATGTCGCCTACTTCCGCAACCGGCGGTTCTCCGCCTCCGTCGCTGCCATCGGCCTGGTCTTCTTCGCCCTCATGGGCGTCACGTTCTTCTCCGTCTTCTACAACCAGAGCGTTCGGGGCTACAGCGTCCTGCAGTCCGGTCTGCTCGTGCTGCCGCTGGCCGCCTCCCAGATGTTCTTCGCCCCGCGGGCCCGGCTGGTCGTCAACCGCTTCGGTGCCCGCGCCGTGTGCGCCGCGGGCCTCGCCTTGACCGCCGTGGGCTTCGCTGGCTTCCTACTGCTCGGCCAGGACACTCCGATCTGGGTCCTGGAAGTGCTGTTCTTCCTGATGGGCACGGGAATGGCCCATGTGATGCCGCCCGCCACCGTCATGATCATGTCGTCGCTGCCGCGGGAGAAGGCCGGCTCGGGGTCCGCGGTCAACAACACCTTCCGGCAGGTCGGTGGAGCCATGGGGGTCGCAGTGCTGGGTTCGCTGCTGTCCACCACATACCGCAACGGCATCGACGGCCACCTGGGCGTACTGCCCGTCTCCGACCGGCACGCCGCGGGAGAATCCGTCCAGGCGACCCTTACCGTCGCGGAGCAGCTGGGGCCGGCCGGCAGGGCGCTCGTACGGCCCGCGCACGACGCCTTCATCCACGCCATGCACATCACCGCCATGGGGTCGGCGGCCGTCGCCCTGGTCGGCGCGGCCGTCGTGCTGCTCTTCCTGCCGGGCAGAGGCGCCGCAGTGGCCGCCGGCGGTGAGAAGTCCCGGCGCCAGACCGTCTGAGCCCACGGGTGATCACGCGCCGTCCCGCGACACACCAGAGGCGACCGCCCGGCGGGACATGCCCGCAGTGCCGCCGCCGCGGATACCCCGTCATCGAGACCGCGCTGCGGACGCTCGCCGACAGCTCCACTGAGGCTCTGACCACACCTCAACCCAGTTATTCCACTACTCCGAGAGAGGTCGACTGATGATTGCCGACAACCTTGTTCTCATCCCCGGTGCCGGCGGCGTGGGCCGCGCGGTCTTCGAACAAATGCGGGATCAGGATGTGCCGGTGCGTTTCATGGTCCGCCGCGAGGACGAGCGCTCGGCTGAGCTGCGGGCACTCGGTGCGGAGGTCGTCATCGGCGACCTGACACGGCCCGAGACGGTAGCGGTCGCGTTGCAGGGCGTGACGCGAATGTACTTCGCGATGCGCGTGTCGCCGGACCACTTGCTGGCGGCGACTGTGGTGGCCTCCGTTGCTAAGGAGTACGGGAACCTGGAGGCCCTGATCGACCTGTCGCAGATGACGGTGTCACAGATGACCGCCACCAGTACCGAGGAGTCGCACCAACAGCGCCTGCACTGGCTGGCCGAGCAGGTCTTCAATTGGTCGGGCCTGCCCGTGGTGCACATCCGGCCGACAGCGTTCCTGGACACCCCCCTGTTCACCACGATGGCCGCGCGTTCGATCCAGGAGAGCGGCACGATCGCCCTGCCGTTCGGCACCGGACGCACCTCTCCCGTCGCCGTGGACGACGTCGCCCGGGTCATCGCGACCGTGCTGCGCGACCCGGCTCCGCATATCGGACAGGTCTACGAGCTGACCGGACCGCACTCGGTCGACATGACGGAGCTGGCCGCAGAATTCTCTTCGGCGCTGGGACGTCCGGTGTCCTACGTGGACCTGCCGCTGGAGCGGTGGGAGGCCCAGCTCCCGAAGCTGGGGATGCCACCGCACCTTCAACAGCACGTCGCCACCATGGCCCAGCTGCACCGGGACAACCGTTACGACCGTACGGCCGACGATGTCGAGCGCGTGACGGGCGTTCCCGCCCAGTCGATCGAGGCGTTCGTGGCCGCCCGCAAGGACTTCTACCTGGGCTGAGCCGTCCCGGCCACGACCGGCCCCAGGGCGACTGCCGTCACGGGGCCGGCCCTGGCCGTGGCTTCAGTGCGGCTGACAGGATTTGAACCTGGTGGCCTCATCCTTATCAGGTCGATCACGGTGCCTTCCGCACCCTGCACTTCGACGGGAAAGCGGCTCGACGCCGGCCGCTGGAGTACGCCGGAATCCGACCGTGTTCGCGGCTGTTGGTGTCAGCCGCCGGTGTCAGACATCAGTGGCTCGCTTGACGGTCGCCTGGCCGGGGAGTATGGGCACTGCTCAATCTACGTCGCCAGCATGACGAGCCTTGGCGAACATTCCAGCCCGGAGCTGAAGCTCTCGGCAACGGGTGAAACGAGGGGCACGCTGTCGGTGATCGTGGAGATCGTGGACTTGGAGATCTCCGTGCCATACACCTCGGCGAGATGTGCGGAGATCTCCCCATGCGTCAGCCCTTTCGCCGACAGCGACAGGACCATCTCGTCCACCCCGCCCAGACGCCGCTGACGCTTCCTGACCAGCTGCGGCTCGAACGACCCGGCCCTGTCCCGCGGCACCGCGATCTCGACCGGCCCCGACTCGGTGATCACCGTCTTGGACCGGTGCCCGTTGCGGTAGTTCTCCCGACCGCCCTCGGCCCGCTCGCCGGGCTCGTGCCCCAGATGATCAGTGAGCTCGCCCTCCAGCGCGGATTCCAGCACCCGCTTGGCCAGCTGCTGCAGCAGGCCACCCTCCCCGGTGAGTTTCATCCCACCGGCCTGGGCCCGGGCCACCAGCTCGGCGACCAGCCCGTCATCCACGGTGCCCGTCGCACCCACAGCGGCCTCCCCGGCCTCGATGTCACTCGGTCACGTCAGTCATCAACTGTCGCTTTCAGCTCGGGAGTTACACCACTCACCGTACAGACCCTCACAGGGGACGTGGCCCTGCTCTCCGACCGGGGCGTCCCGCTGGAGGAGATCTCCCGGCTTGTCGGCCATTCGGGTACGGCCGTGACCGAGGAGGTCTATCGGAAGCAGATCCGGCCCGTGCTCCAGACTGGCGCGGTGGTCATGGACGGGATCTTCGGCGCTGATCCGCAGCGGTCGTAGACACTCGGGAATCGATAGTCACGCAGTTAGACACGCAGCCCCAAACAAGTCAGCCACCTACTCACGTGAGTAGGTGGCTGATCTGCTGTTTCGGCTGTCGGGGTGGCGGGATTTGAACCCACGACCTCTTCGTCCCGAACGAAGCGCGCTGCCAAGCTGCGCTACACCCCGGCGTCGCTGCTGTCCTGCTTGTCGCGGCGACGTCGTTTACTTTAGCCCACTGGTGGCTGGAGACGAAATCCGGTTTATGGGCGGCGGCCGACCGGGTTCGGACGGGTGTGGTCCAGGGCTACCAGGAGGACCGCCAGGGTGTAGAAGGCGAGGCCCAGGAGGAGGGCGTTGGCGAGGGTGCCGCGGTAGCCGTGCTGCTCGGCGTCCAGGAAGGGGTAGAGGTAGCGGGCCGGTGTGCCGGGGAGGAGCAGCTCCGCTCGGGTCAGGGAGAACACCAGGTAGGCCAGGGGGTAGAGCATCCAGCCCGCCGTCTGGCGGAGGTGGAGGCGGCCGGGGGGTGTGAGGAGGAGCCAGTCCACGAGGGCGGCCGCGGGTGCCGCCGTATAGAGGAGCTGCAGGGCCAGCCACTGGGGGTGCCAGGCCACTGGCGGGTGTGTCGCCCCCGTCATGGAGAAGGGGGGATCGGTGTGGCCCAGCAGCAGGTGGTAGACCAAGGCCGAGATCACGATGTAGAGAAGCGCCGCGCCTGTCAGGGACGAGGACAGCGGGCGGGACGCCTGCCAGGCGCGGCGGGCCGAGGCCAGGCTGACCAGCGTCAGGAGTATCGCGGCCTGTATGCCGAAGTAGCTCAGGATCTGGCCCGGGCTGCCCAGCAGCAGTTCCAGGGCCACGCCCGCCGACGCCAGTGCGGCCGTCACCAGGCGGAACACCGCGGTCAGGGGGCGGCGGGCGGGGGCCACCACCGCCGTCGCCGGAACGTGTCCGGGCAGCAGTACGGGCGTGCCCGGGACCGCGGGGAGGTCCGGGATCTCCCGGGGTATCGGAGCCGTCATGCCCTCAACATAGGAAGAAAAGGGCGTAAGCGGCATGTTGTCCTACGCTGGGTGGGTTACTCCCGGCCCACCAACGTCAGCAGCGTCGCCTCCGGCGGGCATGCGAAGCGGACGGGGGTGTAGCGGTTCGTGCCGCAGCCCGCCGAGACGTGGAGGTACGACGTACGGCCCTCCGCCGTGTGCCGCGAGAGGCCCTTCACGCGGTCGGTGTCCAGGTCGCAGTTGGTGACCAGGGCGCCGTAGAAGGGGATGCAGAGCTGGCCGCCGTGGGTGTGGCCGGCCAGGACCAGGGGGTAGCCGTCGGCCGTGAAGGCGTCCAGGACGCGCAGATACGGGGCGTGGACCACGCCCATCGAGAAGTCCGCCGTACTGGACGGGCCGCCCGCCACCTGCACGTAGCGGTCCCGCTTGATGTGCGGGTCGTCCAGTCCCGTCAGCTCCACCGAGATGCCCTCGACCTTCAGGACACCCCGCGTGTTCGTCAGGTTCAGCCAGCCCGCCCCGTCGAAGGCGTCCCGCAGGTCCTCCCACGGGTTGTGGATCGCGCCGACCGCCGGCGCGTTGCCGTTCAGGCCGTGCTTGCCGCTCGTCTTCTCCAGCAAGTAGCGGGCGGGGTTGCGGAGCTTGGGGCCGTAGTAGTCGTTGGAGCCGAAGACGTACGCGCCGGGGAAGTCCAGCAGGGGACCGAGAGCGTCCAGCACCTCCGGGACGCCCTCCGGGTCGGACAGGTTGTCGCCCGTGTTGATCACGAAGTCGGGGCGCAGGCCCGCCAGCGACTGCAGCCAGCGCTGCTTCTTGCGCTGGCCGCTCACCATGTGGATGTCGGAGACCTGGAGCACGCGCAGCGGGCGCATCCCCGGCGGGAGGACCGGGACCGTCACCCGGCGCAGGCGGAACGAACGGACCTCGAAGCCGGCCGCGTACAACACACCGGCGGCGCCGAACGCCGCGATTCCCAGGGGTACTCCGTATCGAGCGCGCATACGACCATCGTGTCAGACGCGCGGCGGGACCGATGACCGGCCGCCGACAACAGGGGCGGGTAAAACGGCGGGCGGCCCGCAGGTGGCACCTGCGACAATCGGAACCATGACCACCACGCTCAAGTCGAAACTGCACGACGACCTCAACTCCGCGATCAAGGCGCGTGACGAGCTCCGCTCCTCGACGCTCCGGCTGACGCTCGCCGCGATCACCAAGGAGGAGGTCGCGGGCAAGGAGAAGCGCGAGCTCTCCGACGACGAGGTGCTCAAGGTGATCGCCAAAGAGGCGAAGAAGCGCCGGGAGGCGGCCGAGGCCTTCGCGCAGGGCGGCCGCACCGAGAGCGCCGAGCGGGAGAAGGCGGAGGGCGAGCTCCTCGACGAGTACCTGCCCAGGCAGCTCGGCGACGAGGAGCTGGACGGAATCGTCGCCGCGGCCGTCGAGGAGGCGAAGGCGGCGGGCGCCGAGGGGCCGCGGGCCATGGGCGCCGTGATGAAGATCGTGAACCCGAAGGTAGCCGGACTGGCCGAGGGCGGCCGCGTCGCCGCCGCGGTGAAGAAGCGGCTCCAGGGCTGACACCCGAAGCACCCGAAGCACCCGAAGCACCGGAAGTACCGGAAGCACCCGACGCGCCGGAAGCACCCGAAGCACCGGAGGCTTCGGGCGGTACGACGGCGGGGCCGCACCTCTTTCACCGAGGTGCGGCCCCGCCGTCGTACCAGTAAGAAGCAGGAGGGAGGTCAGCCCCTGCCTCCTCCGTTCCCGTTGTTCCCGCCGTTCCCGTTGCCCTGGATGAAGCCGTCGGGGAAGGAGAACGTCGGGGTCGGGGTGGTGGTGCCGGCGGTGGTCGCGCCGTTCGTGGTGCCGCCGTTGCCCGTGCCGCCGTCCGTCGTCGGGCCTCCGATGAGACCGCCGATCAGGCCGCCCGTGTTGTCTCCACCGCCGTTCCCGTTCCCGTTCCCGTTCCCGTTCCCGTTTCCGTTGCCCTTGTTGTCCTCGTTCGGGATGTCGACGAGGTTGAAGGACTCGGCCTGCTTGCCCTCAAGGGCGCCGGTCATGGCGTCCTTCCAGATCGGGCCGGGCGTGTCGGCGCCGAAGACCTCGCTGTGGTAGACGCCGCCGATGGTGATGTTGGTCATCTCGATGTTCTGCTTGGCGCTGCCGACCCAGACCGCGCCCGCGAGGTTGGGCGTGTAGCCGACGAACCAGGCGTTCTTGCGCGCGTCCGTCGTACCCGTCTTGCCGGCGCTCTCCCGGTTGTCCAGGCCGGCCTCCTGACCGGTACCGGAGTCGACCACGCCGCGCAGCAGGGTGTTGATGGTGTCGGCGGTCTTCTCGCTCATCGCCCGGGAGCAGGTCGACTTGGGCACGGCCAGGGACTTCTGCTCGTTGCCGACCTTCTGGGTGATCGACTCGATGGCGACCGGCGTGCAGTACATGCCGCGGTCGGCGAAGGTGGCGTACGCGCTCGCCATGGTCAGCGGGGAGAGGCCGATCGCGCCGAGGGCGATGGACGGGGTCTGCGGGAGCTTCGAGCCGTCGCCCTGGTGGACGTGGAGCGCGTCGGTCATCTTGACCACCGGGCACAGGCCGATGTCGGAGATCAGCTGGACGAAGTAGGTGTTGATGGACTTCGCCATCGCCTTCTTCATCTGGTACGGCCCGACCTCGGACTCGTTCTCGTTCTCGACCTGCTCGTTGTCCGTGTTGACCCACTGCTTGCCGTCGCACTGCTGGACGGGGCTCGGGTAGTTCATCTTGTACGGCGCCGAGTACTCCTGCGTCGCCGGCTTGCCGCCCTCGATGGCGGCCGCGGCCACGAACGGCTTGAACGTCGAACCCGTCGGGAAGCCGTAGTTGGAGCCGCCGTAGTCCCGGTCGACCGAGAAGTTGTACTCGGTCTCGTTCTTGTTGTATCCGTACGGCTTCGACTGGCCCATTGCCAGGATCTTGCCGGTGCCGGGCTCCACGAGGGTGGCGGCCGCGGCGACCGAGTCGGCCTTGTAGACGTGGTCCTTGATCGACGTCTGCACCGAGTCCTGGGCTTGCGGGTCCAGGGTGGTACGGATGGTCAGGCCGCCCTGGTTCCAGAGCTTGGCGCGCGCCTCGCGCGTCTTGCCGAAGGTCGGGTCGGTGAGGAAGACGTTCTCGACGTACTTGCAGAAGAACCCGGCGCCCTTGGTGGCGGTGATGCAGCCGTTCTTGGGCTGGGTGACATGCAGGCCGAGCGGTGCTTCCTTGGCCTTGTCGGCCTCCGCCTGGGAGATGTCGCCGAGTTGGGCCATGCGCTCAAGCACGACGTTGCGCCGCTTGGTGGCCTCGGCCTCGTCGTTGACCGGGTCGTAGCGGCTGGGCGACTGCACGATGCCGGCCAGGAGGGCCGACTGCTGGAGGTTGAGGTCCTTGGCGTGCTGGGAGAAGTAGCGCTGGGAGGCGGCCTCGATGCCGTAGGCCTGCTCGCCGAAGAAGGTGATGTTCAGGTAGTTCTCGAGGATCTTCTTCTTGCCGAGCTTCTCCTCCAGCTGGATCGCGTACTTCAGCTCCTTGACCTTGCGGCCGAGGGTCTGCTGGGTGGCCTGGGCGACCTTGGTGGGGTCGTCGCCGGCCTCCTCGATGAAGTAGTTCTTCACCAGCTGCTGGGTGAGTGTGGAGGCGCCCTGGGCGACCCCGCCGCTCACCGCGTTCTTGTTCAGCGCGCGCAGGATGCCCTTCAGGTCCACCGCGCCGTGCTGGTAGTAGCGAGAGTCCTCGATCGCGACGATCGCCTTCTGCATGTAAGGCGAGATGTCCTTGAGGTCCACCACCGTGCGGTCACGGGAGTAGACCTGGGCGATCTGGTTGCCCTTGCTGTCGAGGATCGTGGTCCGCTGGCTGAGCTGCGGGCTCTTCAGGTTGGCCGGGATGTCGTCGAAGCCCTGGACCGAACCCTTGGCCGCGAGGCCCAGGGCGCCGGCCGCGGGCAGTGCGATGCCCGCCATCACGGCTCCCGCGAGCACACTGACACCGAGGAACTTGGCGGCCTGCTGTGTGGTCGACAGACCACCGCCCGAGCGCTTCTTTGGCATGGGGGCAGCCTAATCCGTAGGGATGAGCATTCCGGGTGAGCGGGGGGCTCTCGGGATGTTCGAGTGCCGGATCGTGACATAGAGGGCGGCGCGACCAGAACACGGGGGGCACTGCGGCCCGATCGGCACAGGGGCACTGCGGCCCGGTCCGCCTGACGGCATGGCAGCGCCTCGCCGGCGGCACGACGACATGAACGGTCTACCTTGCCATTCGCCGGACACGCGTGCAGGCCTTGGCCTAAGCTGCTCTCAACTGTCACAGCAGCGCGGCCACGTATCAATACGTCCGGCGACCCCGAATCGTTCCGGAACCTGCCCACTTTTTTTCGGGTGATGTGTTGATGGCGTGTCCGAATCCGCCTCGTGTGTCATCCGGCGTCCGTTGTGACGCGCCACGGCTGTCCCGGTTTGCCGGGATGATCACGCATGTCGTCAGCTCACTCCCGCGGGTGATCTGCCGCTTACCCATAGTCCGTTCGGGCCATTCAAGATTGGGCCCGAAGGGGGTGTTGCGCTGTGCCCACCTTCCGTAACGTCCTCAACTGGCGGCGGTGAATATGCCGCTGCCGCCGTGGGGGAGCCTCGATTCGGGAGAGGACGGCGCCGGTATGGGCTGGGTAACCGACTGGAGTGCGCAGGCTGCCTGTCGCACTACCGATCCGGATGAACTGTTCGTTCAGGGAGCAGCGCAGAACAGGGCCAAGGCGGTGTGCACCGGGTGTCCGGTACGCACGGAATGCCTGGCCGACGCGCTGGACAATCGCGTCGAGTTCGGCGTGTGGGGAGGAATGACCGAGCGGGAGCGCCGCGCACTGCTGCGCAGGCGGCCCACCGTGACCTCCTGGCGCAGGCTCCTGGAGACTGCGCGCTCGGAGTACGAGCGGGGGACCGGCATCGTCCCCCTCGACAGCGACGAGGTGTACGAGAACTATGCGGCGGTGAGCTGAATCACCCGCCGCACCGCCGACTGAACCACCCGCCGAACCCGCCGAGGGCATATGCCCTCCGGAGACTCTGCGGTATACGGCTACGGCAGCTCCGGTCGGCCGGCCGCGAGCCGGTCGCCGATGTCCCGCAGTCCCGCGAGGTCGTGCACATCGCCGGGCAGCGCGGCCACTTCCACCACGGCCACTTCGGGGTGGCGCGCGGTGAAGCGGTCACGTGTGCGCTGCTCGCGGGAGAGCAGCTGCATGCGCTCGGCGTGCAGCGTCAGCAGGCCTGCGGTGAGCTGGTCGACGGTGCGGTCCGGGGCGTCGGAGGAGTCGGGCTCGGACGCGTCGGGCCCGGGCTGGGACGAGGGGGATTCGTCTGCCCGGGATGCGTGGGGTGCCTGGGGCGTCGTCGTCCCGTCGAGTCCGGACGAGGGGGAGCCGTCGGACTCGGACGCGGATGATTCAGAACTGCCGTACGTGTCGGGAGAGTTACGAAGTCCAGCTTTCCCGCCACCCTGATCCACAATGCGGGGCTCCTCAAGATTTTCCGCGACCTCAGGGTTTTCCGCGACCTCGAGGTTTTCCGCGGCGGCGAGCGCACGCTCGGCGGACAGCCGGTCGGCACCGCTGCCGTGTACGCGGTTGAGGACCAGACCGACCAGCGGCATGTCCTCCGCGGCCAGCCGCTCCACGAAGTAGGCGGCCTCGCGCAGCGCGTCCCGCTCCGGAGCCGCCACCACCAGGAACGCCGTACCGGGCGCCTGAAGCAGCTTGTACGTCGCGTCCGCGCGCGTACGGAACCCACCGAACGTCGTGTCCATCGCGGCCACGAACGTCTGTACGTCCTTCAGCAGCTGCCCGCCGAGCAGCTTGCCGAGTGTGCCGGTCATCATCGACATACCGACGTTCAGGAAGGCCATGCCCGCGCGGCCGCCCAGCTTCGCCGGAGCGGTGAGCAGGCGGATCAGCTTGCCGTCCAGGAAGGAGCCCAGCCGCTTCGGCGCGTCCAGGAAGTCCAGGGCGGAGCGGGAGGGCGGGGTGTCGACGACGATCAGGTCCCACTCGTCCCGGGCCCGGAGCTGGCCCAGCTTCTCCATCGCCATGTACTCCTGCGTGCCCGCGAAGCCCGCCGAGAGGGACTGGTAGAAGGGGTTGGCCAGGATGGCGGCCGCCCGCTCGGCGTCCGCGTGCGCCTCGACGACCTCGTCGAAGGTGCGCTTCATGTCGAGCATCATGGCGTGCAGTTCGCCGCCGGCCCGTCGTCCACCGTCCTCGGTGCTGTCGCCGCCGGCCTGTCGCCCCCCACCCTCGGCCCCACCCTCGGCCCCACCCTCGGGCCCACCCTCGGTCTCGGCCTCGGCTGAATCGCCGCGCGACGGCCGTCCACGGTCCTCGGTGCCCTTCACCTTCCGCGGCACGTTGTCGAGCGAGTCGATGCCCATGGACTGCGCCAGCCGCTTGGCCGGGTCGATGGTGAGCACGACCACCTTGCGGCCGCGCTCGGCCGCTCGCAGCCCCAACGCCGCCGCGGTGGTCGTCTTCCCGACCCCGCCCGAGCCGCAGCACACCACGATCCGCGTGTTCGGGTCGTCCAGTAGCGAGTCGACGTCCAGCGTGGGCGCATGGGCCAGCCGGCGCGTGCCGTCCTGAGCCGGGTCCGAGTCCGGGTCCGAAGTCATGACATCCCCTGTTTCCGCAGCTCGGTGGCGAGTTCGTACAGGCCCGCCAGGTCCATCCCCTCGGCGAGCAGCGGCAGTTCGTGCCGCGGCAGGTC
This sequence comes from Streptomyces sp. NPDC111744, assembly GCF_055634995.1. Classification (NCBI taxonomy): domain Bacteria; kingdom Bacillati; phylum Actinomycetota; class Actinomycetes; order Kitasatosporales; family Streptomycetaceae; genus Streptomyces; species Streptomyces sp. NPDC111744. The sequence continues at coordinate 118,228 of NZ_JBVKCG010000018.1, forward strand.
CAGCTCGGCGAGGACCGCACGCTGCTCGTGCTCCAGCGCGTACCGCTCGGCGTACTCGGCGGCCTGTGCGAGCAGCGGGTCCACCAGCTGCTCGGCCTTCCCGCCGCGCCGAGCCCCGCCCAGACCCGCGGCCGACAGCGCCTGCGCCACGGCGGTGCGGGGCACCGTCCGTACGAGTTCCAGGTCGGCGGCGTCCAACACCTCCGGCCGGACCATGTTCACGATGACCCGGCCCACCGGCAGTCGCGCCGCGCGCAGTTCGGCGATGCCGTCGGCGGTCTCCTGGACCGGCATCTCCTCCAGGAGGGTCACCAGGTGCACGGCCGTCTCCGTGGACTTCAGCACCCGCATCACGGCCTGGGCCTGATTGTGTATCGGGCCGATCTTGGCGAGCCCGGCCACCTCGTCGTTCACGTTCAGGAAGCGGGTGATGCGGCCGGTCGGCGGGGCGTCCATGACCACGTAGTCGTAGATGAACCGGCCGGCCTTGTCCTTCCTGCGCACCGCCTCGCACGCCTTGCCGGTCAGGAGGACGTCTCTGAGGCCCGGCGCGACGGTGGTGGCGAAGTCGATCGCGCCGAGCTTTTTAAGGGCCCGGCCGGCCCCGCCGAGCTTGTAGAACATCTGGAGGTAGTCCAGAAGGGCCAGTTCGGGATCGATGGCCAGCGCGTAGACCTCACCGCCCCCCGGCGCCACCGCGATCTTCCTCTCTTCGTAGGGCAACGCCTCCGTCTCGAAGAGCTGGGCGATGCCCTGCCGACCCTCGACCTCCACGAGAAGCGTCCGCTTCCCCTCGGTCGCGAGGGCCAGCGCGAGTGCGGCGGCGACCGTCGTCTTTCCGGTCCCGCCCTTGCCGCTGACGACCTGGAGCCTGCTCACATCTTCGAGACTAACCAGTCGGCCGGACACTCACGCGGGAGGCTGTGGATAACCGTGCGTGCGGTCGGCCGTGAAATCCGGTGGCGGTCGGCCGTCACCGGCCCGGCGGTCGGCCACGTGTCCCGTCCGTCACAGCGGATACAGTCGGCCCCATGACCAAGTGGGAATACGCAACCGTGCCGCTGCTCGTCCATGCCACGAAGCAGATTCTGGACACCTGGGGCGAGGACGGCTGGGAGCTCGTCCAGGTCGTGCCCGGGCCCAACAACCCCGAACAGCTCGTGGCCTACCTGAAGCGGGAGAAGCCGTGATGAGCGCCGTCGAGGCCAAGCTGGCCGAACTCGGTCTCTCACTGCCGGCGGTCGTCCCACCGCTCGCCGCCTACCAGCCGGCCGTGCAGTCGGGTGCGTACGTCTACACCTCCGGCCAGCTGCCGATGGTGGACGGCAAGCTTCCGGTCACCGGCAAGGTCGGCGCCGAGGTCACCGCGGAGGAGGCCAAGGAACTGGCCCGCACCTGCGCGCTGAACGCCCTGGCCGCCGTGAAGTCCGTCGCCGGTGACCTGGACCGCGTCGCGCGTGTGGTGAAGGTCGTCGGCTTCGTCGCCTCCGCCGCCGACTTCACCGGCCAGCCCGGCGTCATCAACGGCGCCAGCGAGCTGCTCGGCGAGGTCCTCGGCGACAAGGGCGTGCACGCGCGCAGCGCGGTGGGTGTCGCGGTGCTGCCGCTGGACGCACCGGTCGAGGTCGAGGTCCAGGTCGAGCTGCTGCCGTAACCGCATCCGGCTGCTGTTGCGGCGTTCGGCTGCTGCCGTAACCGCATCCGGCCGGTCGCTGCGGTCACCGCATTCGGCCGGTCGCTGCGGTCACCGCGTCCGGCCGGTCGCCGCTGTCACCGCGTCCGGCCGGTCGCCGCTGTCCCCGCGTCCGGCCGGTCGCCGCGGTCACCGCATCCGGTCGCCGCCGTGGCGCATCCGGGTGCCCCGGAGCCCCTCTCGAACATTCGCTCCCCACGGGATAGCCTCCGGTAATGGCCGATGGACAGTGGTATCCCCCGGAGTGGCCGGACCGCATCCGCGCGCATGCGGAGGGCACCCTCGTACCGGTGTCCCCGAAGCGCGCGGCGACCGTCCTGCTCCTGAAGGACACCCCTGGCGGCCCGGTCGTCCACATGCTGCGCAGACGCGCCTCCATGGCCTTCGCCGGAGGCGCGTACGCGTATCCCGGCGGCGGTGTCGACCCGCGGGACGACGACCACCAGGTCCGCTGGGCGGGCCCCACGCGCGCGTGGTGGGCCGAGCGGCTCGGCGTCGACGAGGCGGGCGCCCAGGCGATCGTCTGCGCCGCCGTGCGGGAGACGTACGAGGAGGCCGGCGTCCTGCTCGCGGGCCCGGCCGCCGACGCCGTGGTGGGGGACACCACCGGGGACGACTGGGAGGCCGACCGCGCGGCCCTGGTCACCCGTGACCTGTCCTTCGCCCAGTTCCTGGACCGGCGCGGCCTGGTGCTGCGCTCGGACCTGCTGGGCGCCTGGACGCGCTGGATCACCCCGGAGTTCGAGACCCGCCGCTACGACACCTGGTTCTTCGTCGCCGCCCTCCCGGAGGGCCAGCGCACCCGGAACGCCTCCACCGAGGCCGACCGCACGGTGTGGATCCGCCCGGCCGAGGCGGCCGCCGGATACGACAAGGGCGAGCTGCTGATGATGCCGCCCACGATCGCGACCCTGCGTCAGCTGACGCCGTACGCCACGGCCGCCGAGACGCTCGCGGCGGCGCCCGCGCGGGACATGACCCCGGTGCTGGCCCGCGCCCGCCTGGAGGGCGGCGAGATCGTCCTGGCCTGGCCGGGGCACGACGAGTTCACCAAGCACATACCGACCGCGCCCACCGCGGAACCCGCCCCGGGATCCAGCGCAGGAGGCCCCGCATGACGAACGCAGCAGCCCTGCCCGGCCAGCCGCGCGGCGGGGTTCTCTCGGGCCCCGCCACCGCGCGGGCCGTGAACGTGCTGGCGCCCAACGCCTCCGTGATGACCCTGGACGGCACCAACACCTGGATCGTCGCCGAGCCCGACTCCGACCTGGCCGTGGTGATCGACCCCGGCCCGCTGGACGACGGCCACCTCCACAACGTCGTCGACACGGCCGAGAAGGCCGGCAAACGCATAGCGCTCACCCTGCTGACCCACGGCCACCCGGACCACGCCGAGGGCGCCGTCCGCTTCGCCGAGCTGACCCGCACGCGCGTGCGTGCCCTCGACCCGGCGCTGCGCCTGGGCGACGAGGGACTGGCGGCAGGCGACGTGATCACGACCGGCGGCCTGGAGCTCCGGGTCGTGCCCACCCCAGGCCACACCGCCGACTCCCTCAGCTTCCACCTCCCGGCCGACCGCGCGGTCCTGACCGGCGACACCGTCCTCGGTCGCGGCACGACGGTCGTGGCCCACCCGGACGGCCGTCTGGGCGACTACCTGGACTCGCTACGACGGCTGCGCTCCCTGACGGTCGACGACGGCGTCCACACGGTCCTGCCGGGCCACGGACCCGTCCTGGACGACGCCCAGGGCGTCGTCGAGTTCTATCTGGCCCACCGGGCCCACCGGCTCGCCCAGGTCGAGACGGCCGTCGAGAACGGCCACCGCAGCCCGGCCGAGGTCGTCGCCCACGTCTACGCGGACGTGGACCGCTCCCTGTGGCCGGCCGCGGAGCTGTCGGTCCGGGCGCAGCTGGACTATCTCGGTGAGCACGGCCTGATCTAGTCCCAGCGCTCAAGCCGGGGACCTGGACCCAGCCACCCTCTTTTCGAGGCCTAGTCCCAGCCCTGGGGTCTGGGGGCTTTCACGCCGTGCACGCGCGCGTACTCGTCCGCGAGCCACGGGCCGAGGTCGTCGACGTACGACCGCAGGGCCGCGCGGTCGCCGACCGGCTCGTATCCCAACCCGGCCGCACGGCGCAGCTGTTCGGCCCGCTCGGGGTAGTAACCGGCGAACGCCTCGGCCATCTCCCGCAGATCGCTCGTCCAGCCGTTCCAGCGGGGCATGACGAGGGTGAAGCCGGTGCGCACGAGATGGCGTGACATGAAGCGCACCAGGGGCCGCAGGGCCTCCTCGGTATCGTCCGCGGAGGCTATCCGGTCGCGCCAGCGTGGCAGCAAGCGGGCGAGGTCGCCGTTGGTCTCGCGGGCGAGCAGGGAGTCGGGGCGGTAGCGGGGCAGGAACTCCGCGAGGTCCTCGCCGAGCAGCGGGGTGCACTGGCAGGCCACGAACCAGCCGATGTCGTACCGCTCCAGTTCGCTGAGCACCCGCGCGCGGGAGTAGAGCAGGGTCCCGACCCCGTCGATCTCCGGGAACTCCTTGTCGACGGCCTCGCCGAGAGCACGGGCCGCGTCCCGGTCGGCGCCGGTCGGCTCCTCCCGCAGGACGGCCACCAGATCCAGGTCGCTGTGCCCCACGCGCGCGGTGCCGCGCGGGACCGATCCGTAGAGGTAGGCGCTGTCCAGCCGTGCGCCGAAGACGTCCAGGAGCCGGTCGCGGGCGGCGGCGACGACGGGGCGGAAAACGTGCGGCACGCGCGCGTGCGAGCCCTCGCGCTCGATGAAGCCCAGGGGGTCGAGGCCTCGGGACGGGACCGTTTCAGGCATCAGCAATCACGTATCAGCCCGGCCCCCCGAACGATGACGACTACCGGGAGCGCTTTGCCAGACGCTCGACGTCCAGCAGGATCACGGCCCGTGCCTCCAGGCGCAGCCAGCCGCGCTGGGCGAAGTCCGCCAGCGCCTTGTTCACGGTCTCGCGGGATGCGCCGACCAGCTGGGCCAGCTCCTCCTGGGTGAGGTCGTGGACGACGTGGATGCCCTCCTCGGACTGCACACCGAAGCGGCGCGAGAGGTCCAGCAGGGCGCGCGCTACCCGGCCCGGGACGTCGGAGAAGACCAGGTCGGACATGGCGTCGTTGGTCTTGCGCAGCCGGCGGGCGACGGCGCGCAGCAGGGCGGTGGCCACCTCCGGGCGGGCGTTCAGCCAGGGCTGGAGGTCGCCGTGGCCCAGGCCCAGCAGCTTGACCTCGGTCAGCGCGGTCGCCGTCGCCGTACGCGGGCCCGGGTCGAACAGCGACAGCTCGCCGATCAGCTCACCGGGACCGACGACGGCGAGCATGTTCTCGCGGCCGTCGGGGGAGGTGCGGTGGAGTTTGACCTTGCCCTCGGTGACGACGTAGAGCCGGTCGCCCGGGTCGCCCTCGTGGAACAGGGAGTCGCCACGCGCGAGGGTCACCTCACTCATGGAGGCACGCAGCTCCGCGGACTGCTCGTCATCGAGCGCCGCGAAGAGCGGGTTGCGCCGCAGAACGTCGTCCACGAGTTCTCTCCTTGTAGACCTGCTCAGGGGATCTTGCTCCCCCTTGGTACCAGGGGACCGTGTTCCCCGTCTTGCCGGGCGATTCAAACAGTGTGATCTGTCACAAGGATGCCGCACAGGTGTCCCGAGGTAAGCGGCAGGGGTCCAATCGGGGGCTGATCTTCCGGGTCCGGGGCGGATGTCGGTGCCGGGCTTTAGGCTGGCCGGGTGTCCAAATCGCCGGTAGAGCACAGGCCAAGGGGGCTGGGCGGGTGGTTGTACGTCGTGATTCCGCCGTGGGCGAACAGGGGTCCGATGCTGCCCCCGGGGAACCGAAAAAGGCGACAAAAGCGGCAAAAGCCGTGAAGAGGGCCGCTGTGAAGAAGACGGCGCAGGAGAAGGCCGTAGCGAAGAAGGCCGTAACGAAGAAGGCCGTAACGAAGAAGGCGGCACCGGCGAAGACCGCGGCCGGGCAGACGGCCCCGAAGCGACCCGCTGCCAAGCGCGCCGCGTCCAAGACGGCCGTGGCCGAGCAGGCCGCCGCCGAGAGGCCGCAGATGCCCGGGAAGCCCGAGTCGCACACCGCTCTGGTCCGCCGCGCCCGCCGGATCGACCGCGAGCTCGCCGAGGTGTATCCGTACGCCCACCCCGAGCTGGACTTCGAGAACCCCTTCCAGCTCCTGGTCGCCACGGTGCTCTCCGCCCAGACCACCGACCTGCGCGTCAACCAGACCACCCCGACGCTCTTCGCGAAGTACCCCACCCCCGAGGACCTGGCCGGGGCCAACCCGGAGGAGGTCGAGGAGATCCTCCGGCCGTGCGGTTTCTTCCGGGCCAAGACCAAGTCGGTGATAGGGCTCTCCAAGGGCCTTGTGGAGCAGTTCGGCGGTGAGGTCCCGGGGCGGCTCGAGGACCTCGTCAAGCTGCCCGGCGTCGGCCGCAAGACCGCCTTCGTCGTGCTGGGCAACGCCTTCGGGCGCCCCGGCATCACCGTGGACACGCACTTCCAGCGCCTCGTCCGCCGCTGGCGGTGGACCGCGGAGACCGAGCCCGACAAGATCGAGGCGGCCGTCGGCGCGCTGTTCCCCAAGAGCGACTGGACCGACCTCTCGCACCATGTGATCTGGCACGGCCGCCGGATGTGCCACGCCCGCAAGCCCGCCTGCGGGGTCTGCCCCATCGCACCGCTCTGCCCGGCCTACGGCGAGGGTGAGACCGACCCGGAGAAGGCGAAGAAGCTGCTCAAGTACGAGAAGGGCGGCTTCCCCGGCCAGCGCCTCAAGCCCCCGCAGGCGTATCTGGACGCGGGCGGCAGGCCGGCGCCGCCGCTGGGCGCCGTATCAGGGACATGACCTAGGGACCTTCTGAGGGGCGAGGAACGGAACGATCAAGGAGTCTTCGGGCGTTGGAACGGGCAGGCCGGGGCAGCAGGGCAGGACGGGGGATGCCATGACACACAGCGGCAAGGCGCACACCGGGGCTCCACGCGCGGGTGTGGCGCTCAGCAAGGAAGGTCTGCCGGAGTGGCTGGACCCGGTGGTGCGGGCCGCCGAGACGGTGCAGCCGGTCCAGCTGAGCCGTTTCCTGCCGCCGGAGAACGGCGCGGGACGGCAGTCGGCCGTGCTGATCCTGTTCGGCGAGGGCGAGCAGGGGCCCGAGCTGCTGCTGATGGAGCGGGCCGGCTCGCTGCGCTCGCATGCCGGGCAGCCCTCGTTCCCCGGTGGCGCCCTCGACCCCGAGGACGGCGACCCGAAGGCCGACGGGCCGCTGCGGGCCGCTCTCCGCGAGGCCGAGGAGGAGACCGGGCTCGATCCGGCCGGTGTGCAGCTGTTCGGGGTGCTGCCCAGGCTGTACATCCCGGTGAGCCACTTCGTGGTCACCCCGGTGCTGGGCTGGTGGCGCGAGCCGAGCCCGGTGGGGGTGGTGGATCCGAACGAGACGGCGAGGGTCTTCAGGGTCCCCGTGGCGGATCTCACGAATCCGGCCAACCGGGCCACCGCCGTGCACCCCAGCGGCCACCGAGGCCCGGCATTTCTGGTCGAATCGACCTTGGTGTGGGGGTTCACGGCCGGGGTGATCGACCGCTTGCTGCACTACGCGGGATGGGAGCGCTCCTGGGACCGCGAGAAGCTGGTCCCGCTCGACTGGCGGTCATGACAGGGTGTCCACCGTGAATGTGCTGGACATCCTGTTGCTGGTCGCCGCCGTGTGGTTCGCGATCGTCGGCTACCGCCAGGGATTCGTCGTCGGCATCCTGTCGGTGATCGGCTTCCTGGGCGGCGGACTCGTCGCCGTCTACGCCCTCCCGGTCATCTGGGACGCGGTGAGCGACAACGCCGAGGTGGGCACGACCGCCGCGGTGGTCGCCGTGGTCGTCGTCATCGTCTGCGCCTCCGTCGGCCAGGCCCTGACCACGCATCTGGGCAACAAGCTGCGCCGGTACATCACCTGGTCCCCGGCCCGCGCCCTGGACGCCACCGGCGGCGCACTGGTCAACGTGCTGGCGATGCTGCTGGTCGCCTGGCTGATCGGCTCCGCCCTCGCGGGCACCACGCTGCCGACGCTCGGCAAGGAGGTCCGCAACTCCAAGGTGCTCCTCGGGGTCTCCAGAGCACTGCCCAACCAGGCCGACACCTGGTTCGCGGACTTCTCCAAGGTCCTCGCGCAGAACGGCTTCCCGCAGGTGTTCAGCCCCTTCGCCAACGAGCCGATCACCGATGTCTCACCGCCCGACCCCGCCCTCGCGAACAGCACGGTGGCCACCACCGCCAGACAGTCCATCGTCAAGGTCACGGGCACCGCGCAGAGCTGCGGCAAGATCCTGGAGGGCACCGGCTTCGTCTTCGCCGACCGCCGGGTCATGACCAACGCGCACGTGGTCGGCGGCGTCGACGAGCCCACCGTCCAGATCGGCGGCGAGGGCCGCAGGTACGACGCCAAAGTCGTGCTTTACGACTGGCAGCGCGACATCGCCGTCCTGGACGTGCCGGACCTCCCGGCGAGGGCCCTGAAGTTCTCCGCCGCGAACGCCGAGACCAGCGACAGCGCGATCGTCGCCGGGTTCCCGGAGAACGGGCCGTACGACGTCCGTGCCGCCCGGGTGCGCGGCCGTATCACCGCCAACGGCCCGGACATCTACCACCGCGGCACCGTCCGCCGTGGCGTCTACTCGCTGTACGCGACCGTCCGCCAGGGCAACTCCGGCGGCCCCCTGCTCACCCCCCAGGGCAAGGTGTACGGGGTCGTCTTCGCGAAGTCACTGGACGACGCCGACACCGGATACGCCCTCACGGCCGACGAGATCCGGGCGGACATCACCCGGGGCCGCACCGCGAATCAGCAGGTCGGGACCGACAGCTGCGCCCTGTGAGGGATCAGCCGCGGGTGTGGCGCAGACGGACCGACACCCAACGGGCCCGGCGGCGCAGGATGTGCGGAATCCCCACCCTGAGGTCCGTGCCCGGCAGCTGCGGGGCGGCTCCTCGATGGGAGTTCAGACCGCCTGTCGTACGGCGGTTTCGGGGTGCGTCACTGTAGTCGTGCGTCCAGCCCATACCCCGACGTCTGCCCCTGCCCCAAGGTCGATAACCTCGCGCACGGCCCTCAATTGGCGTATGCGCGGGGCATGTGGCCGTTCGTAGAACAGGTGTGCAGATCCGGATACCGGGCGCATCGGCACGGTCACCGATCGGGCTCGGGGTCCTTCAGCCAGTTGATCAGTTCGGTGGAGAACGCGACCGGGTCCTCCTCGTGCGGGAAGTGCCCGAGCCCGTCGAACAGCCGCCAGCGGTAAGGGGCTTCGACGTACTCGCCGGAGCCGGCCGCGCTGCGGGTGCGGGCCACCGGGTCCAGGGAGCCGTGCAGATGCAGCGTCGGGACGCGCACCGGGCGCTTCATCCGGCGGTTGAACTGGATACCGTCCGGGCGGGCCAGCGAGCGCACCAGCCAGCGGTACGGTTCGATCGAGCAGTGCGCGGTGGACGGGATGCACATGGCCCGCTGGTACGTCTCCACCGTCTTGTCCTCCGGCAGCCGCGGCCCGGACCAGTCCCGGATCAGCCGGCCGACCAGGGCGCCGTCGTCGGCGGTGAGCTGCCGCTCGGGGACCCACGGCCGCTGGAAGCCCCAGATGTAGGAGGCGGCGGCGGACTGCCGGCGGTCCCGCAGCATCGCCGAGCGCCAGCGCCGTGGGTGCGGCATGGACACGACCGCGAGCCGTCGTACCAGCTTGGGGCGCATGGCGGCCGCCGTCCATGCCAGATAGCCGCCCAGGTCGTGGCCGACCAGCGCGGCGTCCGGCTCGCCGAGGGAGCGGATCACGCCGGTGATGTCGAGCGCGAGGTTGGCCGGGTCGTAGCCGCGCGGGGTCCGGTCGCTGCCGCCGACGCCCCTGAGGTCCATCGCGACGGCGCGGAAACCCGCGTCGGCGAGCGCGACCAGCTGGTGCCGCCAGGCCCACCAGAACTCCGGGAAGCCGTGCACCAGCATGACCAGCGGGCCGTCGCCGAGCTCGGCGATGTGGAAGCGCGCGCCGTTCGCGGCGACGTCCCGGTGTGTCCAGGGGCCTTCGAGCCGTACGGCCGAGGGGGCGGGATCGGTCATGACGACGAGCGTCCCACAGCCTCGATGGCCGGCAGGTCATCGCTGGGGAGCGCCGGACGCGGATGCGGCTTGGCGTTCTGCAGCACGCCCGCCGTCTCCTTCATCGACGCGGCCACCTTCTGCGGGCCCTGGCCCTTCTTCGCCTTCTTCGCGAACACCAGACCGATGAGTGCGAGGACGCCCGCCACCAGGACGTTCGCCGCGAAGGAGAGCAGGAAGCAGACCGCGAGATTCCAGTGGGTCCAGGTCCGAATGCCGTACGCCAGCGCGAAGTTGAGCATCGGCAGGGAGAACAGCAGCAGCACACCGGCCGCCGAGAAGGCGCCGCCGCTCGTCGCGCCCCGCTTGACGTCCTGCTTCAGCTGGGCCTTGGCCAGCGCGATCTCGTCGTGCACCAGCGCCGACATCTCGGCCGTGGCCGAGGCGAACAACTGGCCGATGCTGCGTTCGGCACCGACCGGGCTGCCGTCGGGTGCGCTCATCGCGGTCTCCCTCTGCGTACTTGTCATCGTCTTTTGTACCGTCTCGTCAGATCATGCCGGACGGATGCCCTGCTTGCTTGCCCTGCCCGGCACTTCGGTAAGCGCGTCATGCCTGTGGGGGTGCCCTCGCCGGCCTCTAACGCGCGGCCTGCCCGGCTTTCTCGGCGGCTATGCGGCGGTGGTCGGCGGCCTTGCGGTCGTAGATCTCAGCCATCCGCAGGTGGTACGCCGGGTCGTCCTGCTCGTAGATGTCCGGGATGCCGTCGAGGTCCTCGTCCCGCTCCTCGTCGGCACAGAGCGCGCGGTAGCGGGCGTTGCGTATCTTCAGCAGCACCGTGGCGCACAGGGCCGATATCAGTGAGCCGGCGAGTACGGCGGTCTTGACCTCGTCCGTGAGCACGGCGTCGCCGCCGAAGGCGAGTTCGCCCATGAGCAGCGACACGGTGAAGCCGATTCCGGCGAGCGAGGCGACCGCGAGGACATCGCCCCAGGCGAGGTCCTCGCTGAGCGAGGCCCGGGTGAAGCGGGCGGTCAGCCAGGTCCCGCCGAAGATCCCGACCGTCTTGCCGACGACCAGCCCGAGGACGACGCCTAGCGTCTCGGGCTTGCCGAACACGTCGCCGAGCGCCCCTCCGGACACCTTGACGCCGGCGCTGAAGAGCGCGAACAGGGGCACGGCGAGCCCCGCCGACAACGGCCGCACCAGATGCTCGATGTGCTCGCCGGGGGAGTGCTGCTCACCCTTGTGGGTGGTGCAGCGCAGCATCAGGCCCATGGCGACACCGGCGATGGTCGCGTGCACGCCGCTGTTGTACATCAGCGCCCAGATGACGAGCGCGAGCGGCACGTAGACGTACCAGCCGCGTACGCCCTTCCTCAGCAGCAGCCAGAAGACGGCGAGGCCGAGGACCGCGCCGCCGAGCGCGGCGAAGTGGATCCGGGCGGTGAAGAAGACGGCGATGATCAGGATCGCGAACAGGTCGTCGACGACCGCGAGGGTGAGCAGGAAGGCGCGCAGGGCGCTGGGCAGCGAGGTGCCGATGACGGCCAGCACGGCCAGCGCGAAGGCGATGTCGGTGGCCGTGGGCACCGCCCAGCCCTGGGTGGAGCCGCCGCCGGCGAGGTTGGTGAGGGTGTAGACGAGTGCCGGTACGGCCATGCCACACAGCGCGGCGACCACCGGCAGTACGGCCGCCTTCGGATCCCGCAGATCGCCGGCCACCAGCTCGCGCTTGAGCTCTATGCCGGCGACGAAGAAGAAGACCGCGAGCAGGCCGTCGGCGGCCCAGTGGGCGATGGAGAGGTTCAGGCCGAGGACGCCGGGGCCGAGGTGGAAGTGGCTGACGGTCTCGTAGCTGTGGTGCAGCGCCGGTATGTTCGCCCAGATCAGCGCGGCTATCGCGGCGATCAGCAGCAGTACACCGCCGACGGTCTCGGTCCGCAGCGCGTCCGCGACGAAGGTCCGCTCGGGCAGGGAGAGCCGGCCGAGGGCCTTGCGGACGGGGGTGGTGCGGGGCGCGGACACGAGAACCTCCGGTCGGGTGGGCAGGACGGGGCTACTTGCCGACCAGACTTCCCGGCACACCTTGAGGAACGCGTTACTTTGCTTACTTTACCTAAGGTGTGGCGGAGAGTTGCCAGGTGAATCTCACGGTAGGTGCAAAAGGGGCGCCCGGCGCGTTTCGCGCCGGGCGCCCCTTCGGGTGGGTCATCTTCGTGCGGCCGGGGTCAGTCCTCGGTCGGCGCCGCCGGGAGCTTCGCCTGGATGAGGTCCATGACCGTGGAGTCCGTCAGGGTCGTCACGTCACCGAGCTGGCGGTTCTCGGCGACATCGCGGAGCAGCCGGCGCATGATCTTGCCGGAGCGGGTCTTCGGCAGCTCGGCCACCGGCAGGACCCGCTTGGGCTTGGCGATCGGGCCGAGCGTGGCGCCGACGTGGTTGCGCAGGTCGTTGACGAGGCCCTCGTCCTCGGCGTTCGCCGTGCCGCGCAGGATCACGAAGGCGACGATCGCCTGTCCGGTCGTCTCGTCCGCCGCGCCGACCACGGCCGCCTCGGCGACCGACGGGTGGGACACCAGCGCGGACTCCACCTCGGTCGTCGAGATGTTGTGCCCGGAGACAAGCATGACGTCGTCCACGCGGCCGAGCAGCCAGATGTCGCCGTCGTCGTCCTTCTTCGCTCCGTCACCGGCGAAGTACTTGCCCTCGAAACGCGACCAGTACGTGTCCAGGAACCGCTGGTCGTCACCCCAGATCGTGCGCAGCATCGACGGCCACGGCTCGGTCAGCACCAGGTAGCCGCCACCGCCGTTCGGCACCTCGTGGGCCTCGTCGTCCACCACCGTCGCCGAGATACCGGGCAGCGGGGTCTGCGCGGAACCGGGCTTGGTCGCGGTGACGCCCGGCAGTGGCGAGATCATCATCGCGCCGGTCTCGGTCTGCCACCAGGTGTCCACGATCGGCGTCCGGTCGGCGCCGATGTGCTTGCGGTACCAGATCCAGGCCTCGGGGTTGATCGGCTCACCCACCGAACCCAGCACCCGCAGCGAGGACAGGTCGAACTTCGCGGGGATGTCGTCGCCCCACTTCATGAACGTCCGGATCGCGGTGGGCGCCGTGTACAGGATCGTCACCCCGTACTTCTGCACGATCTCCCAGAACCGGCCCTGGTGCGGGGTGTCCGGGGTGCCCTCGTACATCACCTGCGTCGCGCCGTTGGCCAGCGGCCCGTACACGATGTACGAGTGGCCCGTGACCCAGCCGACGTCGGCCGTGCACCAGTACACGTCCGTCTCCGGCTTGAGGTCGAACACCGCCCAGTGCGTGTACGACGCCTGGGTGAGATAGCCGCCCGAGGTGTGCAGGATGCCCTTCGGCTTACCCGTCGTACCGGACGTGTAGAGGATGAAGAGCGGGTGCTCTGCTTCGAACGCCTCCGGGGTGTGCTCGGCCGACTGCCGCTCCACGACCTCGTGCCACCACACGTCCCGCGTGTCGTCCCAGGCGACCTCCTGCCCGGTGCGCCTTACGACCAGTACATGCTCGACGTTGCCGGCCTTGCCGACCGCCTCGTCCACGGCCGGCTTGAGCGCGGACGGCTTGCCGCGCCGGTAGCCGCCGTCGGAGGTGATGACCACCCTGGCGTCCGCGTCCTGGATACGGGTGGCGAGCGCGTCCGCCGAGAAGCCACCGAAGACCACGGAGTGCGCGGCGCCGATCCGGGCGCAGGCGAGCATCGCGATCGCCGTCTCCGGGATCATCGGCATATAGACCGCGACCCGGTCACCCTTCTGGACTCCCAGTTCGAGCAGGGCGTTCGCAGCCTTGGAGACCTCGTCCTTCAGCTCGGCATAGGTGATCGCGCGGCTGTCGCCGGGCTCGCCCTCGAAGTGGATGGCGACCCGGTCGCCGTTACCGGCTTCCACATGCCGGTCCACGCAGTTGTACGCGACGTTGAGCTCGCCGTCCTTGAACCACTTCGCGAACGGCGGGTTCGACCAGTCCAGCGTCTCGGTCGGCTCCTTGGCCCAGGTCAGCCGGCGGGCCTGCTCGGCCCAGAAGCCGAGCCTGTCAGCCTTGGCCTGTTCGTACGCCTCGGCCCTGACATTGGCGTTCTCGGCCAGGTCAGCAGGCGGCGCGAAGCGTCGCTCCTCCTTCAAGAGGTTGGCCAGGCTTTCGTTGCTCACGACATCTCCCTTTCCAAGGGTGTCCGTTGTGTCCCAGGCCACAGCTCATCAGACCTGGGGGCCCGGTGACAAGGGCCGTCGAAAAATTGGTTTAGACCTGTCGGGTACGGCAGGGCAAGCCGGGCCCGCGATGCCGGCCTGGACGGCGCCGGCAGGCCCCCGCCGCCCCTTCCTCAGGCCGGGCTGCGCAGGTCCTCCCCGCCCGGCACCCCCTCGAACACCTCTTCCTCTCTCTCACCTTCGGCCCGGCGCAGCAGATACGCCTGCGCCTCGCCCACATGGAAGTACATCCCCTGAAGCTCCAGCTCACCGGCCGCCAGCGCCCGCGCCACCGAGTCGTGCGCCCGCAGATGCTCCAGCTGCTGGACCACATTGGCCAGACAGAGCCGCTCCGCCGTGTCCGCCGCCGCCCGCGCGGCCAGCCGGACCCCTGGGAGACCGTCGTCGGCCAGCCGCGCCAGGCTCGGCAGCCCGTGCCGCAGCCACCGTCCGAGCGGAGTGGTGCCACCCCCGGACCCGGAACTCAGCAGCGCCTGCATGGCCCCGCACCCGGAGTGCCCACACACCGTGATGGACCGCACCTTCAGCACGTCCACCGCGTACTCGATCGCGGCCGCCACCGAGTCGTCACCGTTCTCCTCACCCGGAAGGGGGATCAGGTTGCCGACGTTGCGGACCACGAACAGGTCACCCGGACCACTGGAGGTGATCATCGACGTGACGAGCCTGGAGTCGGCGCAGGTGAGAAAGAGCTGCGACGGCCGCTGCCCCTCACGCGCCAGCCGGGCCAGCTCCTCCCGCACCAGGGGCGCGGTGTCGCGCTGGAACGCGCCGACCCCACGGGCGAGTTCATGACCGGCACCGGCCGGTCCGCCCCCGCCCCACCGGGCGAGGCCCGACCTGACGAGGCCCGGTCCGTGGCCGTGACTCAGGCGCGGCTCGGGACGGTGCCCGTGCTCCGGTCTGTGCCCGTGCTCCGGTCTGTGCCCGTGCTCCGGTCTGTGGCCATGCTCCGATTCCTGGCCGTACTCCGGTGAGCGCACACCCACCCGGCAGCCGGTCAGTTCGGCCGAGCCGCCCTGCGCGGTGTGGGCCCTGCGCCAGTCCCGCAGTGACTCGTATGCCGCGTGGTCCATGAACGAACCGTCCAACTCCACCACGGCGTGGGCGCCTTGGGGTACGAGATGCAGGGCTCTGCTGAGCCGGGGCACCGCGAGGAACGTCAGCTGTCCTCTTACGTGTACGCGATGGACTCCTCCCTCGTCTTCATGGGTGATGCGGGTACGGGCGAGGCGGTGCAGGGCGACGGCGACGGCCACGGCGACCCCGAGGAGCACGCCCTCCAGGACGCCGAGGATCACCACGCCGAGTGTGGTGACGGCGTACACCGCGACCTCGCGGTGGCGGGTCACCGTACGGATGTGGTGCAGGGACACCATCTGGATGCCGACGGCCATCACCAGGGCAGCGAGCGAGGCGAGCGGGATGAGATCCAGGACCGGGACCATCAGCAGTGCGGCGACTACTACGAAAACGCCGTGCAGCATCGTGGAGTTCCGGCTGACGGCACCAGATTGCACATTCGCCGAACTGCGCACCGCGACCCCCGCGACCGGCAGCCCGCCGAGCGCACCGGAGACGATGTTGGCCGCGCCCTGACCGAGCAGTTCGCGGTTCAGGTCGGACCGGCCGACCCGGGACTGGGGTCCGGGGCGGCCGACCACCAGCTTGTCCACCGCGACCGCGCCGAGCAGCGACTGCACGCTGCACACCAGAGTCGTGGTGAGCACGGCGGCGACGATGCCGAGCACCGGCCCCTCGGGAAGCCCCGCCAGGGCATGGCTGCTCCAGGACGGCAGGTCGACCCGGGGCAGGGTGAGCCCGGTGAGCGAGGCGGTCGCCGTGGCACCGGCGACGGCGACCAGGGCCGCCGGGACCGTGCGCAGCAGACGGCCCGCTCTGCCGGGGATCCGCGGCCAGCCGAACAGCAGGGTCAGGGTCAGCGCGCTCATCGTCACGGCAGCCGGGTGCACGTTCGCCAACTGGGCGGGCAGCGCGCGGACATTGGCGAGGACCGAGCTCTGCGGGTTGCCACCGAGGACGATGTGCAGCTGGGCGACGGCGATGGTGATGCCGATGCCGGCGAGCATGCCGTGCACCACGGCGGGGCTGACGGCGAGCGCGGTGCGGGCCACACGCAGACAGCCCAGGCCCAGTTGGGCCAGGCCGGCGAGGACGGTGATGCCGCAGGTGGTCCGCCAGCCGTAGCGGTGGATCAGGTCGGCGGTGACCACGGTGAGCCCGGCGGCCGGGCCGCTGACCTGGAGCGGGCAGCCGCCGAGCCGCCCGGCGACCAGTCCGCCGACGGCCGCCGCGACCAGCCCGGCCTGGAGCGGGGCGCCGGTGGCGAGGGCGATACCGAGGGACAGCGGCAGGGCGATCAGGAACACCGAGACGGACGCGGACAGGTCGGTGCCCTCGATCCGGAGACGGCGGCGCGGGGGCGTGGTCGGGCTCGGTGGCCGGTCAGCGCCCTTGGTGCGGCGGGGGCTTGTGGCTTCGGCTGGGGCTCCGGATTGGGCGGGGCCGAAGCTCTCGGGGTGGGCGGGTACGCAGGCTGATGACATGTTTCCCGTCTCCTCCGGGGCAGCGCGGTCGCGGATCAGGGTGTCCCCTCGCCAGAGGGCTGGGGCTCGGTCGCGGCCGTGGGTCACGGCGTGCAGTGGCGGGATGAATCAACATTCGGTAAACGAATCGTAATGCAGAGTAAAGGTCAGGCATGGATTTTCTGCGCAAATGGGGCACCCGTTCACCTCCATGGGTGAAGTGA
This sequence comes from Streptomyces sp. NPDC111744, assembly GCF_055634995.1. Taxonomy (NCBI): domain Bacteria; kingdom Bacillati; phylum Actinomycetota; class Actinomycetes; order Kitasatosporales; family Streptomycetaceae; genus Streptomyces; species Streptomyces sp. NPDC111744. The sequence goes on from NZ_JBVKCG010000018.1 coordinate 135,042, forward strand.
GCAGTTCATCGGCTTGTCGTATTAATCCCTCTCTCGGTCCTATGCGACCTTGGCGGCGCTGTCGGCACATACCCGGCACACCGCCATAAAACGCCGTGATCGGCGTTTGCCGAGAGAAGGAAGAAGGTGGGCGGAATTGGCCGCCAACCAGAGGATCGCCGTCGGCGCCGTGGCCGCCGCGGCCTGTGCCGCGTCGCTGGCGGGTTGCGCGACAGGCACCAACTCCAAGGAAGGGGCGTCCGGGCCGCAGAAGGGAGCGCCGGCGCCCCAGAGCGTGGTCCGTCTGATCGGCGACGGTTCCACCTCGTACACCGGAGCGCAGCCGCATCTGCCCCGGCCGGAGAAGCTCCAGCCAGGTGAGAAGCCCCCGCAGTTCGTGGTGTTCTCCTGGGACGGCGCGGGCGAGGACAGCCAGAAGCTGTTCTCACACTTCCGCAAGCTCTCCAAGGAGAACAACGCGACCATGACGTACTTCCTCAGCGGCGTCTACATGCTGCCCGAGGAGAAACGTGACCTCTACCGGCCCCCGCAGCACTCGCCCGGCCGCTCCGAGATCGGCTTCAACGACGAGCAGGGCATCGCCGACACCGTCAAGCAGCTGCGGCTGGCCTGGCTGGAGGGCAACGAGATCGGCACCCACTTCAACGGGCACTTCTGTGGCCCCGACGGAGGTGTCGGCGAGTGGTCGGTGGCGGAGTGGAAGAGCGAGATCGCCCAGGCCAAGCAGTTCGTGAAGACCTGGAAGACCAACACGGGCATGAAGAACGCCTCACCCCTGCCCTTCGACTACGACAAGGAGCTCATCGGCGCCCGCACCCCCTGCCTGGAGGGACAGAAGAACTTCACGAAGGCGGCGAGCCAGCTGGGCTTCCGCTACGACACCAGCGGTGTCAACGACCAGGTCTGGCCGAAGAAGAAGGAAGGGCTGTGGGACCTGTCGATGCAGCTCGTCCCGTTCCCAGGCCACTCCTTCGAACAGCTGACCATGGACTACAACTTCATGGTCAACCAGTCCGGCACCTCGACCCAGGGTGACCCCGACAAGTACGACTACTGGGGCGAGCAGATGCGCGACGGGTTGCTCCAGGGCTTCAACCGGGCCTACAACGGCAACCGTGCGCCGCTCGTCATCGGCAACCACTTCGAGTCCTGGAACGGCGGCACCTACATGCGGGCCATCGACGAGGTCGTCGGGAACGTCTGCAACAAGCCAGAGGTGCGCTGTGTCTCCTTCCATCAGCTGGCCGACTGGCTGGACGCCCAGGACCCGCAGGTCCTGGCCCGGCTGCGCACCCTGAACGTGGGCGAGGCCCCGCGCCAGGGTTGGGCGTCCTTCCTCTCCGGCCGTCCTGCCCCGGCACCGAAGGGGGTGCCCGGGGCACCGGCGGTCAAGCAGTAGGCAACAGGCGGGGTGGCGCCCCGTCGGCGGAGTGCCCACCTCCGTCAGACGGGTGCCGTCACTTCCTCGCCGAGCACGAAGCCCGGGTCGATCTGCGCCGTCAGATCGGCCCCGGTGCGCTCGTTGCCCCACGACTGGGCGTTCTTCAGGTGGAAGTGGACCATCTGCCGGGTGTAGCGCTCCCAGTCCCGCAGCTCGTACGTCGCGTCGGCGGCGACCTTGAGGGCGTGCAGGGCACGGGAGTTGGCGGCCTCAAGGAGATCGAACCGGGGCGGGCGGCCCTTCTCCATGGCGCGCACCCAGTCCGAGTGCCCGACCGTGACCAGCAGGTCGTCCCCGACTTCCGCGCGGAGGAAGTCGATGTCGTCCTGCCCCTGCACCTTGTTGCCGACGACCTTCAGCACTACGCCGAAGTCCCGGGCGTACTCCTTGTACTGGCGATAGACGGAGACCCCCTTCCGGGTCGGTTCGGCGATGAGGAACGTGATGTCGAAGCGGGTGAACATGCCGGAGGCGAAGGAGTCCGAACCCGCAGTCATGTCGACCACGACATACTCGTCGGGGCCGTCGACGAGGTGGTTCAGGAACAGCTCCACCGCTCCTGTCTTGGAGTGGTAGCAGGAGACCCCCAGGTCGGCGTCCGTGAAGGGCCCGGTGACCATCAAACGGACGGCGCCGCCGTCGAGTTCCACCGGGCGCGCACAGGCGTCGTACACCGGATTGGGTTCCCGCACCTGGACCAGCCGCGAGCCCTGGCCGGGCGGGGTCGTCTTGATCATCGTTGCGGCGGAGGCGATGCGCGGGTTGTTGCCGCGCAGATAGTCCTTGATCAGGGAGAGCCGCTCACCCATCGCGGGCAGCGCCGCCGACTCCGTCTCGTCGAGGCCGAGCGCCGGGCCCAGGTGCTGGTTGATGTCGGCGTCGACGGCGACGACGGGCGCGCCGGCGGCCGCCAGATGGCGGATGAACAGAGAGGAGAGCGTGGTCTTGCCGCTGCCGCCCTTCCCGACGAAAGCAATTTTCATGTTCACGAAGAGTAGTCGACCGATAGCCGACCGTGTCGGGCGAAGTGAAGAAGACCACTCCTTCGTGGAGTGGCGGGCAGGGGGTGCGTAGGGTCGTACTCATGAGTACGACAGGTGCGACCGCCGATCCGCTCGCGGCCCTGGGCTCGCTGCCCGGTGTGGCCGAGTCCGTGGAATCCGTGCGCAAGGCCGTGGACCGGGTCTACGGGCACCGGGTCATGCGGCGCCGCAGCAACGCCGTCACGTCCGAGGCCGCGCTGCGCGGCGCCCGGGGCAGCGCGGCGCTGTCTGGCGCCGACTGGGCACTGGAGGAGGTCCGGCGGCGCTCCGACTTCGGTGTCGACGACGACGCGCGCGTGGTGGGTGCGGCCCTGCGGCTGACCGCCGAGGCGGGCCAACTGCTGTCCATCTGGCGGCAGTCACCGCTGCGCGTGCTGGCCCGGCTGCACCTGGTGGCGGCCGCGACCGGTGACGACGAGGTGGGGCGGCCACGCCGGGCCGGCGAAGGCGTCGACGAGCCGCTGATCGGGTTGGCGCTGCCGGACGCCGACGAGGTGTCCGGGCGCCTCGACGGGCTCTCCGAGCTGATCATCGCGGGAAGTTCCGCGCCCGCGCTGGTGACGGCCGCCGTGGTGCACGGCGAGCTGCTCGCGCTGCGGCCCTTCACTTCGTACAACGGGCTGGTCGCGCGCGCGGCCGAGCGGATCGTGCTGATCGGCAGCGGCCTCGACCCCAAGTCGGTCTGCCCCGCCGAGGTCGGCCACGCCGAACTGGGCCGGGCCTCCTATCTGGCGGCCCTGGACGGCTATGTCTCGGGCACCCCGGAGGGCATGGCGGCCTGGATCGCGCACTGCGGCCGCGCGGTCGAGCTGGGTGTGCGGGAGTCGACCGCGGTGTGCGAGGCGCTGCAGCGCGGGGCGGCGTGAGAGCCCGCAAGGCTGCGTAAACGGGTTGCGGCGGTACGAGTTCTCGTACCGCCGCTGGCATGTTCACCGGGTTACCAAGCGTCCTCGAAATGTCGCCCATCAGGTCGGGTACTTTGCCCGTCACCTGGTGCGGCTGGCCCGTAATCGACGGGTCGACGTCGCGTGGGTGCCCGGTGTCCATGCTGGGTCCGTGGGGCCAAATGCGTTTTAAAGGTGATCCTCTCGGATGTCCTTCGGTCTCGCGGGCCACTAAGCCCTTTGTACTGCAAGCCCGGAGCAAGCGGAACCCCTGCCTACAGTTCTTTACTTGTAGGTTCAAACATGCACTGAGTGGTAATAAAGGGGCATCGGTAGTCCGAACGGGTGAAAAAGGGGTGGTGGTAAGCCGATTCAGGCGACCGAGCTCCGGCGCCGGCTCGCGTACCAGACCAGGCCCGCGGTGGCGGCCGCCGCCCCTATCGCGGCCGCGGCGACCAGGGCCGGGCGCGGGGGCGTGGAGATCCGCTGCTTGAGCCGTACCGGACGGTTGAAGTCCAGAATCGGCCAGCCATGCGCGAGTGCCTCACGGCGCAGCGCCCGGTCCGGGTTCACGGCGTGCGGATGCCCGACGGCCCCGAGCATCGGCAGGTCGGTCGCCGAGTCGCTGTACGCGTAGCAGCGGTCGAGGTCGTACCCCTCGGATGCGGCCAGCTCCCGGACCGCCTCGGCCTTCGTCGGACCGTACGCGTAGTACTCCACCTCGCCGGTGTAGCAGCCGTCGGCGCCGACGACCATGCGGGTGGCCACCACCCGGTCGGCGCCCAGCAGTTCGCCGATCGGCTCGACCACCTCGGCGCCCGAGGTGGACACGATGACGACATCCCGGCCGGCCCGGTGGTGGGCCTCGATGAGGGAGGCGGCCTCGTCGTAGATGATCGGGTCGATCAGGTCGTGCAGGGTCTCGGCGACGATCTCCTTGACCTGCTGGACATTCCAGCCACGGACCAGACCGGACAGGTATGCGCGCGTGCGCTCCATCTGGTCGTGGTCCATACCGCCGGCCAGGAACACGAACTGGGAGTACGCGTTGCGCAGAGCCGCCCTGCGGTTGATCAGACCGCCTTGGTAGAACGACTTGCTGAAGGTGAGCGTGCTCGACTTCGCAATGACCGTCTTGTCCAGGTCAAAGAAGGCCGCGGTGCGGGGCGAGGAGTGGTTTTCCACGCCCCCGAGCATAGGCGCCCACCATTCGGCGTAAGGTGGGGCGCGTGGGTTTGCCTGAGAGGCCTCTCGGGTACACCATGGAAGTCACGGATCGTTCGCGACCGTGCTAACCCGGTCCGGCTCCTCCCCCCCCGAGTCGGCCGTGGAGACGACCCCCACTCTCCCCCCCGGTGGGGGTCGTCGCATGTCCGGATGCTTTTTTCCTCTCTTCTCCGGGCCCTGAGACCTTGATCGGGCGGCTGCGGCCGCCCTTGTCGCATGCCCATGATCCGTCACAGTGGGTAACCGTAGCGCTGCTCTGTGGAAGTCACACAGGGTCCCGAACGGGCCTCACCGGTATGGGTGACAGCGATATTCACAACCATCGAGTTGTCCACAGTTTTTCACCAAGATCCACACGATTTCAGGGCTCGCTGCACCGTGATTCCAGCGCGCTCCGGCGGCGGCGAGTTCATGGCCGCTTCCGATTGCCGGGCGCCAATGGCCGGTTTCTGTCGGCCGTGCATATGGAGGCCGCTTGCCGGTTCTTCACACGTTTGGGAATCGCGTGGCCTCGGAGGCCGCGCGCAAGAACGCAGCCAAGGGGGAAGCTCACGTGGCCGGAACTGTCACCCACGAACCACCATCCGCCGCCTCAGGACGGCCCGGACGCCCGATGATCGTCACCGAGGACTCCGAACTCCTCGACGACCTGTTGCGCCTGTGCGCCGCGGCCGGTGCCAAACCCGAGGTCCACCACGGGGTACCGGAACGCGGCGGCTGGGAGTCCGCCCCGCTCGTCCTGGTCGGCGACGACGCCGCCCTCCGGGTGCGCGGGGCCGCACGCCGGCGCGGGGTGGTGCTGGTCGGCCAGGACCAGGACGACCCCGATGTGTGGAAACGCGCCGTGGAGATCGGCGCGGACCACGTCCTGATGCTGCCCGACGGCGAGCAGTGGCTCGTGGACCGGATCGCCGACGTCGTCGAGGGCGTGGGTCGCCCGGCCCTCACCGTCGGGGTGATCGGCGGCCGGGGCGGGGCCGGTGCCTCGACGCTGGCCTGCGCGCTCGCCGTCACCTCCGCGCGGGAGGGACTGCGCACCCTCCTCGTGGACGCGGATCCACTGGGCGGTGGAATCGACGTACTCCTCGGCGCCGAGACGGCCGAGGGCTTGCGCTGGCCCGCGTTCGCCGCCTCGCGCGGCCGGCTCGGCAGCGGCGCCCTGGAGGAGTCGCTGCCGGAACTGCACTCGCTGCGGATCCTCAGCTGGGACCGCGGCGACAGCGTGGCCATCCCGCCGCCCGCCGTCCGCGCGGTGCTCGCCGCAGTCCGCAGGCGCGGCGGCACGGTCGTCGTCGACCTGCCGCGCCGCCTGGACGACGAGGTCGCCGAGGTCCTCACCCAGCTCGACCTCGCCGTCCTGGTGGTCCCCGCCGAACTCCGCGCGATCGCGGCGGCCGGCCGGGTGGCGGCCACGGTCGGCATGGTCGTGCGCGATCTGCGGGTGGCGGTACGGGGCCCGTACGCGCCCGGACTGGACGACCGCGAGGTGGCCAGGCTGCTCGGCCTGCCCCTGGCCGGCGAAGTGCCCGCCGAACCGGGCCTGTCCCGCCCCCACCGGAAACCGCCGGGATCCGCCGCACGCGGCCCGCTGGCCCGCTTCTGCAAGGGCTTCTGGGAGCGCACGCTGGTCGAGGCGGGTGGCGTATGAGGCCCGGCACGGCGGACGCGGACGGCCCGGCCCTGCTCGACGGGGTACGGCGCTGGCTCGCCGAGAGCGGCGCCGAACCCACCCCCGCGCGCGTGGCGCAGGCGCTGCGCGCGCAGGGCCGGGTGCTCGGCGACGCCGAAGTCCTCGGCGCGGCCGAGCGACTGCGCTCCGAACTGGTCGGCAGCGGCCCCCTGGAACCCCTGCTCGCCGATCCCACGGTCACCGACGTCCTGGTGTCCGCCCCGGACCGGGTCTGGGTGGACCGCGGCGGCGGCCTGGAACTGACCCCGGTCGCCTTCCCGGACGCGGCGGCCGTACGACGCCTCGCGCAGCGGCTGGCCGCGGTGGCCGGCCGGCGCCTGGACGACGCACGGCCCTGGGCGGACGCCCGGCTGCCAGACGGCACCCGCCTGCACGCGGTCCTGCCCCCGGTGGCGGTCGGCTGCACCTGCCTGTCCCTGCGGGTGGTGCGACCGCGGGCGTTCACGCTCGACGAACTGGTGGCGGCCGGGACGGTGCCACCGGGCGGCGACCGGATTCTGCGCGCGCTTCTGGCGGCCCGGCTCTCGTTCCTGGTCAGCGGTGGCACCGGCACTGGCAAGACGACCCTGCTCAGCGCGCTGCTCGGCCTGGTGGGCCCGGGGGAACGGATCGTGCTCGCCGAGGACTCGGCGGAGCTCAGGCCTGAACACCCGCACGTCGTGCGGCTGGAGACCAGACCCGCCAACCAGGAGGGCGCCGGCCTGGTCACCCTGGAGGACCTGGTTCGGCAGGCGCTGCGGATGCGCCCCGACCGGCTGGTCGTCGGCGAGGTGCGCGGCCCCGAGGTCGTGCACCTGCTGGCCGCGCTCAACACCGGCCACGAGGGCGGCTGCGGCACGGTGCACGCCAACGCGGCCGCGGACGTCCCGGCCCGCCTGGAGGCGCTCGGTACGGCCGCCGGGCTCGACCGGGCCGCCCTGCACAGCCAGTTGGCGGCCGCGCTGTCGGTGGTGCTGCACCTCGTACGGGACCGCACGGGCCGGCGGCGGATCGCCGAGGTGCATGTGCTGGAGCGGGCCCCCTCGGGGCTGGTGCGGACGGAACCGGCGCTGCGCTGGGGCGCGGAGGCCTTTGTGCGCGAGCCGGGGTGGGAGCGGCTGCGGGACCTGCTGCGAAGTGACGACGGTGGTCTGTGAGTTTCGAAGCGATGCCAGTGATCTGTGGGTTCGAAGACCGGCTGATCCGTGGGGCCGGAGTGTCTGCGGCATCCGGCCTGAAGTGACCTGAGTGGTCTGTGAATTGGAAGGGGTTTGTGTGATGGGTGAGATGACGGCCGGTGCGGCCGTGGTCTGCGGCGGGGTCATGGCGTGGCTCCTGGCCGAACGGCAGCGCGAGGTACGGCGGGCGCGGCTGCTGCTCGCCGGGGGCGGCGCGGTGGCCGCCGGGCCGCCCTCCTGGGAGCAGACGGTCGGGGAACTGCGGCGGCTGCGCGGCCGTTGGCGGGGTGAGTGGTGGGCCCTGACCGTCGGCATCGCACTCGCCCTCCTTGCCGCCTCGGTGCTTCCGGTCCTCGCGGGGGCGGCCGGGGTGCCGGTGCTGCGCCGGCTGCGGCTGGCCCGGCAGGCGAGGCAGGTCCGGCAGGCGCGCGCCGACGCGGTGATCGCGCTGTGCGGAGCGCTCGCCGGTGAGGTGCGCGCGGGACGGCAGCCCGGCGAGGCGCTGCTGCGGGCCGCGCGGGACTCCGGCGGACTCGGCGAGGCCCAGGCGGCAGTGGTCGCGGCGGCACGCTTCGGCGGGGATGTGCCGGGCGCGCTCGCGATGGCCGCACGCCAGCCGGGTGCCGACGGCCTGCTGGGGCTCGCGGCCTGCTGGAGGGTGGCCGTCGACCAGGGCGCCGGGCTCGCGGCCGGCCTCGACCGCCTGGACGCGGCCCTGCGCGCCGAACGGGACCAGCGCGCCGACCTGCGCGCCCAGTTGTCCGGCGCCCGGGCCACCGCGGTGCTGCTGGCCGCGCTGCCCGCCCTCGGTCTCCTGCTCGGCTCGGCCATGGGCGCGGACCCGCTGCGCGTACTGCTGCACACCGGGGCCGGGCTGGGCTGCCTGGTCGTCGGCGCGGTGTTCGAGGGTGCCGGGATGTGGTGGGCGACCCGGATCGTGCGGGGAGCTGAGGCGGCATGAGCGCGGAGCTTGTCCACAGGCTGGGGGTGACGGTCGCGGCGCTGCTGGCCCTGGGCTGGTCGGCGTGGCGGCTGGAGAGGGTCAGGCGCCGGCGCTGGGCCCGGCGCAGGGTGGCCGAACTGCTGGCCCTGGAGATGACGGAGCGGCGATCCGACGTCGGCGGCGTTGCCCGCCGGTGGCTGCCCCTGGTCGGTGTGGTGTGCGGCGGCTGGGTGCTGGTCGGCGGGGTCGTCGGAGTGCTCCTGGGGCTGGGTGTCGCCGTGGGGCTGTGGCGGTGGCGGCGCCAGGAGGCAGACGCGGGACTGGCGGCGGAGGCCGAGGCGTCCCGGGCCGCTCGCCAACTCCCGCTCGCCTCCGACCTGCTGGCCGCCTGCATCGCCGCCGGGGCAGGCCCGGTGGTCGCAGCCCAGGCCGTTGGCGAGGCGCTCGGCGGACCCGTCGGGGAAGGGCTCGCGCGGGGTGCGGCGGAGGTCCGGCTGGGCGGCGAACCTGCGGACGCCTGGCGACGGTTGGCGGCACTGCCGGGGGCCGCCGCCCTCGCCCGGCTCCTGGAGCGCGCGGACGAGTCCGGGATGCCGGCCGCCACCCCGGTCGCCCGGCTCGCCGCGGACGCCCGCGCGGAGTGGGCGAGAAGCGCGACCGCACGGGCGCGACGGGCGTCCGTACTGATCTCCGCACCGGTGGGCCTGTGTTTCCTGCCCGCGTTCATCGCGGTCGGGGTCCTGCCCGTGGTGATCGGGCTGGCGGCCGGGGTGATGCGAGGAGGTGGTGGATGAAAGGGGCGATAACGGGCCGTCAACAGGAACAGATCACCGAATTCCGAATTCATTCAAGGGAGTCGAGATGTGCCAGAAGATGCGGAAGTTGCTGCGCAGGGACGCGGGAATGGTCACGTCCGAGTACGCGATGGGGATCATCGCCGCCGTCGGGTTCGCGGCGGTCCTCTACGCGGTCGTGACGAGCGGGCAGGTCAGTGCCGAGCTCCAGGACATCGTGAAACGAGCCCTCAGTGCGCGGATGTGAGCGGGGGCGCGGGGCGGACCGCGGGTTCGTGACGGCTGAGGCGGCCGTGGTGCTGCCGGTGCTGGTGGCGTTCACGATGGCGCTGGTGTGGGGGCTGCTCGTGGTGGCCGCCCAGATCCGGTGCGTGGACGCCGCCCGCACCGGGGCGCGGGCCGCCGCGCGGCAGGACGCCGAGGGCGCGGTGGTCGCCGTGACGAAGGAGGCGGCGCCGGAGGGGGCGACGGTGACCGTCGGCCGGGAGGGCGACCAGGTGCGGGTGACGGTGGTGGCGAGGCCGCCGGTGCTGCACGGACTGCCGTTCGAGGTGCGGGAGTCGGCGGTGGCGCTGGCGGAGGAGGCGGGGCCGTGAGACGCCGGTATTCGGATCAGGGGTCCGCCACGGTCTGGAGCGTAGGGGCGATCGCCGTCCTGTGCGTGGTGTTCGGCGTCGTGCTCGGACTGGGGCAGGCCGTGGTGGTCCGGCACCGTGCGGCCGGCGGTGCCGACATGGCGGCGCTCGCGGCGGCCGACCACTGGGCCGAGGGGATCGCGGCGGCCTGCGCCCGGGCGGACCGGGTGGCCCAAGCACAAGGTGCGCGGCTGACGCGGTGCGTGATCGTGGGCGACGTCTCGGATGTGACGGCGGCGTCGGGCGGTGGGCTGTTCACGGCAGAGGTCCGGGCCAGAGCGGGCCCCTCTGCCGCTAGCCCTCCGCCGGTTTCTCCTCCGGCGCCCCCTTCAGCAGCACCGTGAGCAGCCGCACCGCCCCCCGCTTGTGCAACGGATCGTTCCCGTTCCCGCACTTGGGCGACTGGATGCAGGAAGGACACCCCGCGTCGCACTCACACACGGCGATCGCCTCCCGGGTGGCAGTCAGCCACTCGCGGGCCGTGTGGAACGCGCGCTCCGCGAAGCCCGCGCCGCCTGGGTGGCCGTCGTAGACGAAGACCGTCGGCAGAAGCGTGTCGGGGTGCAGGGGGATCGACACGCCGCCGATGTCCCAGCGGTCGCAGGTCGCGAAGAGCGGCAGCAGGCCGATGGAGGCGTGTTCGGCGGCGTGCAGGGCGCCGCCGAGGATCTCCGGGTTGATCCGGGCCTCGTCGAGCTGGTCCTCGGTGACGGTCCACCACACCGCGCGGGTGCGCAGCGTCCGGGGAGGGAGGTCGAGTTTCGTCTCGCCCAGCACCTCGCCGGTGATGAGACGGCGGCGCAGGAAGGAGACCACCTGGTTGGTGACCTCGACGGAGCCGTAGCAGAGGCGGCCGTCGCCCCAGGGGACCGCGATGTCGGTCTCCAGGACGGAGATGGCCGTGGTGTCGCGGGCGACCGTGGAGTACGGCGGCTCGGCCTGTTCGACCAGCGCGACCGAGTCCTCCAGGTCCAGGGAGCGCACGAGGTAGGTGCGGCCCTGGTGCAGGTGGACCGCGCCCTCGTGGACCGTGGAGTGCGCGGCGCCCGCGTCCACCGTGCCGAGCAGACGGCCCGTGCCCGCCTCGACGACCTGCACCGGGCGGCCGCCCTCGCCGCGGATGTCGGTCAGCTCGGCGGCCCGTTCCCGCCGGGTCCAGTGCCAGGCCTTGGTACGGCGGCGCAGCAGCTTCGCGGCCTCCAGCTGCGGCAGCAGTTCCTTGCAGGCGGGACCGAAAAGGTCGAGGTCGTCGTCGGTGAGCGGGATCTCGGCCGCGGCGGCGCACAGGTGCGGGGCGAGGACGTACGGATTGTCGGGGTCGAGGACCGTCGATTCCACCGGTTGGTCGAACAGGGCCTCGGGATGATGGACGAGGAAGGTGTCCAGCGGATCGTCGCGGGCGACCAGGACCGCGAGGGCGCCCTGCCCGGAACGGCCCGCGCGGCCCGCCTGCTGCCACACAGAGGCCCTCGTACCCGGGTACCCGGCGATCAGTACGGCGTCCAGCCCGGAGACGTCCACGCCCAGCTCCAGGGCTGTGGTGGCGGCAAGGCCGAGGAGTTCCCCGGAGTGCAGCGCGCGTTCCAGGGCGCGCCGCTCCTCGGGGAGGTAGCCGCCGCGATAGGCCGCGACACGCCGGGCCAGGGAACGGTCGACCTCGGCCAGCCGTTCCTGGGCGATGACGGCGATCAGCTCGGCCCCGCGCCGGGAGCGCACGAAGGCCACCGACCGCACGCCCTGCACGGCGAGGTCGGTCAGCAGATCGGCGGTCTCGGCGGTGGCGGTGCGGCGGACCGGGGCGCCCTTCTCGCCGTGCAGCTCGGTCAGGGGCGGCTCCCAGAGGGCGAAGACCAGCTCGCCGCGCGGGGAGGCGTCCTCGGCGATCTCCACGACCGGCAGGCCGGTGAGGCGGCGGGCGGCGACGGCCGGCTCCGCGGCGGTCGCGGAGGCCAGCAGGAAGACGGGGGAGGCGCCGTAGCGGGAGCACAGGCGGCGCAGCCGGCGCAGCACCTGGGCGACATGCGAGCCGAAGACGCCCCGGTAGGTGTGGCACTCGTCGACGACGACGTACTTCAGGGATTTCAGGAAGGAGGACCAACGGGCGTGCCCGGGAAGTATCCCGCGGTGCAGCATGTCCGGGTTGGTGAGCACGTAGTTGGCGTACTGGCGGATCCACTCCCGTTCCTCGTACGGGGTGTCGCCGTCGTACACCGCGGGGCGCACCGCAGTGCCCAGCGGTTGTGAAAGTTCCTTCACCGATCGGCACTGATCTGCCGCGAGTGCCTTGGTGGGCGCCAGGTAGAGGGCGGTGGCGCCGCGGCCGTTGGCCGCCTCGGAGCCTTCCAGGAGGGTGGAGAGGACCGGCACGAGATAGGCCAGGGACTTGCCGGAGGCGGTGCCGGTGGCGACCACCACCGAGTCGCCGTCCAGGGCGTGCTCGGCGGCCAGGGCCTGATGCTCCCAGGGATGGTCGATGCCGCACGCCTGCACGGCCGCGACAACCTCCGAACGAATCCGGTCAGGCCAGACGGCATGCCGACCCGCGCGCGGGGGCAAGTGCTCCGTATGAGTGATGCGCGAAGCCCGGCTCGGCCCGGAGGCGAGCCGGCCCAGGACCGTGCCCGGAGAGAACCCGGACGCGGCCGGAGCCGAGGGTCGATCGGATCGGTGATTTATGGCCATCGGGACCGAGTGTGTCACTGGCGTGACGGACAATGGGGCCAAGGCGTCGTGCACGCCTGCCGGTAAGTGATTGAATGCCATCGCGGCTGGCGTACCGTCCCGGGGGCCGCAAGCCGAGGTTTCCCAAGGGGCGACCCGCTCGATAGCAAGGTGCTGGAGGATTCGTGGACCTGTCCCTGTCGACCCGTACCGTCGGCGATCGCACGGTCGTCGAGGTCGGTGGCGAAATCGACGTATATACCGCGCCCAAGCTGCGCGAGCAGCTGGTGGAGCTGGTGAACGACGGGAATTTCCACCTCGTCGTTGACATGGAGGGCGTGGACTTCCTCGACTCCACCGGGCTCGGCGTGCTGGTCGGCGGCCTGAAGCGGGTGCGTGCCCATGAGGGCTCGCTGCGCCTGGTCTGCAACCAGGAGCGCATTCTGAAGATCTTCCGCATCACCGGCCTCACCAAGGTGTTCCCGATTCACACCTCGGTCGAGGAAGCGGTGGCGGCCACCGACTGACCCGGGCCGGCCGACGGCTTCCGGACCGCCGATCGGTCCGCGCCGTCCGGTCGGCCTCCGACACGGGCTCGTACAGAGCCGTACGCAGGCCCGTGTCGCCCCCGCCCGCTCGGGCCCGCGGTCCGTGCCGGCAGCCGTTCACGGGCCGCAGGCCCGTGGCGGACGCAATTCAACGGGGGGCCGGGTTTTCGGCGATCCGGCCCCCTACCGCACGCCCGTAGTTTCGAGGGGGACGTATGGCCACCGTTGAACTCCGCTTCAGCGCGCTGCCCGAGCACGTCCGCACCGCCCGACTGGTGGCGGCGGCGGTGGCACGCAGGGCCGGAGTGGACGAGGCCGTCCTGGACGAGGTCCGGCTGGCCGTCGGCGAGGCCTGTTCCCGTGCTGTTGGTCTGCACCAGAGTGCCGGCATCACCGAGCCGGTACGGGTGGCGCTGATCGAGGAGGAGAAACAGTTCTCCATCGAGGTCGGCGACGAGGCACCCCGTTCGGCTCCCGTCGACCGGGCGACCGGTGCGGCGCCGGACGCGGACGTGGAGGCCGAGGAGGACGAGATGGGCCTCGCGGTCATCAGCGGTCTCGTGGACGACGTGGAGGTCACCGCCGGCGAGAACGGCGGGCTGATCCGCATGACCTGGCCGACCACCCCGCCCGGAGTCGCGCTCACCTGAGAGTCGCCCGATCATGAGAAGGGTCCTGCCGAGCAGGGCCCTTCTTGTTATTTTCCGACGGATGTCATCCGGTCGCCGAATTCGTGAAAGAATTCACGATCAATGCTCGGGAAGATCGCCCGATAATTTGATCAAGCGCCGAATAGGCCAGTGGTGATCGTCAATGGTTTTGGGGCGTTACCACTTTCGGGTTCGTCGGCGTGACCTCGATCATTGCTGACGAGCACGAGAAGGCCAATTCCGTTTACCGTCCCCTGTTTAGATCACTCGCGGGTACCTACAATCCGTCCACATCTTGAGCTCAGCCCAAGCGTCAAGGAGGACGAATGGCGGGGCTTTCTACCCCTCATCAGTTGGGTCACCCCACAACCCTCGCGGCCGCGGTCCTGACCCACGACAACCGGGTCCTGGTCGCGGTGATCGCCGTCGTGGCGCTGGCCGCGCTCGTGGTCGCCTGGATCCTGGTGCGCCAGGTGCTCGCGGCCGGCGAGGGCACCGACAGCATGAAGAAGATCGCAGCGGCGGTCCAGGAAGGCGCGAACGCCTATCTGGCCCGGCAGCTGCGCACCCTCGGCGTATTCGCCGTCGTGGTGTTCTTCCTGCTCCTGCTGCTGCCCGCGGACGACTGGAATCAACGCGCCGGCCGATCGATCTTCTTCTTGATCGGCGCGGCCTTCTCGGCGGCCACCGGCTATATCGGCATGTGGCTCGCCGTACGCAGCAATGTCCGCGTCGCCGCGGCGGCCCGGGAAGCCACCCCGGCGGAAGGCGAACCGGAAAAGGATCTCACCGCCGTCTCGCACAAGGCCATGAAGATCGCTTTCCGCACGGGCGGCGTGGTCGGCATGTTCACGGTGGGGCTCGGCCTGCTCGGCGCCTCCTGTGTGGTGCTGGTGTACGCGGCCGACGCGCCGAAGGTGCTCGAAGGCTTCGGCCTCGGCGCCGCCCTCATCGCCATGTTCATGCGTGTCGGCGGCGGCATCTTCACCAAGGCCGCCGACGTCGGCGCCGACCTGGTCGGAAAGGTCGAACAGGGCATTCCGGAGGACGACCCGCGCAATGCCGCGACCATCGCCGACAACGTGGGCGACAACGTCGGCGACTGCGCGGGCATGGCGGCCGACCTCTTCGAGTCCTACGCGGTGACCCTGGTCGCCGCGCTGATCCTCGGCAAGGCGGCCTTCGGGGACGCGGGTCTCGCCTTCCCGCTCCTGGTGCCGGCGATCGGTGTGCTCACCGCCATGGTCGGCATCTTCGCGGTCGCCCCGCGTCGCAGCGACCGCAGCGGCATGAGCGCCATCAACCGCGGCTTCTTCATCTCCGCGGTGATCTCGCTCGCGCTGGTCGCGGTCGCGGTCTTCGTGTACCTGCCGGGGAAGTACGCCGACCTCAACGGCATCTCCGACGCGGCCATCAGGGCCAAGGACGGCGATCCGCGGATTTTCGCGCTCGTCGCGGTCGCCATCGGCATCGTGCTGGCGGCCGTCATCCAGCAGCTGACCGGCTACTTCACCGAGACCAACCGGCGTCCGGTCATGGACATCGGCAAGTCCTCGCTGACCGGCCCGGCCACCGTGGTCCTCGCCGGCATCTCGGTCGGCCTCGAATCGGCCGTCTACACCGCCCTGTTGATCGGCCTCGGCGTCTACGGGGCGTTCCTGCTCGGCGGTACGTCGATCATGCTGGCGCTGTTCGCGGTGGCGCTGGCCGGCACCGGCCTGCTCACCACGGTCGGTGTGATCGTCGCCATGGACACCTTCGGGCCGGTCTCCGACAACGCCCAGGGCATCGCCGAGATGTCCGGCGACGTCCAGGGCGCGGGCGCGCAGGTGCTCACCAACCTGGACGCCGTCGGCAACACCACCAAGGCCATCACCAAGGGCATCGCCATCGCCACCGCCGTCCTCGCGGCGTCGGCGCTCTTCGGGTCGTACCGGGACGCGATCACCACGAACGTGCAGGACGTGGGAGCGAAACTGACCGGTACGGGCGCGCCGTTGACCTTGTCGATGGACATCTCGCAACCCAACAACCTCGTCGGCCTCATCGCCGGCGCGGCGGTCGTCTTCCTCTTCTCCGGACTCGCCATCAACGCGGTGTCGAGGTCGGCGGGTTCGGTGGTCTACGAGGTGCGGCGGCAGTTCCGCGAGCACCCCGGGATCATGGACTACACGGAGACGCCCGAGTACGGCAAGGTCGTCGACATCTGCACCAAGGACGCCCTGCGCGAGCTGGCCACGCCGGGACTGCTCGCCGTGATGGCGCCCATCTTCATCGGGTTCACGCTCGGCGTCGGGGCCCTCGGCTCCTACCTCGCCGGGGCGATCGGCGCGGGCACCCTGATGGCCGTCTTCCTGGCCAACTCGGGCGGCGCCTGGGACAACGCCAAGAAGCTCGTCGAGGACGGCCACCACGGCGGCAAGGGCAGCGAGGCCCACGCCGCCACGGTGATCGGTGACACCGTCGGCGACCCCTTCAAGGACACCGCGGGACCCGCGATCAACCCGCTGCTCAAGGTCATGAACCTGGTCTCGCTGATCATCGCGCCGGCGGTGATCAAGTTCTCGTACGGCCATGACAAGAGCATCGGCATCCGGATCCTGATCGCGGTCCTCGCGCTGGTCGTGATCGTCGGCGCGGTGTACATCTCCAAGCGGCGCGGTATCACCGTCGGCGACGACGAGGACAGCGCCGAACGCGTGGCCAATTCGGCCGACCCAGCGGTGGTTTCGTAGGCGGTCTTACGACGGCCACCGGGGCTCTCGCGAGGGGGCCCGGCCAACGAGCGGGCGGATGGCGTGTGCTGACGCGCCGTCCGCCCGTTTCGTGCGCTGGGCGCGCTCGCTGGTTCCCGTGCGCGGTCGTACGCGGTCGTGGGCTCCGGCTCCTGGTGTGCCCGTCGTCTTGTGGTGAGCCTTCTCTCCCTGGTGCAAATTCGCCTAAAAACATACTTAACGGGTGGTCTCCATGGGGGTGCTGTCCGTGCGCCGTGTAGATTCCGGGAGCCGAGAGCCATGGAAGGGACCGATCCGGTGAACAAGAAGCTCGCGGCCGCACTGTCCGGCGGTGCGGTACTGGTAGTGGCGCTGTCCGGGTGCAGCAGCAACAAGGGCACCGACCCCAAGCTGATCGCCTGGGCCAAGACCGTGTGCGACGCGGTGCCGGCGCAGGACGCGAAGATCAAGGCGGCCAACGAGGCCATCGCGCAGACGGCCTCGGACACCACGAGCTCGCCCGCGACCATCCAGAAGACCGACTCCCAGGCCTTCCAGGACATGTCCGACGGCTACAGGGCGCTCGCCACGGCCATCGGCAGCGCCGGCGCGCCCCCCGGGATCGCCGACGGCGCCAAGCGCCAGCAGGACGTCGTCAGGAACCTCAACAGCCTCTCCGCGTCCTACGCCGCCCTGAAGAAGAAGGTCGACGCGCTCGACACCAAGGACCAGGCGAAGTTCGCCTCCGGTCTGCACGACGTCGCCTCCCAGATGGCGGACCTGGAGACGCAGAACAAGAGCGGCACCGCGGCGCTGCAGGCCCTGGAGCAGGGCGAGGTCAAGAACGCGATCGCCGAGCAGGCCAGCTGCAAGAAGGTCTCCGTGACGACGTCGGCTTCGGCGTCGGCCTCGTCGACCACGAGCTGACGGCCCCGGCCGCCGCGAGCTGAGGCGGTGTCCGGAAGGGGGCGCGGGCCACAATGGAGGGCGTGACTGACTCCGGCCTCGCCACCCTGCCCGCCTCCGACCGCCCCGACGTCGCCGCCCGGCTGCGCACCGCCCTGCTGGGCGCCTCCTTCACCGCCGACGGGCTCCTGGAACTGCTCGGCGCGCCCGCGTACGCGGCGCTGGCCCGCAGCGAGACGGTGCCCGCGCTTCGGGCCACCCGCGGGGACACACCGCTGGAGACTCTCGTCCGGCTGTTCCTGCTCCAGCAGCCCGTGCCGCACGCGCGCGTGGCCGACATGCTGCCCGTCGACGACCTTCTGGAGAGCGGCTGGCTGACCCGCGCGGGCGGCGACGAGGTCGCGGCCACGGTGGACGTACGGCCGTACGGCGGGCCCGACGGCGAGGACTGGTTCATCGTCTCCGACCTCGGCTGCGCGGTCGGCGGCGCCGGCGGCATCGGGCAGCGCCACGAGGGCGTCGTCCTGGGCGTCGGCGGTGCGTCCACGACGCTGGCCGGCATCACCGTCCGTACGCCCGTCTCCGCCGCCCTCGACCTCGGCACGGGCTCCGGCATCCAGGCCCTGCACGCCGCCCAGCACGCAACGCGCGTGACGGCGACCGACCTCAACCCGCGCGCGCTGCACATCACGGCGCTCACGCTGGCGCTGTCCGGCGCCCCGGCGGCCGACCTGCGCGAGGGCTCGCTGTTCGAGCCGGTCAAGGACGGGGAGACGTACGACCTCATCGTGTCCAACCCGCCGTTCGTGATCTCGCCGGGCGCCCGGCTGACGTACCGGGACGGCGGGATGAGCGGGGACGATCTGTGCCGCTCGCTCGTTCAACAGGCCGGGGAGCGGCTGGCCGACGGCGGGTTCGCGCAGTTCCTCGCCAACTGGCAGCACGTCGCGGGGGAGGACTGGCAGGACCGGGTCAGGTCGTGGGTGCCGCGCGGGTGCGACGCGTGGATCGTGCAGCGCGAGATGCAGGACGTCAACCAGTACGCCGAGCTGTGGCTCCGGGACGCCGGCGACCACCGCGGGGACCCGGCGGAGTACCAGGCGCGGTACGACGCGTGGCTCGACGAGTTCGAGGCGCGCAAGGTGAAGGGGGTGGGCTTCGGTTGGATCACCTTGAAGAAGACAGGGGCCGCGGTGCCCTCGGTCACCGTGGAGGAATGGCCACATCCGATCGAACAGCCGCTCGGTCAGGCGATCCGCGCGCACTTCGACCGCCTCGATTATCTCCGCGACCACGACGACGCCGATCTGCTCGAAGACCACTTCAGGCTCGCCGTCGAGGTGGTCCAGGAACAGGTCGGGCTGCCCGGCGCCGAGGACCCGGAGCATGTGGTGCTGCGTCAGCACCGCGGGATGCGCCGCGCGACCAAGGTGGACACGGTGGGCGCGGGGTTCGCAGGGGTGTGCGACGGCTCGCTGAGCGCGGGGCGGATTCTCGACGCCATCGCCCAGCTGATGGGCGAGGACCCGGTGTTGCTGCGCGACCGCACGCCCGCGCAGATCCGGCTGCTGGTGGAACAGGGGTTCCTGGAGCCGGCGCGCTGACGGACCGGGAGCACGGGCCGACGGAGACCCCGTGCTCCGCGCGACGCACCTGCCTGCCCTACCAGACCGGTCCACGGCGCGGACCGAGCAGACCCAGGCCGGCTCGGCCTGCGGGGCTTGTCCGTGGGACAGGCCGAGTCTGGTGGGGCTGCGGGGCTTATCCATGGAGCAGGCCGAATCCGGCGGGGCCTGTCCTGCCCGGTCTGCCTGGCTGAGCCGCTGGAGACCGCCGCGCCTTTCGGGGCTCGCCTGGCCGATGTTGCTGTCCCTGGGCCATGCCGCGCCCGGCCCTGCCTGGGCCGGCCGATCCGTGGGACAGGCCGAGCCCGGAGGGGCCTGCGGGGCAGCCGAGTCCGGCGGGGCAGCCTGCAGGGCTGATCCGCGGGACGTACTGAGCCCGGCCGGGACTGTCCGTCTGCCTGGCAGAGGTGGCGGAGAGGCCGTGCCCGGCAGGGCCTGGCCGGCCGGTCCGGGCGCAACTGGGACACGCCGGGGGAAGGAAAGGGCCGGAAAAATGTGGCCGGAATGTTCGCCCCGTAGTCCGTCGGTCGTTTGTTCCAGATTGTTACGGCGTCTCGTTCACCTCGATTTCCCCCGCAATCCTCCCGTCCGCCGCCCGCCCGTGGCAGTCTCCCCGCGCTGGGCATTCACGGACGGCAGGGAAGGGGCGCGCGGCCCATGGAGAGCGGACCGGCGATCTTCGCGGGGGCGGTGTTCGCCCTGTTCGGAGGCGCATTGCTGGTGTGGACCGGCATCCGGGTCCGGCGTGGTGAACCCGTCGCCCAGGGTGTGAGTCAGGTCGCATCGACGACCCTCGCGAGCCTCGCCGCGGTGGTCTCGCTGGGCCTCGGGGCATACTGCCTGACCCGCCTGTGAGGATGCCGTTCCGGTAATCGGAGCCTCACGCTCCGGACAGGGCCGTGAGGGTGGCCGGGGACTCCGGGCGGCAGGAATGGCGGTAGTCGGGTTACCGTTCGAGTGGCCGTTGTGGGCTTTTCCCGTTTGACACGGGGGCGGGATGTACCGTCACACTCCGCAGCGTCACCAAGTGAGCGGGCATCCGTGCCCGTGCCACGACCCCGGGAGCAAGGCCTGGGGAGGCCCCAGCGTCGACCGGAGAGAAGAGCGAAGTTGTCCCCGACCAGCGAGACCGCACAGGGCGGCCGCCGACTCGTCATCGTCGAGTCGCCCGCCAAGGCGAAGACGATCAAGGGCTATCTGGGCCCCGGATACGTCGTCGAAGCGAGCGTCGGGCACATCCGTGACCTTCCCAACGGCGCCGCGGAGGTGCCCGAGAAGTACACCGGCGAGGTGCGCCGCCTCGGCGTGGACGTCGAGCACGACTTCCAGCCCATCTACGTGATCAACGCGGACAAGAGGGCGCAGGTCAAGAAGCTCAAGGACCTGCTGAAGGACTCCGACGAGCTCTTCCTCGCCACCGATGAGGACCGCGAGGGCGAGGCGATCGCCTGGCACCTCCAGGAGGTCCTCAAGCCGAAGATCCCCGTCAAGCGGATGGTCTTCCACGAGATCACCAAGGACGCGATCCGGGAGGCTGTCGCCAACCCGCGCGACCTCAACCAGAAGCTCGTCGACGCCCAGGAGACCCGCCGTATCCTCGACCGCCTCTACGGCTACGAGGTCTCGCCGGTCCTGTGGAAGAAGGTCATGCCGCGCCTGTCGGCCGGTCGTGTCCAGTCCGTCGCCACCCGGCTCGTGGTCGAGCGGGAACGCGACCGCATCGCGTTTCGCTCCGCTGACTACTGGGACCTGACGGGCACCTTCGCGACCGGCCGCGCGGGCGATCCGTCGGACCCGTCGTCGCTGGTGGCCCGCCTCCAGGCCGTCGACGGCAGGCGCGTCGCCCAGGGCCGTGACTTCGACTCGCTCGGACAGATCAAGAGCGCGAACACCCTCCACCTCGACGAGGCGAACGCTCGCGCCCTGGCCGCCGCCCTGGAGAACACCCGCTTCTCGGTCCGCTCGGTCGAGTCGAAGCCGTACCGCCGCTCGCCGTACGCCCCGTTCCGTACGACGACGCTGCAGCAGGAGGCCAGCCGCAAGCTCGGCTTCGGCGCGAAGGCCACCATGCAGGTCGCGCAGAAGCTGTACGAGAACGGCCACATCACGTACATGCGTACGGACTCCACGACCCTGAGCGACACGGCCATCGCCGCCGCCCGCGCCCAGGTGACGCAGCTGTACGGTGCCGACTACCTGCCCTCGGCCCCGCGTACGTACGCCGGGAAGGTCAAGAACGCGCAGGAGGCGCACGAAGCGATCCGCCCCTCGGGTGATCGTTTCCGCACCCCGGCGGAGACCGGCCTGACCGGCGACCAGTTCAAGCTCTACGAGCTGATCTGGAAGCGAACCGTCGCCTCCCAGATGAAGGACGCGACCGGCAACAGTGTGACGGTCAAGATCGGTGGCACCGCCGCTGACGGCCGGGACGTCGAGTTCAGCGCCTCCGGCAAGACGATCACCTTCCACGGCTTCCTCAAGGCCTACGTCGAAGGTGCCGACGACCCGAACGCCGAGCTGGACGACCGCGAGCGCCGGCTGCCCCAGGTCAGCGAGGGTGACGCGCTCTCCGCCGAGGAGATCACGGTCGACGGGCACTCCACCAAGCCCCCGGCCCGCTACACCGAGGCCTCGCTGGTCAAGGAGCTGGAAGAGCGCGAGATCGGCCGCCCGTCGACGTACGCGTCGATCATCGGCACGATCCTCGACCGCGGCTATGTCTTCAAGAAGGGCACGGCCCTCGTGCCGTCCTTCCTGTCCTTCGCCGTGGTCAACCTGCTGGAGAAGCACTTCGGCCGGCTGGTCGACTACGACTTCACCGCCAGGATGGAGGACGACCTCGACCGCATCGCGGCCGGTCAGGCACAGGCGGTGCCGTGGCTGCGGCGCTTCTACTTCGGCGAAGGCACGGCGACGGGCGGTGCGGCCGACGCCGGCAACGGCGACGGCGACCACCTGGGCGGCCTCAAGGAGCTGGTGACCGACCTGGGCGCGATCGACGCGCGCGAGGTGTCGTCGTTCCCGGTGGGCAACGACATCGTGCTGCGGGTCGGCCGCTACGGCCCGTACGTCGAGCGCGGCGAGAAGGACTCCGAGGGTCACCAGCGCGCGGACGTGCCGGAGGACCTGGCGCCCGACGAGCTGTCCGTCGAACTCGCGGAGGAACTGCTCGCCAAGCCGAGCGGCGACTTCGAGCTGGGTGCCGACCCGGAGACGGGCCACCAGATCATCGCCCGCGACGGCCGATACGGCCCGTACGTCACCGAGGTGCTCCCCGAGGGCACCCCGAAGACCGGCAAGAACGCGGTCAAGCCGCGTACGGCGTCGCTGTTCAAGTCGATGTCGCTGGACACGGTGACCCTCGCGGACGCGCTGAAGCTGATGTCGCTGCCGCGTGTCGTCGGCACCGACGCCGAGGGCCAGGAGATCACCGCCCAGAACGGGCGCTACGGGCCGTACCTGAAGAAGGGCACGGACTCGCGCTCGCTCACCTCCGAGGACCAGCTCTTCACGATCACCCTCGAAGAGGCGCTGGCGATCTACGCCCAGCCCAAGCAGCGGGGCCGGGCCGCCGCCAAGCCGCCGCTGAAGGAGCTGGGCACGGACCCGGTCAGCGAGAAGCCGGTCGTGGTGAAGGACGGCCGTTTCGGGCCGTACGTCACCGACGGGGAGACCAACGCGACCCTGCGCTCCGGCGACAGCGTCGAGGAGATCACCCCGGAGCGCGGCTTCGAACTGCTCGCCGAGAAGCGGGCGAAGGCGCCCGCCAAGAAGACGGCGAAGAAGGCACCCGCGAAGAAGACGACGGCCGCGAAGAAGGCCGCGCCCGCGAAGAAGACGGCTGCCAAGAAGACCGCCGCCAAGACGACGACGGCCGCGAAGAAGACGGCCGCGAAGAAGGCGACGGCTTCCAAGGCGGTCGCGGAGGACTGAGCCACCCTCAGGTGCTCATACCGTCAGCCCGGTTCGTATCGGGTGTGCCGGTTCATACCGGCCACACTGGTTCACACCGGCTTCGCATTACGAACGCCCCGGCATCAACTTGGTGTCGGGGCGCGCGTACCTGTGGACGGTCGCGGCGGCCTGTCGGCGGCTGCCGATAGGCTGAAAGCATGACGCCAGCCGAGCAGCCAACGGCCCACCGGACAGAACCGGACGACGCACTGGTAGCGGATTCCCGCGAACGCGCCGTCCGCTCGCTGCTGCGCCGACCCGAGCTGAGGCGGCTGTGGAGCGCCCAGCTCGTCAGCGGAGTCGGCGACACGCTTGCGCTCCTTGTGCTTGTCGTGCTCACGCTCCAAGCGGCGATCACGCAGGGTTCGTTCGGCGGGGGCTACCGCGGGGTGGCGTTCGCGGTGGCGATCGTCTTCGGGGTGCGCGTTCTGGCCACCCTGCTCTTCGGCGCGGTCCTGCTGGGCCCGCTGACCACGCTGACCGCTCAGGACGGCCCGCTGGACCGCCGCTGGACCATGGTCGGTGCCGACGGCCTGCGCGCCGCCCTGCTGATCATCGCGCCCCTGTGGATCGACTGGACCCCGGAGAACGCCCCGGCGGTGCTTCTGGGGACGGCCTTCGCCACCGGCGTCGCCGAGCGCTTCTGGACGGTCTGCCGGGAGAGCGCGGCCCCCACCTTGCTGCCCGTCCCGCCCCCGGAAGGCGCGACGGTACGACCGCTGCCGGACCACCTGGACGCGCTGCGCCGTCTGTCGCTGCGTACGACCTTCCTGGCGGTCCCGCTCGCGGCCGCCGCGCTCGTCGCCGCCTCCCTGATCAACAACCTGCTGGGCACGGGCATCGAGTGGTTCGCCCAGCATCAGGCAGCCCTCGGTTCGTACGTGGCGGCGGGCCTGTTCGCCGCCTCCCTCTCGGTGCTGGTCAACCTGGAGGTGCCCGGCACGCGCACCCCGCGCGCGCGGTCGCCGCTGGAGGGGCTGCGCCGTCCCAGGGCCGGCACCGGCACCGACCGGGGCCGCACCGGCGCCATCCCGCTGCTGGTGACGGCCTGCGCAGCCGTCGCCGGTGCGATCTCGGCCGCGGTCGCCGTCTCCGTGCTGCACGCCAAGGACCTGGGCGGCGGCCCGGTGCTGTACGGCCTGCTGGTGCTCGCGCTGACCGGCGGGGTCGCCATCGGCATCCGTACGGCGCCCTCGCTGCTGCCGACGCTCTCCCGCCGCCGGCTGCTGTCGCTGGCCATCGCCTTCACCGGTATCGCGCTGCTGGCCGCGGGCCTGGTCCCGGACGTCACCACGGTGCTGCTGATCGTCGCGCTGGCCGGCATCGGCGCGGGCGTGGCCGCCAACACCGGGCACACCCTGCTCGACCAGGAGACCGAGGACCACCGCAAGGCCCGCACCACCGAGCATCTGCACGCGGTGGTCCGGGTCGCCATAGCGGTCGGCGCGCTGACCGCCCCCCTGGTGGCCGCGCTGATCGGACCGCACCGGCTGGAAAACGGCAAGTTCCTGTTCGCGCACGGCGGCGCCGCCTTCACCCTGATGCTGGTCGGCGCGCTGCTGCTGCCGGTGGCCGCGCTGGTGCTGGCCAAGGTCGACGACCGCGCGGGCGTGCCGCTCCGCCACGACCTGCGGGACGCGCTGCTCGGCGGCGACGACCCGGCGCAGGCGCTCACTGCCAACGGTTTCTTCATCGCCCTGGAGGGCGGCGACGGCGCCGGGAAGTCGACCCAGGCCGAGGCCCTCGCCGAGTGGATCCGCGCCAAGGGACACGAGGTCGTCCTCACCCGCGAGCCCGGTGCCACCCCGGTCGGCAAGCGACTGCGCTCGATTCTGCTCGACGTGTCGTCCGCCGGTCTGTCGCACCGCGCGGAGGCGCTGCTGTACGCCGCCGACCGCGCCGAGCACGTCGACACCGTCGTCCGGCCCGCCCTGGAGCGCGGCGCGGTCGTCATCTCCGACCGCTACATCGACTCCTCCGTCGCCTACCAGGGCGCCGGCCGCGACCTGTCCCCGACCGAGGTCGCCCGCATCAACCGCTGGGCGACCGCCGGACTGGTCCCGCATCTGACCGTTCTGCTGGACGTGGAGCCGGAGACCGCCCGCGAGCGGTTCACCGAGGCACCCGACCGGCTGGAGTCGGAGCCCGCCGAGTTCCACGCGCGCGTACGGGCCGGCTTCCTGACACTTGCCGCCTCTGACCCCGGCCGCTACCTGGTCGTCGACGCCGGCCAGGAGCCCGAGGCGGTGACCACGGTCATCCGGGCCCGGCTCGACACCGTGCTGCCGCTGTCCGAGGCCGAGATCAAGGCCGCCGAGGAAGCCCGCAAGGCAGCCGAGGAGGAGGCCCGCCGCAAGGCCGAGGAAGAGGCCGCGCGCAAGGCCGAGGAGGAGCGCCTGGAGCGGGAGCGCCAGGAGCAGCTCGC
The DNA here is from genome assembly GCF_055634995.1 of Streptomyces sp. NPDC111744. Classification (NCBI taxonomy): domain Bacteria; kingdom Bacillati; phylum Actinomycetota; class Actinomycetes; order Kitasatosporales; family Streptomycetaceae; genus Streptomyces; species Streptomyces sp. NPDC111744. The sequence continues at coordinate 160,339 of NZ_JBVKCG010000018.1, forward strand.
CAAGCTGCGCGCCGAGGAGGAGGAGCGCAAGCGCCGCGAGCTGGAGGAGGCGCAGCGCCGCGAGGCCGAACGGCAGGCGGAGGAGGCCCGGCTGCGCGCCGAGGAAGCCCGCAGGCGTGCCGAGGAGGAGCAGGCCCGGCTGCTTGCCGAGGAGAAGGCCCGCGCGGAGGCGGAGGCCCGCCGCAAGGCCGAGGAGGAGCGGCGCCGCCAGCAGGCCGAGGAGGAGGCCCGGCTGCATGCCGAGGCCGAGGAACGGCGCCTGGAGAAGCAGCGCAAGGCCGAGGAGGCCCTGCTCAAGGCCGAGCAGGCGCGGCGCGCCGCGGCGGAGGCGGCGGCCGCGGCCGACGCGGCCGCCCGGGAGTCGTCCGCGCCGCGGCCGACGGCACCCGGCGTCACACCGGAGGCGACGACCATGCCGACGCCGGTGGTGCGGCCGGACGACGAGCCTCCGGCGGCGCCGACGCACGCGGTGGACGAGACGACGGTGCTGCGCCCGGTGCGTGCGGACCGTGAGCCCGCGGCCCCGGAGTCCGAGTCCGAGGTGACGGCGCAGCTGCCGCAGCCGCCGGCGGGCGCGACCGACGAGACCGCGGTGCTGCCTCCGGTGCCGGGGGCCGCGGACGAGACGGCCGTGCTGCCTCCCGGCGTGCCCGGCGCTGCGGATGAGACGGCGGTGCTGCCTCACGTGGGCGCGGCCGACGAGACCGCCGTACTGCCTCCCCTGCGCGACGACGCCACCGCTCCGGCCGACGTCCCGGCGGACCGGGTGCCGCCCGGTTTCTTCCGGGACGAGCGGTCGGGCGGGAACCCCGACGGCTCCCAGGACCGCACGCGCGAGCTGCCGCAGGTCGAGGACGACGGCACGGCCCGGCGACAGCGCCCCCGGCCCGACTGGGCCGAGGAGACCCCGCTGGACGACCTGCCGTCGCTGGCGGACGAGCTGCTGGGGTCGTACGAGGAAGAGGAGTTCGGCGACGAACGGGGCCGCCGGGGGCGTGGCCGACGCGGCTGACCCCTTCCGGCCCGGAGGCGCTCGTACGGGGGCGGTGCGGGTCGGGATGCCGGCCGGTGCCGCCCCCGTTGCCGCCGGCGCGGAACCCGTGACGCGGAACCCGTTGTGCGGAACCACGGAACCCGTTGTCAGTGGGCGCCCGCACAATGGAGTCCGGACCACGGAACCGGTGGACTACGGATCAGGGATCAGGACGCGTGGGATCAAGACGCGTGACGGACGGAAGGCGGCGTGACCCATGACCGTATGGGACGACCTCGTCGGGCAGGAGCGGGTGAGCGAGGTGCTCACCGCCGCCGCCCGGGATGCCGACGCCCTCGTCACCGCCGCCGCGGCCGACCAGCCGCTGCCGGAGACGTCGAAGATGACACACGCCTGGCTGTTCACGGGCCCGCCCGGTGCCGGCCGGAGCCAGACGGCGCGGGCCTTCGCCGCCGCCCTCCAGTGCGTGAGCCCCGACCGCGCCCTCGGCGGAGTACCCGGCTGCGGCTTCTGCGACGGGTGCCACACCGCGCTGATCGGCACCCACGCGGACGTCACCACGGTCGCCGCCGTCGGCTCCGAGATCCTGGTCAAGGACATGCGCGACACGGTTCGCAAGTCGTACACGTCCCCGGCGATCGGCCGCTGGCAGATCATCCTCGTCGAGGACGCCGAGCGGCTGAACGAGAAGTCGGCCAACGCCGTCCTCAAGGCCGTCGAGGAGCCCGCTCCCCGTACGGTCTGGCTGCTCTGCGCGCCGTCGATCGAGGATGTGCTGCCCACGATCCGCTCCCGTTGCCGTCACCTGAACCTCAGCACCCCCTCGGTGGAGGCGGTCGCCGACATGCTCGTACGGCGCGAGGGCATCGAGCCCGAGGTGGCCGCCGCGGCCGCCCGTGCCACCCAGGGGCATGTCGACCGGGCCCGTCGGCTGGCCACCGACCCGGCCGCCCGTCAGCGCCGTGCCGCCGTGCTGAAGCTGCCGCTGCGGCTGGACGAGATCGGCGCGTGTCTGAAGGCCGCCCAGGAGCTGGTCGACGCGGCGGCGGAGGACGCCAAGCAGCTTGCTGAGGAGACGGACGGCAAGGAGACCGAGGAGCTGAAGACGGCGCTGGGCGCGGCCCAGGGCGGGCGGCTGCCGCGCGGCACGGCGGGCGTGATGAAGGACCTGGAGGACATGCAGAAGCGCCGTCGTACCAGAACCCAGCGGGACAGCCTCGACGTCGCCCTCACCGACCTCACCGGCTTCTACCGTGACGTCCTCGCCCTCCAGCTGGGCTCCAGGGTCGCGATCGCCAACGGGGACGCCGAGGACGCCCTGGATCGGCTGGCCCGCGCGGGCTCGCCCGAGGCCACGCTGCGCCGGATCGAGGCGATCGCCGCCTGCCGGGACGCCCTCGACCGCAATGTGGCGCCGCTGCTGGCGGTCGAGGCGATGACGATGGCGCTCAGAGCGGGCTGAGCGGGCCGCTGACCGGCAGGGCCGATGGTCGCCTCGTTGACCAGGGTCACCCATACGAGCGCCAGTCAACACGCACCGCACGTAGATCATCTCGCAGCGTTACGCTCGATTGATGCACACCAGGCGAACCATCCGCCGTACCCGGACCCGTACCCGGACTCGCACCAACGCCCTGGCCGCGGCGGCTCTGCTGTCGACCGCCGCCCTGCTCGTCTCCGCCTGCTCCTCCTCGGGCAGCGCATCGGCATCGGCCTCCGCCGGCGCCGCCCAGCTGGCCGCGCTGCCCCGTTCGACCCCGTCCGCGCTGGCGCCTTACTACGACCAGAAGCTCAGCTGGCGCACCTGCGGCGTCCCCGGCTTCCAGTGCGCGACGATGAAGGCCCCGCTCGACTACGCCAAGCCCGGCGCCGGTGACGTCCGGCTGGCGGTCGCCCGGAAGAAGGCGACCGGCAAGGCGAAGCCGCTCGGTTCGCTGCTGGTCAACCCGGGTGGGCCGGGTGGCTCGGCGGTGGACTACCTCCAGCAGTACGCCGGCATCGGCTACCCCTCCGAGGTACGGGCACGCTACGACATGGTCGCGATGGACCCGCGCGGGGTCGCTCGCAGCGAGCCCGTCGACTGCCTCGACGGACCGCAGATGGACGCGTACACCGAGACCGACGTGACGCCCGACGACCAGCGGGAGACGGACGAACTGGTCGGGGAGTACAAGAAGTTCGCGGAGGCGTGCGGGGCGCACTCGGCGCAGCTGCTGCGCCATGTCTCCACCGCCGACTCGGCGCGTGACATGGACATCCTGCGGGCGGTGCTCGGCGACAAGAAGCTGAACTATGTCGGGGCGTCGTACGGCACGTTCCTCGGCGCGACCTACGCGGGGCTGTTCCCGGACAGGGTCGGGCGGATGGTCCTGGACGGTGCGATGGACCCCTCCCTGTCCGCGCGTCAGATGAACCTGGAGCAGACGGCGGGGTTCGAGACGGCGTTCCAGTCCTTCGCGAAGGACTGCGCGAAGCGCACCGACTGCCCGCTGGGCACGAAGGGCAGTACGCCGACGCAGATCGCGGACAACCTCGGTACGTTCTTCCGGAAACTCGACGCGCACCCGATCCCGACCGGTGACGCGGACGGCCGCAAGCTCACCGAGTCCCTCGGCACGACCGGTGTGATCGCGGCGATGTACGACCAGGCGGAGTGGGAACAACTGCGCGAAGCGCTGCACGCGGCGACGAAGGAGAACGACGGCGCGGGCCTGCTCGCCCTCTCCGACAGCTACTACCAGCGCGATTCCGACGGCCGTTACTCGAACCTGATGTTTGCCAACGCCGCGGTGAACTGCCTGGACCTGCCGCCCGCCTTCAACAGCCCCGAGCAGGTCGAGAAGGCCCTGCCCGAGTTCGAGAAGGCGTCCCCCGTGTTCGGGGCCAACCTGGCGTGGGCGTCGCTGAACTGCACGTACTGGCCGGTGAGTGCCACGGGGGAGCCGCACCGCATCAAGGCGAAGGGCGCCGCCCCGATCGTCGTGGTCGGCACCACCCGCGACCCGGCGACGCCCTACCCCTGGGCCCAGTCCCTGGCCGGCCAGCTCACCTCGGCCCGTCTCCTCACCTACGTCGGCGACGGCCACACCGCGTACGGCCGGGGCAGCGCCTGCATCGACTCGGCGATCAACACCTACCTCCTCAAGGGCACCCCACCGGCGAAGGGAAAACGCTGCTCATAGCCCTGCCGACGCCCCGGGAGCTCCGCTGCCGGGGCGTGTTCTGAGCACCCTCGGAAACTGTGTAGACTTACCGACGTCGCTGATCGCACCATAGTGCGGGCGACGCGCCGCCTTAGCTCAGATGGCCAGAGCAACGCACTCGTAATGCGTAGGTCTCGGGTTCGAATCCCGAAGGCGGCTCTAAGGAACCTCAGGACTCACTCGCCGTGACCTGGGGTTTCTTGTTTCTGTTGACCTTGGAATCGATGCAAATCGGGTGACGGTGGTCTGTGCATCGTAATGCGTAGGTCGGAGGTACCGTTTCCGTGACCGTATAGACGGCCTGAGTCTCTGAGCTGGGCTTTTGCTGATCTGGGAGGGTCAAGTCAGGTATGCGCAATGGGTTTCGGTGGACAACCGGTGGACAGACGTGCGTGACACTCCATCAGGGGCCTGTCGCTGCCCCTAAGGCGACGGGTGAAATGTGACCGTCTTCGATGGGGCGATCGGCAGCGGCGGGACTGTCCAATCCTGACAGGTCTTACGTGCGGTTCGGGTCTTGGCGTTGATCACGGCTGTGAGCGCACTCAGTAGCCGATCGGGGCACGGGCGTCGGTCGGCGCCGTAGAATGCGGAGTCTGCCCGCACCACGAGGAGACCGCTCGCGCCTGAGGCGTGGGCGGTGCGGATGGGTCTCGGCGACGGACGCGGCCGCCCCGCGTGCGGAGTTGGTGGGTCCCTTGTACAGGCGGGTGGCTGCGATCAGTGGTGCGGCCAGGCGTGGAGATGATTCCGAGCAGCGTGTTGAGGCCCTTGCCCTTGACCTTGCTGTGTCCGTATCCGGCGCCTGCTTGGCGTAGCCGTAGGTGCGGCGGATGGTGTTGTCGATGTCGACGTAGGCGACTTGGTCCGCGCCGGGCAGCAGCGGGGTGTGTGCAGCGAGACGGGGCAACAGTCGGCGGGCCACGGCGTGCAGTTGCTTCACATGCCCGTGCGTGAAGGAGCGCAGGAAACGAGCCGAGCGTGGACGGAGTCCGCACCCCGGCGAACGGGTGGTCTATCGCGCCGTGCCGTAGCCGGTCGATGTCGTCGATGCTGTCCGCGCCCACGACCATGCCGCCCACCAGCGACATCAGCTTCGCCGCGGGAAGGCGCCGGTGCCGTCCTTCGAGCGTGGCAGCCTGATGAGCTCGTCGGTCAGAGCTGGCAGACCGCACCGCTCGGCCAGCCGGATCACCGGCTCCAGTCCGCCGTACGTGACCAGGTTCGGGTCATCGAACGCGGATGAGACCGCCGCTGCGGCATGGGAGGATTGCTTCTCGGAAGTGCTTTGTCGATCTTGCTTGATGTGGTCCTAGAGAAACCCCATCATCGCAGGTCACAGGGCACTTCTTCGTTTCTGGAGAAACCATCCACAGGCATCAGACCGGTGGATCGGGGCTCAGTCGAGCAGCGCTTCGTCGTCCTGGTCGAGAAGACCCGACAGCGCAAGGAGATAGCCCAGTTGGGCCCGGCTCGTGCTGTTGAGCTGCTGGGACACTTTGCGGACGTGCTCGGCGACGCTGCGCCGGCTCATTCCCACGCGACGGGCAATGGAGTCGTCGGTCTCACCGGAGACCACGGCGAAGAGGATGGTCCTTTGGATGTCGGAGTTGATGACCGGCGGGCGGACAGGTGACTGCTCCGGTTGGACGGGCACCGCACGGGCCCACGTGCTCTCGAAGGACTGGGTCATGAATCGCACGAGGGCCGGGTGTCGGACTTGCAGGGCCGCTGCTCCGCGCTCATTCGAGACAGGGATGAATGCGACCTGACGGTCGCAGATGATCAATCGCTCGAAGACCTCGGCCAGGGTGCGTACCTCGGCTCCGGCGGCGGTGACCTTCTCGATGTAAGCGAGTGTTGCCTGATGGGACCGAACGGTGTGCTGGTAGATCGTCCGCTGGCGCACCCCGCGGGCGAGCAGTCGCATATCCCTGCCGATGGCGTCGCCCAGCACGTGGGGCGCTCGGCCACCGCCGGGTTGTGCGGTCATCAGTTCTTGGCGGCAGTTCTCGACCGCGTTTTCCAGCGCCTTGTTGATCAGATCTCCACCGGTCAGCAGCGTCAGCGTGGGCAGTTCGTCCTTCCTGCTGTCCGAGTAAATTTCCTGGAAGGATGCGAAGGACGCCTGGAGGGAGCGCACTGCCCGCTGCTGTTCCTCGATCCTGTCCTGTAGAGGGTTCAGGACGGCGTGTGCCGCAGGTCCTGGGGGGACGGCGACGATCCGGTCGGGCGCGTTGGGATCAGTCATCACCAACTGCAGGTCACGCAGGCAGTCGGGCACGTCTTGGGCGGACAACCGCTCTCCGTCCAACGCGCGCCGGTATGCGTTCATCGCGCTTGTGCACGGAGCATCGTCGGTCGATATGTCGCATTTACAGTGCGTAGCGGCAGATTGCTCTTCGTTCACAACTATGCAGGTTACATTCATGGGCCCTCGCGGGGGTGGGTGGAGCTGTTCACATCCGCAAGCATGAGGTCACGGCAAGAGAATCAGCCCTGATCGTCATGAAAGTGGTGTTTCCATGCTTCGTCTGCTCCGCTCCGCTGTCATTGCCTCCGTCGTTGTGGCGCTCTCGGCTTTGGGAGTGTGCACTTCCGGTGCTGCCGATGTGGTGAACGGGGTTACTACGGCCGACTCGGGCTGGGGCGCCAGTGCGACGCAGGTGGTCGCGGCCGATTCGGGCTGGGGTAACGCGGTGTCGTAGGGCGATACGCCTGCTCGCGCCGAACGGAGGCTCGTGTCCCGCGCCGTCGTGCGTCGTAGGGCGGGGCAGTCGGCTGAATCCCATCGCGCATCTACGAAAGGCCAGGAACTAGTGGCTGACAGAAGTCACTGCGATGACCTGATGACGTTCATCGCGGCAAGCCCCTCCCCGTATCACGTAGTGGCAAACGCGGTGGACCGGCTGGTGGCGGCGGGGTTCCGCGAACAGCGGGAAGCGGACGAGTACTCCGGTGCCGCCGGCGGACACTTCGTCACCCGTGAAGGGGCCCTAGTTGCCTGGCATGTACCTGCAGATGCGGGTCCGCGGACCCCGTTCCGCATCGTGGGAGCCCACACCGATTCCCCAAACCTGAAGATCAAACCGTCCCCGGATACCAGCAGACTGGGGTGGCGTCAGGCGGCCGTGGAGATCTACGGCGGAGTGCCGCTCAACTCCTGGCTCGACCGGGACCTGGGGATCTCGGGTCGGCTCGTCATGCGTGACGGATCGACGAGGCTGATCGCCGTCGACCGCCCGCTGCTGCGCATACCGCAACTGGCAGTCCGTCTCGACAGTGGCACCGGCGACACCCTGTTCCTCGACCGGCAGCGGCACAGCGCGCCGGTGTGGGGCCTGGGCGGAGCCGAGAGCGGGTCGTTGCTCGGCCGCGTCGCGGACGAGTCGGACACGGACCTGTACGAGATCCTCGGCTGGGACCTGATGCTGCACGACGTTCAACAGCCTGCCTACTTGGGCGACCGGGAGGAGTTCCTCGTCGCCTCCCGACTGGACAACCTGGTGTCGGTGCATGCCGGAATCGTGGCCCTCACCGACGTGGCGGCGGACGGCGGGACACGCTCCGCTCCCGTGGCGGTGCTCGTCGCCTTCGATCACGAAGAGGCCGGCGGCGTATCCCGCGCCGGAGCCCGGAGCCGACTACTGGAGAAGGCGTTGAGTAGGTCAGTGAGCGCACGGGGCGGCGCCGTGGAGGACTGGGAGCGGGCGCTCGCGGACTCGTACTGCGTTTCCGCAGACATGGCGCATGCCGTGAACCCGAACTACCCGGAGTGCCACGACCCGGACCACAGCCCCCTGCCCAATGGCGGGCCAGTGGTGAAGGTGAGCGGCAACCGGAGCTACGGCACCGACGGACAGGGCTTGGCCATGTTCGCCGCCCTGTGCGAGCGGGACGGCACACCCTGGCAACAGTTCGTAGCCCACAACTCGACCAGCTGCGGCACCTCGCTCGGCCCGGTCGTAGCGGCCAGGCTGGGTGTGCCCACCATCGACGTGGGCGTGGCGGGACTCTCCATGCACTCGGCACGTGAACTGTGCGGTGCGGACGACCCCTGGCTTCTGACCAGGGTACTCATGGCCTTCCTGGCCGCCGCTTGAACGATCGACCGGGCCACTCCCGGCGGCGTTCGTCCGCCGACTCGGTACTCCCGGGGTGCTGAACCAACCCCGGCCGAACGGTAATCGTCTATCTGTGAGGGGAACCTTGTGACTGTCGGTCATGCTGGTCTGTTCGAGGGAGAGACCTACGAATTCCGGGCCTCTCGCGCACAGCAGCGCATGTACTTCCTCGAAGAGCTGGCACAAGGTTCGCCGACCTACCACGTGCCTCTGTGCCACGAGTTGAACGGCGCCCTCGACGAATCCGTGCTGCACGCCGCCGCCCAGGGACTGGTGGATCGGCACGAGGCGCTCCGCACACGCTTCGCCGTCAAAGACGGCCAGTTGGTCCAGCTGATCAGCGCCCGAGCGCGTCTCGACTGGCAGGCCGAGGACGCGGCGCAGGGTACGACCCAGGCCGATGTTCGCGACTGGCTGCGGACGCGGAACCGCCGCTCCTTCGACCTTGAGCACGGCCCGCTCTTCCGTGTCTTCTTGCTCCGGCTCTCGCCCACTCGGCGAGTGCTCGTTCTCCACCTGCATCACATCGTGTGCGACGGCTGGTCGGCGGGCATCCTGCTCAAGGAACTCGCCGCAAGCTACCGGGCGTTGGTCGCAGGACAGCCCGACGACCAGAAACCGCCCGAGTTCCAGTACGCCGACTACTCCGCCTGGCAGGAGGAGTGGCTGGAGGGTCCGGCCGCTCGTCGGCAGGAGGAGTACTGGCGGGACCGCCTCGATGGCGACCTTCCCGTGCTCAGACATCCGGCGAGCCGCCCCCAGACGGCTGCGGCGCCGGAGCGCCCCAGCGCCGTCCACTACTTCACGCCTCCGCAGGATGCGATCGGGCGGCTCACGGATCTGTGTGTCGCGTCCAACAGCACCCTTTACATGGGCCTTCTGGCGGTCTTCGACGTCCTTCTGAGCCGGTACACCGGCCACACCGACATCCTGGTCGGCACCCCGATCGCCAACCGCAACCGCGCCGAGTTCGAGAGAACCGTGGGATTGTTCGTCAACACCTCGGTGATCCGCGCGGACCTGTCCGGGGACCAGACGTTCGCTCAGCTGCTAACCCAGGTACGGGGCACCGTGCTCGCAGCCCAGGACAACCAGGACATTCCGCTTGAGTGGCTTGTCGCTCTCAAAGGCGCCGACCGTACCGACGACACCTCGCCATTGTTCCAGGTCATGTTCGGCATGAATCAGGACGGCGATCTGGGCTGGGAGCTGCCTGGGGTCGACGTCACATCCGTCCCCTCGGGACTGCGCAGCGCCAAGTTCGACCTGCTCTTCGACGCGTACAAGACGCCACGGGGAGTCGAGTGCTCGATCGAATACCGGAGCGATCTGTTGGATCCCGCCGCGGTGGAACTGTTCGCAGAGCACTTCGGCAAGCTCCTCGACTCCGCCGTGCGCGAACCCCACACTCCCGTCTCCCGGCTCGAACTGCTCACCACCAATGAACGCTCCCGCTGGCTGAGGCCGCCCGGCGACGCTGCCTCCACTCCCGCACACCGTCCGCTGTGCCACGAACAGTTCGAGCAATGGGCGCACATGGCGCCCGCCAGCACGGCCCTCACCTTCCGTGGTGAGCACATCAGCTACGCAGACCTCGACCGCAGGGCCAACCGCATCGCCCACCACCTGCGGGAACTGGGGGTCGGGCCCGACACTCTGGTGGGCTTGAGCGTCGACCGCTCACCCGACCTGGTGGCGTGCATCCTCGCCATTCACAAGGCCGGCGGCGCCTACCTGCCTCTCGACCCCGCGTATCCGGTCGAGCGCCTCCGGTACATGGCCGAGGACGCGGGCATCACCACACTGTTGGTCAACGACGCGGCAGCGGACCAGTGGTCGGACTTCCACGGGCACGTGGTGCACCTCGAAAAGGACGCGCGGGACATCGAAGCCCGCCCGGAAACCGCCCCGAACGTCGCCGTCACCGGTGACCACCTGGCGTACGTCATCTACACCTCGGGCTCCACGGGGCGCCCCAAGGGAGTCCTCGTTCCGCACCGGAACGTCGTCCGCTTGTTCTCGGCGACGGACGCATGGTTCGGGTTCGGTCACCAGGACGTGTGGACGCTGTTCCACTCCTATGCCTTCGACTTCTCCGTCTGGGAACTGTGGGGCGCCCTCGCCCATGGTGGCCGTCTGGTCCTTGTCGACTACGAGACAAGCCGGACCCCGTCGGCCTTCCACGAACTGGTGCGGACCGAGGGCGTGACCGTGCTCAACCAGACTCCGTCCGCCTTCACTCAATTCATCCGGGCCGACACTCAGGCTGCCGCGGAGACGGCCTGCCAACTCGCGCTGCGATATGTGGTGTTCGGTGGCGAGGCACTTGAACTCGGCTCGCTGCGCCCTTGGTTCGATCGGCACGGTGACGAGGCCCCACTCCTCGTCAACATGTACGGCATCACAGAGACCACCGTGCACGTCACCTACGGACCGATCAGGCAGTCCGACCTCGACACCGGCCGGGGAAGCGTGATCGGCGTGCCCATTCCCGACCTGCGCCTGTACGTGCTGGATCGCCACGGCAGGCCTGTGCCGACGGGAGCGGTCGGCGAACTGTATGTCGGCGGAGCGGGAGTCGCACGCGGGTATCTCAATCGCCCCGAGCTGACCTCGGAACGCTTCATCCGGAACCCGTTCGCACCCGACACGTGTGAGGACCGGCTGTACCGCACAGGTGACCTGGTGCGGATTCTGCCGGACGGCGACCTCGAGTACCGGGGCCGCATCGACAGCCAGGTCAAGCTGCGGGGCTTCCGTGTGGAATTGGGCGAGATCGAAACGGCCCTCGCCTCCTACGACCAGATATCCAGCGCTGTGGTGATGCTGCGCGCCGATGGCGACGGACACCCTTACCTCGCGGCCTACGTGGTGGCGCGGAGCACGGGTGGCGCACTGGAGCAACCGTCGCTCGAAGAGGAACTGCGACAGCACCTGTCGGGCCTTCTGCCCCACTACATGGTTCCGAGTGCGTTCGCCGTACTCGACGACTTCCCGCTGACGGCGAACGGCAAGGTCGACCGGGCCAAGCTGCCGGACCCGCGGACCACGTCGACCTCTCCCGCGCAAGCCCACGCTGCGCCGCGCACAGCGGTGGAGCGCACACTTTCGGAGATCTGGGCCGCAGTACTGGGACATCCGCGGGTGGGTATCGACGACAAGTACTACTCGCTGGGCGGCGATTCGATCCGCAGCATCACGCTACTCGCGGCCGTGCGTGAGGCGGGTATCGATTTCTCGCTCACCGATCTGCTGTCCTGCCAGACCATCCGTCGGCTCGCCGAGGTGGCCACCGTCTCCGAGGCCTCCGCCAAGAAGCCGGGGGCCGAGCCGTTCGCCCTCGTCTCACCCGAGGACCGCTCGCGGCTGCCGGCCCGGCTGGAGGACGCCTACCCGATGACCCGGCTGCAGCTGGGGATGTTCTTCCACACCGGGCTGTCGACGATGGGCACTGGCCTTTACCACAACACCTCCTCATACCGGCTCAGGGCTGCCTACTCCGAAGACGCCTGGCGTACCGCGGTCGCGGCGGTCTGCGCTCGGCACGAGGTGTTGCGCACCTCGTTCGCACTCCATGGGTTCAGCGAACCGCTGCAGCTGGTTCACACCGAGGTGGAGCTACCCCTCTCCTTCGAAGACCTGCACGACCTGGCCCCTGGCGAGCAGGACGCTGCTGTGGCAGCACGACGCGCACAGGAGGCGAGCACTCCGTTCGACCGGGAACGGGCACCCCTGATCCGCTTCCATGTGCAGCGGCTCACCGAGGACACCCTGCAACTGTTCATCACCGAGCATCACGCGATTCTTGACGGCTGGAGTGAGCGCTCGCTCTTCGCCGAGCTGCTCCTGCGCTACGGCGACGCGCTGGAGGGACGGAAGGAGCGGCCGACGGACCGGCTCGCGTCACGCTACTCGGCGTACGTGGGTCTCGAACGGGATGCCATCGAAGACGAGAATGCCGCTCGGTACTGGGCTTCCTACCTTGACGGCATGTCCCTGACCGCTCTGCCCCGGCTGCCCGAACGGGCGGGGGCCGGGCCCGGGGCGTCCGCGGCGGCGTTCCACACGGCGCCGTTGCCCGGCACGATCCACCGGGAGATCGCGCGGCTCGCCGATCAGGTGGGCGTCTCGCTGCGCTCGGTACTGCTGGCGGCGCATCTGCGCGTGATGGGTGTCCTGTGTGGTACCGACGACGTGGTGTCGGGCGTCGTCTACAACGGACGAGGCGAGGAACGGGATGCCGAGAAATGCCTGGGCCTCTTCCTGAACACCTTGCCCCTGCGGACACATCTCTCAGGTGGTACCTGGGCCGAGCTGATCGCGCAGGTGGCCGAGGCGGACACCAGCGTCCAGCAGCACCGCCGCTTCCCGCTTGCGGACATCATGCGCGTCTCCGGACACCCTTCCCTGTTCGAGACGTTCTTCAACTACACCCACTTCCACGTGGAAGGATCCCTCGCCGATCAGTCGGAGATCGGGCTGCTCCAGGAGGAGAGCTCGGCCGGCACGAACTTCGCCTTCGGTGCCGAATTCTCCGTGGACAGCTCCGACGGCCGGCTCACCCTGGGACTGCGCTACGACCCTTCCAAGTTCACGACGGAACAGATCGAGGCCTCTTTCGGGCTCTACACAGCGGCTTTGGTCGACATGGCGAGGCGTCCGCACGAGCTGTACCACCGAGCCGACCTGCTGACCGTCGAGGAGCGCCGGCAACTGGTGGCCTGGAATGCGACCGGCCATGACTACGCCGCATCCTTGCTACTGCACCACCTGGTGGAAGCGCAGGTCGCCCGGTCTCCCGAGGGGGTCGCCCTGCGCTGTGAGGGTACTCGGCTGACCTATCAGGAAATGGACGTCCGGGCGGCACGCCTGGCACGGGTGCTGCAGGCCCACGGAGTCGGTCGAGGCAACTTTGTCGCCGTCGTCCTGGACCGCAGCGTGGACCTACCCGTCATCCTGCTCGGCGTCCTCAAGTCTGGCGCAGCGTACGTGCCGCTCGATCCGGAGAGCCCCGATCTGCGGCTGCACGGCATTCTTGCCGATGGTGCCATCGGCACAGTGGTCACCTCCCGTGAGCAGGCCGACCGCTTCGAGTTGCCCGGCGTACGCGTTCTCGTCGCCGATGAGGAACTCGCCTCGGCACAGACCGGTGATGTCTACTCGTCGTGCCGCGAGGTGACGCCCGACGATCCGGCATACATGATCTACACGTCCGGCTCGACCGGACAGCCCAAGGGCGTCGTCGTCTCCCACCGCGCCATCGCGAACCGACTGCTCTGGCACCAGGAGACGTTCGCGCTCAGGCCTGGCGAAGCCGTCCTGCAGAAGACGCCGTACACCTTCGATGTCTCGGTGTGGGAACTGTTCTGGCCGCTGATGACAGGTGGTGTGGAGGTACTGGCGCGGCCGGGCGGGCACCGTGATCCCGCGTATCTCGCGCGATTGATCCAGCAGGAGCGGATCACGACGGTGCACTTCGTGCCGTCGATGCTCCAGGCGTTCCTGGAGCACCCGGCCAGTGCGCAGTGTCGAGCCCTGACGCGCGTCTTGTGCAGCGGTGAGGCACTGCTTGGCGAGTTGCAGGAGCGGTTCTTCCGACGCCTGGACGGAGTGGAACTGCACAACCTCTATGGGCCGACAGAAGCAGCCGTGGACGTCACACACTGGAAGTGCGAGACCGACGGGAGGGGAACGGTTCCGATCGGGCGTCCGGTTGCCAATACAAAGGCGCACGTCCTGGACGCCCACGGGATGCCCGTCCCGGTCGGCGTCACGGGGGAGTTGCACCTCAGCGGCGACCAACTCGCCATCGGCTACCACCGGCGCTCCGACCTGACCGATGCCGCGTTCGTACGGCACACCGACGAAAACGGTCGACGGTGTCGGATGTATCGCACGGGCGACCTGGCACGGTGGCTGCCCGACGGCACGATCGAGTACCGGGGCCGCCGGGACTCCCAGGTCAAGTTGCGGGGCTTCCGCGTAGAACTGCAGGAAATAGAGCGGACGCTGGCCGCTCATCCCGCAGTGCACGAATGCGCGGTTCTGGTCCGTGGCGATCACCTGGTCGCCTACGTCACAGCCGCCGACGGCGCTGCACCCGCCACCGACGACCTGGCAGACTACGCCGCTGCGTGGCTGCCGAGCTACATGGTCCCGGCCCTCTGGGTTTCGTTGGCGGCCATGCCGCTGACCACCAGCGGCAAGCTCGACCGCAAGGCCTTGCCCGCACCGGTCCGCACCGACCATCAGGCCGGCATCCCGACACCGCCGGCGGACGCGACGGAGGCGCGGCTGCTCGGCATCTGGCAGCGCCTCCTGGACACCGCTCCCCTCGGTGCGGACGACGACTTCTTCCAAGCGGGCGGGCACTCGCTCACCGCTGTGCGGCTCGTCGCGCAGGTCAACGCGGAGTTCGGCACCGACCTGGCCGTCTCCTTCGTACTGTCCCACCCCACGGTCGCGCGGCAGGCCAGGCTTCTCCGGCTCGGCGCTCCGGCGCTGTCAGGCCGTGCGTCCGCGTCCCGAGCTGTGCATCTGGGCGGTGACGGCCCGCTGACTCCGCTCTTTCTCGTGCACGCGGCCGGCGGCGGTGTGCTGTGCTACCGCGCATTCGCCGCGGCACCGGGCGACCGCCCCTGCTATGCCTTGCCCGCGCCGGGCCTGGAGCCGGGCGAGCAGCTCCTGGACTCCGTCGAGGAGCTGGCCCAATACCACCTGGAAGCAGTGCGTGAGGTGCAGCCGGCGGGCCCGTACCGCCTGGCAGGGTGGTCCTTCGGTGGAGTGGTGGCCTACGAGATGGCTCGCAGCCTGCGTGCTGCCGGGGAAACAGTGGAGGTGGTCGGCCTTATCGACAGTGGGTACCCGGATCTCTCGACGGCCCCCGAGTCGCCGGTCAGCACGCTGGTGGCGTTCGCCGAGGACACCCTGTTCTCGGCTGGTCTACCGGTCGACGACCTGCTTTACCAGGATCTCGCCGTCGCCAGCGACCCAGAGGGCGGGCTGCGCGAGCTTGGCCGCCGCCTGCGCGAGAACTCGGGGTCTGACATCGGCCACGACCAACTGGCCCGGCAGCACGCTGTGTTCGATCGCAACTTGAGGGCCATGGCGAACTACCGGCCTACCCCCTACGCCGGTCCGTTGCACTTCTTCGCCGGTACGGCCACGGCTCGCGCCGGTGCGTCCTCGCGCTGGCAGGAACTGGCCAGAGGCGGGTTCAGGGTGCACACCTTGGACGCCGGCCACTACGAGATCGTGCGTGAGCCCCACGCCATGATCCTCCTGGGTGCCCTCGATTCTGCCGAGGTGAACTGATGCCTCAGCCTGCCTCGGCACCCAGGACGGATTTGTGGAGGAATGGGGACTTCCGCAACCTCTGGTTCGGTCTGACGGCTTCACTTTTCGGAGCCAAGATCACTGCCATCGCCGTGCCCCTCATCGCAAGCCGCACACTGCATGCCACTCCGCTGGAGATGGGCGCTCTCGTGGCGATGGAGTACGTGCCTTACCTGGCCATCAGCCTGCCTGCCGGGGTCTGGCTCGACCGCCGGCCCAAGCGACCACTGCTGATCCTGAGCGACATCATCCGCGCCTGCCTGCTCATGGCCATACCAGTGGCCTGGTTCCTCGACGTTCTATCGGTCCCACTGCTGCTCGTCATGGCCCTCCTCATCGGGTTCTGCACCGTCGTCTCGGACATCGGCAGCGCCTCATACCTGCCCTCGCTCGTCGGCCGTGACCAGTTGATCGAGGGCAACAGCAAGCTTGAACTGAGCAGTTCCGCCTCCAACATCGGCGGCAACGCGCTGGGCGGAGGGGTGCTGCAGCTGGTCTCCGCCCCCCTGGCGCTGGTGTTCAACTCGGCGGCGTACCTGGTGTCCGCTGCGTTCACCTTCCGCATCCGGCACCGGGAACCGGCCCGCGAGCGACAGGTGTCCGGCATGAAGTCGACCGTGTTGCGGGAGATGCGAGAGGGCGCCCAGGCGGTCTACGGGCATCGCACCATCCGCAGGATCGTGATGGCCACCCTGATCTTCAACTTCTTCACCTTTGTCATCGAGCCGGTCTTCCTGCTCTTCCTCACCCGGACCCTGGACCTGCCGGCCTTCTCCATCGGCCTGGTCTTCTCCGCCTCCGGTGCGGGAGCGCTCGTTGGAGCGCTGATCGCGGGACGGGTGAGTCGTCGCCTCGGCCTGGGCCGGACGCTCGTTGGCTCGCTGCTACTGGCGGGCCTGGCCGCGCTGCTGATCCCCACCGCGGTCCTGGTACCTGCTTGGTCCGCGCCCTTCGTCATCGTCGCCATGTACTTCGTCGACTCCGCGATGGTGATCGTCTACAACATCAACCAGCGCAGTCTGCGCGCCGCCCTGACCCCCGACCGACTGCAAGGCCGGATGAACGCCTCGATCCGCATGGTGGTCATGGGGGTGGCACCGGCCGGCGCCTTCGTCGGCGGCGCGCTCGGCGGCTGGCTCGGCACACTGCCGGTTCTCGTGCTCGGCGCGGCCGGAATCCTGCTGGCCGGCGGCTCGCTGCTCCTGTCCCACGTCCGGACGATTGCCGAGCCCCCCGCCGTAGAGATGGCCCCCTGAGCCCTCACGGCCCCGTTTCGTACCTCGCCGGCCTTGCTGCCGACGGCATGACCGAAGCGACAACGCACCTCTCAGTGCTGTCCACTGCAACAGAAACGGATTCCTGGTGCACCCTGACCACGACATCGGCGGAAGCTCTGCGCTACCGCTGAGCGGACGCGTCGGCAGCGGTCCGAGCGACCTGTTGAGGGAAGAGATCCTCGACCCCCAGTTCCGTCATGAGGCGGATCATCTCCTGCCGTACTACATCACCATCGAAAAGGCGCTGGTCGCTGAATATCTTCGGCTGGGCCTGCTCACGGCTGGGCAGGCGGCGGAACTTGGCGGGCTGCTCGGCTCGGCGACGCGCGAAGAGCTCATGGCCGAGCGGCAGTCGAGCATGTCCGACATCGCCTTCACCCTGGAACGCCATGTGGAGGCGCGGCTCAGCAAGCCGGTCCCGGCCTGGCACGTGGATAGAAGCCGCAACGACCTCCAGGCCTGCGCCCAGTTGATGTTTGGCAAGGCACGGCTCGTCGACGCCGCCGGCGCTCTGCTCGCCTTCGGGCAGGCGGCGCATCGGCTGGCCAGCCGATACACCGACCACCCCATGCCCGGCTACACACACCTGCAAGCTGCCCAGATTATCACTCCGGGCTTCTATCTCGCGGCGCTGTCGGAACAGGTGCTGCACACCGCACGTCGGCTGCTCACCACGTATGACGCGATCGACGCGTGCCCGCTGGGGGCGGGGGCGATGTCCGGCCAGGAACTGGCCTGGGACCGCGACCGTCTCGCGGGGCTGCTCGGTTTCCAGCGAGTACAGCCACTGGCCCTGACCTCCGTCGCCTACCGTGGCTGGACCCTGGAGATCACCGCCGAGTTCGGCATATTCAGTGTGGCACTCAGCCGCTTCGCCACCGACCTGATGGCCTGGGGCAGCAGTGCCTACGGCTACCTGGACCTGCCGGACGAGTTGTCCGGCATCTCCTCCGCCATGCCCCAGAAGAAGAACTTCCCGATCCTCGAACGCATCCGGGGCAGGTCCGCGCATCTGGCCTCGGCCCACACCGATGCGGTGCTCGGCCAGCGCAACACGGCCTTCTCCAACTCGGTCGAGGTCTCCAAGGAAGCGGCGGCCCAACTACCGCTCGCCTTCGACACCTTCGAGAGCGTTCTGCGGCTGTCCACGGCGGTCCTCGACCACGCGCGGTTCGACTCCGCTCGCATGGCCGCGGCCTGCGAACGCGAGTTCCTCGGCGGTTTCGCCCTGGCCAACGCCCTTACCTTGCGGGAGGGAGTGCCCTGGCGTCGGGCCCAGGTGATCGCGGGGCGGTACATCGTCGCCGCCATGGAGGCCGGCTTGCTGCCGGCACAGACCGACACGGCCCTGCTGAAGCGGACCGCAGCGGATCTCGACTTCGAACTGGACGCGCCCGAGGCGCTCCTGACAGGGACTTTCGACGTCCGGCACGCCCTGGAGTTGCCGAAGTCCGCAGGCTCGACCCACCCGGACGCGGTCGCCGCAGTCCTGGGCGCACAGACGGACGAACTGGAACGACTGAGCGGGGAATGGGCGGCACGCGCTCGCTTCGCGCACGGCGCACGAGGAGGAGAGCATGACAGCGCAGCCGCACACGCTGGGGTATGACGGACTGGCCGGAGTCACCGAACTTCGGCGGCGCGTTGCCGGTGCCGGCGTCGGGCGCGCCTTCGGCACCTTCGGGGAACTTCTCCAAGGAGTGCTGCCCGGAACCGGCAAGCACTTCATGGTCACCTCCCCGGTGGCCGCATGGTCCACCGCAACCTTCGCCCACGAACCGGACGCGACATCCGTCCACGTCGCCCCCCACCACAAGCGCAAGGCAGCCAGGATGGCGGAGTTGGCCTTGCGCGCGGCGGGCCACACTGGCGGCGGCCGGCTCCGGATCGGCAGCGAATTGCCCGAAGGCAAGGGCATGGCCAGTTCGTCGGCGGACCTCGTGGCCACAGCCCGGGCGGTCGCCGATGCGGTGGGCGCCGTGTTCACGCCGGCCGACATCGAGTCACTGCTGCGGGGCATCGAACCGTCCGACGGCGTCATGTACGACGAGATCGTGGCGTTCAACCACCGGGACGTCCGGCTGCGGGAACGCCTGGGCACCATGCCCGCGATGACCGTCATCGCCTACGACGAGGGCGGACAGGTCGACACGATCAGCTACAACCGTGCGGCCACCCCGCCCGGCGAGGAAGAGCGGCGTGAGTACGCCCGCTTGCTCGACCGGGCACGCGAGGCGGTACAGGACGTGGACCTCCGCTCACTCGGCCGGGTCGCCACCCGCAGCGCGGAGATGAACGCCCGACGTACCCACCGTCCGTCCCTCCCCGTGCTGCAACGCATTTGCCGAGACATCGACGGGCTCGGCATCGCCTGTGCCCACAGCGGCACCATGCTCGGCATCCTGCTGCCCCACGACGACCCAGAGGTAGTGGCGAAGACAGAAGTCGCTCTTGCCGCCTGCGCCTGGCTGCCCGGTACCACGATGCTGTACCGCTCGCTGGGGCGCGGCGAGGACTGGTCCCACGGAGGCATGCGCCCCCTCGCAGCCACCGCTCACGCCACTGATCCGGCCATCGCCTGAGGAAGTGAACATGCTCTTTCAAACCGTCCACGACATGGTCGGGCACACCCCGCTCGTTCGGCTCCGCCTCGACGTGCCACAGGGAACCGAGGTATACGCGAAGCTCGAACTGGCCAACCCCTTCGGGATGAAGGACCGGGTGGCCAAGAGCGCCATCGAGGAGGCGCGCCGCATTGGAGCGCTGCTGCCCGGTGCCCCGATCGTGGAAAGTTCCTCCGGCACGTTGGCGCTCGGGGTGGCCCTGGTGGGCCGCTCGCTGGGCCACCCCGTGCACATCGTCACCGACCCGCGGATCGATCCCACCACCCTCGCGAAGCTGCGCTCCCTCGACGCACAGGTCCATGTGGTTCCCCGGATGACTGAGCACGGCTGGCAGGGTGCCCGCCTGGAGCGCCTTCACGAGCTGATACGGGAGCTTCCGGGCGCCTTCTGGCCGCAGCAGTACACCAACCCGGACAACCCGCGGGCCTACCGGGTCCTCGCCGACGAACTGATGCGTGACCTGGGCCCCGTGGACGTGCTGGTGGGTGCGGTGGGAAGCGGCGGCTCCCTCTGCGGGAGCACCCGCGCCCTTCGCAGGCACCTGCCGCGGTTGCGTTCGGTCGGCGTGGACTGCGTGGGCAGCTCCCTCTTCGAACAGCCGGACGTTCCCAAGCGGCTGCAGAGCGGCCTCGGCAACAGCCTGTCGCCGCACAACCTCGACCGAGGTGTCATCGACGAGGTGCACTGGCTCAACGATCACGAGGCGTTCGAGGCGGCCCGGTCTCTGGCCAAGGAGCAACAGATCTTCGCGGGCAACACCTCGGGCTCCGTTTACCGCGTAATGACCAACATCGCCGCGCGCGCCGAACCGGGAAGCCGCATCGTCGGCATCCTCCCCGACCGCGGAGACCGCTACGCGCACACCGTCTACAGCGACGCGTACTGGGCCGAACACGGCGTCACCGATCTACCGCTGGCCTCACGGCCGGCCCAGGTCGTCTACGGCACACCGGTGTCGCGGTGGTCCCGCGCCGAGGTGCCTCAGCCCAGGACGCTTCCCCGGCGGATCCTGTTCATCGAGGCCAATACGTCGGGCACGGGCATGATCGCGTTGCGGACCGCCCGAGAGCGCGGCCTGACCCCGGTCCTCATCACCGGCAAGCCGGAACGGTACGCGGGGCTGTCCGAAACCGGCAGCGAAATTCTCGTCTGTGACACCAACTCCCTGTCCGAGTTGCGAGACGTCGTTCAACGGACTTTCCCCCGCCAGGAACTCGTCGGCGTGACCACCACGAGTGACTTCTATGTGCTCGCGGTGGCCGAGCTGGCCGACTGGCTGGACCTTCCGGGCAACGCTGCCGATGCGGTGACCGCCTGCCGCAACAAAGCCGTCATGCGCCGCACCCTGCAGAATGCGGGAGTCCGGCAGCCGCGGTTCGCGGTGGTCACCGACCCGGCCGAGGTGATCGACGCGGTACACGCGGTGGGCTCGCCGTGCGTGGTCAAGCCGGCCGACGACTCCGGCTCGAACGACGTGCTCCTGTGCCGCAGCCCCGAAGAGGCCGCCGCACATGCCGAACACATCCTCGCGGTGGAGACCAATGTGCGTGGACTGCCCACCGCGCGAACCGCGCTGGTGGAGGAATTCATCGACGGGCCCGAGTACAGCGTGGAGATGTTCAGCGACGGTGGCGTCGCCACATGTGTCGGGATCACCGCCAAGGAAGTGACGGACGGCCCGCATTTCGTCGAGACAGGGCATCTGTTTCCCGCCCCGCTCACCGAGGCCGTGGCCAGTGACATCACTGAGACGGTCGCCGGCGCCCTCAAGGCTGTCGGTTGGGAGCTCGGTGCGACGCACACGGAGATCCGGCTCACCGAGCGAGGTGCCACCGTGATCGAGATCAACCCGAGGTTGGCCGGCGGCATGATCCCGGAGGCGGTCCGCCAGGCCACGGACGTCGATCTGCTTGAACAACAACTGCGAGCTGTCACCGGCATGCCGGTCGACCTCGTTTCCCGCCGCACGGCGAGCGCCGGCATCAAATTCCTGCTGCCCGAGGGAACCGGCACTCTGCGCGCCGTCGAGGGCGTCACGGCCGCGCGCGCCGTCGAGGGCGTCACGACAGTCACGGTGACTGCTGCCGAGGGGACGGCCATCCGCCCTGCCGAGAACGCCTACGGCCGGCTCGGCCATGTCATCGCCGTCGGGCCGGACGCCGAGTCGGTGCGCCGCTCCCTGGACTTCGCCACCCGTGAACTCAGCATCCGCGTCACCACCGAACCCACTCCCGGGGATGAAGCACGATGATCGAACTGCGCAGCGACACCTTCACCACACCGACCGACGCGATGCGCCGTGCCATGGGGGAGGCCAAGGTCGGTGACGACGTGTACGGCGAGGACCCAACGGTACGCGCGCTGGAGGAGCTCGCGGCGGAGCTGACCGGCAAGCAGGCGGCCTGCCTCATGCCGAGCGGCACCATGGCCAACCTCTGCGCACTGATGACCCATGCACCGCGCGGCTCGAAGGTTCTGGTCGGCGACGAGACCGACATCTACATCTATGAGGCGGGCGGGGCCTCGGTCTGTGGGGGTGTGGTCTACGAGCCCGTCCCCAACCAGGCCGACGGGCGGCTGCTCCTGAGCGACCTGGAGCGCGGCTTTCCGGACGATCCGGACGACCCTCAGTTCGCGCTCCCGTCCCTGATCTGCATGGAGAACACCCAGAACCGCTGCGGCGGCGTGGTCCTGCCCCTGGAGTACACCCGCGAGGTGCGGGACTTCGCCGCCCTGCGGGGCGTCCCGGTCCACCTCGACGGTGCGCGGCTGTTCAACGCGGCTGTGGCGCTGGGCGTTCCGGCCGCAGAGGTGGCACGTCACGCGGACTCCGTGCAGTTCTGTCTTTCCAAGGGGCTCGGTGCCCCCATCGGCTCGATGCTGGCTGGCAGCGAGGACTTCGTCCGCCAGGCCCGCAGGTTCCGGAAGATGCTGGGCGGCGGAATGCGGCAGGCAGGCGTGGTCGCCGCCGCCGGCCTGCTCGCCCTGGAGGACACCGAGCGCCTCGCCGAGGATCACGAGAACGCCCGCCGACTGGCCCTTGGGCTCGCGGACATCGAAGGCATCAGCACCGACCCGAAGGACGTGCAGACGAACATCGTCATGTTCCGGGTGACCGACCCCCGCTTCACCTGGCACACCTTCGTCGAGGCCGTGGCGCGGCACGGACTGGCTCTCGCGGAGCTCGGCCACGGTCGACTGCGTGCGGTCACGCACCGCGACGTCGGCCAGGCGGACATCGACGCAGCCGTGCGGATCGTACGACGAGTCCTGGCGCAAGGGCCGGAGGCCTGACATGAGCGGTGATCTGATACAGAGCGAGATGAGCGGGGGAAAGGCGGAGCTGCTCCGCCGACTGCTGAGCGGCCGCGGCGGCATCCCCGAGGCGACCTCCGTAGCGCCGGCGCCCAGGACGGGTCGGCTGCCGGCGTCGAGCGCGCAGGAGAGGCTGTGGTTCCTGGAGCAGTTGCACGGCAGCAATGCCGCCTACAACGTTCCGCTCGTGCTGCGGATCGACGGTGCCCTTGACGTGGCTGCACTGCGCGAGAGCCTCGCCGTCCAGGTTGAGCGGCACGAGGCGCTACGCACTACCTTCGCCTTGGCCGGGGAGAACCTGTGCCAGGTCGTCGCGCCGGCGCGGGCCCCCGAGTTCACCTGCGTGGATGTCGAGGACATCGCCGAAGCGGAATATGACATCGAGCGAGCGGCACAGCTGCCGTTCTCGCTCGCCTCCGGCGAGCCGCTGATCCGCGCACACCTCTATCGCAGCGCTCCGGAACAGCACCACTTTTTCCTCAACCTCCATCACGCCGTTACCGACGGATGGTCAGAAGGCGTCTTTTTCCGCGAGTTGTGGAGGGCGTACGAGCAGTTGGTGTCCGGTCACCCCGTGAAGCTCCCGCAGGTGCGCCTGCAGTACGCGGACTACGCCCACTGGGAAGCGGCGAACCGTGACTCCGAGGAACTGCGTGAGCAGCTTCGGTACTGGGTGGACCGGCTGGCCGATCCACCTGTCCTCGACCTGCCGACCGACCGTCCGCGGCCGGCCGTTCCGTCGGTGGACGGGGGCGGCTTCGCCCTGGAGTTCCCTGAAGAACTCGTCCGTTCGGTCGAGGAACTGGCGGAGCGCGAGGGCGTCACACCCTTCGTCGTCCTCCTGTCCGTGCTGTACGAACTGCTGCACCGGTACACGCAGCAGGACGACATCGTGGTGGGCACCACCATGGCGAACCGCTCCCGTGAGGAGTTCGAGGACACCGTCGGTTTCTTCGTCAACACGGTGGCTCTACGTGTGGACGTGTCTGACATCCCGTCGTTCCGGGAGCTTCTGTCGACGGTGCGCGAGACGGTTCACTCCGCACAGGAGCGGCAGCAAGTGCCCTTCGCGCGGGTCGTCGAGGCAGTGGCACCCAGGCGAGACGCAGCCGTCAATCCCGTCTTCCAGGTCATGTGCAGCCTCCACGACAGCCGCGGCGCCCTCGAAGCAGGCCGGGCTCCCGGCCTGCAAATGGAGTTCGTCGAAGTCGGCCAGCACACCACACACTTCGATCTCACCCTCAACCTGGAACGGCATGCCCGGGGCTTGGTGTGCCGCTTCGGTTACGCCAGTGACATTTTCGACGAGGAGCGCATTCTCCGGCTCTCCGAGCATTACCTCATCCTGCTCGAAGCCTTGGTGACCGACCCGGCCCGGATGCCGGGACAGGCACCACTCCTCGGCGACGGGGAAGTGCGTGACCAGGCGGAGTGGAACGCGACCGGCCGCGACTATCCCGGCCCGTTCGTGCTGCACCAGTTGGTGGCGGAACAGGCTGCCCGAACCCCCGAGGCGATGGCAGTCCGGTACGAGGGATCAGCGCTGAGTTATGGGGAAACGGATGCCCGAGCTGGACGGGTGGCGCGGGCGCTGCGGGACGCCGGCGTGCGCAGGGGCGACTTCGTCGCGGTGGTGCTCGAGCGGTCGCTCGACCTTCCGGTGGCGCTGCTGGGGGTGCTGAAGGCCGGGGCAGCGTACGCTCCGCTGGACCCGGAGAACCCCGACCTGCGGTTGAGGGAGATCGTCACCGACGGCGGAATCCGCACCGTCGTGACCACCCGGGAGTGGGCCGGCAGGTTTGACCTGCCCGGTGTTCGCGTGATTGCCCTGGAGGGCATCACCGACCGGGATGGTAACGCCGACGATAGCTGGTCCTGGGAGGAGAGCGGCCCGGACGACCCGGCGTACCTGATCTACACGTCCGGGTCGACGGGTAAGCCCAAGGGAGTCGTGGTCTCCCATCGCGCGATCACCAACCAGCTTTTGTGGCGGCAGGAGGTGTTCGGGCTGGCGCAGGGCGAGCACGTCCTGCAAAAGACGCCGTACACATTCGATGTGTCACTCTGG
The DNA here is from genome assembly GCF_055634995.1 of Streptomyces sp. NPDC111744. Classification (NCBI taxonomy): domain Bacteria; kingdom Bacillati; phylum Actinomycetota; class Actinomycetes; order Kitasatosporales; family Streptomycetaceae; genus Streptomyces; species Streptomyces sp. NPDC111744. The sequence goes on from NZ_JBVKCG010000018.1 coordinate 185,279, forward strand.
GAGTTCTTCTGGCCGCTGATCACCGGTGGAGTGGTGGTCCTGGCACGACCCGGCGGGCACCGCGACCCGGCTTACCTCGCGGGGCTGATCCAGCAGGAGCGGATCAGCACGGTGCACTTCGTGCCATCGATGCTGCAGATCTTCCTTGAGGAGCCGGCCAGCGCCCACTGCACGGGCCTGACCCGGGTGCTGTGCGGCGGCGAGGCGTTGCCCAGCGAATTGCAGGAGCGATTCTTCCGGGTCTTGGACGGTGTGGAACTGCACAATCTTTACGGCCCGACCGAGGCGGCCGTGGACGTTACACATTGGCAGTGCCCGCCCGGCGGACGGCCGGTGGTCCCGATCGGGCGCCCCGTCGCCAACACGGGTCTCCACGTCCTCGACCGGCAGGGCCAGCCGGTGCCGGTGGGAGTCACGGGCGAGCTGTACCTCAGCGGTGTACAACTCGCCGACGGGTACCACGGGCGACCGGACCTGACCGCGGAGGCCTTCGTGAGGCTGCCCGACGAGACCGGCCGGCAGTGCCGCATGTACCGGACCCGTGACCTCGCCCGATGGCGGCCGGACGGCACCCTGGAATACCGCGGACGGCGGGACTCGCAGGTCAAACTCCGCGGCTTCCGCATCGAACTCCAGGAGATCGAGACGGTCGTCGCGGGGCACCCGGCCCTGGTCGACTGCGCCGTGGCGGTGCACGACCAGCGTCTCGTCGCCTACGTCACCGGGCGCGGCGGCGATACTCCCGACCAGCGGGAACTGAGCGAATACGCGGCAGCGCGTCTGCCCGGATACATGGTGCCCGCCGTCTGGGTCCCGCTGTCGGCGATGCCGTTGACCAGCAGCGGAAAACTCGACCGCAAGGCACTCCCGGAACCGTCCTTGGCCCCGGCATCCGAAGGACGCGGGCCGCGCAATCCGTCCGAACGGCTCCTGTGCGAACTCATCGGTGAGGTGCTGGGCCGTCCGTGGACGGACATCGACGCCGACTTCTTCGCGCACGGCGGTCACTCGCTGCTGGCTATCCGACTGGCCGCGCGCATCCGCACCGAGTTCCGCACCGAATTGCCGATCAGGGCCGTCTTCGAGCAGCCGACCGTCGCCGGGCTTGCCGCCCAGGTGGGCAGTGGGCCGAGCGCGGTGGCTCCCCTCACCGCGATGGAGCGGCCCGAGAGCGTCCCGCTGTCCTACGGACAGCAGCGGTTGTGGCTGCTCAACCGGTTTGAGGAGCAGCGTTCGGCGTACAACATGCACACGGCACTCCGGCTGACCGGACCGCTGGACACGCAGGCCCTGGAGGCGGCACTCGGCGACCTCGTCGAACGCCACGAGATCCTGCGCACCGTGTACCCGGAGGTGGACGGCAGGCCCCACCAAGTCGTTCTGGACGCCATCGCACACAGGCCCGGCTTGCACCAGCATGAGTTGGGCGAACTAGCCGATGCCGTGGCCGAGAAGGCATCCGAGGGATTCGACGTCACCACCGATCCGCCCATCCGCACGCATCTGTTCGCGGTCGGCCCGGACGAGCACGTCCTGCTCGTTGTCCTGCACCACATCGCCTGCGACGGCTGGTCGTACGCCCCCCTGTGGCGTGACCTCGCGCTGGCATACAAGGCCCGCAGCGCGGGGCATGCGCCTCGGTGGGAGCCGTTGCCCATCCAGTACGCCGACCACACGCTGTGGCAGCGCCGAGTCCTGGGCGACCCGGAGGACGCAGACAGTGTCCTCGCGCGGCAGAAGCAGTTCTGGACGGAGCGGTTGAGCGGTCTGGCGGAAGAGATCAACCTGCCCGCCGACCGGTCGCGGCCCGCCGTGGCCAGCCACTGCGGCGGCACCGTGCGATTCCACGTACCAGCCGCTGTCCACCGTCGGCTCTCCGCTCTCTCGAGGGACACCGCAGCGAGCGTGTTCATGACCTGCCAGACAGGCCTCGCCGCCCTGCTCACCCAGATGGGGGCAGGCACGGACATTCCGGTGGGCGTGCCGGCCGCAGGGCGCACGGACGAGGCGCAGGACGACCTGATCGGCTTCTTCGTCAACACCCTCGTGCTACGTGCCGACACCTCCGGTGACCCCACACTGCGCGACCTACTCGCCAGGGTCCGGGAAACCAGCCTGGCCTGCTACGCACATCAGGACCTGCCCTTCGAGCTGCTCGTTGAGGCCCTCAACCCGGCCCGGTCCACGGTCAGGCATCCTCTCTTCCAGGTGATGCTGGCCTTCCACAACAACGCCACCACGGCCCCCGCACTGCCCGGACTGCGGGCTGAGGAGTTCCCCGTCGACGAGCGGTTCTCCATGTTCGACTTGCTCTTCGAAATGAGGGAGCGTACCGACGACCGCGATGAACCGGCCGGGCTGGACTGCCAACTCACCTACAGCGCCGACCTGTTCGACCACGCAACGGCACAAGCCCTCACGGACCGGCTGTGCACTGTGCTGGCGGCGCTCGCGGAGGACCCTGGCCGGCGCCTGAGCCAGGTGCCTCTGCTCAGTCCTCAGGAACGGCGGGCGATCGACGGCTGGAACGACACGGAGGCGCCCCGCCCGGAGGTCACGCTGCCCCACTTGTTCGAGCGGCAGGCGGCACGGACGCCAGAACAGCCCGCGGTGTGCCACGGCGACCGGACGCTCAGCTACGCGGAGCTCAACCGCAGGGCCAACCGGCTCGCCCGGCACCTCGTCTCCCTCGGCGTCGGACCGGACGACGTGGTCGGGTTGTTGCTGCCACGATCGGTGGAGATGGTGGTGGCGCTGCTCGCCGTACTCAAGTCCGGCGCCGGGTATCTGCCCCTGGACCCGGACCACCCAACGGAACGCGTCGCCGCGGTCCTCGAGGACGCGTCGCCGGTGATGGTCATCAGTACGCGGACGATCGCCGCCGAGCACGAACGGGCGCACCCGCGGATCCGGTGGCTGTGCCTCGAAGCGCCCGAGACGGCCGCCCGCGTCGCGGAACACTCCGCAGCCGACCTCACGGACGGGGACCGGGTCCGGGCCTTCGCACCACTCCACACCGCCTATGTCATCTACACCTCCGGTTCGACCGGGCGGCCCAAGGGCGTGGTCATGCACCATCGGGCCCTGGTCAACCTGCTCACCTGGCAGGGCCGGGCTGAGCAGTCCGGCCCGGGGCGCCGCACCGCGCAGTTCACCGCGCTCACCTTCGACGTCTCGGCACAGGAGATCCTCTCCACGCTGGTGACGGGTGCCTCGCTACTCATTCCCGACCTGGACATCCGCAGCGACTTCGCCGGCTTCGTCCGCTGGTTGGACACGAGCGGGGCAACTGACCTGTTCGCACCGAACGTCGTGATCGAGGCGCTGTGTGCGGTGGCGGCGGACGAGGGACTCGAACTGGCGAACCTGACCTACGTTGCCCAGGCGGGCGAGGCCCTGGTGCTGTCCGACCCGCTGCGCTCGTTCATCACGGCCATGCCGGGCCGCCGACTGGCCAATCACTACGGGCCGACGGAGACGCATGTGGTGACGGCGTACGAACTGCCTGAAGACGACGGGGCCTGGCCGCGACGGGTACCGATCGGCCAGCCGATCGCCAACATCCAGGCCTACGTCCTTGACGAGCGTCTGAATCCGGTGCCGCCCGGTGTGCCCGGGGAGTTGTACGTGTCGGGAACCGGTGTCGCACGGGGGTACCTGGGCCGTCCCGCGATGACTGCGGAACGGTTCGTGGCCTGCCCGTTCGGAGCCTCTGGTGAGCGCATGTACCGTACCGGTGATGTCGTCCGGTGGCGGACCGAGGGCACGCTGGAGTTCCTGGGACGTGCCGATCATCAGGTGAAGATCCGGGGCTTCCGCATCGAGCTTGGCGACGTGGAGGCCGCGGTATCCGCCCACCCGGCAGTGACGCAGGCCAAGGTCCTCGCCGTCGATCACCCGGCCAGGGGCAGACACCTCGCGGCGTACGTGGTCACCTCCGAGGAGACACAACCGCCGACGGTGGAGGAACTGCGCGCCCACGCGGCACGCAAACTGCCCGCGTACATGGTTCCGGCGACATACGCCCTCCTGGACCGCTTTCCCGTCACCGCCAACGGAAAGGTCGATCAGAAGGCGCTGGCGGGCATGGGCGGCATGTTTCCGGAGAGTTCGTACGTCGCTCCCCGCACCCGTGTAGAGCGCGTGATCGCCTCCCTGTGGGAGGAACTGCTCGGGATGGCCCAGGTCGGCGTCCATGAGAGCTTCTTCTCGCTGGGAGGCCACTCCCTGCTGGCCACGCAGGCAGTCGCGAAGATCCGGTCGGAGCTGGGTGTCCCAGTGTCCATGACGGACTTCTTCGGCAGTCCCACTGTCGCCGCCCTGGCCGAGCACGTGGTCGCCAGGCAGACGCGGGGAGCGCCAGAGCCGCAGATCGTACCCCGGCCGCGCAGGCGTCTGGCCGTCTGACACGGCGGGTCGTTCCCGGCCGCCCCCTCACACATCACAGCAGAGAAAACGGAGCTCGAAGATGTCCAACCCGTTCGACGACGAGAACAGCCGCTACGTCGTGGTGGTCAACGACGAGGAGCAGCACTCGCTGTGGCCCTCCTACGTGGACGTTCCTGCGGGCTGGCGGATTGTCCATGGCGAGGCCGACAGGGTCTCCTGCGTGGCGTACGTGGAGAGGCACTGGCAGGACATGCGCCCGAAGAACATCCGCTAGGCAAGGCCATGGGGCGGGCCCTTGCCCGCCCCCGCCCAGAAGGGAATTCTCCGTTGTCGGTGCCGTATTTCCTGTGCACGGAAAACACGTTTCACGCCGCTTATCTGGTCACGAATTGGCTGGCGGATCACGGCAAACAGGAGGGGTTTCGCGGCGTCGTGCTGCGCGAGGACCCGCTCCCCGAAACTCTGCGGACCGAGCGTGCCCGGTTCCACCGTCGGCACAGCGGTGAGCGCGAACTCGACGACCGGGTGTGGGCCGCACTGGATCGGCTCTATCCGGACCTCAGCGCGACCGAGCGGGCGATGATAGAGGAGTTCGGTGTCCCCGCCCGCTCCGCCAGCTGCCATCCGGACACCGTCTACCTGGGCAAGCGGCTCAATGGCGACATCGCCAGGGATTGGCTTACACACGAGTGCGCCGGGCCCGAGCGGCCGTACCTGTTTGTGTTCCTCGACAAGATCCTCGCCCCGTGGTGGATCGAACTGACGGGTTCGCGCATCATCAACGCGCACTCCGCCGTCCTTCCACACGCGCGCGGCACCTTCGCGATCGAGCAGGTGGCGGCCCTACGCGACAGTGGACTCTTTCGCGCCGCCGCCGGGGCGACGGCACATTTCGTGGACGACGGTGTAGATACCGGACCCGTCATCAAAGCTCTGCGCTTCACCGATCCCTTCTCCTTCAGCTCCATCTGGAGCTGCAAGGGGAACTCCTTCATGCTCGCCTTCGACGTCCTCGATCAGGTCGCGCACGAGGTGCTCGACGGTCGCCATGCCGCCCACGCGGGAGTTACGCCCGCGCTGTCGCCCTATGGTGCACCGGAGTTCAAGCGTCGTGACTTCACCCCGCAGAAGCGGGCGGAGTCGGAGGCCGGCTATCTGGCAATGCGGAGCACCGCGGCCCACCGCTAGTACAGGGTTGCCGGCGCCCTGCCGCAGCCAGACAAACCCACGTACTGCAATTTTTTCGACTGGAGAGGACGCATCATGCCGGAAACCGATGAGCTGCGGTTGTCGGGTGGCTGGAACGACACGGAGGTGGAGTTTCCGTCGGGTCGGTGTCTGCATGAGTTGTTCGAGGAGCAGGTGGGTCGGTCGCC
>NZ_JBVKCG010000019.1:0-85013 GCF_055634995.1 Streptomyces sp. NPDC111744
CATGCGCAGGGTGTGACGAGGTTCGTTGAGATCGGTCCGGACGCCGCGCTGACCGCCGTAGGACCGGACTGTCTGCCGGAGGACGCGGCCGCGGCCTTCATCCCGCTACTCCGTCGCGAGCAGCCCGAAGTGCTGTCTGTGGCAGTCGGGTTGGCGCGGTTGCATGCGCATGGCGGTACGGTCGACTGGGCGTCGTATCTGCCCGCCGCGGCCCGGGTGGACCTGCCCACCTACGCCTTCCAGCACCGCCGCTACTGGCTGGAATCAGCACCCAGCGGCAACCTCGCCGCCTCGGGACTGCTCCCGGCCGGGACCCCGCTCCTCGGTGCGGCCACCGCGCTGGCCGGGTCCGACGCCTATCTGCTCACCGGGCGGCTCTCGGTGGTGTCCCAGCCCTGGCTGGCCGACCACCGTGTCTCCGGCGCGATCGTGCTGCCCGGCGCGGCGTTCGTGGAGCTGGCGGTGCAGGCCGCCGACCGTGTCGGTTGCGACCGGGTCGAGGAACTCGTGCTGCAAGCGCCGCTGGTGCTCACCGACCCGGGAGCGGTCCGGCTGCAACTGGCCGTCCGTGAGGCCCAGGACTCCGGCCGGCGCGCCCTGGAGATCTACTCACTGGCGGAGGACGCGTCCGAGGACGAGCCGTGGACGCTGCACGCCACCGGCACCCTCGCCGTCGGCCCGCACGAAGTCGGCGCCGCCGAAGAGGTGTGGCCGCCGCGGGACGCCACCCCGGTAGCCGTGGATGCCGCTTACGCCGATCTCGCCGCTCGCGGCCTCGGCTACGGCCCGGCGTTCCAGGGGCTGCGGGCTGCCTGGCGGCGCGGCGGCGAGATCTTCGCCGATGTCGCCCTGCCCGATGAACTCCGCGACAGCGCGGGCGCGTTCGCGCTGCACCCCGCGTTGCTGGACGCGGCCCTGCACGCGCTCGCGCTCACCGACGACACCGGCACCGCGCGGCTGCCGTTCTCCTGGGCCGGGGTTCGGCTGCACGCCGCCGGAGCAGCCGCGGTGCGGGTGCGGCTCGCCCCCGCCGGCGAGGGCGCCTTCGCGCTGGACCTGTTCGACGGTGCCGGTGCTCCGGTCGCCTCCGTCGAGTCGCTCACCCTCCGTGCCGCCACCGGACAGGAAACGAGCCGCGTACCCCGGGACTCCCTGTTCCGGCTGGACTGGGACACCGTCCCGGCCCCCACCGGACCGGCCGTCGGTCGGTGGGCGGTGCTGGGTGCGCCGCCCGAGTCCCTGGCCGCCGACCTGCGGGCCACCGGGGTCGACCTCGCGGGTGACGACGCCGCCGACCTCACCGTGCTGGTCGTTCCGGTGGGGCAGCCCGTCGAAGAGGTCACCTCGACCGTGCTGCGGCAGGTGCAGGACTGGCTGGCCGACAGCGCGGCGCCCGCTCGGCTGCTCGTGGTCACCACCGGGGCGGTCGCCACCGAACCCGCCGACCCCCCGGCAGACCCCGGAGGCGCGGCGGTGTGGGGGCTGTTGCGCGCCGCGCAGGCCGAACAGCCCGAGCGGATCGTGCTGGCCGACCTCGACGACACCGGCGAGTCCCGCCGCGCACTGTCCGCCGTGCCGGTTGCTGAGCAGTCCGAACTCGCTCTGCGCGGCGGCCTGTTGCGTACGCCCCGGCTGGTCAGGCCCGGGCTGCTGCCGCCCGTGGAGCCGCACTGGCGGCTGGCCGTCACCCGCCCGGGCACCCTGGACAACCTCGCGTTGGTGCCCGCCCCGGCCGCGGCGGCCCCGCTGGGGCCCGGTCAGGTGCGTATCGAGGTGCGGGCCGCCGGGCTGAACTTCCGTGATGTGCTCATCGCCCTCGGCATGTACCCCGGTGAAGTGGCTCTCGGTGGCGAGGGCGCCGGTGTGGTCGTCGAGGTCGCCGCCGACGTCACCGACCTCGCTCCGGGCACTCGGGTCACCGGCCTCTTCGGTGACGCGTTCGCCCCGGTCGCGGTGGCCGAGCGGGCGGCCGTGGCACCGGTTCCGGACAGCTGGACGTTCGAGCAGGCCGCCGCCATGCCGATCGCCCACCTCACCGCCCGGCTCGGCCTGGTCGAACTCGCCGGGCTGCGGGCCGGGGAGAAGGTGCTGATCCACTCCGCGGCCGGCGGCGTCGGCATGGCCGCCGTACAGCTGGCCCGGCACCTCGGTGCCGAGGTCTACGGCACCGCGAGCGAGAGCAAGTGGCAGGTGCTGCGCGAACTCGGCCTGGACGACGCGCATATCGCCTCCTCGCGGGACACCGGCTTCGCCGCGAGGTTCGGCCCGGTGGACGTCGTACTGAACTCGCTGTCCGGGGAGTTCGTCGACGCCTCGGCGGGACTGCTGCGCCCCGGTGGCCGGTTCCTGGAGATGGGCAAGACCGACCTGCGTGACCCGGCCGACTTCCCGGACATCGACTACCTGCCGTACGACCTGATGCAGCTGCCGCCGCGGGAGATGCAGCGGCTGCTGGTCGCGGTGCTGGAGCTGTTCGCGTCGGGCGCGCTGACCGCGCCGACGCCGTCCGTGTGGCCGGTGTCCCGCGCGGTGGACGCGTTCCGGTTCCTCAGCCAGGCCCGGCACACCGGCAAACTGGTGCTCACCCTGCCCCGCCGGCTCGACCCCCGGGGCACCGCCCTGATCACCGGCGGCACCGGCACCCTCGGCGGGCTGGTCGCCCGCCATCTGGTACGCGAGCACGGCATACGGCACCTGCTGCTGACCAGCCGCCGTGGCAGCGCCCCCGAACTGGAGGCCGAGCTCACCGAACTCGGCGCCGATGTACGGGTGGTGGCCTGCGACGCCGCCGAACGCGAGGACCTGGCAGCGTTGTTGGTCGGCATACCCGCCGAACACCCGCTCACCGCCGTGGTGCACGCGGCCGGCGTCTCCGACGACGGGTTGTTCACCGCGCTCACCCCGGAGCGGCTGGCCGCCACGCTGCGGCCCAAGGTGGACGCCGCGCTGCACCTGGACGAGCTGACCCGCGGCCAGGACCTGGCCGCGTTCGTGCTGTTCTCCTCGGCCACCGGCACCCTCGGCGGCCCCGGCCAGGCCAACTACGCCGCCGCCAACGCCTGCCTCGACGCACTGGCCGGCCGGCGACGCGCCGCCGGGCTGCCCGCCCAGTCGCTGGCCTGGGGGCTCTGGGCCCCACCCAGCGGTATCACCGGCGAACTCTCGGCGGCGGACCTGGCCCGGATGGCTCGCGCCGGAGTGCAGGCGCTCTCCGCCGAGGAGGGGCTGACACTGTTCGACACGGCGCTCGCCGTCGACGAACCGGTGCTGCTACCGGCCAAGGTCCGCTTGCGCACCGCCGACCCCGCGCTGCTGCCACCGCTGCTGCGCGGCCTGCTACGCGGCCCCCGGCGTCGTACCGCCGCGGCCACCGGACCCGGTACGGCCACCCGACCTGCCCAGCTCACCGCCGAGGAAGTGCTGACGCTGGTGCGTGCCGAGACGGCCGCCGTCCTCGGCCACGCCGACGCCGAGGCCGTCGACCCGCAGGCCGAGTTCCGTGCGCTCGGTGTGGATTCGCTGTCCGCGGTGGAACTACGCAACCGGCTCACCGCGGCCACCGGCACCGCCCTGCCCGCCACCCTGGTGTTCGACTATCCGACCCCGGCCGCGGTCGCCGGACACCTGCGCCAGGACTCGCCCGAGGAAACGGCAGCCCCGGCCGCGCCGATCCCGGCCGGTTCCGGTGCCGGCACCGACGAGCCCATCGCGATCGTCGGCATGGCCTGCCGGTTCCCGTCGGACATACGCTCCCCGGAACAGCTGTGGCGGTTCCTGCTCGACGGCGGTGACGGCATCACCGAGTTCCCGGCCGACCGCGGCTGGGACCTGGACTCGCTGTTCGACGCCGATCCCGACCGGCCGGGCACGTCCTACACCCGGCACGGCGGATTCCTGCGCGCCGCCGCCGACTTCGACGCCGACTTCTTCGGCATCAACCCGCGCGAGGCGCTCGCCACCGACCCGCAGCAGCGGCTGCTCCTGGAGACCTCCTGGGAGACCTTCGAACACGCCGGGATCGACCCGACCGCGGTGCGCGGCAGCCGGACCGGGGTGTTCGTCGGTGTGATGCGCCAGGACTACGGCCCGATGCTGCACCACGCCGCCGAGGGAGTGGAGGGGTACCGGCTCACCGGCAGTGCGGCCAGCGTCGCGTCCGGCCGGCTCGCCTACGCGTTCGGCCTGGAGGGCCCCACCCTGACCGTGGACACCGCCTGCTCGTCCTCGCTGGTGGCCCTGCACCTGGCTGCCCAGGCGCTGCGCCGCGGCGAGTGCGACCTGGCGCTGGCCGGCGGCGCCACCGTGATGGCCACCCCCGGGCTGTTCGTGGAGTTCTCCCGGCAGCGCGGCCTGGCCGCCGACGGCCGCTGCAAGTCGTTCTCGGCCGCCGCCGACGGCACCTCGTGGTCGGAGGGCGCCGGGATGCTGCTCGTGGAGCGGCTCTCCGACGCACGCGCCGCCGGGCACCCGGTACTGGCCGTGGTGCGCGGCTCCGCGGTCAACTCCGACGGCGCGTCGAACGGGCTCACCGCCCCCAACGGCCCGTCCCAGCAGCGGGTGATCCGCACCGCGCTGGCCGCGGCCGGACTGTCCACCGGGGACGTCGACGCGGTGGAGGCGCACGGCACCGGCACCACCCTCGGCGACCCCATCGAGGCCCAGGCCCTGCTGGCCACCTACGGCCGGGGCCGGGACGGCGAGCCGCTGTGGCTCGGGTCGGTCAAGTCCAACATCGGGCACACCCAGGCCGCCTCCGGTGTCGCCGGGATCATCAAGATGGTCCTCGCCCTGCGAGAAGGGCTGCTGCCCCGCACTCTGCACGTCGGCGAGCCCAGCCCGCACGTGGACTGGGCCGCCGGCGCGGTGTCCCTGCTGACCGAGGCACGGCCCTGGCCGGAGACCGGCCGGCCCCGCCGCGCCGCGGTGTCCTCGTTCGGCGTCAGCGGCACCAACGCGCACATCGTCATCGAGCAGGCCCCGGCCGAGGCACTGCCCGAGCCGCCGGCCCGGACGCCCCTGCCGCTGCCGGTCGTGCTCTCCGCCCGTACCGAGACGGCCCTGCGCGCACAGGCGGCCAGCCTGCTGACCCACCTCGGCGACCACCCGGACGTCGAACCGGCCGCGCTGGCCCACTCGCTGCTGACCACACGAGCCGCGCACCCGCATCGGGCCGCGCTGCTGACCGGTCTCCACGCCGGGGATGCCCACGCCGGACTGACCGGGCCCCACGCCGGACTGGCCGCCCTCGCCGACGGCACCCCCGACGCCGACGTGGTCACCGGCTTCGCCGCCGACGCTGGGAAACTGGCCTTCCTGTTCCCCGGCCAGGGCTCCCAGCGTCTGGGGGCAGGCCGCGAACTGGCCGCCGAGTTCCCCGCCTACGCCGAGGCGTTCGACGCGGTGTGCGCCGAACTCGACCGGCACCTGCCCCGGCCCCTGCGCGAGGTACTGTTCGCCGCCGAGGGCAGCCCCGAGGCCGCCCTGCTCGACCGTACCGACTTCACCCAGGCCGCGCTGTTCGCCGTGGAAGTCGCGCTGGTCCGGCTCACCGAGAGCTGGGGCCTGCGCGCGGACCTGGTGGCCGGCCACTCCGTCGGCGAGATCGTCGCCGCACACATAGCCGGAGCGCTCACCCTGCCCGACGCCGCCACGCTGGTCACCGCGCGCGGCAGGCTGATGGCGGCGGCCACGGCGGGCGGCGCGATGGTCGCCGTCCAGGCCACCGAGGCCGAACTCGCCCCGCTGCTGGCCGAGTACGCCGGGCAGGTGCGGCTGGCCGCCGTCAACGGCCCGAGTGCGGTGGTGGTGTCCGGCGACGCCGACGCGGTCTCCGAGATCGGTGCGCACTGGCGCGAACAAGGCCGCCGTACCCGCCGGTTGCGGGTCACCATGGCACCGCACTCCCCGCACGTGGACGGCATCCTGGCCGAGTACCGGGAGATCGTCACCGGCATCCCGTTCACCGCGCCACGGCTGCCGGTCGTGTCCACGGTGACCGGGGCACCGCTGTCCGAGCGGGAGATCACCGACCCGGAGCACTGGGTGGCCAACGTCCGGGACGGCGTACGGTTCCTGCCCGCGGTGCGCGCCCTGGCCGAGGCCGGGGCCACCGCGTTCGTCGAGATCGGCCCGGCCGCGGCACTGACCGCGATGGCCCGGGACTGCCTGAGCCCGACCGATCGCGACGGCGAACCCACCGCCGGAACGGTCGTGCTGCCCACCCTGCGCGACGGCCGGGACGAGATCCCGGCCCTGCTGGAGGCACTGGCCCGGCTCCATGTGCACGGCATCTCCGCGGACTGGGCGGCGGTCACCGAAGGCCGCGCGCCGACGCCGGTTCCGCTGCCCACCTACCCGTTCCAGCACCGCCGGTTCTGGATGACCGGCGAAACGGCTGCCGACGCCGGCGTGGCCGGTCTGGGCACCGTCGGGCACCCGCTGCTCGGCGCGGCCGTCACGCTCGCGGACGGCGCCGGGGTGCTGTTCACCGGGCGGCTGTCCACCACCGCCCAGCCCTGGCTGGCCGACCATGTCGTGGCCGGCCGGATCGTGCTGCCCGGCACCGCGTACGTCGAACTCGTCGCCCGCGCCGGGGACGAACTCGGCTGCGGCAGGATCACCGAACTCACCCTGGACGCGCCACTGGTACTGCCCGAGCGGGGCAGCGCCGCACTGCAACTGGTGCTCGGCACGCCCGACGACCAGGGCCGCCGGGCGGTGACCCTGTACTCCCGGGCCGAAGCGGGCACCACCGAAGAGCCGTGGACCAGGCACGCCACCGGCACCGTCGAACCGGCGGACGACAGCGCGCCGCCGCTGGGCGAGTGGCCGCCGGCCGAGGCGTACGAGGCGACCGAGACCGAGTGGGATGGTCCGGGCGGGCTGTACGAGCTGCTGGCCGACCGTGGCCTGGCCTACGGACCGGTGTTCCAGGGCCTGCGTCGGGTCTGGCGGCGCGGCGCGGAGCTGTACGCCGAGGTCGCCCTGCCGGAACCGGCCGAGCCCACCGGCTTCGGGGTGCACCCGGCGCTGCTGGACGCCGCGTTGCACGCGATGGCCACCGACCCGGAGGCGACCACGGCCGCCATGCCGTTCGCCTGGACCGGGGTGACCGTCCGGCAGCCCGGCGCGGACTCGCTACGGGTGCGGCTGACCCCGGCCGACGGCGGCTTCGCCATCGCGGCGTACGACGGCTACGGCGCCCCGGTGCTCACCGCGGACAGCCTCGTGCTGCGCCCGATCCCCGCCGAACTGAGCGCCCAGGACTCCGGGACCGAGGCACTGCACACGGTGGACTGGACGCCGGTGCGCACGGGCGCCGCGGGCCCCTCCCTGGCCGAGCCGAGCACCGGCACCGAAGACCCCCGGCCCGTCCGACTCGGCGCCGACCTCGACCTCACCGCGGTGACCGACCCCGGGCAGTGGCTGCTGGCCGCGTTGCCCGCCGCCGGGAACGACCCGGCCGCGATCGCCACCGCCACCCACCGGGTGCTGGCGTTGCTGCGCGCGTTCCTGACCGAGGAACGGTTCGCCGGCACCACACTCGCACTGCGCACCAACGGAGCCACCGACGGCGCCGACCTGGGCGCCGCCGCCGTCTGGGGCCTGGCCCGCTCCGCGCAGTCGGAGAACCCGGGCCGGATCGTGCTCCTTGACAGCGACGGCAGCCTGCCCGACCCCGTGGCCCTGGCCACCGGCGAGCCCCAACTGTCCGTCCGGGACGGCGCGGTGCTCGTGCCCCGACTGGTCCGCGCCGGTGCCGGCGAGCCCGCCGTATGGCACCCGGAGGGCACGGTGCTGATCACCGGCGGCACCGGCGCGCTCGGCTCGGTGCTGGCCCGGCACCTCGCCGCCGAGCACGGCGTACGGCACCTGCTGCTCACAGGACGCCGTGGCCCCGACGCCCCCGGCGCCGCGGAGCTGGTCGCCGATCTCGCCGAACTCGGCGCCACCGCCGAGGTGGTGGCCTGCGACGTGGCCGACCGGGGCGCGCTGGCCACGGTGCTGTCCGGCATCCCCGACGCGCACCCGCTCACCGCCGTGGTGCACGCCGCCGGAGTGCTGGACGACGGGATGCTCGCCGCGCAGACCCCGGAACGCATCGACCGTGTGCTGCGGCCCAAGGCGGACGCCGCACTGCACCTGGACGAACTGACCCGTGATCAGGACCTGGCCGCGTTCGTGCTGTTCTCCTCGGCCGCCGGGATCCTGGGCAGCCCCGGGCAGAGCAACTACGCCGCCGCCAACGCGGTCCTCGACGGCCTCGCGGCCCGCCGCCGATCGGCAGGCCTTCCCGCCGTGTCGCTGGCCTGGGGCCTGTGGGCCGGAGGCATGGGCGACACGGCCGACGGCACCGCCCGGCAGCGCATCGAACGCCTCGGTGTGGTGCCGCTCCAACCGGCCGAGGGCATGCGGCTGTTCGACGCCGCCGTACCCGGCGAGAACGCCCTGGCCGTCCCGGTCCGCCTGAACCTGGCCGCACTCCGCGAGCAGGCCCGCACCGTCCCGCCCGCCCCGGTGCTGCGCGGGCTGGTCCGTGTCCCGGCCCGCCGCGCCACCGGCACCGGCACGCTCCAGGCGGCGTTCGCCGGGATCGACGAGGCCGCCCGCGGCAGGCTGGTGCACGACACCGTGCGTACCGCGGTCGCCGCCACCCTCGGCCACGGCAACGCGGCCGAACTGGGCGACCGGCGCGCCTTCACCGACCTCGGTTTCGACTCGCTGACCTCGGTGGAACTCCGCAACCGGCTGGCCGCCGGCACCGGACTGACGCTCCCCGCCACGCTGGCCTTCGACCACCCGAGCATCGCGGCCACCGCCGCATACCTGCTGCGCAGGCTCACCGCGGCCGCCGCCCCGGCGCCCACCGCACCCAGCCGCACCGGCCCTGCCGACGAACCGATCGCCATCATCGGCATGGCGTGCCGCTACCCGGGCGGAGTGCGCTCCCCGGAGGACCTGTGGCGGCTGGTGACCGCGGACGGCGACGGCATCTCGCCGTTCCCCACCGACCGCGGCTGGAACACCGAACAGCTCTACGACCCCGACCCCGACCGCGCCGGGCGCACCTACCTCACCAAGGGCGGATTCCTCCACGACGCAGCCGAGTTCGACGCGGGCCTCTTCGGGATCTCGCCGCGCGAGGCCCTCGCCATGGACCCGCAGCAGCGGCTGCTCCTGGAGACCTCCTGGGAGGCACTGGAACGCACCGGCATCGACCCGCTGTCACTGCGGGACACCAACACCGGCGTGTTCGTCGGCGTCATGTACCACGACTACGCCACCCGGCTCCCAAGCACTCCACAGGACGTCGAGGGCTACCTCGGCGCGGGCACCGCGGGCAGCGTCGCCTCCGGCCGGATCGCATACACCTTCGGCCTGCAGGGGCCGGCGGTCACCGTCGACACCGCCTGCTCCTCCTCGCTGGTCACCCTCCACCTCGCGGCGCAGGCGCTGCGGGCGGGGGAGTGCTCCATGGCGCTCGCCGGCGGCGCGACCGTGATGTCCACCCCCGGCACCTTCATCGAGTTCTCCCGGCAGCGCGGACTGGCCGCCGACGGCAGGGTGAAGGCGTTCTCCGCGGACGCGGACGGCACCGTCTGGTCGGAGGGCGTCGGCCTGCTGGTGGTGGAGCGGCTGTCCGACGCGCGCCGCAACGGCCACCGCGTCCTGGGTGTGCTGCGCGGCTCGGCGGTGAACCAGGACGGCGCCTCCAACGGGCTCACCGCCCCCAACGGCCCCTCGCAGGAACGGGTGATCCGCACCGCACTGGCCGCCGCCCGACTGTCCCCCGCGGACGTGGACCTGGTGGAGGCGCACGGCACCGGAACCGCGCTGGGCGACCCGATCGAGGCCCAGGCGCTGCTGGAGACCTACGGCGCCGACCGCGAACAGCCCCTGTGGCTCGGGTCGGTGAAGTCGAACATCGGGCACACCCAGGCCGCCGCCGGTGTCGCCGGCGTGATCAAGGTCGTACAGGCGATGCACCACGGGGTGCTGCCACGCACCCTGCACATCGGCGAACCGACCTCGCACGTGGACTGGTCGGCCGGTGAGGTGCGGCTGCTCACCGAGGCGCGGCCGTGGCCGGAGCGCCAGGGGCCGCGGCGGGCGGCGGTGTCCTCGTTCGGGATCAGCGGCACCAACGCCCATGTGATCATCGAGCAGGCCCCGGAGGTTCCGGCCCCGCAGCCGGCGCCCCGGCGAGTGGTGCCGGTGCCGCTGTCCGCCAACACCGAGGCCGCACTGCGTGCCCAGGCCGGCCGGCTGCGCACCTGGCTGACCACCCAACCGGATGCCGGAATTCCCGAGTTGGCGGCCGCCCTGACCACCGGACGCTCCGCGCTGACCCACCGTGCCGTGGTGGTCGCGGCCGACCACCAGGACCTGCTCGGCGGACTGACCGCGCTGACCGCCGGGGACACCGCACCGCACATCGCCACCGGAACGGCCGAGGCCACCGGCCGCACGGTGTTCGTGTTTCCGGGGCAGGGTGCGCAGTGGGCGGGGATGGCGGTGGAGTTGCTGGAGTCGTCGCCGGTGTTCGCGGAGCGGTTGGGCGAGTGTGCTTCGGCGTTGGACGAGTTCGTGGACTGGTCGTTGGTGGGTGTGTTGCGGGGGGAGGTGGGTGAGCCGTCGTTGGAGCGGGTGGATGTGGTGCAGCCGGTGTCGTTCGCGGTGATGGTTTCGTTGGCGGCGTTGTGGCGGTCGTTCGGGGTGGAGCCGGATGCGGTGGTGGGGCATTCGCAGGGGGAGATCGCGGCTGCGTGTGTGGCGGGGGCCTTGTCCCTGCGCGACGCCGCGCTGGTCGTCTGCGTGCGGAGCAGGCTGATCGCCGAGGAACTGGCCGGACTCGGCGGGATGGCGTCAGTGACGCTGCCCGCCGACGAGGTGACCGCCATATTGCCCTCGGGTGTGACGGTCGCCGCGGTCAACGGCTCCGCCTCCACGGTGGTCTCCGGTGACCCGGCGGCCCTGGACCGGCTGCTGGCCGACTGCGAGGAGCGAGGCACACGGGCTCGTCGTATCGCGGTGGACTACGCCTCCCACTCCCCGCAGGTCGAGCGCATCGAGGCACGACTGGTCGAGGCCCTCGCGGAGGTGCGCCCGTGTGCGGCGGACGTGCCGATGTTCTCCACGGTCACCGCCGACTGGGTCGAGCCCGCCGCGCTGGACGCGGAGTACTGGTACCGCAACCTCCGTCAGACAGTTCGTTTCGAAGCAGCCGTGCGCGCACTGGCCGAGCAGGGCCACCGTGGCTTCGTGGAGGTCAGCCCCCACCCCGTGCTGACGCCCGGCATCGACCAGACGCTGGACGAGGTGACCGTCGTGGGCTCGCTGCGCCGCGACGAGGGCGGCCTCGACCGTTTCCTGCTCTCCGTCGCCGAGGCCCAGGTCGCCGGGCTGCCGGTACGGCTTTCCGCCGCCTTCGACGGCACCCGGCCCGCACTGCCGGACCTGCCCACCTACGCCTTCCAACGGCAGCGCTACTGGCTGTCCGCCCCGGAGCACACCGGCACCGACGCGGCGGACGGCACGTTCTGGGCGGCGGTCGACCCTGCCGACCCCAAGGCACTGGCCGACCTGCTCGGTGTGCCCGCTGAACCCCTCGCCGAGGTCCTGCCCGGACTGGCCGCCTGGCGCGCCGCCCAGGAAGCGACCGCCACCACCGACAGCCGGCGCTACACCGTGGGCTGGCGGCCCGTCGAGGCCACCGAGGCGATGCTGAGCGGCACCTGGCTGGTGGTCGGCCCGGACACCCCGGTCCTGGCCGAGGACTGCGCCGCCGTGCTCACCCGCGCCGGGGCCGAGGCCCGCGTGGTCGACCGGGGCACCGCCGCGGCCGAGGCCGGCACCGTGACCGGGGTGGTCTCGCTGCTCGGCCTGGCCGAGGGCCCGCACCCGGACCACCCCGCCGTGCCCGCCGGACTGGCCGCCACCCTCGACCTGGTGCGCGCCCTCGCCGACACCGGCACCGCACTGTGGCTGGTCACCTCCGGCGCGGTCGGCGCCACCCCGGCCGACCGGCTGCCGCACCCCGAACAGGCCATGCTCTGGGGCCTGGGCCGCACCCTCGCACTGGAGCAACCGAAACTGTTCGGCGGCATCGTCGACCTGCCCGAGGACCCGGGCCGTGGGCTGGACCGGCTGGCCGCGCTGCTGGCCGGCACCGAGGACCAGGCCGCCGTACGCGACACCGGGGTGCTGGTGCCGCGCCTGGCGCACGCCCCGCTGGGCGGGCGCACCCCGGCCAGGCCGTGGCAGCCCACCGGCACCGTGCTGGTCACCGACGGCCTCGGCCCGATGGGGCTGCCGGTGGCCCGCTGGCTGGCCGGCAACGGAGCACAGGCGTTGGTCCTCACCTCCGACGACCCGGCCGCCGGCGCGCCGGACGACCTCGGTGTCCCGGTCACCGTCAGCACCTGCGACCCGGCCGACGAAACCGCGCTCGCCGACCTGCTCGCCGCGATCCCGGCGGACACACCGCTGACAGCCGTGGTGCACACCGCGGGCACGCTGCGCTCCGGCCCGCTGGCCGGCACGGACCTCGCCGAAGTCGCGGCCACCCTCGACGCCAAGGTGCGCGGCGCGGCCAACCTGCACCGGCTCACCGGCGAGTTGGACGCGTTCGTGCTCTTCTCCTCCGTCGCGGCCACCTGGGGCGGCAGCGAACAGGGCGCGTTCGCCGCGGCCAACGCCTACCTCGACGCGCTGGCGCAGCACCGGCAGGCCCACGGGCTGCCCGCCATCGCCGTCGCCTGGGGACCATGGGAGGGCGCCGGGTTCGGTGCGGCGGACGCCGACACCGAGGCCCGGCGCCGTGAGGAACTGCGCCGCCGGGGCGTGCTGGCGCTGCCCCCGCAGGAGGCGCTCGCGGCACTGGCCGACGCGGTGCGGCACGCCGACACCAACGTGACCGTGGCCGACGTGGACTGGGCCGGTTTCGCACCCGCGTTCACCGCCGCCCGTCCCAGCCCGCTGCTGGGCGACCTGCCCGAGGTACGGGACGCGCTCACCGCGGTCACCGGCGAACCGGACGCCGCCGAGTCCCGGCTCGCCGACCGGCTCGGCGCGCTTCCCGAGGCCGACCAGCAGCGCGAACTCGTCGAGCTGGTACGCCGGGAGGTCGCCGTCGTACTCGGGCACGGCGACCCGGACGCCCTGCCCACCGGACGGCCGTTCACCGACCTCGGTTTCGACTCATTGGCCGCGGTCAACCTGCGCAACCGGCTCGGCGCGGCCACCGGCGTACGCCTTTCGGCCAGTGCCGTGTTCGACCATCCGACCCCCGCCGGACTCGCCGACCACCTGCGCAGGCAGCTGGTGGTGCCGGCCGCGGCCGCCGTCGGCTCGCTGGACGAGGAACTCGACCGGCTGGCCGGAGTGCTGGCCGAGGTGTCAGGCGAGGACGACCGGCGGCGGGCCCTGACCCGGCTACAAGGACTGGTCGGCCGGCTGACCCCGCGCGCCGACGGCGACCGCGAGTCGGTCACCGAGCAGCTCGGGGCCGCGAGCGACGAAGAGATCTTCCGGTTCATCGACTCGGAGTTGAGCTGATCATGAGTGATGTCGACCGTCTCCGCGACTACCTGCGTAAGGTCACCGTCGACCTGCACGAGACCCGGCAGCGGTTGCGGGACTACGAGCAGCGCGACACCGAGCCGGTGGCCATCGTCGGCATGGCCTGCCGCTTCCCCGGCGGCATCGCCTCGCCCGAGGACCTGTGGGAGGTGGTGGCCTCGGGGCGCGACGTGATGTCGGCCTTCCCCACCAACCGGGGCTGGCCGCTGGACCGCCTCTTCGACGCCGACCCGGACCGGCCCGGCACCACCTACGTCAAGGAAGGCGGGTTCCTGCACGACGTGGCCGACTTCGACGCCACGTTCTTCGGTATCTCGCCGCGCGAGGCCCTCGCCATGGACCCGCAGCAGCGGCTGCTCCTGGAGACCTCATGGGAGGCGCTGGAGCGGGCCGGCATCGACCCGCTGTCGCTGCGCGGCAGCCGGACCGGTGTGTTCGTCGGCAGCGGCGCTCAGGACTACGGGATGCTCGCCGCGCAGGCCGCCGAGGACCTGGAGGGCTACCTGCTGACCGGCAACGCGATCAGCGTGCTGTCCGGACGGCTGTCGTACACGCTCGGCCTGGAGGGCCCCGCGCTGTCCGTGGACACCGCCTGCTCGGCCTCGCTGGTCGCCCTGCACCTGGCCCGCCAGTCGCTGGCCCGCGGCGAGTGCTCGCTGGCGCTGGCCGGCGGAGCGTCGGTGCTGTCCACCCCGGCCGGGTTCGTGGAACTGTCCCGGCAGCGCGGCCTGGCCCCGGACGGCCGCGCCAAGGCGTTCGCCGAGGCCGCCGACGGCACCGCCTGGGCCGAGGGCGCCGGGATCCTGGTGGTGGAGCGGCTCTCTGACGCGCGCCGCAACGGCCACCGCGTGCTCGCCGTGGTGCGCGGCTCGGCCGTCAACCAGGACGGCGCCTCCAACGGGCTGACCGCGCCCAACGGGCCCTCCCAGGAACGGGTCATCCGCGCCGCGCTCGCCGACGCGGGCCTGGCCGCCGCCGACATCGACGCCGTCGAGGCGCACGGCACGGGGACCGCGCTGGGCGACCCCATCGAGGCCAACGCGCTGCTCGCCACCTACGGCCGCAACCGGCCCGCCGACCGCCCGCTGTGGCTGGGTTCGCTCAAGTCCAACCTGGGCCACGCGGGTGCGGCCGCCGGGGTCGGCGGCATCATCAAGACGGTGATGGCGCTGCGCGGCGACCGGCTGCCGCGCACCCTGCACGTGGACGCGCCCACCTCGGAGGCGGACTTCGCCTCCGGCGCGGTGGCGTTGCTCACCGAGGAGCAACCCTGGCCCGAGACCGGCCGCCCGCGCCGTGCCGGCGTCTCCGCGTTCGGCATCAGCGGCACCAACGCACACGTACTCCTCGAACAGGCCGACGAGTTCGAGGCGCCGGAGCCGGATCAGAACGGCTCCGCCGACGGCCGGGCCGCACCGACCGGAGCGACGGCCCCGGAGGCGAGGACCGGGCAGACCGACATGACGGCCTCGGAGCGTACGGCCGTGCCGGTCTCGCGCGGTGCGACCGGACGGACCGACGCGACGGCCTCGGATCGTACGGCCGCGGCGGCCGACGCTACCGCCTCGACCGGCAGGCCCGCGCCGGTGCCCCTGGTGGTCTCCGCCCGCACCCGGGAGGCCCTGCACGCCCAGGCCGAACGCCTGCTGCCCCTGGTACGGCGCGGCATCCCGCTGCCCGACCTCGCCGCGGCCCTGCTGCACTCCCGCGCCGCACTCGAACACCGCGCCGTGGTCGTCGCCGCCGACGCGGACACCGCCGCCGCCGGCCTGGCCGCCCTGGCCACGGGCACGTCGCACGACACCCTGGTCAGCGCCACCGCCGCACCGGACGACCGGGTGGTGTTCGTGTTCCCCGGCCAGGGCTCCCAGTGGGCGGGCATGGCCGCCGAACTCCTCGACTCCGCCCCGGTGTTCGCCGCGCACCTCGCCGAGTGCGACACCGCGGCCCGCGCCTTCGTGGACTGGTCCCTCACCGACGTACTGCGCGGGGCGCCCGGGGCGCCCGACATGGAGCGCATCGAGATCCTGCAACCGGTGCTGTTCGCCGTGATGGTGTCGCTGGCCGAGCTGTGGCGCTCCTACGGCCTCACCCCGGCCGCGGTGGTCGGCAGCAGCCAGGGCGAGATCGCCGCCGCCTACACGGCGGGGGCTCTGACCCTGCACGACGCGCTGAAGATCGTCGTGCTGCGCAGCCAGCTGTTCGCCGACGAACTGCGCGGCAACGGGGCAGTGGTGTCGGTGGCCGCGCCCGAGGAGCAGGTCCGCGCCCGGCTGGCCGCCCAGGGCGGCGCGCTGCACATCGGCGGGGTCAACGGCCCCAACGCGGTCACCGTGGTCGGCGAGCCGGCCGGGCTCGAGCGGTTCGTCGCCGAGGCCACCGCCGACGGGCTGCGCGCCCGGCTGGTCGCCTCCACGGTCGCCTCGCACTGCGACCAGGTGGACCCGCTGCACGACCGCATCGTGGACATGTTCGCCGGCGTACGGCCCACCGCCACCGAGGTGCCGTTCTGCTCCACCGTCACCGGCACCTTCACGGACACCGGCACCCTGGGCGCGGAGTACTGGTTCGACAACGCCCGCCGGCCGGTGGCCTTCGACCCGGCCGTGCGCACTCTGCTGGCCGCCGGGTTCCGGTTCTTCGTCGAGGTCAGCCCGCACCCGGTGCTGGTCACCGCCGTGCAGGAGATCGCCGAGGACGCCGGCACTGACGCCGTTGCGGTCGGTTCGCTGCGCCGGGACCAGGGCGGCCCGGACCGCTTCCTGCGTTCGGTGGCCGACGCGTACACCCGCGGCGCCCCGGTCGACCTGGGCACCGCCCTGGCAGGCCGGGACACCGCCTGGGTGGACCTGCCCACCTATCCCTTCCAGCGGCAGCGCTACTGGCCGGACCCCGACCCCACCGCCGCCACGGCAGCGTCCGATCCGATGGAGTCCGGCTTCTGGGAAGCGGTCGAGAAGGCCGACCTGGCCGGCCTCAGCGACGCCCTGGAGCTGGACACCGCACCGCTGGCGGCCGTTCTGCCCGCGCTGTCGGCGTGGCGGCGGCAGCGGCGGGAGCAGTCCGTCATGGACTCCTGGCGTTACACCCTGGACTGGCGGCCGGTACCCGACCCCGCGAGCGACCGGCTGGCCGGGGACTGGCTGGTCGCCGTACCCCCCGGGCACACCGGGCCGGAACCCGACGCGCTGGCCCGGCACGGCGCCCGGGTGATCCGGGTCGAGGTCACCGCAGGGCCGCCGGACGCGGAAGCCCTGCGCACCGCGCTGGCCGGCGTGCAACCCACCGGTGTCCTGGCCCTGTTGAGCTGTCCGGCCGCGGTGGCCCTGGTCCGCGCCCTCGTCGAAGCGGGCGTGGCGGCCCCGCTGTGGTTCACCACCACGGCAGCGGTGGCCCTGGACGCCGAGCCGGACGGCGACCCCGACCGGGCCGGACTGTGGGGCCTGGCCCCCACCGTGTCCCTGGAACACCCCGCCCTCACCGGCGGCATCGTCGACCTGCCCGCCCAGGCCGACGAACGGGCGCTGACCCGCTGGTGCGCGGCGCTGTCCGGGCGGACCGGCGAGGACCAACTGGCCGTCCGCCCGGCCGGGCTGTTCGCCCGCCGCCTGGTGCGCAGCCCGCTCACCGCACCGGCCGGCGCCGCATGGCGGCCCACCGGCACCACCCTGGTCACCGGCGCCGACACCGCCGTCGGCGCGGCCACGGCCCGCTGGCTGGCCGCGGCGGGCGCCCCCGCGCTGCTGCTGCCCGTCGATCCGGACGCCACCGTGGCCGCGGACATCGTCGCCGAACTGCGCGACCTGGGCACCGAAGTACATACCGCCGCCTGCGACCTGACGGACCGTGAGGCGGTCGCCGAACTGCTCGCCGGGCAGCCGGTCACCGCCGTGATGCACACCGCCGTACCGCTGGCCGAGGCGCCGCTGACCGCCCTCGACGGCACCGCC
Source organism: Streptomyces sp. NPDC111744 (assembly GCF_055634995.1). Classification (NCBI taxonomy): domain Bacteria; kingdom Bacillati; phylum Actinomycetota; class Actinomycetes; order Kitasatosporales; family Streptomycetaceae; genus Streptomyces; species Streptomyces sp. NPDC111744. The sequence goes on from NZ_JBVKCG010000019.1 coordinate 17,532, forward strand.
GCCCCCAACCCCGGGGTCACCGCCGCCCGGCATCTGCACGACCTCACCCGCGACACCCCGCTCACCGCGTTCGTGCTGTTCTCCTCCGTGTCCGGCACCTTCGGCGGCGTCGGGCAGGCCGGCTATGCCGCGGCCGCCGCCGCGCTGGACGCCCTGGCCGAACACCGTGCCGCGGCCGGGCTGCCCGCACTGTCGGTGGCCTGGGCACCCTGGGACGACCCGGCCGACACGAGCGGGACGGCGGCCACCCGCCGGGAACGGCTGGCCGGCCGCGGCATCGCGGTCCTCGACGAACACCGTGCCCTGGCCGCGCTCGGCGCCGCGCTCACGGCGGGGGACACCCGTCTGCTGCTGGCTGATGTGGACTGGCCGCGGTTCCGCGCCGCGTACACCTTCACCGGACCGCGCCCGCTCATCGCCGAGTTCACCCCCCAGCGCGGCCGCCGTGAGACCACCGGGCCGGCCGCCCCGGACGCCGGCCGGCTGGCCGCCCTGCCCGCCGCCGAGCGGTACGGCGCGCTGCTGGCCGCGATCACCGGGCAGGCCGCGGCCGTCCTGGGCTTCGCGGACGGCTCCGCGATCGACCCGGGCCGCCGCTTCCTCGAACACGGCTTTGACTCGCTGACCACCCTGGAGCTGCGCAACCGGCTCTCGGCGGCCACCGGGGTACGGCTGACCGCGGCCACCCTCTTCGAGCACGACACCCCCGAGGCGCTCGCCCGTCACCTGCAGGGCGAACTCGGCCCGGACCCGGCCGACACCCCCGGAGCCGGGATGTTCGCGAGCCTGTGCCGCGAGGCGACCGCAGCCGGGAAGACCGGCGAGTTCGTCGAAGTGCTGAGCGCCGCCGCCAAGTTGCGCGCCACCTTCGGCTCCGCCGAGGAGGCCGGCCCGCTGCCCGGACCGGTGGAGCTGACCGCACACGACGAAGGCCCGGTGCTGGTCTGCCTGCCCACCGTGCTGGCCACCTCAGGACCGCACCAGTACGCCCGGTTCGCCGCCGGACTGCGCGACCGGCACGCGGTGTCGGCACTCGCTCTGCCCGGCTACCTCGACGGCGAACCGCTGCCCGCCGACCGGCCCGCCGCCATCGAGGCCGTCACCCGGCAGGTGGAGGCGGCGGCGGGGGAGCGGCCGGTGGTGCTGGTCGGCTACTCCTCGGGCGGCCTGCTGGCCGACGGCGTCGCCGCCCGGCTGGCCGCGCGGGGCCGGCCGGCCGCCGGACTGGTCCTCATCGACACCTTCGTCTTCGGCCCCGAACTCCCCACCGACGGCGCCGCCCTGTTCGAGGAGATGTTCGCGAGGCTGGCCGAGAACGGCGCGGTCACCGACGCCCGGCTCACCGCGATGGGCGGCTATCTGCGGCTGCTCACCGACTGGGAACCCGCCGACTCCGCCACCCCGGTCCTGGTGGCCCGGGCCACCGAGCCGCTCACCGGGTTCGACCGCCCGCCGGCCTCCTGGGCGTTCCCGCACGACGTGGTGGAGCTGGCCGGCGACCACTTCACCGTCCTCGAAGAGCACGCCGACCGTACTGCCCAGGCGGTGCACGAGTGGTTGGAGAAACGATGACACAACGACGTACCACCGTTCTGGTCGTCGGCGCGGGCCCGTGCGGCCTGGCCATGGCCGCACAGCTCAGCCGGCTCGGCGTGCCGGTCACCGTGGTGGACGCGGCCGACCACCCGCACACCGGCTCCCGGGCGATCCTGCTGTGGCCGCCGGTACGGGAAGTGCTCGATGAACTCGGGCTCGCCGAGCGCGCAGCCCGCGACAGCGTCCAGCCCGCCGCGCTCCACTACCACCTGGGCTCCGGCGGCAGTGTGCGCGTGCCGCTCAGCGAGGCCAACGCCCCGCTGGTGCTGCCGCAGGAGCGCACCGGCCGGCTGCTCGCCGAGGCACTGGCCGACCGGGGCGTCGACGTCGAGTGGGGTACCCGGGTCACCAAGGTCGTGCCGGACGCGCACACGGTCACCGTCATCGCGAGCCGCGCGGACGGCACCACCACCGAGATCGAGGCCGACTGGGTGGTCGGCGCGGACGGACTGCACAGCCAGGTCCGCTCCCAGTTGGGCATCGACTTCTCCGGGGCCCGGTTCCCGGCCGCCTTCCTGCTCGCCGAGGGACGCATCGACGGCGACCACGGTATGAGCGGGCTCAGCACCGAGGAGATCCACTACTTCCTCGCCGACACCGGCGTCGCGCTGATCGCCCCGCTGCCCGGCGGCGAGTTCCGTATCTCCGGCGCCGTCCCGGACGGCACCGAGGCCACCGCCGAGCAGGCCCAGGCACTGCTGGACGAACGCGGCCCCGGCGGGCTCCGCTTCACCGAGTTGCGTACCGTGACCCTGTTCTCCAGCGACGAGCGGGTGGCCGGCGCGCTGCGCTCCGGCCGGTGCTTCCTCGTCGGCGACGCCGCCCACGTCCACAGCCCGATCGGCGGCCAGGGCCTCAACCTGGGCATCCCCGACACCCGTAACCTGGCCTGGAAGCTGGCCGGCGTGGTGCACGGCCGGCTGCACGAGTCGGTCCTGGACACCTACGACCCCGAGCGCCGCGCCGCGATCGCGCAGACCCTCCAGGCCACCGGCCGTATGGCCCGGCAGGCCGTGGTCGGCCCGCTGGCCCGTCGGATCCGCAACCTCACCTGGCGGTTGCTCGACGCCACCGGGGTACTGGCCCGCGGCTACGCCCCGATGCTGGCCGGCTGGCGCAGCCACTACCCCGACGTACTGTTCGGCGGCCCAGAACAACGGGCCCGGCCCCGCCCAGGCACCCGGCACCCCCGGTGGATTCCCAAGCCGTCCGACGAACTGGCCGGCCGGTTCCAGCTGATCACCTACGGCGGCAAGGGCACCCAACTGGCCTACCACGCTGCCGAGTTGGCCGACCGCCTGCCCGAACTGGTCGCGCACTTCCCGCTGGACGGCGCCACCGAGAAGTTCGTGCTGCTGCGCCCGGACGGCTATGTGGCCGCCGCCGGCGCCGCCGACCGGTTCCCCGACGCCGCCGCAAGGCTCACCGAACTGGTCCCCACCCCGTCATCCCCGGCCGCGATCGACCGGTGACGGCCGAACACCCCACGACCGAGCACCCGACGACGAGAGGACACGACATGCCCAACCCCGACGGTGCACAGGCCACCGGCTGTCCCGTGCACGCCGACGCCACGGCGGCTCCCCGCCCCTGGGCGCCCGGGCTGCCCGAACCCGGCCCGGTGGAGCAGCTGCTGCTGCCCGACGGCAACCCGGTATGGATGATCACCCGCTACGAGGACGCGCTCGCCGCTCTGAACAACCGCAAGCTGAGCAAGCACTTCGACAACGCGCTGCCCGAGCTGTGGCCCTCCCTGGGCTACGACGGCCGTAAGTCCATCCTCAACCAGCACATGAACCTCGCCGACCCGCCCGAGCACACCCGGCTGCGCAGACTTGTCTCCAAGGCGTTCACCCCGCGCCGGGTGGCCGACCTCGGCGAGCGGATCCAGCAGATCACCGACGAACTGCTCGACGCGGTCGCCGAGGCGGGCACCGCCGACCTGAAGGCCTCGTTCATCTCGCCGCTGATCTCCACGGTGCTCTACGAGATGCTCGGCGTGCCGCTCGCCGACGTCGAGGAGTTCGAGCGCAACACCTACATATTCGTGGGCCTCGGCAACTCCTCCAGCCCCGAGGAGGTCGTCGCCTCGGTCGGCTGGTTCGAGGAGTACCTGACCCAGCTGACCGCGCAGCGCCGTGCCCACCCCGGGCCCGACCTCATCTCCGGTCTGGTGCAGGCCAACGAGGACGGCGACGCCCTCGCCGACCTGGAGATCCGCTCCACGGTGATGCTGCTGCTCCTCGCCGGCGCCGAGACCACCATCAACCTTCTCTCCAACGGCATCCTCGCGCTGCTGCGCAACCCGGAGCAGCTGGCCGAACTCAAGGACGACCCCGAGGGGCTCGGCCCGGCCATCGAGGAACTGCTGCGGCTGACCAGCCCGGTGTTCACCGTGGTGTACCGCTTCGCCACGGAGGACATGGAGCTGGGCGGCGCCCAGGTAAAGGCGGGTGAGCACGTGATGATCTCGCTGGCCGCGGCCAACCACGACCCGGGCCAGTTCGGCGACCCGGAGACGCTGGACATCCACCGCGACGCCTCCAAGCACCTCGCGCTCGGCCACGGCACCCACTTCTGCATCGGCGCCCCCCTGGCCAGGCTCAAGGCCCGGATCGCCCTGCGCACCCTGTTCGACCGGTTCGACGACCTCCGACTCGCCGTTCCCGACGAGAAGCTGACCTGGACGCCCAGCCTGGTCGCCAACAGCCTGGACCAGCTGCCGGTGACCTTCACCGCGGCCACCCCGGCCGCCGCCGGCTGACCTCCCCCGCGCACCCCTTGCCCCTCTGCACCGAGATCTGAACCGAGACTCTTTTCCGCGTGGCGACGGCCGTCCCGCGCGGGGTTGGGAACGACAGCGATGACCGAGGCACCCATGCTCGACCCGGGCTTCATAGCGCAGCTGCTGCCCTTCGACCCCTTCGACCCGGCCTTCCTGGCCGACCCCTACCCGATCTACGCGCAGATCCGTGAGAAGGGCCCGGTGACCCGCACCCCCCTGGGGCTGTGGGCGGTGACCGGGCACGAGGCCTGCTCGGCCGTACTGCGCGACCAGCGCTTCGGCTGGGGCGACGGCGCCACCGTCGCCGACCACTTCCGCACCGAGGCCGACGGCACGGTGGTGCGGCCGTTCATCTTCTCCGACCCGCCCGAGCACACCCGGATCCGCGCCCTGGTCGGCAAGGCGTTCGCGGCCCGCCAGGTGGACCGGATGCGCACCATCGCGGAGCGGGTCGTGCGCGAGCTGATCGAGACCGCGCGCGCCGAGGCCGGCGAGGGCCCGATCGACCTGATGAGCGCGGTGGCGCACCCGCTGCCCGGCCGGATGCAGAACGCGCTCCTGGACGTCCCGGCCGAACACGCCGCCCGTTTCGACGAGCTGTCCGGCGACATCGCCCGCGGCCTGGACCCGAGCTTCCTGCTCGCGCCCGAGGAGATCGCCAAACGGGACAACGCCCGCGCCGAGTTGTACCGGTACATCGGCGAGCTGGCCGAGCAGCGCCGGGCGAAGCCGGGCACCGACCTCATCAGCGAGCTGGTCGCCGTCGAGGAGGGCGGCGACCAACTGACCCCGCAGGAGCTGGAGGTCACCTGCACCCTGCTGCTCTCCGCCGGGTACGCCACCACGGTGAACCTGATCGGCAACGGCATGTTCGCGCTCCTTGGCCGCCCCGACCAGCGGGACTGGCTGCGCGACCACCCCGGCCAGGTGCCCGCCGCGGTGGAGGAGATGCTGCGCTTCGACACGCCGGTGCAGATGATCTCCCGGGTCGCCCTGGCCGAGGCCGAGATCGCCGGGCAGACCGTCCAGCCGGGCGAGCAGGTCATGCTGATGATCGGCGCCGCCAGCCACGACCCGGACGTCTACGACGATCCCGACGAGCTGAAGCTGGACCGGCCCGCCGGCCGCAACCTGGGCTTCGGCCTCGGCATCCACTTCTGCGTCGGCGCCCCGCTGGCCCGGCTCACCGCACAGGCCGCGGTGTCCGCCCTGGCCGCGCTGGACCTGGAACCGGTCACCGACGCCCCGGCCCGGGTGCCCAACATCATCATGCGCGGCCTGGCCGAACTGCCCGTCCGGGTGACCGGCTGACCCTCAGGACACCGGGCGGACGCCCACCGGAGGTCTCCGGTGGGCACGCACCGCGTCCGCACGGCGTCCCGAACCCGAGCACACGCCGAACGGCGTCCCGAACCCGAGCACACGCCGACGGCCTCACCGCACACGGAGACTACGGGGATGACCGACACCCTGACCGCACCAGAGCTCTGGATCCGCCGCTACCGGCCGGCACCCGAGGATGCCGACGTGTCGCTGGTCTGCTTCCCGCACGCGGGCGGCGCCGCCAGCTACTTCCGACCGCTCGCCGACGGGCTGGCCTCCGTCGCCGACGTCCTGTCCGTGCAGTACCCGGGGCGCCAGGACCGGCGTGCCGAACCGCCCCGTACGTCGATCTCCCGGCTGGCCGACGAGATCCTCACCGTCCTTGGGTCCCTGCCACGGCGCCGGCTGGTGCTGTTCGGGCACAGCATGGGCGCCTGCGTGGCGTTCGAGGTGGCCCGCCGGATCGAGCGGGGCTCCTCGCTCGACCTGCTCGGGCTGGTCGTCTCCGGCCGCACCGCCCCGCCCAAGGTGCGCGACCGCGGGGTTCGTTCGATGGACGACGCCGGTGTCATCGCCGAGATCCGCCGGCTGAACGGCACCGACGAGCGGCTGCTCCTCGATGACGACATCATCCAGATGATCATGCCGGCGATCCGCGGCGACTACACGGCCGTGGAGTCGTACTGGTACCTGCCGGGGCCGCCCCTGCGCTGCCCGATCAGTGTGCTCGTCGGCGACGACGACCCGCAGGTCACCCTCGCCGAGGCCGGGGAGTGGCGCGACCACACCGAGGGCGCCTTCACCCTGCGCGACTTCCCCGGCGGCCACTTCTACCTGGCCGAGCAGCAGGCCGGAGTGGTCCGGGCGCTGACCGAGGACCTGGCGGCCTTCCGCTCCGGCCCGGGGCGCGGCGCCTGACCGAACCGTCCCAGAGCACGCCCCCCAGACCGAAGGAAGCCTGTGGTGATGACCGACCTGGCCGCTGCGATCGAGTCACCCGACGCGCGGACACACGACTTCGCGTCCCTGCCGGTACCGGAGTCCTACCGGGCCACCGTGCTGCTCAAGGACGAACAGCACATGTTCGACGGTGTCCCGGTGGGTGACCGCGAACCCGCCAAGTCCCTGCACCTCAGTGACGTACCGACCCCGGAGCCCGGCCCCGGCGAGGCCCTGATCGCCGTCATGGCGAGCTCCGTCAACTACAACACGGTGTGGAGCGCGCTCTTCTCGCCCGTGCCGACCTTCGCCTTCCTCGAACGCTACGCCCGCACCGGCGGCCCGGCCGCCCGGCACGACCTGCCCTACCACGTGATCGGCTCCGACCTGTCCGGAGTGGTCCTGCGCACCGGGCCCGGGGTGCGTCGCTGGCAGCCCGGTGACCGGGTTGTCGCGCACTGTCTGTCCGTCGAGCTGGAGGACGCGGCGGGTCACGACGACACCATGCTCGACCCGGAGCAGCGGATCTGGGGCTTCGAGACCAACTACGGCGGGCTGGCCGAACTGGCGCTGGTGAAGGCCAACCAGCTGATGCCCAAGGCCGGGCACCTGACCTGGGAGGAGGCCGCCGCACCCGGCCTGGTCAACTCCACCGCCTACCGGCAGCTCGTCTCCCGCAACGGCGCCGCCATGAAGGTCGGCGACACCGTGCTGATCTGGGGCGCGGGCGGCGGTCTCGGCTCGTACGCCACCCAGTACGCGCTGGCGGGCGGCGCGACCCCGATCTGTGTGGTCTCCAGCGAGCAGAAGGCGGACATCTGCCGTGCGATGGGCGTCGAGGCGATCATCGACCGCGGCGCGGAGAACTACCGGTTCTGGCGGGACGAGGATTCCCAGGACCAGAAGGAGTGGAAGCGGTTCGGCAGGCGCATCCGCGAGCTGACCGGCGGCGACGACGTGGACATCGTCTTCGAGCACCCGGGCCGGGAGACCTTCGGCGCCTCCGTCTATGTGGCCCGCAGGGGCGGCACGATAGTGACCTGCGCCTCCACCTCCGGCTACCGGCACGAGTTCGACAACCGCTACCTCTGGATGCACCTCAAGCGGATCATCGGCTCCCACTTCGCCAACTACCGCGAGGCCTGGGAGGCCAACCGGCTCGTCGTCAAGGGCCGGATCCACCCCACCCTCTCGCGTACCTACCCCCTCACCGATACGGGGCAGGCCGTCACCGCCGTCCACCGCAACCACCACCACGGCAAGGTGGGCGTGCTGTGCCTGGCCCCGCGAGAGGGCCTCGGTGTCACCGACCCCGAACTGCGCGCACGGCACGAGCCGGCCATCAACCGCTTCCGCACGGCGTGAGCCCCTGACACGGCACCCACCGCTGTTTGGTCTGCACCATTGACATGTACGCGGACCAGGGCCTTCAATGCGGCACGTCTACGTATGTCTTCCGACGTTCACGTATGAGGAAGGTTCTGGCATGATCACCCCCCACCCGGACATAGCCTGGCCCCGCACCCTGTTGAGACTCCTCGCCCTGGTCGCCGTGGTGCTCGGCGTCCAGGCAGGACCCGCACACACCGCCCGGGCCGCCACGCCCGTCAATGTGATCGCCTTCTACGACGGCACGTACGACGCGGCACACATCAGCTTCGATCACGAGGCCAACTCCTGGTTCCCGCAGGCCGGCGCCCAGAACGGCTTCACCTACACCGCGACCACCGACTGGAGCCGGCTCAACTCCGCGACGCTCGCCAACTACCAGGTGGTCATGTTCCTCGACAACTACCCGCACACCGCGTCGCAACAGGCCGCCTTCCAGACCTACATGGCGGGCGGTGGCGGTTTCATCGGCTTCCACGTCTCGGCGTACAACGACAACACCAGTGACTGGCCCTGGTACCACAACACGTTCCTCGGCACCGGCACCTTCAAGAGCAACACCTGGGGCCCGACCGCGGAAACCCTTCAGATCGACGACCCCACGCACCCCGCGACCGCGAACCTCCCGGCCACCATCCCGTCCTCGGTCAGCGAGTGGTACAGCTGGCAGAACGACCTGCGGCAGAACCCGGACATCGACATCCTCGCCTCGATGGCGCCGTCCACCTTCCCGATCGGCACCGACCCCAACCAGACCTGGTACAGCGGTTACTACCCGATCGTCTGGTCCAACCGTCACTACAAGATGGTCTACAACAACTTCGGCCACAACGCGATGGACTACTCGACCAACACCGCCCTGTCGTCGACGTTCGCGAGCGCCCAGCAGAACCAGCTCCTGCTCCAGGAGATCAAGTGGGCGGCCGGCCAGTCCGGTCCCGTCACCCCGCCCGCGAACACCACCGGCCCGATCCACGGCTACGGCGGCAAGTGCGTGGACGTGGCCGGCGCCGCCACCGCCAACGGCACCGCCGTACAGCTCTACGACTGCAACGGCACCAGCGCCCAGAACTGGACCGTGTCCACCGCCGGGACCCTCACTGCGCTCGGCAAGTGCATGGATGTGACCGGGGCCTCCACCGCCAACGGCGCCAAGGTGCAGCTCTACGACTGCAACGGCACCGGATCACAGGTCTGGCAGCCCGGCGCGAACGGCTCCCTGGTCAACCCCCAGTCGGGCAAGTGCCTCGACGCGACAGGCCCCAGCTCGGCCAACGGCACCCGGCTGCAGATCTGGTCGTGCTCGGGTTCCGCCAACCAGAGCTGGACCCTGCCGTCCTGAACCGCCCTTCCGCACAAGACCGGCATGCCGCAGCCCACGGCATGCCGGTACGGGGATCAGGGCGTCAGGACGGAGTGCGCACGGGCGTACCGGCGCTCCGGGCCGCGATGTCCTCGACCGCGTCCCGGTAGAAGACCTCGTGCAGATCCCGGCTGACGTACCCGATGTAGGGGGTGACCACGGCGTTCGGCAGGGTGCGCAGCGGGTGATCGGCGGGCAGGGGTTCTAGGTCGAAGACGTCCGGCGCCGCCGACGCGATCCTCTTCTCGGACAGTGCGCCGATCAGTGCCGCCTCGTCCACCACGGGCCCGCGCGAGGTGTTCACCAGAATCGCCGTCGGTTTCAAGGCCCAGTTCGCGCTCACCGACCAGGCCCCGGGTGCGCTCGCTGCCGCGGTCACTGTGGATCACGCAGCCGGGCTCCAGCCCACCCCGGCCGGAGGCCATGCCGAGGGTGCCCACGGACGAGTTCTGCGCGGTGGTGACCGGCCATGGCATAGCCGACGACCTCGCGGGTGGCCAGGTCCAGCCATCAGGCGAGGTAGAGCCAGCCCTCGGCGGTGCGCAGGCAGGTGATGTCGCCGACCAGCTTGGTGCCGGGCCGCTCGGCGTGGAAGTCGCGGCCGATCAGGTCAGGGGCCGGCTTCGCCTTCTCCGCGTGGATGAACCGGTACGACTCGCTCACCGGTCGTTCTCCTTCACGAAGAAGGCGGTCGCTTTTTCAGGATCTCGATCGTCTGCTGCTGCTCTCGGTTCTCCCGCCGCAGCCGCTGGAGCTCCTCGCGCTCGGCACTGCTCAATTCGCCGGGAGTGCCCTCGCCCCGGTTCGCCTTCGTCTTGCGATACCAGCCGCGCAGGGACTCGGAGCTGATGCCGAGTTCCGGGCGACCGCCGTGACCGTCTTGCCCGAGGAGTCGACGAGCGCGATCGCGTCCCGCTTGAACTCCTCGTTGTACCGCTTCGTGTCCTTGCTTCCCACCTGGTGCTACTTCCCCTGGAACCTCAGGTCCCAGTCTCCAGGTGTCCACGATCAAGGGGAAGGTTCAAGCGACATCTGCACCTGAGCGGCGACACAGCGAAACTTGCATAGTGCGGCATTAGCGTCGAATATCGATGATTCTTGTGAAGTAAGAGATTTCTTATCCATGGAACCCGGCCTCCGGCCGCTCCCTCCTGCAGGGCAGAGAAGGAGGTCGAAATGGGCGACAGCCCCACGAAGACGAGCAACGCGCCCACGCGGCGGTTCGCGCCGAGACTCGATCCACCGCCGCAGCAGACGTCGTGGCGTTTGGAGGCGAGGAAGGCATTGCCGGCACTGGCGTTGTTCGCCTCCGTACGGCTGACCGGGGTACTCATGGCGACCTTCTGGTCGCTGCACCTCGACAGGCACCCGCGAACCGTGTTCGGCCTGGAATGGGACGGCCACTGGTACTGGCACATCTCCCAGTACGGCTACGGTTTGATCGTCCACTCAAAAGGGGGGCACAGCGTCTACAACGACCTGGCGTTCTTCCCCCTCTTCCCAGGCCTGATCCGCGCGGTGAACACGGTGCTGCCGATCGGCCCGGTCAACGTGGCGCTGCTCATCGCATGGAGTGCCGCCCTGGTGGCGGCCTGGGGCGTGTACGCGGTCGGCGAGCTGCTGCACGGACGACGCGTCGGGATCCTCCTCGTGGCGCTGTGGGCGCTGCTGCCGCACGCGATCATCCTGACGATGGCGTACACCGAACCCCTCATGACCGCCTTCGCCGCATGGTCGCTCTACGCCGTGCTGACCCGCCGCTGGCTGACCGCCGGTACGCTGGCGGTGCTGGCCGGGCTGTGCCGTCCCAACGGCATCGCCGTGGCGGCCGCCCTCGTCACCGGCGCCGTCGCTCATCTCTGGCAGCTGCGCCGCGCCGGTGAGCCCACAGCTCCGCGCGCCTGGGCGGCCGCCGCCGCGGCTCCCCTCGGATGGCTGGGCTACATCGGCTGGGTGGGGCTCAGAACACACAACCCCGTCGGCTACTTCCACGTACAGAGCCTCTGGGGCTCACGGTTCGACTTCGGCCGCTACACCGCTCACACGTTCAAGCACCTGATCGTCGGGCACGACACCCTCGTCGTCTACGTGACCGCCGCGATTGTCCTCGGCTCCCTGCTGCTGTTCGTGTTCTGCGTCCTGAACGGGATGCCCATGCCCCTGCTCGCCTACTGCGCGGTCCTCATCGTGATGGCCGTCGGCGGCACCCACTTCTTCACGAGCAAGCCGAGGTTCCTGCTGCCGGCCTTCCCTCTGCTGCTCCCGCTCGCCCGGCATCTGACGCGGAGCCGCCTGCGCACCATCGTTGTCCTGCTCACCTCCCTGGCCGGCGTCTCCCTCTTCTACGGCACCTACCTGCTCACCGTCTCCCATCGGGCCCTGTGACGGGAGGGCACGGTCGTCATCAGCCCAGGAGGATTCACAACCCACCCTGCATGGCGAGGGACAGCGGGAGGGGTCGGATCTTCAAGCTGAGCTCCTACCGGCGATGCCGGCGCAGGAGGCCACTCAAGGACGCAGGAAGACGCCAAGAAGAAGGAAAAGATCAGTCCTGGCGACCCGGCAGACTCGCCAAACGGTCAAATGACCGATTTTCCTGTCGATCCGTCCTTAAATGGTCAGGGTGAGCATGCCCGTCCCTCCCACCCCGTCGCACCGTGCGACGGGCAGGGCGCGTACAGCGTCCGACCGTCGCTCGGCGCTGCGCGCGGGACTCGCCGCGGCCGGTGCGTTCACCGCCGTCTGTTCCCAGGCGGCTCTATCGCCCACCCGGTGCTCCCGACCGGCACCGCAGTGGGCTCCCGCGTCCCCCCTGCCGTCACGTGCAGGGTCATCGGCGAGATCCGCGACGGATCCGTGGTGACCATGCGCTCGGCATACGGGGATACGGCCGCCGCCCTGCCCGACTTCCTGCACGAACCCGACCGACGCGGTTTGCGCGCGGTGACCATCAGGGAGCTGCTGAGCTGATGCATCCCACGACCATTGCCCGCCTGCTGATCACCGGCGCTGCCCTCGGCGTGCTCGCCGGCTGCAGCAGCGCGGTCCCCCGCAAGGACGAGGCCCTCGCCTCCAAGGCCCCCCTCGACCCCGCTCAGCAGCAGGAGGTCCGGGGTCTGAGGGGCATGCCGCCCGTGCTCGACCCGAACGACCTCTACGCGGCCGACCGCCCGAACCAGCTCTCTCCGGCGGTCAAGGACTTCCCGTCCCGCGTGTACGTCCCCAACACCAACTCCGACACGGTGTCGGTCATCGACCCGAAGACGTACAAGGTCATCGAGACGATCCCGGTCGGCAGGCAGCCACAGCACGTCGTGCCGTCCTGGGACCTGAAGACGCTGTGGGTCAACAACGACCTGGGCAACTCGCTCACCCCCATCGACCCGAGGACCGGCGAGGCGGGCAAGCCGGTCGCCGTGCATGACCCGTACAACCTGTACTTCACGCCGGACGGGAAGTACGCGGTCGTGATGGCCTCCGACGACCGGCAGCTGGTTTTCCGCGACGCCCACACCATGAAGACGGTCAAGGCTGTCCCGGTCAGCTGCCACGGCGTCAACCATGCCGACTTCTCCATGGACGGCCGCTACTTCATCGTCTCGTGCGAGTTCAGCGGCGAGCTGCTCAAGGTCGACACCGAGAAGATGGCGGTGATCGGCCAGCAGAAGCTGCCCCTCAACGGCGCCATGCCCCAGGACGTGAAGATCTCTCCGGACGGTAAGAAGTTCTACATCGCCGACATGATGGCCGACGGCCTGTGGGTCCTGGACGGTGACACCTTCTCCAAGCCGTCCCTCCTGCCCACCGGAAAGGGCGCGCACGGCCTCTACATCAGTCGTGACTCCCGCGAGATGTACATCTCCAACCGGGGCGAGGGCACCATCTCCGTGTTCGACTTCAAGGAGGACCGGCTGACCAAGAAGTGGCGCCTGCCGAACGGCGGCAGCCCCGACATGGGCGGCGTCTCCGCGGACGGCAAGGTCCTGTGGCTGTCCGGCCGCTACAACTCCGAGGTGTACGCCATCGACACCGCCACCGGCGAACAGCTCGCCCGCATCAGGGTGGGCAGCGGCCCGCACGGCCTCGCGGTCTATCCGCAGCCGGGCCGCTACTCGCTGGGTCACACGGGCATCTTCCGCTGACGCAAGGGCGCGCTGAACTGCCACCGGATGTGCCATGAACTGCGGCCGTGCCCGGCGGGGACCGGTGGCGCGCTTCTCGTTCGAGGAGTCACTACGCACGCCGGAGGACGACCGCACGTCTCCTGTCCCTGCCCGCGGCACAATGGAGTATCGATACAGGTGGCGGCGGTCCGAGCGGTCCACACCGGCGCGAACCCGGCCACAGCGATCGGGCCGTCCCCTTGCGCCCACGCCTCCACCCTCGAGGTTCTGCGGTCGGAAAGGGAGCGCCATGGGGACCCAGCTGCTCCGGGACCCGGCGGGCGTCGCCAGGGCGTGCCCTGCCCGCCTGCCGGTGAATGAGCCCCGGCCCATCATCGTCGACCGTAGTGGGAGGCGCCCGGCCACCACGGCCTCGGGACGGGGCCGCCCTCCTGCCACGCCGAGACTGAGCGCGGTCCGGCATCCGGCCGCGGCGGACTGACTCATGACCAGATCCGAGCCCTTCCGCGCCGCCGGGGTGATGGCGCTGACCGGCTGGCCGTTCCTGGCTCTGCTGTGCGTGTTCTCGATCGCGTTGATCATGGTGACGATGGTGATGTGGAACCGCTGGCCGACGGGCTGGGCGCTGGTGTTGCGGCTGGGGTGCCTGTTGCTGCTGATGGTGACGGGGGCCGTGGTGACGGCGGATGTCGTCAACCGCGAGCTCGGCTTCTACGCCTCGTTCGACGACCTCCTCGGACGACTGCCGCCCACCGCGACGCCCTGCTCCGGCGCCGTCGGTCGGCCGCCCGCGGCCCCGGCGCGCGGACGCGTCGAGCACGTTCGGCTGGCCGGTTCCGTCTCCGGCATCTCGCGCGACGCGTTGGTCTACCTCCCGGCCGTCTATGCGTCACCGGCTGCGGCCCGCAGCCGCTTCCCGGTGATCGAGCTGTTCCACGGTTACCCGGGTGGGCCCGGCGCCTGGCAGCACCACCTGGACCTGATCGCCGTGCTGGACCGGGAGATCGCCGCGCGCTGCATACCGCCGGTGATCGTCGTCGTGCCGACGGACAGCGATCCGGGGCACGACGGCGAGTGCGTGGACGCGGTGGGCGGCCGACGCAACGAGACCTATCTGGCGGTGGACGTACCAGCGCAGCTGACCGCCCGCTACCGGGTCTCCGACGTGCCCCGGAGCTGGGCGGCAATGGGGTATTCCACCGGCGGGTTCTGTGCCGTCAACGTCGCCTTCCACCACCCGGCACGGTATGCGGCCGCCGCTGTTCTGTCCGGATATTTCACCCCGGTCACCGACGCCTCCACCGGGGACCTGTACCGGGGCAGGCGCGGCGCGCGGCAGTGGAACAGCCCGCAGTGGCAGGCCGCACACCGGCACATCGACGTGCCCCTGTACGTCGTGGCGGGACGGGCCGACCCGGAGGCACAGCGTGCCATCGAGCGTCTGAAGGCCGCTGCCCGGGGCCGCGTGGCCATCACCACAGGTGAGTCCCCGGCGGGCGGACACAACTTCGCCGTCTGGTCCAAGGCATGCCCGGCCGCGTTCGACTGGCTCGCCGGCCACCTCCCGGTGTCCGTGCCCCTGCTCGCACCCCAGCCCCAGGACGTGGGTGGGTGAGCCATGGGAACCACAACAGGACGTCACGTCAGGATCTACGCCTTCGGGCTCGGCGCCGTCCTCGGGATGATCGGTGCCCTCGCCTACAGCTCGTTCGTGCTGGAAGCCTTCCTCCACACGGGCATCAGCCCGCTGCGCTCCTATGTCAGCGAACTGTCCGTCGCCGACAGGCCGTACGCGTTCCTCTTCCGCGCCGGCGATATCACCGCGGGCTGCGGCCTCCTGGCCTTGGCCATGGCCCTCGCCCGGCGGCTACCCGCTACTCACCGGCGCGCGAGTGGATGCGTGGCGCTGGCCGTCACCGCGGCGGCCTCGATCGGCGACGGCCTGTGGCCCATGCCCTGCGCCCCGTCCGTCGACCCGGTCTGCCGTGCGACCGACAGCGCAGACCTGGACCAGCAGCTCGGCCAGATCCACACCCTGTCGAGTCTGACGGAATTCACCAGCGCGATACTCGCCATGCTCCTGCTGAGCAGAGTCCTTCAGCACACCGGCCACCGCCGCCCGGCCCGGTGGAGTCTCACCACAGGCGTCGCCACAGCCGCACTCGGCGCCCTGCAGATCGCCATGGTGCTCACGGGGGTGCGCTGGGTCGGCCTGCCCGAACGTGCACAGGTCCTGCTGGTCTCGGCCTGGTGCGCCGCCATGGCACGCCTTCTCCTGCGCATACCCCCGGTGTCGGCACCTCATGATCCGACGACCGTTGCCCAGCGCGCGTTCCTCACCCGCATCCACCGCATCAACCCCGGCCGATCGTGGATGCGGCATGCGTTCGTCAGATGGTCAGCAGGCCGCCGGGCTCCTGCAACGGATGATCCAGGGTCGGGCCCGCATCTGTGACCCTTGCTCAACCCGAATTGACGATCACCCTCAGCGCCGACTGAGCGCATGGGGAGCATCGGCGGGCTGCGTGATGGGTGGGCATTCCGCACGACAGTGCCACGCTCGACCGGGGGAATTCCTCCACCCCACCCCGCTGCTGCGGCTCGGCCGGTCGCGCCCGACCGTCGCGGCTTCATGGCAGGCCACGGGCGTGCGGCATCGGCGGACTGCGCCCGACCGTCAGGCCGCTGAGCAGGGCAGATGGAGAATTGGGTCGCGAGTCTCTAGGGTCAGCGCGTGGCTTTCATCATGGTGTGCGAGGACGACGCGGCGGTCCGCGGTGTCCTCAGGCGCGCCCTGGAGCACGACGGCCACACGGTCTCCGTCGCTGCCACGGCCGACAGCCTGCTGCGGCAGCTGGCACCGGCGCCCCAGCTGGTCGTCCTGGATCTCGGGCTCCCGGACGCCGACGGTCGCGACGTCTGCCTGGCCCTGAGGGCTCGCGGCGTGGACGTGCCGGTGCTGATGCTCACCGCCTTGGACGGTCTGCATCACAAGGTGGGCGGCTTCGAGGCCGGTGCCGACGATTACATGACCAAGCCCTTCGACATCCCGGAACTGCTGGTCCGCGTCCGCGCCCTGCTGCGCCGGGCCACCGTGGCGCCCGCACCGCGCGAGGTCGTCCTCGATCCGGCGAAGCACGTGGTGACCTACGATTCGGTGAGCATGAGTCTGACCCCGACCGAGTTCCGGCTGCTGGGCCGCCTGATCGCCTCGCAGGGCGACGCGGTACGCCGCCACGCCCTCATCGCCGCCGGCTGGCCGCATGGAGCCCAGGTCAGCGACAACACCCTCGACTCCTACGTGCGCCGACTGCGGACCAAGCTCACTCCGCTGGGTGTGGCCGAGCGTCTGGCGACCGTCCGCGGCGTGGGCTACCGATGGCAGTGACGGGTTTCCGCAGAAGCGTCGTCGCGCTGACCGTGCTGATCGCCACCGCCGTGGTCGCGATCCTGGTCGTTGTCTCGCACGTGCTGCTGAGCCGGGTGACGGAGGCCGATGCGCACGATCTGGCGCGTACCCGTGCCGAGGCGGTCGGGGCGAACGTCACGGCCAAGGGCGGCCGTGTCGTGCTCACGGAGAACAGCAGCGAGGCGCTGGACGAGGTCGCCTGGGTCTATGCCGACGGCCGCCTGATCGACGGGAACGTACCGGCCACCGTGGTCGATCGCGTCGAGGAACTGGCCGAATCGGGGCGATCGCAGACCGCCGCCGTCGGCAACTACCTCCTGTACGCGCGGCAGGTCCCGACCGACGGCCACCACGTCATGGTGATCGTCCGGGTGGACCTCACGCCCTACGAGACATCCGAGCAGCGCAGCCTGACCTTGTCGTTGATCCTGGGCGGCCTCACGATCCTCCTCGCCGGCGGTGTCGCGCACCTCGTGGTGCACCGCGCGCTGCGGGTCGTGCACGAGATGGCCGCCCTCGCCGACGACTGGGGCCATCACGAACCCGGGCGCCGCTTCAACCTCGGAGTGCCCCGCGACGAGTTCGGGGAACTGGGACAGACCCTGGACCGCCTCCTGGAGCGCGTCGACAACGCGCTGGCGGACGAGCGCCGGCTCACCGATGAGATCGCCCACGAGCTGCGGACACCGCTCACGGTCCTGCGGGGCGAGGCGCAGCTGGCGCAGCTGTCCGGCGAGCCGGTGGCGCCAGAGGCGGTACTGAGCGAGGTCGACCGCCTCGACGCGGCAGTCACCACGATTCTGCGCGCCGCGCGCGCACGGACGGACGACGGTACCCGGTGCGATCTGCGCTCCGTCGCGCGCCAGGCGATCGGCAGCCGCGCGGTCGAGGTCGCCCTTCCCGCGAGCGTCGAGGTGGCCGTGGCGCCCGACGTCGCCGTGTCGCTGCTGTCCCCCCTGCTGGAGAACGGCCTGCGGCATGCGCGGTCGCGTGTGTGGATCACCGCGCGCATCCAGGGCGAGGCCATCGTGGTCGATGTCCTGGACGACGGCCTCGGGTTCGATCCCGCGGACGTCGACCGGGTCTTCGAAGCGGGTGTGACCGGCGGCGACGGGTATGGGCTGGGGCTGCCGGTGGTCCGGCGCATCGCCGCCTCGGCCGGTGTGGAGGTCCGTGCGATCGCGGACGGCCGCGGTCACGTCGAGGTGACCTTCCCGGCCGCGCGTGCGATCACGTAGTCAGGTTGCTGGCAGGTTCCCCGCGTAAACCTCCCTACATGACAACGACAACGGAAGCGCGCACGCGCAGCGGGCGCCTCATGCTCAACAAGGTCCCCGAGGTCACCATCTGGTTCTGGGTGATCAAGATCTTGTGCACGACCGTGGGTGAGAGCTTCGCCGACTGGATCAACCTGAAGCTGGGCGTCGGCCTGGTGAACACTGCCTGGATCTTCACCGCGGTCTTCGTGGTGGTGCTGGCCGTCCAGCTGCGCCTGAAGCGGTACGTCCCTTTCCCCTACTGGCTGACCGTGGTCGTCGTCAGTGTCACGGGCACTCTGTACACCGACATCCTCACCGACCAGCTGAACGTGCCGCTGTGGATCAGTTCCGCGGTCTTCTCGGTGCTGCTCGCGGTGGTCTTCGGCGTGTGGTGGCTGCGTGAGCGCACGCTGTCGATCCACTCGGTCACCACGCTGTCGCGAGAGTCGTTCTACTGGCTGACCGTCCTGGTCACCTTCGCGCTCGGCACCGCGACCGGCGACTGGACCCTGGAGCTGACCGGCTGGAGCCCGGGCGCCTCGGTGCTGCTGCCGCTCGGCCTCATCGCGGCGATCACGGCGCTGTGGCGGTTCGGCGCGAACCCGGTGCTGTCCTTCTGGCTCGCCTACATCCTGACCCGCCCGCTGGGCGCGAACATCGGCGACTGGCTCGCTTCCCCCAAGGTCGCCCAGAACCCGGGCGACCCGACCGGTCTCGACCTGGGCACGTTCACCACCAGCCTGATCTTCCTCGGCCTGATCCTGGCGACGGTGGTCTACCTCACGGTGACGCGCACGGATGTGACCGAGACCTACGAGGCCGCCCACGCCACACACGCCACCGGCGACCCGCGCAAGGAGCGCGTCGCGCTGGCCGGCTTCGGACTGCTCGCCGTCGCCACCACGGGCCTGCTGGTCTGGGCCCACAGCCAGCCGCACGTCGGCCCGGCGCCGGAGGCCGACAACACCTCCGCCGTCCAGATGGCCCCCGGCCAGGCGGTGAAGAAGTTCCCGCCCACCAAGGTCGCCGCGCTGAAGACCCTCGCCTCCACCTCGCTCAAGGACGCACGCTCGGGGAACGCGACCGGCGCACATGCGGCCGCCCAGTCGCTGCGTGACCTGTGGGATGCCGACCAGGCATCGCTGCAGCCGCTGGACCAGACCGGCTGGACCTCCATCGACGCCCAGATGGACAAGGTGCTCAAGACCTTCGGCATCGATCACCCGAACCCGCCAATGTCACCCGCGCAGCAGGAGAAGGAACTGAACGCCCTCCTGACGGACATGGGCTGACCGACCACCCAGCGCCCGGCCGACCCATCCGACCAGCGGGTTGGGTCTGCCGGGCCACGCCGGGAACCGTGCCGCCTCGGCAGACACCGACAAGCCGTGGACAGTGCACGCGGCCGCCTGTGGCAGCCCGGGCAGGCCCGCGGAGTCCCGTGGGCGGTCGAGGCCGGTGTCATTGGCTTCGACCGCCCCGCTGTTGCCCCAGCCTGGTCGGTCGCGGTCGCGGTGGCGGTGGATGCGCCAGAACCAGGCGTCGGTGACCCCTCGGACCCGGGCCCTGCACGCCTGCCTGCGCCGGCGCAACACCAACGCCCGCCACGCGACGCCCTCGCCGCCCAACGACGCGAACGCGTCCGCGTCCGCCGCGATAGACGCATCCGCTGGGGCGGACGCCCTCTCGCCGTGGCAGCCTCAGGGGGCAGTGGCGGGCGCTGCAGGTGCCAGTCCAGCTGACCTCCTCGGAGCGTCCGGCGGCCCAGGTCACGGCAAAACCACACCAAACGATGGGAACCCGGCTGGTCCGGAGGAGCGTCCATCTCTCGGGAGCGATCCGCACACAAGGGATCCGGGGAACGTGTCGTTGCGAGGCACCTGGCATCGGTGGGCGCTCGGGCTGTGGGCGCTGGTGTGGCTGCTCGTGTACATGCCGGGCGGCGGCTACTCGTGGCACTACTTCGCCCACGGCAGTGCGCTGCTGTTCGACGGTTCCGGCGCGAGCCCGGCAGGCGGCCTGCACCTCTACGCGAACTATCCGGGTCTCCAGATAGGTCCGGTCGCTTTCGTCGGCGCCCAGGTGCTGCGCGCGATCGGGCCGGACAACGGGATGTTGGCGGGCCAGCTGGCGATGACAGCCGCCGGCCTGCTGGTGCTGCACACCCTGGAGCGCTGCGCGGTGCTCGCGCGCCCGGACCTGCTGCGACGGCCGACCGCCCTGCGGCGGACCGTGCTCCTGGGCGGGGGCGTGTTCCTCGTCGTATGGGAGTCGCTGTCCGTGCACTACGGCCACCTCGACGACGTGCTGGCGCTGCTCTGCGCCGTGCTCGCCGTCCGGGCCCTGATTGCGGACAGCCCGGCGCTGGCGGGGCTCTGCCTGGGCCTGGCCGCCGACTCCAAGCCCTGGGCACTGGTCTTCCTGCCGCTGGTCCTGGCCGCGCCCCGGACTCGGCGGCGGCACGTCGCCGCCTACGCGGCCGCCGCCGTCCTGCTCGCCTGGCTGCCCTTCGTGATCGCCGACCCGGGCACGCTCACCGCCGCGCAGTACGCCATCGTCAACGAGCCCTCCTCCGCCCTGCGCGCGCTCGGCGTCGCCACGGCCGGGACGCCCTCGTGGGACCGCACGGCGCAGCTCTCGCTGGGCTGCGGCCTGGGCGTGCTCGCGGTCCTGCGACGCCGCTGGCAGGCCGTGCTGCTGCTGGGGGTCGGCGCCCGGATCGTGCTGGACCCGGGCGTCTACGACTACTACACCGCCGGCCTGCTCCTCGGCGCGCTGTGCTGGGAGCTCCTGGGCCTGCAGCGCCCCGTCCCGGTGTGGTCTCTGGCCGCCTTCACGGGCCTGCATCTGGCACCGGGCGTGATCGGCGACGCGTCCCTGCTCGGGACCCTGCGGCTGTGGACCGTGCTGCTGCTCACAGCCGGCGTCCTGCTCCTCCCGCAGCGCTGGAGTGCGCGGGAGGAACCGCCAGGGTCCGCTGCCGACGCGATCGCCGATCCGGCAATGGTCTCCGGTGACGTCCATCGGCTCCCGAAGCGGTTCGAGATGATGTCGGCCGGGCGGTCCGACTAGTTAGGAGCCCATTGCGCACGGCTGCCGTTCGGCGCCTCACTCGTAGCCTGCGTCCGCGCCCACCAGGTAGGTGTGCATGCCGGGGGTGCCCAGGCCCGGATAGTCCGAAGCGGTCACCGCGTAGCCGTCCTGCAGCAGTGCGCGCACTTCCCTGGCATAGGCGTCGGACCCCAGGCTCGCCGTCTGCGAGGGTGCACAGGAGTCGGTGACGCCCGTGGTGCCGTGTGCCCAGGACACCACCGGCCACCCGCCGCGAGGCGGTGCGCCCGGCGGGACAGGGACCGTGCCGCTGACGGGGACGTCGGCTCGGCGCGCCGTGGTCGGTTGCGGCGATCAGCGTGCCCGGGGGGCGAGCGGGCAGCGGCTGCGGCACCCCATAGGTGTGGTCGACCACCGAGACTTGTGGCAGGGCCGAGCTGTCGGATGCCGGACTGGCAGCCGCGTTCGCGGTGGCCGGGACAGCTCCCCAGCGCAGCCGTCTGCCGCCATGACGAGCACGACCGTGACTGCCGCCGTGAGGAGCTTCCCGGCGAGGTGCACCGCCCGCGCCGCGTCCTCACCTGACCGTCCCGTCGCAGCCGCTGACTGTGATCACCTTGGCATCCACAACATTGGGGTGCATCCGGGATGCCCCTGGCGGGGTGGGATGGCGCGCAGTCGGCGGGAAGCGGCAGGTGCGCGTCCGGACGGCCTCGGTGATCCAGTTCGGTCGGCGGATGTACCGCGCGCCGTGCCACCGGGTTCCCGTCCGGCCGGGGGTACCGTTCTCAGCAGAGTGAACTGTGGCAGGGAAATTCGGAGACTTCGGAGACCGGTGCGGTGAAGCGGCATCGTCGGCCCGGTGGCTTCTGCGGCCCACTGGCAGCAGTGGTCGCGGTCATGGCAGTCCTGGCAGTCGGTGGTTGTGCAGGACACGACGGGGCCGCCTCGCCATCAGGCACCCCCAGTGGTGCTTCCAGCGCCACGCCGAGCCTTGCTGCCTGGCACAGGTGGGGGCTGACCCCGATGCGCCTGGCGCCGAAACCTCCGGCGGACAAGCCCATCGCACTCTCCGCCACCGGTGAGGTCCCGGTGTTCGCACAGGTATCGACGTCGCAGCGGGTGGTTTTCATCACCATCGACGACGGATTGGAAAAGGATCCCGCGTTCGTCGAAATGATGCGTGACTTGAGGACGCCTTTCACGATGTTCTTGATGAACGACGCCATCAAACCGGACTACGCCTACTTCAAACCGTTGCAGGCGTTGGGTGACCACATTCAGAACCACACCCTGCATCACCCTGTGATGAGTCACCTCTCGCTGGCCCGCCAGGAGAACGAGGTGTGCGGGGACCAGAAGGTCCTCACCGAGCACTACGGCACCGCGCCGCTGTTGTTCCGTCCGCCCTACGGTGTGTACGACAAGAACACCGAGACTGCGGTGAGCAAGTGCGGGCCCCGGGCGATCGTCTGGTGGCGGGAGACCGTGCGGATCACCAGCCTCCAGTACCAGCGCCCGGACAAGAAGTTGCACGCGGGCGACATCATTCTCGTCCATTTCCGCGGGCCCAAGCAGCTCCAAGGCGCCACCATGACGCAGATGTTCGGCAATCTGCTCAGGCAGATCGAGGAACAGGGATTCGCCGTGGCACGCCTGGAGGACTACATCAGTGCACCGAACAGGTGATGCGGTCCCGCCCGGGTGCGGCCTGGAGAGCACCGGGCTGGCCGCCGTCCAGTCCCACCGCGGGTGCGCCCTACCCCCTTGGGCACCGCGCGCCCGTCCGCGCGCAGAAGGTACTCCAGGACGGAGAGTTCGCCCGGCGTGAGGGCGATGACTCGACCGGCCCGCCGGACGGTGCGGGTGGCCGGGTCCAGAGTCAGATCGCCGGCCGTGAGCAGCGCGGGGTGGCGGCGCGCCGCAGCAGAGAGCGCATGTGGGCCAACAGGACCGGGTAGGCGAAGGTCGAACCGTGCTCGGTGGCCTGCCACAGGCCCTCGGTGCCGTCGGCGGCGAGTACGACGGCATAGCCCTCGGCGCGCAGCCCCCAGGTCAAGGAGGCGCCGAGCGTGTCGTCGTCCTCGATCACGAGGATGCGCATGGTTCAAGCCTGAGCGGTGGCCGGAAAGAGGAAGCCACGGATTCCCGACCGGAAACCGTGCCGCGTAGCGGCACAGCAACCAGTCAAGGAAGGCCGGAATCCTCGCCCTTCAGGGCGAGGAGCATGTCAAAGGCCGCGCCACACGTTGTCGAAGGCCGCGTTCTCGATCTCCCGCCGCTGCCGGACGGCGGCCAGCTCCGTCACGGCGTCGTCCACGGCGGCCACCACCGTCACGGTCGCGTCGGAGACGGCACTCGCGAGGTCCTTGGGCGCCTCGTCCTGGATGCCCACGGCGGCCGCGAAGGCGGCGAGCACGGGCTCACCCGACGTCCAGCGCTCGCGCGCCCGGGAATGCTCGGGTGAGTCGGCCGGCGCCGTCCGCCCGGTCGGCAGCGGCAGCCAGCGCCGCCGCTGCCGGGTGACCGTCCCGTCCTCCTCCAGTTCGGCGAGGTAGGCGGCGGACAGGCCGCGCCCCCGGCGCCACAGCCAGTCCTCGACCGACTCGTACGGTGTGTCGCGTTTCAGTGCCACCTCCGCCTGGTCGAGGAGCCGGTCGCCCGTGCCGCCCTGGGGAGCGGGCACGATGAGCTCGTCGTCGAGGGTGGCCGCCCCGGCGCCGAGGAGATCGACCAGTTCGGCTCCCGCGAGGGCGAGCGAGAGGTCGCCCTGCTCGACGGGCCGGGCGGCGGCGTCGTACACGGTGACGATGAACAGGTCCCGGGGTGTGGTCATGTCGGACTCCCCAACAGAGACAACAGAGGCACCAGAAGTACCAGAACTTCCGGAGGTATCGGGAACAACGGTGGCGCGGACGAAATTGATGCCCGGGCGGCAGCCTCCCAGGCCGCAGCCTCGCAGGCCGCAGGCGGCACGCCGGGAGTGGGCGAGGGCGCGGGTGCGGGCGTCCGCGGCGCCGGTGGAGCGCCGACACGCGCGATAGGCTGCTTGGCGATCAGAAGGGTGACATCGGCCGGAGGTGGGTGGACATGACAGCGGAGGTCGAGCCGTCGTCCGCCGTCGGTGCGGGTGGCCGGGACAGCCGGCTGGGCCCCCTGATCATCACCCTCTTCGGGCTGTATGCGCGCGGTGAGCACAACTGGCTCTCCGTGGCCTCGGTGATACGCCTCATGGCCGACCTCGGGGTGGAGGGGCAGGCCGTCCGCTCCGCGGTCTCCCGGCTGAAGCGGCGAGGGGTGCTGCGGAGCGAGCGCCACGAGGGGGCCGCCGGGTACGCCGTCGCCGACAGCACGCTTGAGGTGCTGGCGGAGGGCGACACACGCATCTTCGAGCGCAACCGGGCCGCGGCCGACGACGGCTGGCTCGTCGTCGTCTTCTCGGTGCCCGAGTCCGAGCGCGACAAGCGCCACGCCCTGCGCACGGCCCTGACCCGTCTGGGCTTCGGCACCGCGGCCCCCGGAGTGTGGGTGGCCCCCGGCATCCTCGCCGACGAGACCCGCCGCACCCTGCAACGCCTGGAACTGACGCCGTACGTCGACATCTTCACCGGAGACCACTTCGCCTTCGGCGACCTGTCGGCGAAGGTCCGTGAGTGGTGGGACCTCGACGAGCTCACCGCGCTGTACGCGGACTTCCTCGCGCGGTACGGGCCGGTGCGCGAGCGCGCGGCCGCGGGCGGGATCGCGCCGCACGAGGCGTTCGGGATCTATCTGCCGATGCTCACCGAGTGGCGCAGGCTCCCCTACCGCGACCCCGGCCTGCCGCTGTCCCTGCTGCCGCCGGGCTGGCGCGGCGAGACCGCCGGCGCGCTGTTCGAAGAACTCGACAGGACGCTGCGGTCCCCCGCCCGCGAGCACGCGCTTGCGGTCATCCACACGTCCTAGGCCAATGGCCTGACCAGCCGTTCCTCCGGGATCACGGCCACGCCGAGGATCTCGATCATCGCCTCCGGCTGCCAGAGCGCGGTGCAGCCGATGCCCGCCATCGCCGGATACACCGGCCCCGCGAGCTCCCGCCACACCCTGCCGATCTCCTTGCCGTGCGCCTGGTAGTCGGGGATGTCGGTGAGATAGATCGTCACGCTCACCAGGTCCGCCGGCTCACCGCCCGCCGCCCGCAGCGTGGTGAGCACATTGCCGAACGCCTGGCGGAACTGCTCGACGATCCCGCCCGGAACGATCTTCATATCGGCATCGAGTGCGGTCTGGCCGCCCAGATGGAGCGTGTTTCCCGCGAGCGTCCCGTGCGAGTAGCCGCTCGGGGCGGGCAGTTCGGGCGGGTTCACGGCGACGGGAGTCATGAGGCCTCCGGTTCGGTGGTGTCCGGCTCCGGCCGCACGGCCGGTCGTATTGACAATAAATGACGACCGTGAAAGATACGAGATAGAGCGCGGTCCTCTTCTGGACCTCGACAGGCCGACGCCCTCGACAGGCCGACGCCCCCGGCAAGCCACGGAAACGGAGCCGTTCCATGGAGCCCGACCTCAGTAAGTACCGACTCGAAGGCGACAACGCGATGTACCGGCTGCCCAGCGGCATCGTCGCGCCCGTCGTGACCCGGGGCGGGCAGGAGGACGTGAACACCGCCGACTCGGGCGGAGCCGTCCGCGTGTCGGGCGTCAGCGCCCAGCACACCCCGGCGCGCCGCCTGTGGTACGGCAAGGTCAGCAATGAGCCCGGCTACCGCTCGGTCACCCACCACCACGGCGAGGCCGAGACCGGCGGATACGTCCTGTCCGGCCGGGCCCGGATCTACTTCGGCGAGAAGTTCGAGGACTACGTCGACATGACGGAGGGCGACTGGGTCTTCGTGCCGCCCTTCATGCCGCACGTCGAGTGCAACCTCTCCAGGACCAAGCCGCTCGTCTGGATGACCACCCGGACCCCGGAGAACATCGTGGTGAACCTGCCCGACGTGGCCGACACCGACCTGCGCGACTGGCTGAACCGATGACCGCCGCCCCGACCTCCGCGATCGTCACCGCCGCCCTGACGCTCAAGCCCGCCGCGCCCGAGCACTTCGACCTCGCCTTCACAGCCACCACCCAGCCCTGCCCCTGGCCCAAGGCCTACGGCGGCGACCTCGTCGCCCAGGCCGCCGCCGCCGCGATGCGCTCGGTGACCGACGGCAAGTCGCTGCACTCGATGCACAGTTACTTCCTGCGCCCGGCCGACATCGGCGCCGAGGTCCGCTACGAGGTCGAGGTGGTGCGCGACGGCCGCGGCTACAGCACCCGCCAGGTGCGCGGCTACCAGAACGGCAAGGCACTCTACGTCTGCCTCGCCAACTTCGCGGCGGGGGAGCCGGGCGCCTCCTTCCACGCCGAGTTCACCGGGGACGTCCTCGACCCCGAGACCCTGCCCAGCGCCGCCGAGTACCTCGCCGACCGCACCGGCGGCACCATGACCGACGAGTCCAAGGCCTACTGGCGCACCGGCCGCGGCTTCGACATGCGCCATGTCCCCGGACCCGTCTACCTCACCGTCGAGGGCGAGCGGCTGCCCCATCAGGCGGTCTGGCTTCGGCCGTTCGACGCACTGCGGCCCGTCGAGGGACTCACCGACGCCCAGCGCGACCTCGCAGCCCTCGCCTACGTCTGCGACTACACCATCCTCGAACCCGTCCTCCGGGTCCTCGACCTGGCCTGGGCCGATCCCGGCCTGGTCACCGCCAGCCTCGACCACGCCATGTGGTTCCACCGCCCCGCACCGGTGGGCGACTGGCTCCTCTACGCCCAGGAAGCGGTGGCCGCCGACGCGGGCCGCGGCCTCGGCAACGGACGCTTCTTCACCCGCGACCACCGTCACCTGGCCACTGTCGTCCAGGAGGGCATGCTCCGCACCGCCTGACCGCCCGTCGTGCGCCACCGGCGAGCTCCCGGAAGGAACCCCACGTTGGCTGTTCCGCTCTCACCCTCCTCGCACCTGGACACCTTTGCCCGGGACCATCTCCCGCCCGCCGAACTGTGGCCCACGATCGAGTTCACCACACCCGAACTGAGCTACCCGGCCCGCCTCAACGCGGCCACCGAGCTCATCGACGCGGCCGTCGAACGCCACGGCCCTGACCGCCCCGCCCTGCGCACCCCGGCCGGGGAGCTGTGGACGTACGGCGAACTGCGCACCCGCGCCAACCAGGTCGCCCAGTTCCTCACCGAGGACCTGGGCCTGGTACCGGGCCGGCGCGTACTGCTGCGCGCGCCCAACACCCCCTGGACGGTGGCCTGCTGGCTCGGCGTCCTCAAAGCGGGCGGGGTCGTGGTCACCACCATGGCCGCACTGCGTGCCCGCGAGATCATCCCGATCGCCGAACGGACCCGTCCCGCGATCGCCCTGGTTGACCACCGCTTCACCGACGAGGTCCGCACCGTCCTGCCCGGCCTGCGGCTGGTCGAGTACGGGGGGCCCGGCCCCGACGACCTGGTGACCCGGTGCGCCGCCAAGTCCGGTGATTTCAGGGACGTGGAGACGGCCGCCGACGACGTGGCACTCCTCGGCCCCACCTCGGGAAGCACCGGCGAGCCCAAGATCACGATGCATTTCCACCGGGACGTCCTGTCCATCGACAACACCTTCGGCCGGCACGTCCTGGGGCTGCGGGAGGAGGATCTGGTCGCCTGCACCGCGCCGTTCGCCTTCACCTTCGGCCTCGGCATGCTGGTCGTCTTCCCGCTGCGGGCCGGCGCCTGCGCCCTGCTAACCGAGACGGCGACACCGGCCCAGCTCGCCGACCTCGTCGAGAAACACGGGGTCACTGTCCTCGCGACCGCGCCCACCGCCTACAAGGCAATCCTGCGCGACGGCAAGGAACGCCAACTGAGCAGCGTCCGGGTGGGGGTGTCGGCCGGCGAGCACATACCGCTCTCCACCTGGCGGGAACTGCGGGACCGCATCGGACTGAAGGTCGTCGACGGCATCGGCGCGACCGAACTGCTGCACATATTCATCTCCGCAGCCGGCGACGGCATCCGGCCCGGCGCCACCGGACGCCCCGTGCCCGGCTACCGCGCCACGATCCTGGATCTCGACGGCGCGGAACTCGGCCCGGGGGAGCCGGGGCGGCTCGGCGTCATCGGCCCGGTCGGCTGCCGCTACCTCGACGACAAGCGCCAGCAGGACTATGTCGTGGGCGGCTGGAACGTCACCGGTGACATCTTCCACCGCGACGAGGACGGCTACTTCTACTACCACGCCCGCAGCGACAACATGATCGTCTCCTCCGGGTACAACATCGGCGGCCCCGAGGTGGAGGCCGCCATCGACACCCACCCGGACGTCGTCGAGTCCGCCGTAGTGGCCCGCCCCGACCCGGAGCGAGGCTCGGTCGTCTGCGCCTTCGTCGTCCTGCGCGAGGGTGTCGCCGGGGATCCGGCGAAGGCCAAGGAGATCCAGGACCACGTGAAGCAGGTCCTGGCGCCCTACAAGTACCCGCGTGACGTGCGGTTCCATGACGCGTTGCCGCGCAACACCAGCGGAAAACTCCAGCGGTTCGCGCTCCGCAAGATCATCGAAGCCGAACAGGCCGCTGAGCAGTGAGAGGAACTCCCTTGAAAATCGCGATCATCGGCGGTGGCCCGGGAGGGCTCTACCTCGCGGCGCTGCTGAAGCAGCTGGACCCCGCCCACGAGATCACCGTGTGGGAACGCAACGCCCCCGACGACACCTTCGGCTTCGGCGTGGTGTTCTCCGACGAGACACTCGGCGGCATCGAGAACGCCGACACCGTCTTCGCCGAGGCCATGTCCCGCCGCTTCGCCCGCTGGACGGACATCGACATCCACTACCGGGGCGAGAGCCACACCGTCGGCGGCCAGGGCTTCGCCGCGATGAGCCGCAAGGAACTGCTGCACCTCCTCCAGGAGCGCTGCCGGGAACTGGGCGTCACCCTGCACTTCTCGACCCCGGCACCCGAGGTGACCGAACTGCGCGCCTCGCACGACCTCGTCGTCGGCGCGGACGGCGTCAACTCAGGCGTCCGGGCGGCCTACACGGACGCATTCGGCCCGTCCCTGGACCGGCGGCGCTGCAAGTACATGTGGCTGGGCACGGACCGGGTCTTCGAGGCCTTCCAGTTCTTCGTCAAGGAGACGGAGTGGGGGGTCATGCAGGTCCATGGCTACCCCTACTCCGACACCGGGTCGACCTTCATCGTGGAGATGCACGAGGACGTCTGGCGCCGGGCCGGCTTCGACGTCACGGAGCACACCGTGTCCGAGCCGGGTGTCTCCGACGAGCAGGCCGTGGCCCGGATCCGGGAGCTGTTCGCCGAGGAACTCGGCGGCCACCGGATGTTCGCCAACAACTCCAAGTGGCTGAACTTCACCACCGTCCGCAACGAGCACTGGCACCACGGCAACCTCGTCCTCATCGGCGACGCCGCACACACCGCCCACTTCTCCATCGGCTCCGGCACCAAGCTGGCCATGGAGGACGCCCTCGCCCTGGCCGCCTGTCTCCACGAACACCGCGACACGGACAGCGCGTTGACCGCCTACGAGAGCGAGCGGCGGCCCGTCGTGGAGTCCACCCAGCGGGCCGCGCAGGCCTCGCTGGAGTGGTTCGAGAACATCGGCATGTACGCCGGCCAGGAACCCACCCAGTTCTGCTTCAACCTCCTGACCCGTTCACGCCGTATCACGTACGACAACCTGCGCACCCGCGACGAGGAGTTCGCCGACCGTGTCGACGCAGCCTTCGCCGCGGCGCAGGGACTGAGCACCCGGGCACCCGCGATGTTCCAGCCGTTCCGCATCGGGCGGCTGGAGCTGAAGAACCGGGTGATCGTCTCCCCGATGGACATGTACTCCGCCGTCGACGGCGTGCCCGGCGACTTCCACCTGGTCCATCTGGGTTCGAAGGCGATGGGCGGGGCGGGGCTGGTGATGACGGAGATGGTCTGCGTCTCGCCCGAGGGCCGTATCACCCCCGGCTGCACCGGGCTGTGGAACGACGAACAGCGCGACTCCTGGCAGCGGATCGTCTCCTTCGTCCATGAACGCAGCACCGCCCGTGTCGGCCTCCAGCTCGGCCACTCCGGCCGCAAGGGCTCGACCCGTCTGATGTGGGAGGGCATGGACGAACCGCTCCCCGACGGCAACTGGGAGATCGTGGGCCCGTCCGGGCTGCCGTACGGCCCCGGATCGCCCGTCCCCCGTGAACTCACCCGCACCGAACTCGACGCCACCGCCGCCGAGTTCGTCGAAGCGGCCCGCCGCGGCGCCGAGGCCGGCTTCGACCTCCTCGAACTCCACTGCGCCCACGGCTACCTGCTCTCCTCCTTCCTCTCCCCCCTCGCCAACCACCGCACCGACGAGTACGGCGGCCCGCTGGAGAACCGGCTGCGCTACCCCCTGGAGGTCTTCGACGCGGTGCGGTCCGTCTGGCCCGCCGAGCGGCCGATGACCGTGCGGATCTCCGCGACCGACTGGGCCCCCGACGGCAACACCGAACACGACGCCGTGGAGATCGCCCGCGCCTTCATCGCACACGGCGCGGACGCCATCGACGTCTCCACCGGCCAGGTCACCAAGGACGAACGCCCCTCCTACGGCCGCTCCTACCAGACTCCGTTCGCCGACCGGATCCGCCACGAAGTAGCCGCCGCGACCGGGACTGCCGTGATCGCGGTCGGCGCCATCGCCTCCTACGACGACGTGAACTCGATCCTGCTGGCGGGCCGCGCCGACCTGTGCGCCGTAGGACGCACCCACCTGTACGACCCGCACTGGACCCTGCACGCGGCGGCCGACCAGGAGTACCGGGGCCCGGCTGCCGAGTGGCCGGTCCAGTTCGCGGCCGGCCGCCGCAAGCCGCCCACCGCACGCACCGACGCGGTACGCCCCCGCCTGTCCCTGCTGCGGGCGGACTCGGCGGGGGAGAGCGTCCACCTGCGGTGGAAGCCCCTGGGGGAGGGACTACCGGTGGTGGGGTGACGTCAGGTAGTGCTGGCGGATCAGTTCCTTGCCGTAGTCGTTGCCGTTGGGTGTGCGGATGACCGAGTGCACATGCATCTGGGTGGGGCCGCTGCCCTGGCTCGCGCCGTACGCCCCGGCGAGCGGACCGGGGCCCTGGCAGTCGACCTCGGCCCAGACCACCGGGCTGTGCACCCGCACGTAGAACGCGTCGTCGGCGCCCGTGCCACCGGCCCAGGTCACATACGTGTCGTCGAGATGGGCCCGCACCTCGGCCAGGCGCACCCTGGCCGCGTCGGCCTTGGCCCGGCCGGCGAACGCCTCGACGATGCCGAGGAGCTTCTGCTGCTGAACGCGGGTGAGGGCCTTGCCGCGGATGCCCTCGTAGGCCTGGACCGCGTTGTCCGAGAAGGCGCCCGCCTTCATCGACTCGTTGGTCTTGGCGGCCGAGGCGATCGCGACCGACTGCTGTTCGGCCGTGAGGCAGTTGACGAAGGCGAGACTCGCGAGCACCTCCTCGTGGCAGACGGTGACCGTCTCGCCGTCGATCTCCATGGTGGTCGGCTCCGAGCCCCAGAAGCAGGGGCTCATGACGACCTGGTCGCCCAGCACGAAGTAGTTGATGACCAGGTGGTGGCCGTCGAACTGGAAACCCCAGGGCTCGGTGGCGGACGGGGTGCCCATGAGCGTCCAGTAGTAGGCGTCCTGGTTGAAGGTCGTCGATCCGCTTGCCGTCAGTCGTCAAACCGAAGAACTCCTCCGTCAGCGACTGGTTGCCCGGACCACCGGCGCCGCCACCGCCCGGGCCACCGCTCGGCGGAGCGCTGGGGGAGGGGCTGGCCGAGGCGTCGGCCGTACCCGTGCTGTCGTCGGCGAGCGCCGTCCAGGCCCCGGCGCTGCCCATGGTCACCAGGGCCGTCGCCCCGGACGCGAAGAACACCTTGCGCATGAAGTTACGACGACTCGCCTCGGGACGCTCCGAGGCTTCCGGTATCTGCGTCGCGCCTTCGCCGGCGTCGATCTCGGACATGCGGCTCCCTTCGTCATGGGCGCGCCCTTCGTGGACGGCCACCGGGCGACCAGCCTGGTGCGGCCAACTGAGGCTCCGCTGAAGCGTGAACTCGGTGCCGCCTGGCGCGCCGTCTACCTCGACCCGGCCGCCGTGCGCCTGGGTGATCGCCGCCGCGATCGCCAGCGCCAGCCCCGCCCCGCCCTCGGCGCCGGGGGCACGGGAGCGGGAGGCGTCGCCCCGGGTGAAGCGTTCGAAGACCGTCGGCAGCAGAGCGGCGGGTATGCCAGGCCCGTCGTCGTGCACCCGGATCGCGCAGTGCCCGTCCGCCGACTCCACCGTCACCGTGATGCGCGTCCCGGCGGGGGTGTGGACCCGGGCGTTGGCCAGCAGGTTGGCCACCACCTGGTGCAGCCGGGACGGGTCGCCGGTCACCGTGGCGGGTGCGTCCAGGCGCAGCACCAGCTGCCAGTGGTGGTCGGACCCGACCGCCCGTGCGTCCCAGACCGCGTCCCCGACCAGGGTCGCCAGGTTCACCGCGGCCGCCTCCAGCGGCCTGCCCTCCTCGAGGCGGGCGAGCAGCAGGAGATCCTCGACCAGTCCCGTCATCCGCGCCGACTGGTCGGAGACACGGCGCCAGGCCAGCTCCGGTTCGATCCTCCCAGCGTCCACGCCCATCAGCATCAGCTCGGCGTATCCGGCGATCGAGGCGAGCGGGGTGCGCAGCTCGTGGCTGGCGTCGGCGAGGAAGCGGCGCATGTGCTCCTCGGTGCGCTGCCGTTCGGAGAGGGACCACTCCACGTGGTCGATCAGCCGGTTGAGGGCGACGCCGACCTGGCCGACCTCGGTGCGCGGATCGGTGTCCGCCGTGGGCACCCGGGTGAGCCCGCTGACCTCGCCCCGGTCGAGCGGCGCGTGCGAGACCTCGACGGCGGTGGTGGCGACCCGCCGCAGCGGCCGCAGCTGACGGCGGATCGCCACGGCGGACACGGATCCCGCCAGCACCAGCCCGATGCCGGCGATACCGGCCTCGACCGCGACCAGGGAGTCGATCATGTGCTGCACGTTTCCCACGGGCAGCCCTGCCAGCATGGTGGTGCCGCCCTCGCCGACGGCGGTCAGCCGGTAGGCGCCCAGGCCGGGGAGGGTCCGGGTGTGCAGGGTCCCGTCCGCCGGAAGGCCGGTCAGGGCGGCGCGCTGAGCGGGGGTGAGGGTGTGCGGTCCGTCGTCGGTCACCACTTCGGCCGTGGTGATCCGGCCCCCGTCGACGAGGGCGGCCAGGGTGCCGGTGTGCTGGCCCCGTTCGTTGAGGAAGCCGAGGTTCGCGCCGGGCGGCCCGTGCTCCCGGCCGCCCTGGCTGTGCTCGGCGGCGTCGCTGACCCGCTGGTCCAGGTCCCGGATCAGGTAGTAGCGCTGGACGAGCACGGTGGCGAGGGCCATCGCCGCACAGACGGCGGCCAGGGTGACGGCGTGGACGAGGACCATACGGGCCCGCAGCGAGCGCCCGCGGAGATGAGCCAGGGCGCGGCGGACCGCCGTCATGCCTCGTCGTCCGCCGGTCTGAGGACGTATCCGGCGCCCCGCACGGTATGGATCATCGGCCGGCGCTCCTTGTCGATCTTCGCTCGCAGGCCGTAGACATAGACCTCCACCAGATTCCCGCCGCCGTCGAACGAGCTGTTCCACACGTGGTGGAGGATCTGCGACTTGCTGAGTACCTGGCGGGGGTGGCTCATCAGGAACCGCAGCAGGTCGAACTCCTTCGCGGTGAGCGAGATCGGCGTGCCGCCCCGGCGCACCTCGCGGGTCCTCTCACCGAGCACCAGGTCGCCGAGGATCCGTACCCCTTCCTCCTCGGCGGCCTCGCCGGCCCCGGAGCGGCGCAGCAGCCCGCGCAGCCGGAGCATCACCTCCTCCAGGGAGAAGGGCTTGGTCACATAGTCGTCGGCGCCGGAGGACAGCCCGTCGAGCCGGTACTCCACCGCGTCCCGGGCGGTCAGCATGAGCACGGGCAGCCCGGCGTTCTCGTACCGCAGCCGACGCAGCACCTGGATCCCGTCCAGGTCGGGCAGCATGCCGTCCAGCACGACGGCGTGCGGGCTGGACCGGCGGGCGGTGCGCAGCGCGCCGTACCCGTCCTGCGCCACGAACGGCCGCCAGCCCGCCGCGGTGACGGCCACCGAGAGCAACTCGGTCAGCTCGGGTTCGTCGTCGACGATCAGCACACGGATCGCGCCCGCCGCGAGTGTGGGGGTGTCAGACATGCCCACGATGCTCTCCCGGCGGGCTGTTCGTGAGCTGTGCGGCGAGGTCCGTCAGGGGTCGGCGACAGCCCTCGAAGGGCCCGGAAAGCGTGACACCACCCATAGGAGCCAGATCACATCCTATCGGGCGTCGTAGACCCGCAACGCCCTGAACACCAGGCAAGCCGCCCGAAAAGGGGCAATTCGGTTGTTTATACGATGTTAGATAGTACGTCACATCATTGCGTCCCGCTCCGGCCACCGCTAACCATGGCTGTCGTCGCCGGGAGACGGTGACGGACCGAGCGGATCACCGCCGGGTCCGCCCACTCCCGCCGGCTGTACGGGGCTCCGCCCCATGCCGCCGCACACAGCGGCCGGCGCCGACGCCGTCCCCACCGGAGAGATTCATTTACATGACCATGACCACTCGCACCCGCATCGCCCGACTGCGCGCCCTCGGCCTCACCGGCCTCGCCACCACCGGTGCCGCAGCCGCCGCCCTCACCCTGATGCCGACGACCGCGCAGGCCGCCGAAGCGACGCAGGTGCACGCCTCCACCGCGGTCACGGCCTCCAGCAACGACAGCCGCGCCACCTCCGGGCAGAAGTCCGGCTACTCGAACAACCTCGACGGCTGGATCAAGCAGTCCCTGCAGATCATGAAGTCCAAGGGCATTCCGGGCAGCTACGACGGCCTCAAGCGCAACATCATGCGCGAGTCCGGCGGCAACCCGAGCGCCCAGAACAACTGGGACGTCAACGCCCAGAAGGGCACCCCTTCCAAGGGGCTGCTCCAGGTGATCGACCCCACCTTCAACGCGTACCACGTCAACGGCACCGCGAACAGCGTCACCGACCCGGTGGCCAACATCACCGCGGCCGCCAACTACGCCGCCCACCGCTACGGCTCGATCGACAACGTCAACTCCGCATACTGAGCCCGCCGGTGACTCATCGGACCGGCCCCGGCCCGTCGTGCCGCAGCAGGAACGCGTCGGCAAGGGCGTCGGTGAACTCCTCACCGACCGGCCCGGCCGACACCAGTACGCGGTAGTACAGCGGGCCCACCAGCTGGTCTGTCCGGGTGTCCAGGTCGAGCCCGGCGGGCAACCGGCCCGCCGCCACGGCCCGTTCCAGCAGGGCGCGGTCGCGCCGGCGCTGCGGATCCAGGCAACGTGACCTGAACTCCTCCCCGGCGAACGCCGGATCGTGCTGGGCCTGCGCGAGCAGCGCCCGGATCGGACTCGCCGAAAGACCGTGGCCGACGACTCCACCTTCGCGAGCATGCGGCCGTACCTGAATGGACTACGTACGCGACCCGGCGAACGGCTACCGCAGCGTCGGCTTTCCGGTCGCGGACGGCATGGAGACAAGCTGCCGAACGCCTAGACCTCGGGTTCCCGGTGCTCGTGCGCTGCCTGCTCCAGTGCCGCGGCCTCCGCCTCGGCGATACGGGTCTCCGCCTCGACGTCGACCGAGCGGGTCAGCCACCAGTACAGCAGCGCCGAGACCGGCAGCCCGACGAACAACGAGATGTCCGCGCCGTCGAGGGCCTTGGCGGCGGGACCGACATAGAGCGTGCCGACGGAGAAGAACGGGATCATCACGGCGAAGCCGACCAGGTAGGAGATGATCCCGCGCCAGCCCCAACGGCCGTAGATGCCGTCGGGTTTGAAGATCTCGGCGATCGCGTAGTGGCCGCGGCGCACCACGTAGTAGTCCATCAGGTTCACCGCGGTCCACGGGATGAACAGATAGAGCACCAGCAGCAGGAAGTTGTTGAAGTTCGTCAGGAAGTTCGAGGTCGCCGCCAGCGCGCCGACCAGGGAGAGCACCGCGGTCACACCGATGGTGATCAGACGCACGCCCAGCGTCGGCCGCACCCGCTTGAACGAGTCGATGGCGCTGATCAGCGTCAGTGAACCGCCGTACATGTTCAGCGCGGTGACGGAGATCAGGCCCAGTGCGGCGAACAGCAGCACGATCGCACCGAAGCCGTTGAAGACCTTGTCGCCGGCGGCGTTGATCGAGGGGATCGTGTCGAAGCTGTCGCCGGCCCAGGCGGCCAGCAGCGTCCCGAGCACCATCAGCCAGATGCCGCCGAGCGCCGACCCGAAGTAGGTCCAGTAGAAGGTCTTGCGGACCGTCACGTCCGGCGGCAGATAGCGCGAGTAGTCCGAGACATAGATGGCCCAGCTGATCTGGTACCCGGCGACCACGCCGAACTGGGCGAGGAACGGCGTCCACTTGAAGGCGCCGAGGTCGAAGGAGCCCGGCGGGTAGTGCAGGGTGACCAGGACACCGACGGTGAAGATCCCGAAGATGACGAGGAAGGTGTAGGTCAGGAACCGCTCGGCCTTGTGGATGACGTCGTAACCCACCAGCGCGATGACGAACGCGACGGCGGTGACCACGATCACCCACAGTTTC
Source organism: Streptomyces sp. NPDC111744 (assembly GCF_055634995.1). Classification (NCBI taxonomy): domain Bacteria; kingdom Bacillati; phylum Actinomycetota; class Actinomycetes; order Kitasatosporales; family Streptomycetaceae; genus Streptomyces; species Streptomyces sp. NPDC111744. The sequence goes on from NZ_JBVKCG010000019.1 coordinate 54,426, forward strand.
ACGCCGCCGTGGATCGTGGTGTTCAGGGCCTCACCGGCCAGGCTGGTGTTGAACACGTTGAAGCCCGCGTACTGCACATAGGCGAACAGCCACACCAGCAGCGCCCCGACATAGCCGAACTGGGGGCGCGACTGGATCATCTGCGGCAGCCCCAGCTGCGGACCCTGCGCCGAGTGGAAGGCCATGAAGAACGTGCCGACCACGGTGCCCGCGACGATCGCCAGCAGCGACCAGATCAGATTGCCGCCCTCCGTGATGCTGATCAGCCCCACGGCCAGGGTGGCGATCTGCGCGTTCGACATGAACCACAGCGGACCCAGATGCCACAGCTTGCCGTGCCGCTCGTCCAGCGGCACATAGTCGATGGACCTGACCTCCAGACCGCTCACCCGCGGTTCCGCCGATGTGCTCATGGCACCTCCCAGGGGCCCGTCCGTCACTCTGGTCACATTCTTCCCCCGGAAAGGTCCGGATGAGGCCTACGGAATCCGTGTTCCGTTCCCCCGGATTGCCCGCCTCGCCTGCGGCCTTGTTGCTCTGCTCACAATTTGCCCGGAACCACCCGTTTCGTGGCGGCCATCACGTCGCCGACCGCGCATTTTGTCTACGTTCGCAGTTCTGTGTCCCTCCGACCTGAACTGCCGAGGCTCCCGCATGCTCAATCGCACCCTCGCCGTCGTGGCCACGGTGGTGACCCTGCTCGCCGGCGCCGCGCCGGCGGCCCTGGCGGCCGGTTCCGTCTCCGGCTCCGGAGACTTCCGTACGGCCGTGCGGGCGCCGGCCGAGGCGCACGTGACCGCCGCCGTCCTCGACCTGGACGGCACCGGCCGGGAACCCGCGGTCTACGGTGACGACACGCCGTACGACACGGCGAGCATCGTCAAGGTCGACATCCTCGCCTCGCTGCTGCTCCACGCCCGGGACCACCGGCGCGCCCTCACCGCGCGGGAGAGCGCCCTCGCGGAGGTGATGATCCGCGACAGCGACAACGACGCGGCCACCGCCCTGTGGCGGGCCATCGGCGGGGCCTCCGGCCTTGAGTCGGCGAACAGGCGGCTGGGACTGACCTCCACCACGGCCGGCTCCGGTGGGCGCTGGGGGCTCACCCGGACCACGGCGGGCGATCAGATACGGCTGCTGCGCGCGATCTTCGGCTCCGGCCCCACACCGCTCGACACCGCGTCCCGAAGCCGTATCGGCACCCTGATGACCGAGATCGCCGCCGGCCAGTCCTGGGGCGTCTCGGCCGCCGCCGACTCCGGGTGGGCGCTGAAGAACGGCTGGCTGATGCGCACCACCACCGACCTGTGGGACATCAACAGCGTCGGACGCGTCACGGCCGGCGGTCACCACTACCTCGTCGCGGTCCTCTCCAACGGCAACGCGTCCATGCCGGACGGCGTGAAACTCGTCGAACGAGCCGCCCGTACGGCCGTCACCGCAACGGCGGCACACTGACCCTCTTGGCGCAGCGCACCCCGCCACCCGCCCGAATTGCCCCTAACGTGCACTAGAGGTGCCCTCATGTGCACCCGAGGTGACGAAGGCGGCAACGGGAGGTGCGGTGGCGGGTGCGGGCGGACCGACGGCCGGGCGGGGCGGGGCGCGCCGGGGGCGTGGTGGCGCGGCGCCGGGCACCCGGTCCGCCCGCGCGGTGTGGATCCCGAAGCGCGCCCGCGATCCGCGGGCCTCCGCCTCCGTCAGCGCGGTCGTCGTCCCCGGCCTGCGCATCGCCAGCGCCTATGCCTGGCGCCTCATCGTGCTCGGCATCGTCGTCTACGGCGTCTTCATCGTCCTGGGCCGCTTCCAGCTGATCGCCGCAGCCCTGTTCCTGGGTCTGGTCATCACCTCGGTGCTGCGCCCGTTCACCGATCTGCTGAGCCGTTGGCTACCCCGCCCCCTGTCCGTGGCCGTGAGCCTGGTCGGCAGCATCTGCGTGTTCTTCGGCCTGCTGGCCCTGGTGGGCAACGCGGTCGCCCAGGAGTCGGCGACGCTGGCCGACGAGTTCCGCGGCGGCATCCATCGCATCGAGGTCTGGCTCCAGCGCCCGCCCTTCCGGCTCGGCCCGGGCGCCCTCTCGCATCTCCAGCAGCAGATCGTCAACTACGTCCAGGCCCACCGCTCCAACCTGGCCAGCAGGGCGCTCAGCGGGTTCGGCACCCTCGTCGAGCTGGTCACCGGAGGCGCGCTCGCGCTCTTCGCCTCCGTCTTCTTCATCAGCTCCGGCGAGCGGCTGTGGGCCTGGACGAGCCGCGAGCTGCTGCCCGCAGGGGCCAGGACCGCGTGGGACCGGGCGGGGCACGCCGCCTGGCGGACGTTCGCCGGGTACACCCGCGGCATCATCATCGTGGCCGCCACCAACGCCGTACTCGTCGGCATCGCCCTGCTGGTGCTGCGGGTGCCGCTCGCGCTGCCGCTCACCGTGCTGGAGTTCTTCGCCGCCTTCGTCCCGCTGGTCGGCTCACCGGTGGCACTGAGTGTGGCCACCGTGGTCGCGCTGGCCGGGCGCGGGCCGCTCACGGCCGTGGCCGTCCTCGTGCTCATCGTCGTCATCGGGCAGCTCGAGGGTCATGTGCTGCATCCCCTGGTGATGAGCTGGGCGGTGCGCCTGCACCCCCTGGTCGTCGCCGTCTCCGTCATCGCGGGCAGCATCGTCGCGGGGGTGATCGGCGCCGTCGTGGCCGTGCCGTTCATCTCTGTCGTCTGGGCGGTGGTGCGGGCCCTGCGGACCGCGCCGCCGGGGTCCTGACCCGGTCGGGGGCTCAGCCGCCCTTGGCGGGGCGGCCTGGCGCGCTTCGGGGCACGACGGGACCGGCCGGACGGTGTGGGAACCCGGACCACCGGGCGGATGCGCCGCACCCGGTGGTCCCGTCCGACGGGACGAACGGTCAGCGCCTGCCTCCGGCGAAGGGGCGGCGGGAGATGGTGGCGCGGATGGTGGTCTGCGCGGGGACCGGCCACCTGGCACCCGTGGCACCCGTGGCCCCCGAACGCCGCGGCAGCGCGGGCGAGTTCGTTCGCCTCTACCGCCCCGGCGGTCCCGCCGGCTTCGTCGTACGCCCGGACGGGCACCTGGGCGCCCGCTCCCCTCGCGACCGCCCTCGCCGACTACCGCACGGCCTGCGGCCGCGGATCGCTCCCGGCACTCCAGACGACGACCGGCGGTACGACACGTGCACAGCGGGGCATGCCACGGGCGTCGGTCAGGCCGAGCCTGCCGACCAGCAGGCCGTCCCGCACCGCCGCCTCGGCCACCGGGTCCGGGACGGCGTCGAGGAGCAGCTTGGCCCGGCGGAACATCGTGAAGCCGCCGTCGGCGTCCACGGTCCCCCAGGACAGGTATACGAACCGGCCGCCCGGACCGCCCTGGACGTAAGGGCCCTTGAAGTCGACCCCGGTGGCCGTGACCGCCGGGGTGCAGGGCAGAGTCCAGGTCGCGCAGACGGCGTCACCCGGCTGCGGGTCGAGCAGTTCGATGGGACGGTTCCGGCGCTGTACGGCCACATGGATGCCGTCGTACTCGGAGAAACCGCTGTCCCCGGGCGCCGGGCAGGACCGTCCGGGCAGGTCGGTCGCGTCGATGCGGATGTGCATACCGGCCATCATCACCGACGGACCCGCCCGCCCCGTAGGGCAGGCCGGCGAACCGTTGGTGACGTTCGCCGGCCTGCCGGGCGCGGTCAGCGCTTGGTGTAGATGAACCCGACCTTGTCCAGCTCGTCACCGGAGCGGCCGTGGAAGCCGGCGATCTGCCAGCCCGACGGGGCGGTGCGGGTCACGCAGTCCGAGGTCGTCGTACCACCGGCGAGGGTGTGGCCCAGGTTGGTGGTGAACTTGGCGTAGAAGATGCGGGTGGTGTTGTTGTACTTGCCCTCGCACAGGTACGCCGTGGTCACGTACTCGGTGCTGCCCAGCGTCAGTGAGGACGCCGTTCCGCCGGTGCCGCCGTGGGTCAGCGTGGTGCCGTTGCCCAGGGTGATGCCGACCTGGTCGACGCGGGAGCCGGAGCGCAGCGAGATGCTGGTGGCGCGGGCGGCGGCCGGGACGCTCGGAAGGTCCTGGTAGTAGTCGCCGTGCGGACCGCCGAACTGGTCGCTGAGCTGGAAGTCCGGGTTCTTCGACCAGGAGAAGCCGACCGTGATCGGGTCGTGGTCGGAGAGCATCAGACCGGCGTCGTTGAGGAACTTGGCGTGCTCGTTGTTGTACGAGGTCGCGTTCAGGGTCACCAGCTTGCTGCTGCGGTACAGGACCTTGTCGACGACCTCGCAGGTGTTGGGCACAGTGGCCCCGGTCTGGTCGCAGAGCAGGGTGTCGCTGCCCTTGGCCGGCGCGCTGCCGCCGCGGATCAGCTGGACCCAGGCATCGGTCAGCCCGTTGTTGGAGGCGAACTCCGCGATGGTGTCGGCGGAGCGGGTGTAACGGGTGTTGGTGTCACCCATGACCACGACGGCGTTCCCGGCCGAGTGGGTGCTGATGAACGACGTCAGCTGGCTGAGGTTGTCGGCCCGGGAGGCCTCGTCGCCGTCGTTCGTACCTGCGTTGGTGTGCAGGTTGTAGAAGTCGACGTAGACGCCCTCGGCGAGCCGCTCACGCATGAAGGTGAAGCCCTTGGGCGTCAGGCAGTCGCCGGAGTCGATCTGGCAGGAGTTCCAGCCGACGCGCTCGAAGTCGTCGCCGTCCCAGGCGTAGTTGGAGACGGTGTTGAGGCCGCTGCCGATACCCGCGCCACCGCTGGTCGCGGTGCGGTACAGGTGGGTGTCCGTGGAGTACAGGTACGCGTGGTAGTTGAAGTCCTCCTGGACGTTGACGATGTCATACGGCGCGATCCGCTTGCCGATCTCGGTGGTGCTGGTGTCGCGCGGTGTGGATGCGCTCGACAGCGACTCCGGAAGCCCGGCGACGTTGTACGTGAGCACGTTGAACGTGCCGGAGCCGGCCGCCGCGGCCGGAGTGGCCGTCGCCGTGAGCCCGCCGAGGGCGGCGACCGCGGCCGCCAGGCAGGCAACGAGTCTGCGCATGGGGGTGTCTCCTACGGGGAGGTGTCGCTGAAAGGGTGTGGGCATGCCAAAAAGGCAATCCAAAACGTAACGGCAAACGCTTTCCCCCGCCCCCGTAACGGCCAACCAATCGGGGAATTGCATATGACGACCAGAAGATCAACTTCTGTCGGCGGCACCGGTCGGCCGCTGACTGTCAGCATGACCTGCAGGGCCGCGCGGTCTTCTCGGGCCGCGCCCTGAACCGGGAGTGGGTGGACGTCACCAACACCTCCCGCCGTGACGTGAACCTCAGCGGCTGGACTCTGTCGGACGCCGACGGCCACAGCTACACCTTCCGTCACTACCGGCTTGCGGGCCGTGCCACGGTCCGCGTCCACGCCGGGCAGGGCCGGGACACCATGACGGACCTCTACCAGGACCGCCGTCAGTCCGTGTGGGGCCACGACAGCGACACCGCCACCCTGCGCAACGACCACGGGCACTATGTCGACTCCGCCTCCTGGGGCCCGCAACACCGCCGTGACGCCGACCGCCGGCACGCCCTCGCTCACCGGCACTGACGAGCCCGACGGCCCCGGCCGGGTCCCGGTCCGGGACCCGGCCGCGGCCGTCTCGTGTCGCGTTCAGCCGACGACGGGGCCGTGCACGGTGGAGGTGAAGACGGTCTCGCCGCCCTGCCGGCCGACGACCTCCACGGTCACTGTGCCGTCGCCGCCGGGAGTCACCTCGGTGACGTCGACCCAGCACGGGCTGTCGAGTTCGACGTAGCGGTCGAAGGTCGTGGACGTGCTCGCCGGTATCAGCGCACGGGGTGCAAGCCGGGCGCAGGCGGCCTGGCGGGCACCCTCCAGCAGGACCATGCCGGGCAGATGGTCGCCGTCGTGGTCGAACAGGATCGGATGGTCCAGGTCCGGGGTGAGCAGCCACCGGCCGGGCGTGTCCGTGGGCGTCAGCACCACGTCCGCGGGGGAGGTGCGGCCCACGGCGGACGGCGGCATCGGGTCGGCCGCGACCACCGCCTCCGCCGAAGTCACCTGTTTACCGGGCCGGTTGGCCCGCAGCCGCGCGTAGACGGACGGCGTGACGATGGAGTACAGCCCGTCTCCGTGGGCCACGGTCCGGCCGTCCCGGCGCAGCGCGAACCCTATGCCCATCCGGCGCGCGGACGCCCTGCCTCGCGCGGCGGTGTCCGGGCACGCCACCTCAAGGTCGAAGTCGGTCGGCCGGGAGCCGATCCGCAACTGCTCCAGATCGGTGTGGCAGCTGAGTGACCACAGCACGAAGTGATGGCCGAGCGGTACCCCGTGTTCCGCGTGCGTCACGAACATGCCGGCCTGCCGAAACGTCTCTGCGGCCTGTAGCGGATCGTGACTCGAGCCGTCGGCACTGTTGAAGAAGGTGTGGGCGCGTGGCCACTGTCCGGTGAGGGAGAACCGCAGCCCGTCGTCCTGCGCGGTGCAGCCGGTGAGGAACACCTCGGCCAGGGACGCCCGGTGGACGTACTCCTTGGGGACCGTGGTGGTCAGCCGGGGCAGTGCTGGCAGGCCGACTCCGATCTCGCTGGCGGACAGGCTCATCGACAACCCCCCGTCGGAAAGCTCTTCGTTGGCTTGAAGCTCTGTTCGACGCCTATAAGATACGGACCTACCGGTTTTCTCGGGTCGGCCACAAGGTAAAGGATTCGCCAAGCGTGGTGGGACTCGATCCATGCATGACTCCGCTGAGTGGTGGTTTGGCCAAGTATTTTCGCGCTCAATCAAGTCGAAGGCACGGCGAAAAACGGACTAACGGGCAGATCTCGGCGGCTGGTTATCGGTGGGTGACGTGCCGGGCCCGACTCAGTAAAACCTGTATAGCGGTCTCTTTCGGCCATCTCCCTGGGGGAGTTCGCCGCCCGCCGGCCCACCCGAGTCGCCCCCGGTCCCGACAGCCACTGCATGATGTTGAACGGCCTGCGAGAGGGAGACCCGATGGAACCACTGCGCACCCTGCGCCTCGCCGCCGTCAACATCGACGGCGTCCTGCTCAACGACAGCTTCAGCCCGGTCCTGCACCGCCTCGTCCTCAAGTACGGCGGTGAGTACACCCGGGAACTGGAGCAGCGGCTCTTCTCCCAGTCCCGCCTCGCCGCCGCCCGGGTGCTGCTGGAGGAGACCGGAGCCGAGGTGAGCGAGCAGGAGGCCATCGCCGACTACTTCGCCGAACGCGAGGACTACCTGCGCGCCCATCCCGTCCACACCCTCGACGGCGCCGAGGAACTCCTGCACCGGCTGCGCGCCGCGGGCCTCGACGTCATCTGCTACGGAGGCCTGGACGAGGACCACTTCCGCCGCCACCTCGGCGCCTGGGAGCAGTTGTTCACCGCCCCCCACTACATCTGTACCAACGACTTCCGCCCCGGCATCCGGGAGATTGTCGAGGACCACTTCGGCCTCGACCACCACCAGGTCCTCTTCATCGACGACGTGGCCCGCTTCGCCGGTCACGCCAAGGAGCTGGACGTGCCGTTCGTCGGCCACCCCAGCACCTTCGAGCACGGCTTCCAGCGCGAGCTGATGCGCGAACTCGGCGTCCGGCACCTGGTCGGCGGTCTCGCCGAGATCGACGAAGAGCGCCTGCGCACCCTCGATCAGGAGGCCGGGCTCAGCGTCTTCTGGCATGATGCCGACTCCCTTTCCACCGCCCGTGAGGTGACCAGGTGACCACAGCAGAAGGAGCCGTACTGGCGGGCAGGGTCGCCCTCATCACCGGCGCCAGCAGCGGTATCGGGGCGGCCGCCGCCCGGGTGTTCGCCCGGCAGGGCGCCACCGTCGTCCTGACCGCCCGCCGCGAGGACAAGCTGCGGGACCTCGCCGAGGAACTGCGCGCCAAGGGCGCCGAGGCGAGCCACCGCACCCTGGACGTGCGCGACGGGGAAGAGGTCCGCCGGACCGTCGAGTTCGCCGTCGGGCGCTACGGCCGTCTCGACGCCGCCTTCAACAACGCCGGCGTCGCGCTGCCGAAGACCCCGATGCACCTCATCGACGACGCCGACTACGAGCGGGTCACCGAGACCAACGTGCGGGGCGTGTGGAACTGCCTGCGCCACGAGATCACGGCCATGCTCGAGACCGGGGGCGGCTCGATCGTCAACACCAGCAGCGTGGGCGGCCTGGTCGCCTCCTCGACGGCAGCGCCCTACATCGCCTCCAAGCACGCGGTGATCGGACTGACCAAGGCCGCCGCCGTCGAGTACGCCCCGCACCACATCCGCGTGAACGCCATCGCCCCGGGCCTGACCCGCTCCGAGATGATCGACGACTGGTTCGCCAAGTCGCCCGAGAACGAGGCGCGGGCCTACCGCTCCGCCCCGCAGGCACGCGCCGCCGACCCCGAGGAGGTCGCGGAGGCCGCCGCCTGGCTGTGCAGCGACAGAGCGAGCTTCGTCACGGGTGCCACACTTACCGTGGACGGCGGACGCACCGCCTGGTGAACTGCCCGACGGATCCCCGCGCCGACGCCCCTGCGGCGACGCGGGACCGGCCGGGAATCGGCCCTCTGCGGCCGAAATACCGACCCCCGATTGGGGTAAGGTACGTCACGTCCGGTTTTGTTTTGACCGAGGAGGGGTCCCCATGGCGCGTCAGGAGCGTGCGATTCGGACCCGACGCGCTGTTGTCGAGGCCGCCGCCGCGGTCTTCGCCGAGCGCGGATACACGGCGGCGACGATCGCCGAGATCCTCGAGCGGGCCGGAGTGACCAAGGGGGCCCTGTACTTCCACTTCGACTCCAAGGAAGCCCTCGCGCGAGGCGTGATCAACGCCCAGATCAGCGACGACTACTGGGTACCGCGCGAGCTGAAGCTCCAGGAGTGGGTGGACATCGGCATGACGCTGGCCCACCGCATCCCCAAGGAGGTCATCCTGCTCGCCGGTATACGGCTGTCGGCCGACCTCCAGGGGCGTTCGCTGTTCGGCAGCGCCTGGCCCGCCTGGACCGAGGTGGTGACCGAGAAGCTGGTGGAGGCCAAGGAACGCGGCGAGGTGCTGCCGCATGTCACACCCCAGGAGACCGCGGAGTGCTTCCTCGGGGCCTGGATCGGGACCCAGTTCATGTCCGAGGTGGTCTCCGACTGGACGGATCTCAACGACCGTATCTCCGTCCTCTACAACCACGTACTGCCGGCCATAGCCACACCCGCGGCCCTGATCCGGCTGGACACCGCGCCCGACCGGGGCGCCCGGGTCGTCCAGGAAGTCGAGCGCAGGCGGCAGGAATCGCTGGTGGCCACCGAGGCCTGACCCGTCTCGGACCAAACCACCTGCCTGGTTTGTTGTACGGGAGCGCTGTGCTCCCGATGATGCGGGAGGGCCACCAAGGTCCTCCGCCCACACCCCGGACTCTGGCAAACCTACCAATCGTGCTGTTTGCTAGGGTTCTCGAATCGCAATGTTGCAGGCCCAGGGGGAATCGGACCGTCCAATTCCGCATTCGCCCGGATCAACAGGGGGACGCGATGGTCAAGCAACTCCGGGCGGCCCGAACCCGCCAGGCCCTCGTTCATGCCGCAGCCGAGATCTTCGCCGACGACGGCTATGCGCTGTCGTCGCTGCCCGCGATCAGCCGTCGGGCGGGAGTGAGCGCCGGAGCGCTGCACTTCCACTTTCCCAGCAAGGACGCCCTCGCGGTCGAGGTGGAGGGCGCGGCCCGGCGCACCATCGAGCAAATGGTGACCGACCGGCGGCCGGCGGCCGCCTCCGCACTGCATCTGCTGATCACGGTCACCCGGCAACTGCTGGTCACGGTCGCCACCGACGTCGTCGTCCGTGCGGGTTTCAAGCTGAGCGTCGATCCCTCCCGCAAGAACGGCATGGGCTTCGGCTGCTGGTGGCGTACCTGGGTGTGCGAACAACTGGTGCGGGCCCAGCGTCAAGGGGAGTTGGCCGAGGGGGTGTCACCGGACCGGGTCGCCGCGGTGATAGTGGCCGCGACGGTCGGGTTCGAGGTGCTCGGCGCGGCGGACCGTGACCGGATCTCGCCCCAGCACGTCGAGCAGTTCTGGTCACTGGTGCTTCCTCAACTCGTTGTCCACAACGGCGAGTTCGTGGGCGCCGCACTCTCGGATTCCTGACTCCAGGTCAAGGGCCGCCAAAGCCGCCGGTGTTCGGTTTGACAAACCGCCCATGCCGTTTTGACTCGGGTGCCCGGGACTCGCCTCGGAGCACCCAATGGCGGACGGCAGGGGGACGGCGTGGACATCGGCATTCTCGGCACGCTCGACGTGCGCGAGGCGGCGTCTCCATCACCCCGACCGCGCCCAAGCCGCGTCAGGTGCTCGCCAGCATCAGGGCGGCGAGGAGCGCCGGCCCGTGCCACGGAGCCGGTCGCCCCGGGCGCACGCGGTCGTCGCCCGCCCTCGCCCGCCGCACCTGCTCCGTGACACCGTCCATGGAAACAGCTCAGGGGGCTCACCGGCCTCGTCGCAACCGAATTCCCCTGCTCAGGGGGTTCCGATGTGCCGGGCGATCCGGACGGCCGCGAACTCCGTGCCCGCCACGAACCGCATCATCGGCCCGAACATCGGCGCCGCGAGCGAGCCCGTGAAGTACAGCCCCGGCACCGACGACTCGAACGTGCCCCGCAGCGCGGGAGCCCTTGATCCCGGCACACACGCCACCGCGCGACGCACCGTGGGGGACAGGAAGGGCAGGGCGTCCAGGTCCAGCCGGTAACCGGTGGCCGCCAGCACGTGGTCGACGGTGAGGGACTCGCGCTCGCCTCCGGGACCGGCGACATCCAGGCGCACCGCCGGCCCGGAGAGCACGGCACCGGTGACCCGGCGCGAGGTGTGCACCGGTACGACACCCACCACCCGCTCCCGCAGCCACCAGCCGCCCGAGGGGCCGAGCGCCCGCCGGAACAGCAGCAGCCGGGCCGTCGCCGGAAACCACCGCACACCGCCCGGTGCCGCGCAGACCCCGGCGAGGATCCAGCCCGTGCCCAGTGGCGAGGCCGGCTTGGCCAGCCGCTGCGTCCAGGGCCTGGCCAGGTCCGGGGGCATGCCCCACAGCACCTGCCGCTCGCGCACCAGAACCTGCGCCTCGGCGCCCGCCTCGTGCAGCAGCGCGGCACTCTCCAGCGCGGACTGGCCACCGCCGATGACCGCCACCCGCCGGCCCGCGTACGCGGACAGATCGGTGTGGTGGCTGGTGTGCGACACCGGCGCCCGGGGGCCCGGCCCCTCGGGCGCGAGGTGCCGCAACTCGTCCGGGACATGGGCGAGTCCGTTCAGACCGGTCGCCACCACGACGGCCGAGGCCGCCATCTCCTGCCCGTCGTCCGCCCGGACCACGAAACCGGCCCCGGACGACGGCCGCTCGACCGCCGTCACCCGCGCCGGTTCCACCTCACCGACGTACCGCTTCTGGAACCACTGCCCGTACCGTACGAAGACATCGCACGGGATCGGGGTCAGCTCGGTCAGCTCCGGCTCGCCGTGCTCACGCCGGAAGTCCGCCAGCCGGCCGCCCGGCGCGGGCGCCGACAGGTCGGTGGCGGCCGGTGTCGACTTCAGGAACATCCCGGTGGCCATGGCATGCCGCCAGCTGCCCATCACATCGCCGAAGACGCGGACCGGCGCCCCCGCCGCCCGCAAGTGGGCGGCCACCGACAGTCCGTACGGCCCGGCACCGATCACGACGACCGGTGGCCGTACGCGCCCGGCGAACGCCTGCTCGTGGGCAGGGCGTTGCCCCGGAAGCGACTGCTTCATGGTTCCCTCCGCTGGTCTGCTCGCCGCCTTCCCCAGGGCGGCGCGACACTGCGGGATGGCACGCCCGGCGTGACACGGCCGTGCTCGTCCCCCCTCTGCGGGTGAGTCTCTCCCACGAGACCGATCCCGGAAACGATATCCACGCACGTTGGCCAAAACTTGGTCGAACCATACGACAAGCGCACCCAACCATGTCCTCGACGTATGGCGGACGGCTGCCGACGATCACGGATCCGACAGGATCGGTCGGCGGCAGCGGTTGTGCACGCGGTCCCACTCTCCGCGGGCCTCCCGAACGCGCCCCTGGCCAGCCCGGTAGCATCGCCGTGTGAACACCTACTGGCACGTCGCTCTGCCGCCGCTCTGCGCCTGACGGGCGCACCCGCTGACGGCTTGAACCCACGCTCCCGGCCCTGCCTTCGAAGACGCCCGGGGCCTGTGTCGTGCGCCCGTTCCGAAACCAGTCCGCAGACGGTATTCGACGACGGAAGTTCACGACTGTGCCGAACGACACCTCATCCCAGTCCTCCCAGCCCTTCACCGACGCGACCGCCGCGCGTCCACGCCCCCGCGCGGCCGGGGTGCTCGCGGGACCGTTCCCGATCCTCACGGCCGCCGTACTGTGGGGCACCACCGGGACCGTCGGTTCGCTGGCTCCCGCCGGAGCGCCGGCCGCCGCCATCGGCGCCGCCGGCCTGGTCCTCGGCGGCCTCCTGCTGTTCCTGACCGCACCGGGCGTCCGCTCCCTGCCCAGGGCCTGCACCGGCGGCGAACGCCGGCTGCTGCTCATCGGCGCCCTCGCGGTGGCCGGATATCCGCTCACCTTCTACCCCGCCGTGGCACGCACCGGCGTCGCCGTGGCCACCGTGGTCGCACTCGGCGGCGCGCCCGTCTTCGCAGGCCTCCTCGGCCGGCTCACCCGCCAGTCCCGGCCCACGGCCCGCGGGGCGATCGCGACCGGCGCGGCCGTCCTGGGCTGCACGGTGCTCGTCCTCGGACCCGAGGTGACCGGCGACGGCGCCCCCGTGGACGCCGTCGGCGTCCTGCTGGCAGGGCTCGCGGGGCTGTCGTACGCCGGCTACGCCCTCGTCGGCGGCCGGCTCATCGCCCGCGGCCATGCCTCCGGCCCGGTGATGGGCGTGATGTTCGGGAGAGCGGCACTGCTCGTGCTGCCCGTGCTGCTGTGGAGCGCCGGGCCGTGGCTGCTGACGCCGCGTGGCGCGCTGGTCGTCCTGTACCTCGGGGCGGTCACCACCTTCCTCTGCTACGGGCTCTTCGGATACGGCCTGCGGCACACCACCGCGCAGATCGCGACGACACTGACCCTGGTCGAGCCGGCGGTGGCCGCCGTCCTGGGAGTCGCCGCCCTGGGCGAGCGCCTGCCGGCCGTCTCCTGGTCCGGACTGGCGGTACTGGCGCTGGGGATCGTCTTCCTCACCCTCCCCACCGGTTCCCGAGGTTGAGAGTGCTGACCTGCTCCCCGGTCGAGTAACCGACCGGATGGCGTCGTTCGGGATGTTCTTCGAGTCGGGATTCCTTACGGCTCTCCGCCCGGGCCGAGCCATCGGGTCGGTGGCCGCCCGTCCCCCGTGGCCGACGAAACGGCAGCACAGAGCAGTCCTTTCGGGATTCCTCAGGGCGGTGCGGCGCCCTGCGACCGCTCACCCAAGTGAGTCTGCCGGATGGTTTGTTGACAGACCGGTTGTGCTGTTTTTTACTGGCGGGGTGTCAGGTGAGAGGACCAGGGAGACGCGAGTGGACATCGGGCTGCTGGGTGCACTGAATGTGCGGGAGAACGGGGTCTCCATCGCCCCGACCGCGCCGAAGCCCCGGCAGGTGCTGGCCCTGCTGGCACTGCGCGCCGACCAGGTGGTGCCCGTCCCCACCCTCATCGAGGAACTCTGGGCGGGCGCCCCACCGCGCAGCGCCCGCACCACCCTGCAGACCTATGTGCTCCAGCTCAGGGAGCACATCGCGACGGCACTGCGCCAGGGCGCCGGTCCCGGGAGTGCGGGCGCGCCGTCCGCAAAGGACGTCCTCACCACCCTGCCCGGTGGCTACCTGCTCGCCACCGGAGGCGGCGGCAGCGACATCCGGGAGTTCGAACGGCTCCGTGAACTGGGCTGCCGGGCCATGGACGACGAGAACCTCGCGGGCGCCTCCCGCACGCTGCGCCAGGCGCTGGACCTGTGGACCGGGCCGCCCTTCGCCGACGTCCACACCGGAGCCCATCTGGCCATGGAGGCACGGCGGCTGGAGGAGAGCCGGCTGTGCGCTCTGGACCAGCGCATCGAGGCCGATCTGCGGCTCGGCCGGCACCGCGAACTGCTCGCCGAGCTCACCGTCCTGACCAGCCGCTACCGCACCCACGAGAACCTGCACGCCCAGTTCATGCTCGCCCTCTACCGCTCGGGCCGGCGCGGCGAGGCACTCCACGTCTACCAGCAACTGCGCACCCTCCTCGTCAGAGACCTCGGCCTGGAGCCCTCGGCACGACTGCGCCGCCTCCAGCAGTCCATCCTCACGGCCACCGCCGAGACCCCCGGCCCCCCGACGCACCACGACGAACTGGCCGCACCGGTCCAGAGCGGGGGACTGGCCGGCGTTCCCTGACGTGGCCTCACCGGCCGGGCGGAAGGCCCACCGGCCGTTGCGGCGTCCGGACACGAGGCGGCCGACCGGGTCGGTCCGCGGTCGACGGCCGCGATCAGGGGTGCAGTGTGAGGCACCGCAGGGCGGCCGGTCCTTGTGCGCTGCCCACGCGGGTTGTGAAGGCGACCCCGGCGATGTACTCGTCGGCGGCGCACTGGCCCTTGTAGGCGCCGTAGGCGAAGTCGTCGCCCGCGCTGTCGGCGGGGCGGTTGTCGGACCGGTCGAACCACAGGGTCCTTCCGCCCGCACCCAGCGCCGTGGTGGACGGCACGCACAGCACCGCCGACACCCGCTCCCCGCGACGGCTGTAGCCGATCACGAACTGGCCCGCCGGGCACTGGAGTTTGGTGTAGCCGGAGGCCCAGTCGACGCCCGCCGGAACATGCCGTTCGTCCGTGACCACCGTCTGTGCGTTGCCCGCGGTCCGTAGATCCCCGGTGGCCGCGTCGGTGCACAGGCCACGACCGCCGGAGTGGCCGAGGCCGATCAGCCGCAACCCGTCGGGGCAGACCGCCTTGTAGGCGCCGGAGTCCCAGTCACCGCCGGCGCGCACCCGAAGGGACTGCACGGCGTCGCCGTGATCCGTGGCCAGCATCCGCCAGGTCGTCCCCGGCGCGATGGGGCCGGTGCGGCTCGGGGCGTTCATGAGGTGGTCCCACGCGGTGGCCCGCCAGTCCCCGCCGTCGAGGAGGCCGTACCGGTGCCCGTCGGTGTCGTAACGCAGCAGCGCCCAGTCGTCGTGGCCCTCCCAGCCGACCAGCGGCCAGTAGGCGAAGTCGGTGTCGTGGTCGGCGAAGTAGTCGGTGATGTTGCCGAACCAGGCGCGGGCGGCCGTCCCCGTCTCGCCGGCGCCGATTCCGAACTCGCTGATCCACACGGGCGCGGTGTAGTGCTTGCCCTCGGTGGTGACGGAGAAGGCCTGGTCGGCGAGGACCTGGTACAGCTGGTCGCGGGTCAGGTCCTGGTAGCGGGGGTCGCTGGTCTCGCCGATGCCGGTGGCGCCGCTGTGCCGGGGGCCCGTATAACCGTAGAAGTGGGCGGAGTACACCAGCTTGTGGGCGTCCACGAGGGTGTGGGAGAGGGTGCGGACGGGGGTGAGGGTGGGGCGGTCGTGCGGGAGGCCGTCCACCGGCAGTCCGGTCCAGTTGATGCCCTCGATGACGATGAGCAGGTTCGGATCGGCCTCGGTGAGGATGCGGTCCGCGGCGAGCTGGGCGGCGGCGTACCAGTCGTGGTCGTCGCCCAGGCCCCAGTTGGGGTCGTCCAGAACGTCACGGCGTACCTCGTTGTAGAGATCGGCGCCCACGACCCGGGAGTTCGCCGCGTAACGGCGGGCCATGAAGACCCAGTCGTCCGCCCACTGCTGCGTCGACTGGCTGCTGTTCCACCGCTCGTTGCCGTCGACGCCACAGCACCAACGGGAGGTGTTGGTGTGGTTGTTGAGGATGACGGCGAAGCCCGCGCCGGTCAGGGCGGCCACGACGGCGTCGTAGACCTCCAGCGGGGTCCTTCCGCGCAACTGCGGATTCGCCGTGACCGCGGCGTCCGGTACCGGGGCCGTCGTATGGATCATCTCGTTCGAGAACGGCAGCCGGACGCTGTTGATGCCGAGCGCCTGGAAGTCCGACATCAGCTGGGGGAGGGTGGCGCGGTCCAGGCCGAGGGGGATGCCGTAGGAGTCCTGGCCGGCGTGGTGGTTGGCGGGGTCCGTGATGCTGCCGCTCCCGGTCCAGGATCCCTGGGCGCCGTCCCAGTTGGCGGCCCGCAGGCGGAAGCGGTTCCCGGCGGCGTCGACGATGTAACGGCCCCGGGTGGACAGCGGCGGCTGCCAGGTGCCCGTGGTGGATACGGCCGGTGCCGCGGCGGTGAGTCGGGACGCGGTGGCCGCCGGGGCGGCGGACCGCGGCGCGGCGGTCGCCGGGGCGGTGCCGGACAGGGCGAGCACCATCAGCGTCACTGTCAGGTACGTGACAAAGTTGATCGACTTCGTGATCGACATCAGCCGTCCTCGGAGTGGATGCCGCGTGGGGGCGCGGCACTTTATCAGGGCGCGCGTCAACGGAGAAGCGGCTCCTCGGCCCCGCAGGCCTCGGCCGTCCAGCCCTCGAGATCACGTTCGGGGCGCAGCAGTCGGCGGATGGCGGCGGCCGAGGCCCGGTGCCAGTCGTGGCTGCGGCGGAGCATCGCGTGGTCTCCACCCCTGAGCAGCACCATTCCGGCCTGCGCACCGGCCTCCCGGGCCTGCCGTATGTACGCGGCCGACTCGGTGGGTTCGGTGACCCGGTCGCGGTCGCCGTGCAGGACGACGATCCGCGTCCCGGTGAGATCGTCCACGGGGTCGCCGGGCGGGCACCAGGGCGCCAGCGCGACCACACCGCGCACCGAGGGATGTGCCGCCGCGCGCAGCGCCGCCCGACCACCCATCGAGTGGCCGACCAGCACCACGGACACGTCCCCGGCCCGGCCGCGCACCTCGTCGAGGGCGCGCAGGGTGTCCTGGAGCGGGTCGGCGGCGTCGTTCCAGCCGCGGTACCGGTAGCGCACCTGGCCGACCAGTACGTCACGGGGCGAGGAGACCGACGCGGCGGCGCTCAGGAAGGGGCGCATACGCAGCGCCGCCGACTGCCAGGGGCGCGCCGGCCGGCGCCCGATCTCCTGCCCGCCGTGCAGGACCAGCACCGCCGCGCGCGCCCGGTCCCGCGGTGCGCGACGCACCACCAGGGCGCTCCTGCCCGCCTCGACGACCCGTCCGTCGGCCACCGTGTCCACCTCTGCTTCCTCCGGCCTGGAGCATGCTGCCGCCATCAAACACCGGCGGGGGAAGCCACAGCCACCGAGAGGGGCTGAGCGGCCCGTGCCATCCACGTGAACACCCGTGCCATCCACGTGAACACCCGTGCGGTGAACATCAGTTAGGCTCCACGGGCGCACAGGGGATGCACAGCGGGGGTGGGGGACATGACCGAAGGTTCCGGCGAGCCCGAGAAGGACGGCAGACCGGTGGTCCAGGCGATCGCGGCGGTGGCCGTGTTCCTCGGCGTCGTGGGCGTGCTGTGGGCTCAGAAGGCGTTCGTCCACCAGCAGGACACGAGCAGTGGACCGGCGGCCTGCTCGAAGTCGACCGACCGGCTGCCGGCCCGCTATGTCTCGGGCGCACGGTTGTGCAGGTCGCTGAACCGCCCGGACCTTCCCGCCCTGCTGGGGACACCGCAGGAACAGGTCGAGACCGCCAGCGGCAGCGGGGACTGGATCACGCTCGCCGGAGGCACGAAGATCGCCGATCCCGATGCGACGGTGACCCTGAAGACGTACTCCGTGAAGCTGTCGGCGTCTTACGACGACCTGTCCGTCGCCGAGACGGGCGACCTGATGGGCGACGCGCGCGAGACGACCGTCCTGGGGCACCCTGCCGTGCTCTACTCCAGCCCCACCATCTCCATCGGCTTCGATCTCGGCGGCGGGAAGGCGAGCACGGGGCCCGGTGGTACGGCGCGCTGCCTGCTGGTCTCGAAGCACGCGAAGGACGACGGCAGGGGCACGTTCGAGGTCGCGATCTGGCGGCAGGACGACGTACCGCCCGACGACACGGCCCTCGTGCGTGTCGCGGAGCAGGTGTTGCAGGCGGTCCCGGGCTGGAACGGGAACTGACCGACCCGGGGCGAACAACGGTCCGCCCCGGGTCGGGTCGTCACGGTGTGACGGTCATCGTCAACGCGTCGCTGTCCGCGGCGAGCGACGGCAGCGCGGGTACGGCGCCGAGGAGGCCGGTGACCGCGCCGATGATGGACCCGAGCAGCCCGGTGACGGCGCCCAGTACCCCGCCGAGGTCGAGGGAGGTCAGCGAGCTGAGCAGTTTGCTGAGGGCGGCCTGGATTGCGCTTACCAGGTCCGAGACGGGATCGGCCGCGCGGGCCGAGCGGTCGGTGCCGGTGGCGTCCAGTTGCCTCAGCCGCTTCTGGAGGTCGTCGCCCCACTTCCGTACTTCCTTGGCGTAGGCGGCGGCCCGAGCGGGGTCGAGGGCAGTGCCGTCTGCCGTGGCCAGGTTGGGCAGCGTGCGCAGGAGAGGGATCAGGGCGGGGTCGTACCGCGTCGTGTCCATCGCTTCGATGCGGGCGAGCAGTGTGGCGACATCGGTACCGGGCCGCGGAGCCGTCTGTGCGACACCGGTTCCCGAGGCTTCTCGGCCGGCGTCGGCGGCGGCAGCGGTGGCGGCGGCCGGGCCGAAGACCAGGGCGGCACAGACCAGGGGGGAGATGAGGAGGCCGCGGGAGGTTAGGGCGCGCATGGGTTTCCTTTCGAGACTGCTGTCCTTGCGCCCACCGTGGGAAGCGACGCGGGGCGCCGCAACCGGTGGCCCCGGCCCACGATCTGCCCGCCGGATCGCCAAGGACCCCCTGACGAGGCGCTTTGCCCTGTTCCTGGGCTCCTTCCGGGTGTCGGTGCGGGGTTCGCCCGTCAGGGTGCGTACGGACGTCGTCGAGAGCCGTGCACGCGAAGAGCCCCGCTCCCGACGGATCGGGGGCGGGGCTCTTCGGACGGAGCGCCGGGCAGGCCTTGCACCTGCATTTCCCCGCAGGAAGCGGGGCGTCTTTCCTTGGACCACCAACGCATCGCGCGTAATCCGTAGTTGGAGTGCCGCGCGCGAGATCGACCTTAGCGTGGCCACAGGGCGGACACCAAATCGCGGGCCTCGCTACGCCTCCGGGACACGCGCCAAATCGTGCAGCCAGGCCTTCGCCGAGCTGTCCGACGGGGCGCGCCAGTCGCCGCGCGGCGAAAGGGAGCCGCCCGCCGAGACCTTCGGGCCGTTGGGCATGGCCGAGCGCTTGAACTGGGCGAAGCCGAAGAAGCGACGGCAGAAGTAGTCGAGCCAGTACCGGATCGCGGCCAGGTCGTATGCCTTGCGGTCGGCCTCGGGGAAGCCGGGCGGCCAGGCGCCCACCTCCCGGTCGTGCCAGGCGTGCCAGGCCAGGAAGGCGATCTTCGAGGGCCGGAACCCGTGCCGGAGCACCTGGTAGAGGGTGAAGTCGTGCAGCGAGTACGGGCCGATCTTGGACTCGGTGGACTGCAGTTCCTCGCCCGGCACCAGCTCGGGGCTGATCTCCGTGTCGAGGATCGCTGCAAGGGTCTTGGCGGTCTCCGCGTCGAACTGCCGGCTGCTGATGACCCAGCGGATCAGATGCTGGATCAGGGTCTTCGGCACACCCGAGTTGACGTTGTAGTGGCTCATCTGGTCGCCGACGCCGTAGGTGCACCAGCCGAGCGCCAGCTCCGAGAGGTCACCGGTGCCCAGCACGATGCCGCCGCGCTGGTTGGCGAGCCGGAAGAGGTAGTCGGTGCGCAGCCCGGCCTGCACGTTCTCGAAGGTGATGTCGTACACCGGCTCGTCGGCCGCGAACGGGTGGCCCAACTCCTTCAGCATGAGCCGCGCGGTCGGCGTGATGTCCAGCTCGGCCGCGGTCACGCCGAGCGCGCTCATCAGCTTGTGGGCGTTGCCCTTGGTGTGGTCGCTGGTGGCGAAGCCCGGCAGGGTGAAGGCCAGGATGTCGCTGCGCGGGCGGCCGGCGCGGTCCATCGCCCGGGCGGCGACGATCAGCGCGTGGGTGGAGTCGAGGCCGCCGGACACCCCGATGACCACCTTCGGGCCGCCGATGGCCGCCAGCCGCTGCTGGAGGGCCGCGACCTGGATGTTGTACGCCTCGTAGCAGTCCAGGGCGAGCCGGTCGGGGTCGGCGGGCACGAAGGGGAACCGTTCGACCCTGCGGCGCAGGCCCAGGTCGGCCGTCGGCGGGTCCAGCCGGAAGGGCACGGTCCGGAAGCCGCCGGTGCGTGCCGCGTGCGTACGCCGGTTGTCGTCGAACGAGCCCATCCGGGCCCGCTCCTGGCGCAGCAGGTCCAGATCCACGTCGGCCACCGCGTACTGGTCGTCCAGCGGGAACCGGTCCGTCTCGGCGAGCAGTGCGCCATTCTCGTAGATCATCGTCTGGCCGTCCCAGGACAGGTCCGTGGTGGACTCGCCGAGTCCGGCCGCCGCGTAGACGTACGCGGCGAGACAGCGCTGCGACGCCGAGCGGCACAGCAGCTTGCGGTCCTCCGCCCGGCCGACCGTGATCGGGCTGCCCGAGAGGTTGAGCAGCACGGTCGCGCCGGCCAGCGCCGCCTCCGCGCTGGGCGGCACCGGCACCCACATGTCCTCGCAGATCTCGGCGTGCACTACGAGACCGGGAACGTCCTCCGCGTCGAACAGCAGGTCGACCCCGAACGGCACGGACTCGCCGCCGATCCGGATGGTGCCGCCCCGTTCGTCGTCGCCCGAGGCGATCTGCCGGCGCTCGTAGAACTCCCGGTAGTTCGGCGGGTACGACTTGGGCGCGACACCGAGGATCCGGCCGCGGTGCACGAACACCGCGCAGTTGTAGATCCGGTTGCGATGGCGCAGCGGGGCGCCGACGACGAGGACCGGGAGCAGCCCGGCCGAACCGGCCGTCACCGTCGCGAGGGCCTCCTCGACCCGGTCGAGCACGGCGTCCTGGAGGAGCAGATCCTCGATGGAGTAACCGGTCAGGCCGAGCTCGGGGAAGACGGCCACGGCGACGCCGTCCTCGGCGCAGCGGCGGGCCTGGCGCAGGACCGCCTCGGCGTTGGCGCGCGGGTCGGCGATGACGGTGTGGCCGGTGCACGCGGCGACACGCACGAAGCCATGCTCATAGATCGACCAGAAGTTCAACGGGGCTTCCTCGGGAGAGACGGACACGGTGCGGATGCCGGGCGGAGAGCGTCGCCGTACACGGGCACCCTCCCCTTCGACGGTCCGGCGAACCTCCTGCTCCAAGAAGCATAGATCGGCGGTGATCCAAGCTGACCAGGGGATTCCGCGAGAGCCGCGCTGCGGTCGAACGGGGCGGGAGGGTCACAGGGGCGTGGTGTCCAGAAGACCGGCGGCCATCCGGCGGGCCGGGGCCTCGGTCTCGGCCGCGACCCGGTGGAACGTGCTCTCCGCCCGGCGGGCCGGCCAGCCAGAGGGCAGATGCCGGACGGGCAGCCGTGGGTCGGTGCGGATGATGCCCAGCCACTCGCTGACCAGGCGCAGCCGGGTGACGACCGGGTCGTCGCCGGGTCCGGCGCGCCAAGCCTCCCAGCGGGTGTGGAAGTCCTCGTAGCGGGCGGCGATCGACCCCAGGTCCCAGGTGTCGCGGATCATGACGTCGATGTCCGTCGCCTCGTCGGCCAGTGCGTGGAAGATCTTGACGTGCGCGGAGAGTCCGAGCTCGGCGACGACGGCGGAGACGTCCACCCGGCCGGGCGCGATCCACAGCCCGCTGTAGAGCGGCCCGAACCCCGACCAGCCGAGCTGCGAGCGCAGGTCGTGCCGCTGGCGCTGCCAGGACTCCGGCAGCGAGAAGCCGAGCAGGGTCCAGGAGCCGTCCCAGTCGTCGTTGACGGCGCCCGTCTGCCAGATGCGCCGCCGGCCGTCGTGCAGGATCTGCGTGGCGAGGGACGTCAGCCCGAAATACGTCTTGCGCCCCTGCCGCTGCCGTTGCAGCAGGTTTCTGTTGACCATGCGGGTGAGCGTGGACCGCACGGCCTGCTCGCCGACGCCCGCCCGGCCCAGGACCGTGATGATGCTGCCCGAGTAGACACCCAGCGGGCCCTGCTCCAGCACATGGTTGCCGAAGAAGGCGAGCAGCAGCGACTGCGGGCGGAGCTGCGGGGAGTCCAGGGGCTCTGGCACGGTCTCGGCGTTCACGTCCGCAAGATTACGGCCACCGGGCGGGCGTACGACGGGCTGTCTGATCGCGCTTCCGGTACTGGTCACGGGGGTGGGCCTGCGCGGCGCCGGACGGCGATGTCGCCCTCGGCACGAGTCGCCGCGCCCCACACCGAGCAGCCGGGCGAGGGGGATCGTACGGCGGAGGTCGTCGGCGTGCGAGCCCGACGAGGCTGTCCTCCCCCCTCGCACCTCGTCGCCCGTGTGACCCTCGCCGAACCCCGCTGACGGCTCCGGTCACCTGGCGTGGTGTGACCGCTTCTTCCGGGCCCGGTTCGACGCCGCCTTGGCCGCTGCGACCGCGTCGCTCACGTCAACGCCGCTGTCCTGCCCCTATGGGCGAGCCCCGCCCCGGCCGCGCGCAGGCGGGGCCGGGGTGGGGCCGGGGCGGGGCCGGGGTCCGGTCCGCTACGCGGCGGTGCCGCCTTGGTAGTCGCTGTTGAACGTGGTCTCGACGGTCGTGGCCACCGACTGCGCCACCCCCGTGCCCGTGAGGATGATGCCCAGCTCCCGGTTGTTGGACAGGGAGTTGCTGCTGATGTTCATGGAGCCGGCCTCCACCTCCTGGGTGGACAGGCCGTAGTCGCCGACCATGGCCTTGGCGTGGATGTAGAAGCCGTTGGGGTCGGAGTAGCCGACGACCGTGCCGCCGGCGGCCTTGACCGCGGAGACCTCGCTGGAGTAGCTGCTCGGTGTCTCCAGGACCACCCGCACCTTCACGCCCGCCTTGGCCCGGGCCACGATCGCGTTGACCACCGTGCTGTCACTGAACTCCAGTTCTTCGACGTCGAGGGTCTTGGTGGCGGCGTTGATCACGGACAGCAGCCGGCTGCGCGAGTCGGTGGGGGACCAGAGCAGGTGGTCGCCGTCGGTGGGGGTGACCGAGGTACCGGCGTAGTCGGCGGCGAACACTTTCTCGATCGCGGCGACATCGCGGGTGTCGTCGGTGAACACCCCGTAGTCCCGGCCGGTCGAGTAGTACTGCGAGGTCAGGTTGCCGGTCAGGACGAGCGACTTGGTGGCGTCCACCGTGATGGTCTTCTGGTGCGTGTAGACGAAGCTGGACGGCGACCACACCGCACCCACGCCCGCTTTGGTCAGGGCACTGTACGCGGAGCTGTTGGCGCTCTGGTGGGCCCGGTCCAGGACCACCCGCACGGTGACGCCCTTGTTCTTCAGCGCTATGAGGTCGTTGACGGCCGTGGTGTCCTCCAGCTCGTACATGGTCATGTCGAGTGAGCTGGTGGCCGAGTTGATGAAGTCGTAGATCGTGGGCTCGCTGCTGCTGAGCGAGAAGGCGAACGCGGTGTAGCTCGCGGCGTTCGCGGGGACCGCGGCGGCGACCACGGCCGCGGTGGCCGCCAGGGCGACTCCCGCGCGACCGAGAAGCTTCGACAGCATGCGTGACTCCTAGTCGAGTTGACGCTCACGTGGGGGGTGGGTGAGCGTGCGCATGACACCACGCGCGTAGACTGCCGAGGAAGGGGAGCTTGGTGAACTCGCCGTTACCTGTAGGCCGTAGGGGCGGCCAAAGCGGACTCCGGGCTGGTCGAGGCCGGTTCATGGGTGTCCCGCGAGAACGCAAAATCTTCGTAGCCGGGCCTGGCCGGGCAGAATGCCGCGCCCGGGGTCAGCGGTGACCGAGGGCCTGAGAGATCTCGCGGGCCGCGCCGACGACGAGCGGCGCGAGCACCCGCACGCGCCTGCCGCCCAGTTCGAAGGCCAGCGACGAGATGCTGATGCCGCCGATCGGGGTGTCGCGGTAGTTGTACACGGTCGCCCCGACGCACCTCGTGGCCGGCTCGTTCTCCTCGTTGTCGATCGCGTAGCGGCGGCGCGCCACCTCCTTCAGGTGGCGCAGTTCCTCCGGGGCGTCGATGGTCCGAGGGGGCACGGCCGTCGTGCCCGCCCGCGCCAGGATCCCCTGACCTCGTCCTCGGGGAGGACCGCCAGCAGGGCCTTACCGATGCCCGTGCAGTGCAGCGGGATCGCCTGACCCACCCGGGAGCGCATCTCGTAGCCGCGCAGCCCCTCCAGCTTGTAGACGTGGACGGCCCGCTCGCCGTCGCGCAGCGCCAGGTGCACCGTGTGGGTGGTGGCGTCCCGCAGCCGTCATCGTCGGCTTCCAGGCCTTCGACTACATCTTCACCCTCAGCGGCGGCGGCCCGGTCGGCGCCACCACCCTGATCGTCCAGTACATCTACCAGCACGGCTTCAGGTACCCGATCGAGTACGGCATGGCCAGCGCGGTAGCGGTGATCCTCTTCTGTGTGGTGTTCGCCGTGACCTTCCTGAACTACCTGGCCGGCCGGCGGAGTGAGGCCCTGTGAGCATCCAGGCACCCCTCGGGGCACGCACCGCCGTCGGCAGGTCCGGGCCGGTCTGGACCTCGGCGACCGGCCGTACCCCGGGCACGGCGTCCGTCGTCCGCACCGTCCTGCTCACCGTCGGCGCGCTCGCCGTCCTCGCCCCTGTGGCATGGGCCGCGCTCTCCTCCTTCAAGACCCGGGAGGAACTCGCCGCCGCGCCGCCCACCCTGTGGCCGCACCGTCCGACCCTCGCCAACTACACCACCGGTCTGCGCGCCTTCGACTTCGCGCAGTACCTGACGAACAGCGTGATCGTGACGGCGGCAGCCACCGCGCTGACCCTGGCGATCAACTCCATGGCCGCCTACGCCCTGGCCAAGTACAACTTCCGGGGCCGCAACCTGCTCTTCCTCGCCACCCTGTCGACCATCATGATCCCGCTCCAGGTGATCCTGCTGCCCGTCTACCAGGTGGTCTCCTCCCTCGGGATGACGAACTCCCTGCTCGGCCTGATCATCCCGTCGGCGGCGACCCCGACCGGTGTGTTCCTGCTCCGCCAGTACATGCTGACCCTGCCCGACGAGCTGATAGAGGCGGCCCGCGTCGACGGCGCGGGCGAGTTCAGGATCTTCCTGCGGATCATCCTGCCGCTGAGCCGCCCCGCGCTGGCCGTGCTCGCCATCTTCTCCGTCATCTGGCGCTGGAACGACTTCCTGTGGCCGCTGATCGTCGCCCAGGACGAGTCGAAGCAGACCCTGCCGGTGGCCATCGCCCGCTTCGCGAGCCAGCAGGCCATCCCGTTCAACCAGATCCTCGCCGTGTCAGTGGTGTCGATCGTGCCGGTCGTGATCGTCTACCTGCTGCTTCAACGCCACATCATCTCCGGAATCTCCCAGGGAGCGGTCAAGTGACGTCATCTCAGCCCACCGGCCGCACGGTGCACTCGCCGGACCGTCGCGGCTTCGTGCGCGACTGGCTGGTCAGCCCCGCCTGGAGCAGTACCTGCGACGACCTGGCGCGGGTGCTGTCCGCCACCGGCAGCCCGTGGGGCGACGACGGCCGCTGGGTGCTCACCAACGGACCCGACGTCGCACCGCTCAAGCGCCGCCTGCACGCTCTGCACCCCCTGCTCACCGAACAGCCGCTGCCCGACCTCGCCGAGGGCACGGCGTTCACCTGGACCCGCACGGCGGGTGATCCGCCCTCCTCGGCGCACTGGCGGCGCGAGCACACCGGCGAGGACGGCCTGCTCGACTGGAGCCGGTTCTGCTTCACCCCCGAATACCGGCACGCGCTCGCCGGCACCGTGCTGGAAGTGGACCAGGCCGAGTACCGCGAGCTCGAAGTCGGCTGCACCGGCCCCTTCGTGCTCTTCGTCGACGGCGAACCGGTGCTCTCCGGTGACGACTTCGGATACATGGAGCCGGTTCGGCACCGCGTCCGCGTCCGGCTGCGCTCCGGCTCGACGACGGTGCACCTCGCCACCGGGCAGGTCGCGTTCCGTGAGGTCCGCCATGTGGCGAGCCTGCGCGTCGACGGCCTCCCGGTACGCGTGGTCCTGCCTTCTCCGGGAGCCGACGAGTACCGCTCCCGCACCGCCGAGCAGCTGCTGGAGTCGCTCGCGGTGGGCCCGTGGGCCTGTGCCGACGGCCGCACCTGCATCTCCGGTCCGGCCGGCGGACGCCTGCTGGTGTCGGTGGACGGCCGCCCCGCCGAACCGGTCGTCCTGCCGGACAAAGGAACCGCACCGGTGGCACTGGCCCGACGCGCCCCGGAGACCGAGAACGCCGCGTCGATGCTGGACACCGGCGAGAACGTGCTGCGCATCACCGCCGACGACGCCCTGGCCCCGGTGTTCCGGGTGGCGCGGGTCGCCACCCTCCCCCCGCAGCGCCGTGCGGAGCCGGCCGGCGATCCCGCCGCATGGCGTGCCGAACTGCTGCAGCACGTCGGCCGGGCCGCCCCCGGCGCGGCCCGGGCCCTCGCCCGGCACGTCCTCGACCCGGAGGTTCCACTCGACCAGGCCGACCTGGACGGGCCGCTGGCGATGCGCGCCGACCGCGCCGACTGCGCGGACTTCGAAGCCGTCAGCCTCGTCCACCTCTGGCACCGCATCCCCGGCACCGACTGGCAGCCGGGACAGCGGGAAGCGGTGCGCCGCGCGCTGACCGGGTTCAAGTACTGGATCGACCAGCCCGGCCTGGACGCGATGTAACTGCTGCTCGACCTCGGCGCTGGCCGGCGCGTGGCGCCGGCCAGCGCCATCCCGCAGGTGCGGACGGCGGGGCACCCCGCGCTCACGGAGGGGGGCTCCACGCCCGCGGAGGAGGACCCCGCGCCCATGGGGGGCGACTCCCATGGCCGGTGAGAACCTGACCCCCAGCCGGTTCGCCGACCCGCCCCGTCGCCGCCGCCCGGCACGACTCGGCACCGGTGCACTGCTCATCTGGTCCGCGCCGCCGATGCGGGGGAGACCTCCCCGCAGCGGGCGCCCTCAGGGGGACCACGATCCGGACTGCCCCCGCAAGCTGTTCCCGGTGCCCTCGGAACCGGTCGTCCAGGACGGTGCTGGGCCGGCCGTCGCCATCGTGGACGGGCAGCGGTACGCCGTTGCGGCACCCGCCGTCGAGGTCGTTCAAGCCGGTCAGGGCGGGCGACGCCCTGGCCGCCGGACACCTCGCCGCCCGGCGCTTCGGCCGCCGCCCGGACCCTGCGCCGGGGTCACCTGCCGACCGCGGCCGTCCTGCGGGCGCACAGCGACCACACGGCGGCCCCGGACCGCCGTGCGCTGGAGACCCTGGCCGGCGACGGGAGGTCGCCCCTGCGCTGACACCCGCCCCGCGCCCCCCCGCCCGGAGCAGGGCGGGCGGCGGGGCCGGTCAGTAATGGAGAAGCGCTAGTGTTCCACCCCGGCTAGCGTGGCGGCCGTCGACGGAGGCCCCGCGCAGCGGATGGAGACGGGTTTGAGCATGGCCAGAATGACCGAGACGCAGGCGTCCGCGCCGCACGTGGCGGACAGCCACGACCTGATCCGTGTGCACGGAGCGCGCGAGAACAACCTCAAGAACGTCAGCATCGAGATCCCGAAGCGCCGGCTGACCGTCTTCACCGGAGTCTCCGGCTCGGGCAAGAGCTCGCTGGTGTTCGACACCATCGCCGCCGAGTCGCAGCGGCTGATCAACGAGACCTACCCCGCCTTCGTCCAGGGCTTCATGCCCAATCTGGCCCGCCCCGAGGTCGACGTCCTCGACGGACTGACCACCGCGATCATCGTCGACCAGCAGCGGATGGGCGGCGATCCCCGCTCCACCGTCGGCACCGCCACCGACGCCAACGCGCTGCTGCGTATCCTGTTCAGCCGCCTGGGCAAGCCGCACATCGGCTCGCCCAAGGCGTTCTCCTTCAACATCGCCTCCATCAGCGGCGCGGGCGCCGTCACCGTGGAACGCGCCGGACAGCAGGTCAAGGAGCGCCGCAGCTTCAGCATCACCGGCGGCATGTGCCCGCGCTGCGAGGGCCGCGGCGCCGTCACCGACCTCGATCTCGGCCAGCTCTACGACGACACCAAGTCACTCAACGAGGGCGCGATCACCGTCCCCGGCTACAAGGGCGGCGGCTGGAACTCCCGCCTCTACGCCGAGTCCGGCTTCTTCGACCCGGACAAGCCGATCAGCAAGTTCACCAAGAAGGAGCTGTACGACTTCCTGCACCGCGAGCCGACCCGGATGAAGATCGCGGGCATCAACATGACCTACGAGGGTCTGATCCCGCGCATCCAGAAGTCGATGCTCTCCAAGGACAAGGAGTCGATGCAGCCGCACATCCGCGAGTTCGTGGAGCGGGCGGTCACCTTCGCCACCTGTCCCGACTGCGACGGCACCCGCCTCAACGAGGGCGCCCGCTCCTCGAAGATCGGCGGGACAAGCATCGCCGACGCCTGCGCGATGCAGATCAGCGACCTGGCCGCATGGGTCAAGGGCCTCGACGAGCCGTCGGTGGCACCGCTCCTCAAGAGCCTCCACGACACCCTGGAGTCGTTCGTGGAGATCGGCCTCGGTTATCTCTCGCTGGACCGGCCGGCGGGCACCCTGTCCGGCGGCGAGGCACAGCGCACCAAGATGATCCGCCACCTCGGCTCCTCGCTCACCGACGCCACCTACGTCTTCGACGAGCCCACCACCGGCCTGCACCCGCACGACATCCAGCGCATGAACGGCCTGCTGCTACGGCTGCGCGACAAGGGAAACACCGTCCTCGTCGTCGAGCACAAGCCGGAGGTCATCGCGATCGCCGACCATGTCGTCGACCTCGGCCCCGGTGCCGGCGCGGGCGGCGGCACCGTCTGCTTCGAGGGCACCGTCGAAGGCCTGCGCAAGGCGGGCACCATCACCGGCCGCCACATCGACGACCGGGCCACCCTCAAGGAGAGCGTCCGCAAGCCCACCGGGGCGCTGGAGATACGGGGCGCGAGCACCCACAACCTCCAGGGCGTCGACGTCGACATCCCGCTCGGGGTCCTGACCGTCGTCACCGGCGTCGCCGGCTCCGGCAAGAGCTCCCTGGTACACGGCTCGATCCCGGCCGGCGCCGGGGTCGTCTCCGTCGACCAGGGCGCCATTCGCGGCTCCCGGCGCAGCAACCCGGCGACGTACACCGGGCTCCTCGAACCCATCCGCAAGGCCTTCGCCAAGGAGAACGGCGTCAAGCCGGCCCTGTTCAGCCCCAACTCCGAGGGCGCCTGCCCCACCTGTAACGGCGCCGGCGTCGTCTACACCGACCTGGCGATGATGGCCGGGGTCGCCACCACCTGCGAGGACTGCGACGGGAAGCGGTTCGAGACCTCGGTGCTCGACTACGAACTCCACGGCCGCGACATCAGCGAGGTGCTGGGCCTGTCGGTGAACGAGGCCGTGGAGTTCTTCGCGGCGGACGCGGCGAACGTCCCGGCCGCCCAGCGGATCGCGCAGCGGCTCCAGGACGTCGGTCTCGGCTACCTCACCGTCGGCCAGCCGCTCACCACCCTGTCCGGCGGCGAGCGCCAGCGCCTCAAGCTGGCCACGCACATGGCCGACAAGGGCGGCGTCTACGTCCTCGACGAGCCGACCGCGGGCCTGCACCTCGCCGACGTCGAGCAACTCCTCGGCCTGCTCGACCGGTTGGTCGACTCCGGCAAGTCCGTCATCGTCGTCGAGCACCACCAGGCGGTCATGGCCCACGCCGACTGGATCATCGACCTCGGCCCCGGCGCAGGTCACGACGGCGGCCGGATCGTCTTCGAGGGCACCCCGGCCGACCTCGTCGCCGCCCGTACGACCCTCACCGCCGAGCACCTCGCCGAGTACGTCGGCGGCTGACCGCGCCCAGCCCGCCGCGACGCGCAGGAACTCCGCCACCAGCGGACCCTGCGCACCGCCGAGAAGTTTGAATATTCAAACGTAAGTCGTTACGGTACGCGCATGACCACGACGCCACGCCGGCTGAACGCCGAGGAACGACGGGCGTGGCTCGCCTACGTCCAGTTCTCCACGCACCTGTCCGACCACCTGAACCGCCAGTTGCGGCGCGATGCGGGCGTGACCCATGCCGACTACACCCTGCTCGCCCACCTGGCCTCGGTCAGGGATCACAGCCTGACCATGTCCGAGCTCGCCGAACGCCTGAAGATCACCCGAAGCCGACTCACCCACGCGGTGACCCGCCTCCAGGAGACCGGCTACGTCGACCGCCAGGAGGATCCCGCCAGCCGCCGCAATCAGCTCGCCGTCCTCACCGAGGAGGGCATGGGCCTCCTGGAGCGCGCGGCCCCCGGCCACGTGGAGGCGGTCCGCCGAGCCGTCTTCGACGCCCTGACCCCGGAGCAGGTGACCCAGTTCGCCGCGATCGGCGAGGCGATCAACGCCGCGCTCCAGAGCATGGACGCCGACAGCGACGAACAGGAGGCGCTGCCCTGGCGCCGACGCTAGGAGCCGGCGTCCGACGGGCTGAGGAGTCCGTGGGGTTCAACGCCCCCCATGCATGAGCCCCGGGGACGGGGTGGGGGAGGGAAGGGGCTTGTGGTCTCGGAGGGGGGGTGAGGGGTGAGGGGGGGTTTTTTTCTGTAGGGGAAAG
>NZ_JBVKCG010000019.1:85023-168269 GCF_055634995.1 Streptomyces sp. NPDC111744
GCTAGGCATCTTTTGGGGTCACCCCCCCCCCCGTGCCTAGATCCTTCTTCGCTTCCCCACCCCCACCCCCCATCCCCCCCGGGGCTCATGTCAGGTCAGCCCTGGTCCTGGCTCTCCGGGGCGAGCAGGATGGCGGTGTGGGTGTGGTGTGCGACCGCATCGCTGACCCGTGGGTCGAACAGTGCCTGAGCGGCGCTGCGGTGGTGCGGGCTCAGCACGATGAGATCGGCGCCGAACTCCTCGGCGGTCTCGGCGATGGCGGCCGCGACCTGGGTGGTGAGCCCCCTCAGGAGGGTTCCCTCGGCCTTGACGCCCTCGTCCCGGAGGGCGGCGAGCGCCTCGTCGAGAACGGCGTGGGCCTCGGTGTCCTCCTCCAGCGGGACGATCGCCGCGGTGGAGGCGGCGGAGGCGATGACATGGACGACGCGGACCTCGGCGTTCGTCAGCTGGGCCAGCTCGCCCGCCAGCCGTACGGCGGAGCGGCGGGCGGGGCTGGGATCGACGGCGACGAGGATGCGCTGGAACACGGACACTCTTCTTCCCCTTTCGGGGCGCGGAAGGTCGACTCGCTGGTCGGGACGCCGGGTGTCGGCGTGACGGGTCGGCGCGTCCGGCGCCGAACGAGTTCTTCCGCCCCCACGATGTGATCATCTCACCACTCGCGGGCGCGGGGGACAGCGGTCCATGTAACAGCCACTGAACTGCGCGAAGCCGACCGGTGCCGGGCGGGCGGCGTCAGGGCATGGTGAGGTCGATGGCGCGGTCGAGGGCTTGGGTCGTCGCAGAACCCCACAGCGACGGCAGCAGGGCCACGACCGCCGGTCACGGCGGGCCCGAGCCGGCAGATCGCGGCGGGCGGGCCCACCCCAGGGACCGTTCGACGGCCCGCTGCCAGTCGGCGTACTCCGCCTCCCGCAGGTCGGGGTCCATGTCGGGCAGCCACTGCGCGGCCCGGTGCCAGTTGCGGCGCAGCACTTCCAGGTCCGGCCAGTAGCCCGCGGCCAGCCCGGCCGCGTAGGCCGCGCCGAGGGAGACCGTCTCGGCGACCATGGGCCGTACCACGGGCACGTCGAGTACGTCGGCCACGAACTGCATGAGCAGGTTGTCCGAGGTCATGCCCCCGTCCACCTTGAGTTGCCGCAGGGAGACCGAGGAATCGGCGTTCATGGCGTCGACGACCTCACGTGTCTGCCATGCGGTGGCCTCCAGGACGGCGCGTGCCAGGTGTCCCTTGGTGATGTACGAGGTGAGGCCGACGATGACCCCACGCGCGTCGCTGCGCCAGCGCGGCGCGAACAGACCTGAGAAGGCGGGGACGATATAACAGCCGCCGTTGTCCTCGACCGTCCGTGCCAGGGTCTCGATCTCCGGCGCGCTGCTGATCAGCCCCAGGCGGTCACGGAACCACTGGACGAGTGCGCCGGTGACGGCGATCGACCCTTCCAGGGCGTAGGCCGGCCGTTGGTCCCCGACCTTGTAGGCGACGGTGGTGAGCAGCCCGTGCCGGGACCGCACGATGTCGCTGCCGGTGTTGAGCAGCAGGAAGCTTCCCGTACCGTACGTACACTTCGCCTCGCCAGGGGAGAAGCAGGTCTGGCCGAAGAGCGCGGCCTGCTGGTCGCCGAGCGTGGCCGTGATGGCGACACCCGGGAACAGTGAGCGCGCTTCGCCGTACGTTTCGGCGGAAGGCCTGATCTCGGGCAGCATCGAGCGGGGCACCCCGAAGAAGGACAGCAGCTCTTCGTCCCAGGTGAGCGTGCGGATGTTCATCAGCATCGTGCGACTGGCATTGGTGGGGTCGGTGATGTGCAGGCCGCCGTCGGCTCCTCCGGTGAGGTTCCAGATCAGCCAGCTCTCCATCGTCCCGAACAGCACCTCGCCGTCCGCGGCGCGCTGCCTCAGACCCTTGACGTGGTCGAACAGCCAGCGGATCTTCAACGCCGAGAAGTAGGTCGACGGCGGCAGACCGCACCGTTCCAGGAAGAACTCCTCGCCGGGCCGCTGCCTGAGTTCCTCCACCAGCGACGCCGTGCGGGTGTCCTGCCAGACGAGCGCCCGGCCGAGCGGCGCCCCGGACCGCCGGTCCCAGAGCACGGTCGTCTCGCGCTGGTTGGCCAGGCCGATGGCGGCGATCTGTCCCGTGTCGACACCGGCGTCGGACAGCGCCTCGGGCCCGACGCGCCGTAGGTTCTGCCAGATCTCGACGGCGTCGTGCTCGACCCAGCCGGGCCTGGGGAAGTGCTGCTGGTGCTCCTTCTGCGCGACCGAGACCAGTCGGCCACGGTGGTCGAACAGAATGCATCGGGTCGAGTTGGTGCCCTGATCGATGGACATTACATACCGTTCAGCCATGATCGGGTCTGCCTTCCGACGGGTCGACGTGGCGGCCGGCCTGGCCTACCAGCGGGCGGCTCCCAGATCTCTGGAGATCGCCCGGGCGGCCTCACGGATCAGGGTGATCAGACTCTGCCGGGGGCGGCCCTGGCCGTCGCAGATCCGCTCGACCGGCCCGGACAGCCCGATGGCACCGACGACGAGGCCGCCGTGCCCCCGGATCGGTGCGGCGAGCCCGGCCTCGCCCATGGTCATCTCCTGGATCTCGGCGGCCCAGCCGAGTTCCCGGACCTCGGCGAGCGCTCGGGTGAGCTGCTCGCGATCGGCGAGGGTGTGCCGGGTGTACGCCTCCAGTTCCGGATTCCTGGCGGGCTCGATCGTCGCGGTCCCGTAGGCCAGCAGTACCTTGCCGAGCGAGGAGGCGTGCAGGGGCAGCAGCGAGCCCACATCCAGCGTCTGGAAGGTGTCGTCCGGCCGGAAGACGTGGTGGACGACGAGCACCCTGCCTTCCAGAGGTGTCCCCAGACGAACCGCTTCCCCGCTGCGGGCGGCGAGCGCGTCGGCCCAGTTGAGGGAGCGCGAGCGCAGTTCGTTGACGTCCAGGTAGCTCGTGCCGAGGCGCAGCAGGGCGGCACCGAGCTGGTACTTCCCGGTCGCCGCGTCCTGCTCGACGAAGTCGACGTGCTGGAGCGTACGCAAAATGCCGTGGGCTGTGCCCTTGGCCAGGCCGAGCGAGGCCGCCACCTCGCCGAGCCCCAGTCGGCGGGGGCCACCGGCGAGCAGGCGCAGAATCGCCGCCGCCCGTTCGATCGACTGGACTGGGCCGGCCATGAAGCGAGCCTATTACCGCCACGGACGCTTCGCTTCACGTGCGGACGGCCGCCGCGGAGTCGTAGGAGAAGTTCTGCGTTCGGTAATGCCGACCGTCATTCATTGACCGCCCCGTTTTGAGTCCATAACTTGCAATGAGGCCGGAATGCGTGGAGACGTGGCGCCGGACCGGTAGCACGGACCACCGGGAGAGACCAATGGCGGTACAGCTGAAGGCGCCCCTTCGGGCGGCATACGAACACGTGTGTCCGGTGCCGCCCGTTGCCGGGGCCGTTTCGGCCGTACGACGACGGGCGGCGGCGGAGCTCGCCGACTGGAACGTGTCTTCGGAGATCGTCGAGGACGCGCTGCTCGTCGTGTCGGAGCTGGTGACCAACGCGATCATCCACGCCTGCCCTCCGGCAGTGCTGCGGTTGTCCTGGATGCCCGGTGACGGCGCCGGCGTCCTGCGCGTCGAGGTCACCGACGCGGGACCCGCGCTCTCGGTGGGTCGGTGCCCCGCCGGGATCGACCCGGACGAGCACGGCCGGGGCGAGACGATCGTCCATGCCCTGGCGACGCGTCATGGGATACGTGTCCACCCCGGCGGGGTCACCCGGTGGGCGGAACTCGACGCGGGACAGCGCCTCTAGAGCACGGCCTGTGCCGGGGACGGCACCGATACCAGCTCGTCCGTGGTGAGCTTCCGGAGCAGAAGCAGGGCGGCGTCGTCGTGCAGCCGGCCGCCGACGTGCGCCAGCAGCTCGTCATGGAGCGCGGTGAGCGTGCGTGCCGGGTCGTCGGACACATGGCGGGCGACGCCCTCGGCCAGCGGATAGAACTCGCGGGCGTGATCGCGGGCCTCGGTGACCCCGTCGGTGTAGAGCAGCAGCTGTTCTCCCGCCCTGAAGGACAGGTGCTGAAGGCGGGGCGCCTGCCCCGAAAGGGCGCGCAGCCCGAGAGGCGGCGCGTGACGAGTGGGCTCCACCGGCCTGACGTCTCCGGAAGCGGTTATCAGCAGCGGAGGCGCGTGTCCGCAGTTCACGACCTCCAAGTGGCCCGACCGGGGGCATCCGGCGACCACGGCGGTGACGAAGTCGTCCGGACCGAGGTTGCGGGCCAGGCTGCGCTCGATCCTGCCGACCACTGCCAGCAGGTCGGGCTCGTCGTAGGCGGCCTCGCGGAACACCCCGAGTACCAGTGCGGCGGTTCCGACGGCGGGCAGCCCTTTGCCGCGCACGTCGCCGACCATCAGCCTGACGCCGTACGGGGTGGGGACCAAGGCGTACAGGTCGCCGCCGATCCGTGCCTCGGCCGCCGCGGCGCTGTAGCGGACGGCCACCTGGAACGGGCCGACGGTCTCCGGGACGGGCTGGAGCAGCGCGTGCTGGGCGGCCTCGGCGACCGAACGTACGGCCGCGAGTACGCGCTCTCGACGGCGGCGCAGCCCGCTGGCCAGCGCGCTCGCCGCGGTGACGGCCATCAGGGCGGACAGTACGGCCGCCAGTTCACCGGCGGGAACGCCCTGCTCGTGCACCAGCCTCGCGCCCAGTGCCGCGGCGAGGAGGCCGACGCCGAGCACACCGCGCGGCCCGCTGGTGGCGGCGGCCAGCGCAGGTCCGGCCGCCATCAGGTGCAGCCAGAGCATCCCCGCCCCGCCGGTGATGTCGACGACTACGACGCCGGCGACGACCAGAACCGGCAGCAAGGACAGTCCTGGGGCCGGGTGCCCGGCGGCACGCCGGCGCGCCGGCCCCCAGGCACCGGGCATCCGGTTCCCGAACAGCCGCCTCGACGAGTGATCGCCGTCATGGTGTGGGGCCTGGCTCATGTCTCGCCGCAGTCCTTGCCTGTACGGAGGTGTGCACCCGGAATGTCCGTTTCATCAAGCAAACGGGTTGGGCGTGGGCAGCCACAAGGAGCGGAATTTCAGATAGTGAGCGAGAGGCTTCTGGTCACACGGCTCGCGGTGGGGAGCAGGTGCGTCAGGATGTCCCCCAACTGTGCCTGCCGTTCCACCGGCAAGGAGACTCCGAGCGAGCCGAGCGTGTCCCCACTGTAGACGGGTACCGCGACGCACACCGTGCCGAGCGCGTACTCCTCCAGATCCGTGACGGCCGGTGCCAGGGGAGACGACTCGATCCTGCGCAGCAGCTCCGGAACACTGGTGATCGTGCGCGGTGTGAGATCGGCGAGGTGGTGTCTGGACAGATAGTCCCGGCGGGCATCCACGTCCAGCTCACGCAGCACGGACTTGCCCAGGGCAGTGGCATGTCCGGCGTCCTCGAACCCCACCCACAGATCCACCCGCGGCGTACGGGGGCCGTTCACGATCTCGGCGACCCGGATCTCACCGTCCTCGTAGAACGTGAGGTAGGCGGCAGCGGACAGCTCGTCCCGCAGGGCGGCGAGCGCCGGGCGGACACGGCTGAGCAGAGTCTGCGCGTGGCCCGCGGAGTGCAGGGACTTCACTTTGTCGCCCAGGACGAAGCCGCCGTCGTCCAGTTTCCGCACGTATCCGTCGTGCACCAGCGTGCGCAGCAGGTGGTATGCGGTGGCCAGGGGCAGCTCGGTCTCGCGTGCCAGTTGTTTCGCCGGCGCGCCGTTCTCGTGCGCACTCACCGCCTCCAGCAGGCGCAGGGCCCGCTGCACGGAGGTGATGAGAGTGGGGCCGTCCTGAGCGCCCATGCGACCAGAGTGCCCCGGCTACGGAACACGGGCAAGGCCAGGCCGCTCAGGTGCCCGTGTTGTCGCTTTCCCCGGCGGCGGTTGCGGGCACCGTGCCCGTCAGCCCATGGCGTCCGGTTCCTCCTCGTGGGCCGCGTCGGCGCGGCCGGCGAGGTGCCGGCGGATCCGTACGGCGTCCTCCGGCAAGAACTGGGGCAACGGCGTTCACCAGGCCATGCTCGGTATCGGCCGACTTCACGGCCCGGGGCAGATGTGGGGGCATGACGGCGAGCTCGTCCCGGATGCTCGGCGATGCGATGTTCACGGATCTCCGGAGGCGGGACCGTCTCACTGCCGGCTCGCCTCAGTTCCTTGGTGCCGGGGA
Source organism: Streptomyces sp. NPDC111744 (assembly GCF_055634995.1). Taxonomy (NCBI): domain Bacteria; kingdom Bacillati; phylum Actinomycetota; class Actinomycetes; order Kitasatosporales; family Streptomycetaceae; genus Streptomyces; species Streptomyces sp. NPDC111744. The sequence goes on from NZ_JBVKCG010000019.1 coordinate 91,220, forward strand.
ATCCGTGTATCACGGGCGTATCGAAAATCGCATACGGTGCCGCAACGGCCCTCGGTCTCTCATGGGGGCATGAACCATGACGCATCCTTGGCGGCACCGTCCCGCCGCACGCGCAGGGTCGTCCTCCTGGCCCTGGCGATTCTCGGCGTGGCGAGCGCCGTGTTCGTCCTGCGGCGGCCGCTCATGATGTCCGCCCCGATGTGCATGGCCGGGCGGTGGCACGGCTGCTACGACACGTTCAACGGTGTGGTGTTCATGATGTTGGTCGCGCTGCCGTTGGCCGCGCTGGTGGCGTGGGCGCTGGCGTGCCTTCGGCGTGCCGCCGGCGTCACATCGGCGTGGCGGATGTCGCTGGCCGAGGTGGGCATGGTGTACGGGACGGTGCCGCTCCTGTGGTTGACCATGATGCCGGGCGGCGAGGCCGGCACCGCTCCCGCCCGGGTGAGCCTGGTACCGCTTCGGGACCTGGTCACCATGGGGCCGGTCGGGATCGTGGGCAATCTGCTGATCTTCGCGGCGCTGGGGTTCTTCGCTCCGATGCGGTTCGCGGCGCCGGCGTCCGTGCCGCGGATCCTGGCGCTCGGGGCGGGCTGCTCGGTCCTGGTCGAGACCGCACAGTACGTCCTGCGCCTTGACCGGGTGTCCTCCGTGGACGACGTACTGGTCAACGCCGCCGGCGCCGTACTGGCGGGGCTGGCGTCGCGCCGCTGGTGGCGCACTACGGCAAAAGCGCCGTCGGACCGGTCTCGCCCCGCGCCGGCACCGGCAGGCTGAGTCGTATGTCCGGTGTGTGCACGTCGTTGCATACGTCGGCGACATGTTCTGCTGTTTAGGCTCCGGACATGCGCGTACTGATCGTGGAGGACGAGCCCTACCTGGCCGAAGCCGTCCGTGACGGCCTCCGGCTGGAAGCGATCGCCGCCGACATCGCCGGCGACGGCGACTCCGCCCTGGAACTGCTCAGCGTCAACTCCTACGACATCGCGGTCCTCGACCGTGACATCCCGGGCCCCTCCGGCGACGAGGTCGCCCGGCGCATCGTCGCCTCCGGCAGCGGCATCCCGATCCTCATGCTCACCGCCGCCGACCGGATCGACGACAAGGCCTCCGGGTTCGGGCTCGGCGCCGACGACTACCTCACCAAACCGTTCGAGCTGCGGGAGCTCGTTCTGCGGCTGAGGGCGCTCGACCGCAGACGCGCGTACGCCCGGCCCCCGGTCCGTGAGATCGCGGACCTGCGGCTCGACCCCTTCCGCCGGGAGGTCTTCCGCGACGGCCGCTACGTCGCGCTCACGCGCAAACAGTTCGCCGTCCTTGAAGTCCTCGTCGCCGCCGAGGGCGGGGTCGTCAGCGCCGAAGAACTGCTGGAACGGGCCTGGGACGAGAACGCCGACCCCCTCACCAACGCCGTGCGCATCACCGTCTCCGCACTGCGCAAACGGCTCGGCGAGCCATGGCTCATCGCCACGGTGCCCGGCGTCGGCTACCGAATCGACACCGGCACTACGCATGCGTAGACGCCCAGGGCTCAGCGCCCGGATGAAACTCACCCTCAGCTATGCCGGATTCCTCGCCGGCGCCGGCGCCCTCCTGCTGGCCGTGGTGTGGGTGTTCCTGCTGCGCTACGTGCCCGACAACTCCCAGGGCCTTCTCGGGGTCTCGCCCAACCGCTATCTCCTGGTGCACACCTTCGCCCCCGCTGCGGCCGCGGCGATGCTCTTTCTGCTCCTCTGCGGCCTCGCCGGGGGATGGCTCCTCGCCGGCCGGATGCTCGCACCACTCACACAGATCACGGATGCGGCACGGAAGGCCGGGAACGGCTCGCTGTCCCACCGGATCCGTATGAAGGGCCGCCAGGACGAATTCCGCGAACTCTCCGACACGTTCGACTCGATGCTCCAGCAACTCGAGTCCCACGTCGCCGAGCAGCAGAGGTTCGCCGCGAACGCCTCCCACGAACTGCGCACGCCGCTGGCGATCTCGCGGACGCTTCTCGACGTGGCCCGCAAGGACCCCACCCGGGACCGGGGCGAACTCATCGAACGCCTGCACGCTGTCAATACGCGGGCGATCGACCTCACCGAGGCCCTCCTGCTGCTCAGCCGCGGCGACCGTGGAAACTTCACCCGCGAGAGCGTCGACCTCTCCCTCATCGCCGAGGGAACCGCCGAAACGCTGCTTCCCCTCGCCGAACAGCGCCGGATCACGCTCGACGTCACCGGCGGGGCGGCCCGTACCAGCGGCTCCGCGGAACTCCTGCTGCGGATGGTGACGAACCTCGTCCAGAACGCCATCGTCCACAATCTCCCCGCCGGCGGCACCGTGACGGTCCACACCGAGGCGCACGGCGGCATGAGCGTGCTGCGGGTCGAGAACACGGGCCGTCGGCTCCCACCCGAACTGGTACCGACCCTCACCGAACCCTTCCAGCGCGGAACGGAACGCGTACGCACCGACGAACACGCCGGCGTCGGACTCGGCCTGGCCATCGTGCACAGCGTCGTCCGCGCCCACCACGGAACCCTCGACCTCGTCCCCCGACCCGACGGGGGTCTCCTCGTCACCGTCCGGCTTCCCGGCACGCCGTGGGCATCGTCCTCGCGCGCGGCGTTGGGCGGCCAGGGCGCACGGGCGGGGCGCAGCCGGGGCGGGGGCGCCCAACCGGCCGACGGTCCCGCCTGCACTGCCGGCGGATCTCCCGGCTCAGCCCTTGATCGATCCAGCAGCAGCGCGGCCATCGCCCACCAGGTGGCCACGTTGAAGCCGTGCACCGCAACCCGTCGAACGGGGTCTGCCGAAGCGCACTTGGCGTGACATGGGGAACGTTCCGGGCGCAAAGCGTACGGTTCGGCTGACGCCCCGAGGCCGGCGCGCAGGGGGTGTTACGGCTGTGCGTCGGCCAGACCTTGCACCTGCTCCTCCCCGCCGGAAGCGGGGCGGCGTCTTTCCTTGGGCCACCAACGCATCGCCAGCCGTCGAAGGACACCAGCAGCGATCATTCAGCGGCCAGTACTTGTCGCCCGCCCCATTGTGTTGGACCTTGTGTCCCCCTACTGTTCGGCTTTGCCTGAGTCTGTTCGATGCTGATTGCTCAGGCGGATGGAGGCCGCAGTGCGGGGTAGTTGGATCCGTTCGGAGGTCGCGAGACCTGGTCGCCGTCGGTGGGGGAGGGGGATCCTCGCGACGGCCGCGACCATCGCTCTGGCCGTGGGCATGACCGCGCCCGCCGCGGCGCGGGACGCCGGCAGGCAGACACCCGCCGCCGCACGCGCCGCCACACCTGCCGTGAGTCCCCAGGCGCACACCGTGAGTCTCGACGGCTACTCGTTCCTCGTCGACGGCCGGCGCACCTACCTGTGGTCCGGCGAGTTCCACTACTTCCGGCTGCCGAGTCAGGACCTGTGGCGCGACATCTTCCAGAAGATGAAAGCCGCCGGGTTCAACAGCACGTCGCTGTACTTTGACTGGGGATACCACTCGCCCAAGCCAGGTGTGTACGACTTCAGCGGGGTGCGGGACGTCGACAAGCTCCTTGACATGGCCCAGGAGGCCGGCCTCTACGTCATCGCCCGCCCGGCGCCGTACATCAACGCGGAGGTGGACAGCGGGGGCCTGCCCGGCTGGATGACCACCAAGGCCGGGCACAACCGCAGTGACGACTCGCGGTTCCTGAAGTACGCGGACGAGTGGCTGACCCGGATCGACCGGATCATCGCCCGCCACCAACTGACCAACGGCACCGGGTCGGTCATCGCCTACCAGGTCGAGAACGAGTACTACAACGGCTCGGCCGCCGGCCGCTCCTACATGCAGCACCTGGAGGACAAGGCCCGCGCCGACGGCATCACGGTACCGCTGACCGGCAACAACAACGGCACCTTCAACTCCGGCACCGGCGCCCTGGACGTCGACGGTCCGGACTCCTACCCCCAGGGCTTCGACTGCTCGAACCCCTCGAAGTGGAACGGCGTCCCCGACATCAGCTACGACCACCCGGCCGGAAAGCCGCTGTACTCGCCGGAGTTCCAGGGCGGCGCCTTCGACCCCTGGGGCGGACCGGGCTACGACAAGTGCGCCCAGCTGATCAACGACCAGTTCGCCGACGTCTTCTACAAACAGAACATCGCCGTCGGCACCACCGCGCAGAGCTTCTACATGACCTACGGCGGCACCAACTGGGGCTGGCTAGGCATGCCCGAGAACTACACCTCGTACGACTACGGGGCCGCGATCCGCGAGACACGCCAGCTCGATCCGAAGTACTACGAGGACAAGCTGATCGGGTACTTCACACAGTCGGTCGCTCCGCTGACCGAGACCGAGGCGATCAGAGCGACACCGCCGGACGACTCCGCCGTCGTCGACACCGCCCGGATGAACCCCGACACGAAGACGCAGTTCCACGTTCTGCGGCACGGGAACTCCACGTCCACGGCCGTCGACAGGACCCATGTCTCGCTGGACTTCAACGCCCAGCCGTCCGCGGACACCACCTACACCTGGGACGACCCCGACTCCGCGCTGCAGTACACCGGTTCGTGGTCGCACGTGGCCGACCAGAGCTACACCGGCGGCGACTACAAGCACACCGAGTCCTTCTCCAACAAGGCCGGCGACTCGGTCACCGTCCCCTTCGACGGTACCGCGATCCGCTGGATCGGCTCGAAGACGAACAACCACGGCTACGCCGATGTCTACCTCGACGGCACCAAGGCCGCGACGGTCGACGACTCCGGCAGCGAGAACCAGGCGGTGCTCTTCCAGAAGACCGGCCTGGCACCCGGCGCACACACACTGAAGATCGTCGTCGACGGGAACCACGGTTCGGGGTCCACGGACAACTACGTGGCCATCGACGCCGTCGACGTGCCGACGACCGCAGCCGCGGAGCCGACCTACCCGGTGGTGCCGCAGCAGCCGGGCACGGCTATCACGCTCGACGGACGCGACTCGCACGTGATCGTGGCGAACTACCGGCTCGGGGACGCGCAGTTGCAGTACTCCACCTCGGAGATCATGACCAGCGCGACGATCGGCGACCGGGACGTCGCCGTGCTCTACGGCGACCAGGGCAGCGACGGCGAGACCGTCCTTCGCTACGCGTCCAGGCCCACCGTGGTCACCACCGGCGGCACGGTCACCACCACCTGGGACGCGGCCACCGGTGACCTGCGGCTGAACTACACCCACAAGGGCCTGATCCGGGTCAGCATCAGCGGCGGAGGGAAGCGCCCTCTAATGCTGCTCGTCGGCGACAAGGACACGGCGAAGACCTTTTGGCGTCAGGACACCGCGACCGGCCCGGTGCTCGTGCGCGGCAGCCATCTGCTGCGGACGGCGACCAGCCGGGACGGCGGCCGCACCGTGGCGCTCACCGGCGACAACGCCGACGACAAGCACATCGAGGTGTTCGCCTCGGCCGCCCATGTCACCTGGAACGGCAGGACACTGGGTACCGAGGCGACCGACACGGGGAGCCTGACCGGCACCATCCCGGTGGCCGCCCCGATACACCTGCCGGCGCTGACGAACTGGAAGCACGCCGGGGAATCCCCCGAAGCGGCGCCCGGCTTCGACGACTCCAGCTGGCAGGTGGCCGACAAGGCGACCACCAACAGCGTCTCCGGCGCAGACTCGCTGCCCGTGCTCTACGCGGACGACTACGGATTCCACACCGGCAACACCTGGTACCGCGGCCGCTTCCGCGCCACCGGCAAGGAGACCGGCATCCACCTGGTCTCCGACTCCGGCGGAGCCGCGCAGGCGTTCTCCGCCTGGCTCAACGGCACCTTCCTGGGCAGCTCCACCACGGGCAGCGCCGACTTCACCTTTCCGGCCGGCGCGGTGAAGTCCGGGGGCGACAACGTCATCTCGGTGCTCACCGTGAACATGGGGCACGAGGAGGACTACAACTCCACCAACGGCAACAAGACCGCGCGCGGCCTGACCAGCGCCTCCCTCGTCGGGGCGCCGCTGACCTCCGTCACCTGGCGGCTGCAGGGCGTACGCGGCGGCGAGGACCTGCAGGACAGCGTGCGCGGCCCGCTCTCGACGGGCGGCCTGTACGGCGAGCGGGCCGGCTGGTCCCTGCCCGGCTACCCCGACGGCGACTGGGACCGGGTGACCCTGCCGACGACCGACACCCGTCCCGGGGTCTCCTGGTACCGCACCGACGTCAGCCTGGACCTGCCACACGGTCAGGACACCTCGCTGGGGCTGACCTTCACCGACGACCCGGCACGCAAGTACCGTGCCACGATCTTCGTGAACGGCTGGCAGGTCGGCAACTACGTCAACTACCTCGGTCCGCAGAAGACCTTCCCGGTCCCCGACGGGATCCTGAACCCGAACGGCCACAACAGCATCGCCATCGCCGTGTGGAACCTGGACGGCAGCACCGGCGGCCTCGGCAACGTCTCACTCACCGACTACGGCAGCTACGCCTCGCCCCTGCGCGTCGCGCAGAACGACAGCCCGCGCTACGACGCCCGGACCTACGCGATGCCGAAGCGCCCGGGAACGGACGTCACCCTGGACGTGCCGGACACCGCCCAGCCCGGACAGGCCTTCACGGCCCGGGCGACGGTGCGGGTGCCGGAAAACCGGCCGACCGCCTCCCGGCTGACGGCGTCGCTCGCCGCGCCCGACGGCTGGAGCGTGACTGCCACGAGCCCCACATCGGTCGACCGCCTGCGATCCGGCACGTCGGCCACCTTCACCTGGCAGGTCCAGCCGCCGGCCGGGACGCTGCCGTCCGCCTCGGCGCTCACCGCCACGGTCCGCTACCGGCAGAGCGGGCGGCAGGCCACCGGCGGCGACGAGCGCATCGTCGGAGGGATCCCGCCGGCTCCGCCGGCCGGGAAGAGCGAGGTGAGCGACCTGTCGTTCCTGTCGTCCACCAACGGGTGGGGCCCGGTGGAGCGTGACAGCAGCGTCGGCGAGCAGGCCGCCGGCGACGGCCGCCCGATCACCATCGCCGGGGTCGGCCACGCCAAGGGCCTGGGCACCAACTCCGTCAGCGACGTCGAACTCTATCTCGCGGGAAAGTGCTCGCGGTTGACGGCGGACGTCGGTGTCGACGACGAGACGGGCGGGGCGGGCACGGTGACGTTCTCCGTGATCGCCGACGGCAGAACCCTTGTGACCACGCCGACGATCCGCGGCAAACAGGCCGCCGTGCCGGTCGACGTCGACGTCAGCGGTGCCCAGGTGATCGACCTCAAGGTCGGTGACGCGGGCGACGGCAACGGAAACGACCACGGAGACTGGGGGACACCGACACTGACGTGCGGCTAGGCCGTACCCGTCACTTGGCCTGGGCGGCCGGACCGCGTCGGGGCCGGCCGCCAGTGAACTCGTCCATGGCCTTCTTCGCCCAGGGCACGTAAGCCGCGTAGGGCGCCGGAATCAGTTCGTCCAGGGGGGTGCCGTTCGTCGCCCGGGCGGGGTCCGCTCCCCGGTCTGCTCAGGGCAGGACGCTCGCGGCCGCCCGGTTGGGGCCGCGCAGTCGCGCGGCGTCCCGGCTCGGGGCGCGCCGAACTGGCGGCGGTACTCCCGGCTGAACTGCGAGGCATTGTCGTAGCCGACGCGCTGGCCGACGCCGGTGACGTCGCCGGGGTGGGTGGCCGGCAGCAGCCGGGCCTCCTGGAGCCTGATCTGCTTCTGGAACTGGATGGGGCTCATCGCCGTCACCGCCTGGAAGTCGCCGACGGCAGGTAGCGGCGCACGGCACGGCACAGCGGGAACCTGCCTTGACTCCGTAGGGCACGGCAGGTCCGGCGGTCACCTCGTGCCCTGTGTCCAGATGTCACATGACGTGCTCTCCGACGTAGTGGGGTGAGCCGTCCCGCTGTTCCGCCGGGGGAGGGGGATGGGCGCCCGCCGGCCGGTCCCGTGGCGGGCTGACGACGAAGACGCACCTCGTCTCCGCTGCCGCGAACGCCCCGGCAGGCAGCCGTGTCCGATCCTGCCGCCCACAAAGCCGCAACCTCGTCGAACATCCTTCACACGACGGCATGGACGCGCCGGCCCGCACCGGCGGGTTCACCCGCGGTGGCACTCCGCGACCGCCACGCGACCGGCACGGAGTCGTCGTCGAGGAAGGCCCCACGGAGACCGTCTTCGACGCGCCCGGCCACCCCTACACCCGCCGGCTGATGGCGGCCGCCCTCGAACCCGACCCCGACGCACCGCCCCTGACCGACGACGCCCCGGACTGGGCGGACGCCGCCGAGGCGGACGACATCTGGACGGACCTCGGCGACGGCCATCGCGTCCGCCGCTGGCAACCCGTCAACGCCCTCGTGGCCGAAGGAGTTTCGTGAAGTACCGCGACCAGTTCGAGCGCCAGGTCGTCCACGAGGACCTCTGGATCCCCACCCGAGACGGCCGCACCCGGCTGCACGCCCGCGTCTGGCGGCCCGTGGACGCCGGGTCCGACCCCGTGCCCGCGCTGCTCGAATACCTCCCGTACCGCAAGAGCGACTGGACCGCACCCCGTGACGCCCAGCGCCACCCCTGGTACGCCGGACACGGCTACGCCTCCGTCCGCGTCGACATCCGCGGCCACGGCGACAGCGAGGGCACTCCCGGCGACGAGTACGACGCACAGGAACTCGCGGACGGCGTCGACGTCGTCAACTGGCTTGCCGCACAGCCCTGGTGCACCGGCAAGGTCGGCATGTTCGGCATCTCCTGGGGCGGCTTCAACGCCCTCCAAACAGCGGCCCTCGCCCCCGAGCCGCTCAAGGCGATCGTCACCGTCTGCTCCACGGACGACCGCTACGACAACGACGTCCACTACACCGGCGGCGCCGTCCTCGGCATCGACATGCTCGCCTGGGCCGGCACCATGCTCGCCTTCGCCTCCCGGCCCCCGGAACCGGCGAACGTCGGCACCGACCGCTGGCTGCCCATGTGGCGCGAGCGCCTCGACGCCCTCGAACCCCTCCTGCACACCTGGCTCGACCACCAGCAGCGCGACACCTACTGGAAGCACGGCAGCGTCTGCGAGGACTACACCGCCATCGACGCCGCCGTCCTCGCGGTCGGCGGCTGGCACGACCCCTACCGTGACACCGTGCTGCGCCTGGTCGAGCACCTCCCCGCCGACCGGGTGCGCGGACTGATCGGCCCCTGGTCCCACCAGTACCCCGACCGCGGGCTGCCGCCCGGCCCGGCGATCGGCTTCCTCCAGGAGACCCTGCGCTGGTGGGACCACCACCTCAAGGACACCGACACCGGGGTGATGCGCGAACCGCTGCTGCGCGCCTGGATCAACGACCCGGTCCCGCCCGCCACTTCGTACGACACGATGCCGGGCCGCTGGGTGGGGGAGACCGACTGGCCCTCCCCGAAGGTGACATGGACCGAGCGCGCCCTGGCACCCGGCACCCGTACCCCGGTCCTCGTCCGTTCCCCGCAGCACACCGGCCTCGACGCCGGCCGGTTCTTCCCCTTCGGCAACGCCGGCGACCTGCCGCCCGACCAGCGCGAGGAGGACGGCCGTTCGGTGTGCTTCGACTCCGAACCCCTCGCGGAGCGAGCCGAGATCCTCGGCCGGCCGCGCGTCCGGCTGCGCCTGGACAGCGCCACCCCGCGCGCCCACGTGATCGTCCGGCTGTGCGACGTCGCTTCCGACGGTTCCTCGACGCTGGTCACCCGCGGTGTGCTCAACCTGCTGAGCAGGCATGGCCGCGACAAGGCGGTCGAGTGGACCCCCGGGACGTACGAGGACGTCGAGGTCGAACTCACCGGCATCGGCTACGCCTTCCCGCCCGGCCACCGGGTCCGGGTCGCCGTCTCCGACGCGTACTGGCCGTGGGTGTGGCCGCACGGCGAGCGCGGCGAGCTGCGGGTCGTACCCGCCGACAGCGCCGTACTCCTGCCCGTGCGAGCGGCCGTCGAGGAAACGCCGATCGTCTTCGAGGAACCGGAACAGGCGCCACCGCTGCCGGTCACCTACGACCAGCCCGCCGAGCCGCGACCCGAACGGCTCGTCACGCACGACGTCGCGGCGGGGGAGTGGACCCTGGAGGTCGACCCCAACTACGGCGGATCACGGACGTACCCGGACGGGCTCCGCTACGAGGAGAGCGCCCGGGAGACGTACCGCATCCGCGGCGACGACCCGCTGTCCGCGAGCGCCGTGTCCAAGTGGCGGATCCGGCTGCGGCGCGGCGACGGCTACGACGCTGAGATCATGACGCGGACGGAGCTGCGCGCCACGGCCGCGGACTTCGTCATGGACAGCCGTATCGAGGCACGGGCGAACGGAGAGACAGTGGTCAAGCGCTCCTGGCACCACACCAGCGCGAGGACGTCGGGATGACCGCCGCGAAGCCACAGCGCCCCATGAAGGCCCCGCGCCGTGCCGTGGCCGCCGCCGACCGCACCCGTCAGCCCACCGAGGTCCGCCGCCGGCTGATCGTCGAGGCGGCCGTCCCGCTGATCGCAGAGCGCGGCTACGCCTCGGTGGGCGTCCGGGACGTGGCCTCGGCGGCCGGGGTCTCCGTCGGGACGGTCACCTATCACTTCGGCAGCGTCCAGGAGATCCTGTCCGAGGCCATGGTGCTGCACATCGAGCGGTACTACGCGGCGCTCAGCGAGGCCGCCGAGCAGGCCGGCAGTGGTGCCGAGGCGCTGCGGCTGCTCGTCGACGCGCTCTTCACCGAGGACACCGACCGGCACTGGCGGATGTGGTTCGACTACTGGAACGCCGGTGACCCCGACACCGACGAGGCGTTCGCCCGTGGCCAGGCCCAGCGCTACGCGGCCTGGCACCAGCAGATCCGTGCCCTGGCCGAACGGGGTGTCGCCGACGGGGAGTTCGCCGCCGACGACCTCGACGGCTTCACCGTCCGCTTCGCCGCGCTGGCCGACGGCCTCGCTCTCCAACGGCTGCGCCAGTCGCCGCCGCTCAGCACCCAGGACGCCCGCCGGCATCTGAACCGGCTGGTGGAGACCGAACTGGTCGTCCGCCCCGACCGCGACTGAGGTCCACGGCCGTTTCGACGGGCCCTGTTCAGGACGCGTCCGGAGGGCCGTCGGGTCGTGGTCCGGACGGTTGCGCGAGGTTCCGGCGCGCCGGACCGAGCGGACGATGTCCGGGGGGCAGACGCCTCGGGCCGAAGGGCGGCGTCCAGGGCGACGCCGTCGAGCCAGACGGCCCTCGGGGACCCCGGTCCGTACGCGCGGAGATCGCCTCCTCCACCGGCGACGGGGAACATCCGCGGGGGCTGCCGTTCCAGCCCGGCCCCCACCCCCCGGCTCGGTAGAACCACCGATCCACGACGTTCTTGGCATGCGCAGGCTGAAAGGCGGCCGGAGCTCGGCTGGTCACTCTGCGCCTCCCCGCCGAGCGCACCCCGTGAGCCGGCGGCTCGGCGACTGTCCGGGACACCCGGGAAGTGCGACGCTGGGACGGCAGGTATCCGCCGAGGGGACTCGGGAGGGCCCGATGGGACGTGATGTGCCGGCCCGGGTGTTCACACGCGAGGACCGGCGCCGGTACCGCGAGAAGATGCACACCTGTCTCGACGTACTGGCGCAGATGCTGCGCGGGACGGGCTTCGAGAGCGAGCGCCCCCAGGTCGGCCTGGAGATCGAGCTCAACCTGGTGGACGACGACGGGCTGCCGGCGATGCGGAACACCGAGGTACTGCGAGCGATCGCCGACCCCGCCTGGTCGAGCGAGCTCGGCCGCTTCAACCTCGAGATCGACATCCCGCCCCGGCAGCTGACCTCCGGCGGCCCCGGCGCCTGGGAGCAGACGATCCGCGACGCGCTCAACCACGCGGAGGACCGCGCCGCGACGGTGGGCGCCCACCTGATCATGATCGGCATCCTGCCGACGCTGGGGGAACCGGACGTGGGCGAGAAAGCCCTGTCCGGTGATCCGCGCTACCGGCTGCTGAACGAGCAGATCTTCGCGGCGCGCGGCGAGGACCTGCGGATCGGGCTGGAGGGCGTGGAGCGCCTTTCGATGTACGCCGACGTGATCACCCCGGAGGCCGCCTGCACCAGCACCCAGTTCCATCTGCAGGTGGCCCCCAAGGACTTCGCGGACTACTGGAACGCGGCCCAGGCGGTCGCGGGCGTGCAGATCGCCCTCGCCGCCAACTCGCCCTTCCTCTTCGGCAAGGAACTGTGGCGCGAGACCCGCATCCCCTTGTTCGAGCAGGCCACCGACACCCGTCCCGAGGAGATCAAGGCCCAGGGCGTACGGCCGCGGGTGTGGTTCGGGGAGCGGTGGATCACCAGTGTCTTCGACCTGTTCGAGGAGAACGTGCGCTACTTCCCGGCGCTCCTGCCCCTGTGCGACGACGAGGACCCGCAGCAGGCCCTCGACGCCGGTGAAGTGCCACAGCTCGGGGAACTCACCCTGCACAACGGCACGATCTACCGCTGGAACCGCCCCGTCTACGCCGTCACCGGCAGCGGGCCACACCTGCGCATCGAGAACCGCGTCCTGCCCGCCGGCCCCACCGTGGCCGACACCATCGCCAACGGCGCCTTCTACTACGGCCTGACGCGCGCCCTCGTGGACGAGGACCGTCCGGTGTGGTCACGGATGTCCTTCGCGGTCGCCGGGGAGAACCTGCACGCGGCGGCCCGTGACGGCATCGACGCCCGTCTGTACTGGCCGGGGGTGGGCGAGGTACCGGTCACGGAACTTGTGCTGAGACGCCTGCTGCCGCTGGCACACCGGGGCCTGGAGCTGGCCGGCCTGGACGCCTCCTGGCGCGAGCCCATGCTGGGCATCATCGAGCAGCGCTGCGTGAACGCCCGCAACGGCGCCCTGTGGCAGGCGGAGACGGTCCACCACCTGGAGCGGACCGGCACCTCCGACCGCCGGGAGGCGCTGCGGCGGATGACCACCACGTACATGGACTACATGCACCTCAACGCGGCGGCACACACATGGCCCGTGGAGTGAACGCATCAACAGGCTGAGCAGGCGGTCCGCAGTTCCCCGCGCCCGCCTCGGCCTCACTGACGTCAGGGTCCCACCGTCGACCCGGCCCAGGGAGCACGGTCACCGTCGTGTCAGGATGCCGAGTGATCGCCGTGCTCCCGGAGGCTTCCTGACGTGAATGAGACCGAGGTGGCCGTCGCGCCGCACCCCCTGATGCTGGCCGACGGCGGACCCGCCGCCGACGCATGGTCCCTGGACCCGGCGCTGAAACACCTGAACCACGGCTCGTTCGGCGCCGTTCCGCTGGTGGCGCAGGAGCGGCAGGCCGAGCTGCGCACCGAGATGGAGCGCGCCCCGGTGGTGTGGTTCCCGGAACTGCCGGGGCGGCTCGCCGCCACCCGCGTCGAGCTGGCCGACTTCCTGTGCGTCGACGCCGGTGACCTCGCCCTGGTGCCCAACGCCAGTGCCGGCGCCAGTGTGGTCTACGCCGCGCTCGGACGCCGCCGTGGCGGGGAGATCGTCGTCACCGACCACGGCTACGGGGCCGTCACCATGGGAGCCGAAAGGCTGGCACGCCGCTGGGGCGGCCGGGTGCGCACGGCACGGGTACCGCTCGGCGCGGGCGAGGACGAGGCGTACGAGGCCGTGGCCGCCGAGATCGGCGAGGCCACCGACCTCGTCGTGGTCGACCAGATCACCTCGGCGACCGCACGCAGGCTGCCGGTCGAGCGGATCGGCGCGGAGGCACGCCGGCGGGGCATACCGATGCTCGTGGACGGCGCTCACGCGCCGGGTCTGCTCGCCACACCGCTCGCCGACGCGACGTACGACTTCTGGACCGGCAACCTCCACAAATGGGGCTGCGCCCCGCGTGGCACCGCGGTCCTGGTCGCCCGCGGGCCCCTGCGGGACCGGCTCCACCCGCTGATCGACTCATGGGGCGCCCAGGAACCGTACCCCGACCGCTTCGACCAGCAGGGCACCCTCGACGCCACCTCCTACCTCGCCGCTCCCACGTCCCTCGACTTCGTCGAGCACACCTGGGGCTGGTCCGCCGCCCGCCGGTACATGGACCGGCTGGCGGACTACGCCGCCCACGTCATCGGCGCCGCCTTCACCCGGCTCACCGGTGACGACAGCCGGGTCGACGTCGGGATGCCCGTCCCCGGCATGCGCCTGGTTCGGCTGCCCGACGGTCTCGGGCGCAGCCGGATCGAGGCCGACGCGCTCCGCGACCGAGTGGCCCGCGAACTCGCCGTCGAGGCGGCCTTCACCAGTTTCGACGGCATGGGCTGTCTGCGCGTGTCCGCCCACGTCTACAACACCCCGGCCGACTACGAGTACTTCGCCGAGATGTGCGTCCCCGTACTCGGCGACTGGGCCCGGGAGCAGCACCGCTGAGTGACCACCACCAAGGAGGCGACCGTCGTCGGGGGCGTCACCGGTTACGACGCCGTCCGCGTCAGCGGCGCCACCGAGACCACCACGGATGCCGCCTCCACCACCCACGGCGTCACCGAGACCACCACGGATGCCGCCTCCACCACCCACCGCGTCACCGTGATGGGCCTGACCGCCGAGACCGCGTACACCTTCGCCGTCTACGCCCGTCACCACTGCCATGACAGCGCCCGGGCCGGGCATCCGACAGTGCATGAAGAGGATGCCTGCGAGGCGGCTGCGAGGTCTGGCCGTGGTGCTTTCCGTGCTCCCGCTCGCCGCCGTGGCATGCGGCGGCGACGACGGCGGTGCTCATGGAGGTCCCGAGTCGGCCGGAGCTCTCTCCGCCGGTGACACCGGAAGGCACCTGGTGATCACGACCGACAACGGTCTGCGACTGCGGGCAACCGACGGCCAGGTGGCGGTCGTCGACGACGGGGTGAGACGCCACTGGTCGCACCACGACGACACCTGGACGCTGGACCTGTCGTGCGACGACCGGACCGGCCAGGACGGATCCTGCCCCCGTATGCCGCGCGTGGAGGTCCCCGACGGTATGAGCGTCACCGTGACGGCACGCAACGCGGGGATCGATGTCGCCGGTGCGGCGGACGCGTTGGACCTGACGACCGTCAACGGCGACGTGACGGTGACCCGCTCAGGACGGGGCGACGGCTCCGTGCGACTGACGACCCGCAACGGCTCGGTACGCACTGTGGCGCTCGAAGCGGGCCGGCTCCACGCGGCAACCGTCAACGGCGACGTGCTCCTCGACTGCGTGACCTCACCGTCGGGCGTCACCGCGACCACGACGAACGGTTCGGTCGACGTCACCGTGCCCTCCGACGCGCCCGCCTACCGTGTCGACGCGACCACGGACAACGGTGCTACCACCGTGACCGTTCCCACGACGAAGGACGACGCCGGCCACGACCGCACCATGACCACGGCGCTGATCGGTTCGGGGCCGCCCATGTCGGCTCCTTCGGCGACGGAACGACTGAAGTCGCAGCTCGGATGATGCTCTGTGCCGACATCACCGGCTATGTCCGTCGTCGTGATGCCAGCAGGCCCCCGGCCCCGGCGCCCGGGGTCAGCGGAGGAAGCCCTCGTAGTTGCGCTGCTGGAGCTGGCTCTCGATCTGCTTCACGGTCTCCAGGCCGACACCCACGATGATCAGGATGCTGGTACCGCCGAACGGGAAGTTCTGACTCGCCCCGAACCCGACCAGCGCGATGGTGGGGACGAGGGCGATCACCCCCAGATACAGCGAACCCGGCCAGGTGATCCGGTTGAGCACGTACGACAGGTATGTCGCGGTAGGCCGCCCGGCCCGGATGCCCGGGATGAAGCCGCCGTACTGCTTCATGTTGTCCGCGACATCCTCCGGGTTGAAGGAGATGGAGACGTAGAAGAACGCGAAGAACACGATGAGCAGGAAGTAGAGCGCGATGTAGATCGGATGGTCGCCCTTGGTCAGGTTCTGGGTGATCCACCGTTTCCAGACGGAGTCCCCGCCCGAGAACTGTGCGACCAGGGCCGGGATGGAAAGCAGCGAGGAGGCGAAGATGACCGGGATCACGCCTGCCTGGTTCACCTTCACGGGGATGTAGGTCGAGGTGCCGCCGTAGGACCGGCGGCCGATCATGCGCTTGGCGTACTGGACCGGGATCCGCCGCTGGGCCTGCTCGACGAACACGACCAGGCCGACCATGGCGAGGCCGACGAGGATGACGGCGCCGAACTCGATCCAGCCGCCCGCCAGGGTGCCCTGCTTCTTGATGGCCCACAGCGCGGACGGGAAGGAAGCGGCGATCGAGATGAACATCAGGATCGACATGCCGTTGCCGATACCGCGGTCGGTGATCAGCTCACCGAGCCACATGACGACGGCTGTGCCCGCGGTCATGCAGATCACCATCGTGACGGTGGTGAAGACCGACCGGTTGGGAATGATGCTGGAGGCGACCGTGCAGCCGGAGAAGAGGGCGCCGCTGCGGGCGGTGGCGACGAGGCCGGTGCCCTGCAGGACGGCGAGGGCCACCGTCAGGTAACGGGTGTACTGGGTGATCTTCGCCGTGCCGGCCTGGCCCTCCTTCTTCAGCGCTTCCAGACGCGGGATGACCACGGTCAGCAGCTGAAGGATGATGCTGGCGGTGATGTACGGCAGGATGCCGAGCGCGAAGATCGTGATCTGCAGCAGCGCGCCCCCACTGAAGAGGTTGACCAGTCCGAACAGCCCCTGGTTGCCGGAGGCCTCGCCCACACAGGCCTGGACGGCTTTGTAGTTGACGCCGGGGATCGGGACGTGGGTACCGAGCCGGTAGACCACGATCATGCCCAGCGTGAAGAGCAGCTTCTTGCGCAGGTCGGGCGTCTTGAAGGCGTGGATGAACGCGGTGAGCACGGTGCCTCCTGAAACCCTGCGCGCGTGGGCCGTCGGGGTCGGCTATGAGGACAGAACATCGATACGACGGCGGGCGCTGCCGTCCTGATCGATTCGGGCCACAGATGAATGACTCTGCATCCGTTGCTCCACACCCCGTTCAACGGGAATTGCGGCAGACGTGTTGCTATGTCACTTTATGCTGGCTCTGGCCACTTCCTGCGGTAACGCACTAAGTGTGACGCCAGAGGAGGTCGGGACCGGCCTGGCCGGCGGCGCAGCCGACGCTGCTGGTACTGATGGCCCCGATCGTCCCGTGGGCTGACGGTGACCGCCGCACCGCCGTCCCCGTCGAGCGCCAGGACGACCGGGACCACGATGCTGGACTGGCCGCTGCAACGCCCGTCTCGCCCGCCTCGCCGACGCGGCGGGCCCGCGCAGCCGACGGAACTGCGCGGGCCGGGGGTGTGCGTTTCAGGCACCGGCCAACGCGCACTGGCCGCGGTCGGCCTTCGCCGGACCGGCTGTGCTCGGCCGGACCTCGAAATCGAACATGGCGGTGGGTACGTACAGCGAGCAGCACGCGTTGGGGATGTCGACGATGCCGCTGATACGTCCCTCTATGGGGGAGGAGCCGAGCAGCAGGTAGGCCTGCTCTCCGCTGTAGCCGAACTTCTTGAAGTACTCGACGGCGTTCAAGCAGGCCCGGCGGTAGGCCAGCGTGGCGTCCAAGTAGTAGTTCGTGTCCGTGTCGTGGTCGACGGAGATCCCGATAAAGGTGAGGAACTCCGTGTACCTCGGCTCGACATTGCCCGGAATGAAGACAGGGTTGGTGGAGATGCCGTATGTCTCCATGCCGCCCTTGATCAGGTCGACGTGGAAGTCGATGAAGCCGCCCATCTCGATGGCGCCGCAGAATGTGATCTCTCCATCGCCCTGACTGAAGTGCAGGTCGCCTCCGGAGAGCTTCGCGTCCTTGACGTGTACGGGGTAGAAGACCCTCGATCCCCGGGTGAAGTTCTTGATGTCGTGGTTGCCTCCGTTTTCGCGGGCCGGCACCGTGCGTGCGCCTTCCTCGGCGATGCGCCGTGCGAGGTCTCCGGTGGCCGTGCCGGCGAGCGCGTTGGTGGCGTCCGGCGGTACGGCGAGCGGCGGGACGCGGTTCGGATCCGTGTCGATCAGTGCCTTCTCGCGGGCGTTCCAGCGGGCGAGCATTTCGGCGGACGGGGCGGTGCCGAACAGTCCGGGGTGGGTGATTCCGGTGAAGCGGATGCCGGGCAGGTGGCGGGAGACTGCCTGTTGGCCGTGGAAGTCCCATATCGCCTTGTAGGCGTCCGGGAAGTAGTCGGTCAGGAAGCCTCCGCCGTTGGCCTTGGCGAAGATGCCGGTGTAGCCCCAGCCCTGGCCCGCCGCGTCCCCGGTCTGCTGGGGCACGGGACCGAGGTCGAGGATGTCGACGACGAGCAGGTCGCCGGGTTCCGCGCCCTCCACGCCTATCGGGCCGCTGAGCATGTGGGGGATGGTCAGGTCGATGTCACGTACGTCGTCGGCGGTGTCGTTGTTGCCGACCTGGCAGTCGGTCCAGTCACGGCACTCCATACGGAACTCCGATCCTGGCTTCACCATGGCGGCTATGGGGACGTCCGGGTGCCACCTGTTGTGTCCGGGAACGTCTTGGTCACGCATGGACTTGCTGTGGTCCACTTTGAAGAGAACTTCGGGCATGACAACTTTCCTCGTTTCTGATCCGGTCAGGACGTTGTGCCCGTGCCTCCGGTCGATCCGGTCGATCCGGTCGTGGCCGGCTGCCGCGATTTCCTGGTGAGCGGCCACAGCGCCGCGAATACGACGACACCGAAGGCGCCCAGGGCGATCGCGATCTCCGTGGTGTGCTTCCAGTAGCCGGAAAGCAGCAGCGCCGCGGGAATGACACCGGTGACCCAGCCTTCGATCGCCGTCACCCAGCCCACATACGCGGACAGGCCTGTCTTCTTGAGACCGAGCAGCAGGAAGAACAGGAACCACAGGAAGGCCCAGTAGAGCCAGATGACTCCGAACGGGTAGTCCTTGAAGAGGTGGAAATTGGCGAACGAATACCCTAGGGCGACGATGGCCACGAAGAGGGAGTAGTAGCCGACGCAGATGGCGTCGATGTCGGCGAGCAGGACAATTCCCACATACAGATAGGTGAATCCGAACAGGTAAATCCCGGATGCCGCCAGAATCTTCATGGGGTCGTTGCCGGCCGTGAAAATGAGGTAGGTCGGCGTCAGTACCTGCAGCCCACCGACGAAGAGGTTGAACACTGCTGCGGACTTGGCATCGACCTTCTTCAGCAGCAACAGCCCGTTCACGAACAGAACGGCACCGACGAAGAGCAGTCCCACATTTGCCATGGGACGCACCTCCTAAGTCCGCGGGGGGAAAGGCGGCTTCGCGCCGCCTCCGGCCGTCGACGAATTGCGTCTCGACTCCCGGCCGGCCTGGCACGATGCGCATCCCTCGCACCGCTACGGGAACGACATCCTTGTTCGGACGTCGGCTCAGGAGACGTTCTGCCTTGTCGACCACCGCCCTCAGGGACGCGGCAACCGCGAGAGCGCGGGATGCACGTGCCGTTCCACCCTGCCGCGTGGTGGCACATCGGAAACTACTTCCG
Organism: Streptomyces sp. NPDC111744; assembly: GCF_055634995.1. Lineage (NCBI taxonomy): Bacteria > Bacillati > Actinomycetota > Actinomycetes > Kitasatosporales > Streptomycetaceae > Streptomyces > Streptomyces sp. NPDC111744. Next base: position 110,621 of record NZ_JBVKCG010000019.1, read on the forward strand.
GTGCCTCACTGGCCTGCTCTTCCCGAGCATGGAGAGCGGCCACCCCGTGGGACGTCCGAGGGAAACCGGGCGAGGAGTACACACGTCTCGCAGTGCCTGCACAGACAGGGCAGCCGTGCGCCGTCGGCGCCGTCCCGAGCGCCAACTTCACATCAAAAGGTCCACAGCGGCTGCATAGATATTCATAGGTTGTCATCAGCAGCCTCCCTGCCGGGTGGGTGCTGGCCAAGCCCGGTCATCTGCGGCACCCCCAAAAAGGGGCGCACCAGAGAGTTTTTGCTTCCTCTCTTCCAGGAGACGTCTCGCGAATCCACGTGTCAAGTCGTTGCACTACGTGGCACGGATCTTCCGGTCTGTCATGTCTCACACAGGCGGGCAACTCGTAATTCAATATGGGGGAGCCGTATAGCCGCCGCAGAAACCGATCCCGAGAGAACTGGCACGACCTGCCCCGACAGCCGGCGCACTACGTCGCGGCCCACGTGACCGCCATCTGCCGCACTGTCCGCCCCAAGGCTTAGGGTGGGACCCATCAGTAGAGCGGCCGGATGACGGTGCAGAGCAAGCCCTGCAGGGCAGATGGTGTGGCGTCGTCTGGAACGGACGACGTGGGTGACCCTTCCCTTCCACGAAGCATTCCCTGGCGACCGCAATGGTGGAAAGTCCCGCAGTGGTAGAAGCGCGGCTGCGCCGGGACGCCCGGCGCCGGCAATATGTGCTTGCCGTGATCGCCGCGGGAGGGGCAATAGGCGCTTGCGCCCGGTATGCGGCGGCATTGCTGTGGCCGACAGGCAAGGCGGACTTCCCGTGGACGACGCTGTGCGTGAACGCCGTGGGTTGTCTGATCATCGGCGCGTTCGTGGTGGCGATCACTGAGGTGTGGGCGGTGCACCCGTTGCTGCGCCCGTTCTTCGGCACCGGGGTCCTTGGGGGCTTCACGACCTTTTCCACGTACTGCGTCGACATCGAGCGTCTGGTGCGGGAGCAGAGGGCCGGCCTCGCCTTGGCGTACCTGGTTGCGACCGTCGTCGTAGCGATGGTCGCCGTGAAGATCGGCGTGGTCGGCGCACGCCGGGTCGTCATGGTCATGAGGGGATCGAGATGAGACTCACTGGACGCGCGCTGCGCATGACCATTTTCGTGGACGACAGCGACACTTGGCATCACAAGCCCCTGTTCACGGAGATTGTGCACCGTGCCCACGCGGCCGGGCTGGCCGGGGCGACGGTGTTCCGAGGTGTGGAGGGGTTCGGGGCGTCTTCGGTCGTTCACACGACCCGGTTGCTCTCCATGGCCGACGACCTGCCGGCTGCGGTCGTCATCGTCGATCAGGAGGAGCGGATCCGCTCCTTCGTGGCTCAGTTGGCCGAGTTGCACATCGAGGGCCTGGTCATCGTGGAAGACGTCGAGGTGGTCCACTACCAGGGCCGGGAGGGCGTGAGCACATGAGGTTCCTGCTCGTCGCACTCGGCGGCGCCGTCGGCGCCCCCTTGCGGTACCTCATCGACCAGACGGTCCAGGCCCGCCACGCCACCACCTTTCCATGGGGCACCTTCGCAGCCAACGTCACCGGGTCGCTGATCCTGGGCACGCTGACCGGGGCGGCCATGGCCTCGGCCGCCTCGCGGGATGTGCAGCTCCTTCTGGGCACCGGCTTCTGTGGCGCCCTGACCACCTACTCCACGTTCTCCTACGAGACCTTGGGTCTGGCCGAGGCCGGAGCGCGGTTTCTCGCGGCGGCCAACGTGGTCGCCTCGGTAATCGCCGGGCTCGGGTCCGTTTTCGTCGGACTGGCCGTCGCACAGGCTGTGTTCGGATAGTCGGCATCACCGGGATGCGAGACAGTGTCGAGACCCCTCTTCAAGCCCATACACCGCCCTGCGGCCTGCTGTGGTCGTCCGCGATGCATGGCCGTGACTCGATTTCCTTGGGTCTGAAGACCCTCATACCTATCCAGTTGCTACCGGCCGCATTTCGCGTGGGGTGCAGCGCCGAACTACGACGGGGATTGCAGCTCCGGCGAACGGTCGACTAAAATTGCGAGATCATCGGTACTCGGCCGGTTTACCGGACTGTGGCCTCACCGATGGAGGACGGCCATGGCAAAGATCCTTGCGGTGCTCTACCCCGACCCCGTGGGCGGTTACCCTCCGAACTACGCCCGCGACGAGATTCCCAGCATCACCGGCTATCCGGGCGGACAGACCGCGCCGACCCCGCAAGCCATAGATTTCACCCCGGGACAACTCCTCGGTTGCGTCTCGGGAGAACTCGGACTGCGCAGGTTCCTGGAGGACCGAGGCGATACCTATGTGGTGACCAGCGACAAGGAAGCGCCCGACTCCACCCTGGACCGCGAGTTGCCCGACGCCGACGTGGTGATCTCGCAGCCCTTCTGGCCTGCTTATCTGACCCCGGAGCGGATAGCAGCGGCTCCCCGGCTCAAACTCGCGATCACCGCGGGGATCGGGTCGGACCACGTCGACCTGCCGAGCGCCATCGCCCACGGCATGACAGTGGCGGAGGTGACCTACAGCAACAGCATCAGCGTGTCCGAACACACAGTCATGCAGATTCTCGACCTGGTGCACAACTTCGTGCCCGCCCACGAGTGGGTGACCACCAAGCAGGGCTGGAACATCGCGGACAGCGTCTCGCGCGCCTACGACATCGAGGGCATGGAGGTCGGTGTCCTCGGCTCCGGCCGCATCGGCCAGGCGGTACTGCGCCGCCTCAAGCCGTTCGACGTCCACCTGCACTACCACGACGTGCACCGCCTGCCCAAGGAGGTCGAGGAGGAGCTGGAAGTCACCTGGCACCCCGACGTGCGTTCGCTGGCCTCCGCAGTCGACGTGCTGTCGATCCACACTCCGCTGCATCCGCAGACGCGGAACCTCTTCGACGAGGACCTGCTCGGCGTCATGAAGCGCGGCTCGTACATCGTCAACACCGCACGCGCGCTCATCGTCGACCGGGACGCCGTGGTGCAGGCGCTCAACAGCGGACAACTGGCCGGTTACGCAGGTGACGTCTGGTATCCCCAGCCGCCACCGCCGGACCACCCGTGGCGCACCATGCCGAACGAGGCGATGACGCCCCATGTCTCCGGTTCGACCCTCTCGGCGCAGGCCCGCTACGCGGCCGGTACCCGAGAGATCCTGGAGTGCTGGTTCGACGGGCGCCCCATCCGCCCGGAGTACCTGATCGTCGACGGCGGCGGCCTTGCCGGGACGGGAGCGCGCTCCTACACAGTCGCCGGATAACGAATAACACCCGGCGGACAAGTAACCAGCAGAAGACTCATAGGAAGATCCACCAGCTGAATGAGCGGTGGGTCTTCCTCATATGCCATCGCTGCTTGAGGACACACCTGCTGTGAGCCGATTCACCCCAAACTCACTGGACGAGTTCAACCAATACCTTTAGCGTCCTTGAACAGAGTGATTTTTCCCTGTGCGAAGGCGCCGGCGCCGCGCATACTGTCCCGCACATAACCAAGGTGTACGCCGGGAAGGTGGATCAGTGAGCAGCATCGACGCCGTATGGGTACGAGGCGTGAACGGCATTCAATTGCATCACGTGACCGACCTTCAGGATGCCGGCAGGTTTTTGGGTAACGCAGCAATGGCACTCCGGGCCGCACACGTAAGGACTGGCGCCGACCAGTACTCCGACATCGCCGCCGAGCTCAAGAGCTTGGTGGAGCGAGTGCGGGAGTTGGAGGACGCGGCGCGGTCGAACATGCACGACCTGCACTCCACCGACCCCGAGCGGTTCGCCCGCTGCAGGGACGGACACGAGCCGTGGCCCGGCGAGATCCCGGCAGGATTCATCCCGCGCCACACCTGCCGGGACGAATGCCTCTACCACGACCGCGAGGTCCTCGACGCGCTCATGCAGTGCACCTGCGGCCGACCGCCGTGCCAGGCGTGCGAGATCGGCGGGAAGCTCTGACGAGCCCGAGCGAGGGGTGAGGAAACCCCTCGGCTGGGTGGCCTTGCGGGTCGTCGACAGCCTCTTCCGCAGCCTGAGTAAGGCGCACGGCGCCGCCCTTCGGGCTCCGACCCGCAGTCTGCTCGCCCATCGCGCGGAAAGTAAGCGACCCCGGCCCGCTCCCGCAGCCGTGACCCTGCCCGGCGGCCGCGTGCCGCCCTTCTGCCGCGGCGTCGGCGTGCGGGCACACGCCGGCGCCGCCGACGAGGGCCTGCCCGCCTCCTGGGCGCCGGCTGCCGGAGCGGAACCCGCGTGGACAAGCCCTCCGGGCGTGCGAGCAAGCTCGATCGCGCCGGGCGGCCGATGAGCCTTCCCGGGTCCCGTCTGACGGGCGGGTCAGCGCAGTCCGGCGAAGAGATCGTTCTCGGGTACGGCCGCGCCGGTGGCGTCCTGGACTCGTACGAAGGTCTCCGTGCCCATCAACTCGGCGAACCTCTCCTTGCCCATTTTGAGGAAGAAGATGTTCTCGCCCTGACTGGCGTGCGCGGCCAGGGCGTCGAACTTCTGATCGCTGAACGCGGTGGTGTCCACCCACGTGGTGATCTCATCGTCGGGGAGGCCGATCTCGGCCATCGCGGCGGCCTCGGCGGGATCCGGCTCCGGCATGTCCTCGTGAAACTCGCGCATGATCTCACCGAACCGCTGCATCATCGAGCGAGGCATCGTCGTCCAGTACACCTTCGGTGTCAGCCCGGTCATCTTCAGCGCCTCCATCGTGATGCGGTGGGCCTGGATGTGGTCGGGGTGGCCGTAGAAGCCGTTCTCGTCGTAGGTGACGACCACATCGGGTCGGTAGTGCCGCATGAGTTCCGCGAGTCGGGCGGCGCCTTCCTCCACGGGGGTCTGCCAGAAGGATCCGGGGGCGTCGTTGCTCGGCCAGCCCGTCATCCCGGAGTCGGCATAATCCAGCATCTCCAGATCGCTGACCTTCAGGACGTCACAGCTCGCTTCGAGTTCTTGACGGCGCATCAAGGCAACAGCTGCCGGGTCGTGCCCGGGATCGCCCGGCTTGACACCTCCCGGTCCATCCCCGCAACCGCCGTCGGTACACGTCACGAGAACCGTGCGGATGCCCTCCGCCGCGTACTGCGCGAGTACCCCTCCGGTTCCTGTGGCCTCGTCGTCGGGGTGGGCGTGCACTGCCATGAGCGTCAAGGGCCGGTCAGTCATGAAACAGTCCTCCTGCAGAGTCACGTCTTGGTCCGAGTGCGCGGCGGGCGTACCGCGATCCCGAGGGCCCGGATCCTGCCAGAGCGACGACCTTGTGGTCTCCGTGTTCCTCGCCCGTGCGGCGCCGGTCCCTCGGTCGATGCAACAGTGCCGACCGGACCGGCTGTTCCCGGCGCGCACGGAACACTGTTCCCGCGCGCACAATTCGACGGCAACGGCGCCCGTTTCGCCGTGACCGACGACGGACAGGTCGGGATGGCCGTTCAGCTGCGCCGCGACGCCCTCGCGGACGACCGGGTCATCGTCCACCGGTCACGATCCGGCCCGGGGTCTGCCCGTTCGGGCGCCGGTGTGGGAGAAGTGTCGGCGCGCCGGAGCCGCGTCGGGTGATCTTGTCCCTGTCCGGGTGGCGGCCGTCGGGCGCCGCGCCGGCAAATGGCTCTGCGGATCCTCAAGTTGCTTGGCGTGCAGTGCGCTTGGCGATCACAATTATGCGCATTACTGGTATCGGGGAACTGAGCGACAAGCATAACTTCGTGCTGATGATCCGGGATGCGGATGTGATCGGAGCGGCGGTGCGTGACGCGTTGGCCGGGCCGTCGCCTGAGGAGCGCCCAGGCCTGGAACGTGCCGCCGCCCTCATCGCCTCCACCGCCGCCGACACCGACGCCCGGCTGCGCGCCCGCTGGGTCCGTTCCCGGCTGGCTGCCGCCGGTTTCACCGGGGATGTCGCCTCGGTCGCTGCGGTGAAGGCGTTGCGTCAGGCGGAGTCGAAGCTGAGTCTGCTGGCGGCGGTGGAACTGCAGAAGGATGCAGTGGCCTGTCCGAAGTGATCCGGCATGCTGCCACGCTGTGAAGGAAGGAGCGTCCGGGGGAGTGGCGTATCGACGGCCTCTTGGTGATCTCGTGTCTGAGGCTGCTTCGAGGCTGTGCGGTGCGTGCGGTGGGCAGGGCGGTCTCGTCGGTTCTGGCTCGCGGGTGAGGGCGGCCCTTGGCGCGGCAGGTCGATTTCCATGTTGCGCGGGCCTCAGTCCGTCCGTCGTTCTGCTTGTGTCACGGCTTCCGCGAGACGCTCACCGGCTCGTGTCGATGTTCCGCATGAAGTCGCCGAACACGAAGGGGACGTCGGTGAGCTGCGAGCGGCCGACGCGGTTGATCGTGCCGCCGTCGCGGACCACGGGGGCCATCCTCGGCCGGGTGGTGTACCGGCCGGTGACGCGCAGGACGTGGCCGAGTCGGGGGAGGCCTGGCCTTCCAGCGGTCTGAACGGTACCGACGGGGTTCGCGGGTCTGCGGGAGGATGCCGGGTGCAAGCGCCCTGCCAACGGCCGTACTTCTCAAGCGGTCAGGCCGGGGCGCGCAAGGTCTGGGAGGGGCAAGTGCCGTACACCTTCCTGTAGACGTGGCTGAAGGTACGCGGCGTCCCCCATCCCCACCGTGCCGCGACAACGGCGATGGTCTCCCCGTCGCCCGGCCGTGCCGACCGAAGGTCCTGGTGGGCGCCTTCCAGGCGCACGCTGCGCAGGTAGGCCATGGGGGTCGTGTCGTGGTGGTGGCAAAAGCCGTACTGAAGGGCTCTGGTCGAGACGCCGGCCGCGGAAGCGATGTCGTTCAGGGTGATGGGCCGGTCGGCGTGTGCATGGATGAACTCCACCGCCCGGCGTACCGTCTCCGCCCCACGTGACCTGGGCCGGCCTGCAGCGGATCCGTGACCGCATGTTGTTCGGGAAGGCTGTGAGGGTGACGGCGGCCAGCAGCCGGGCCGCCGCGTCAAGGACCAGTGGCGTCGTCGGCGCTTCGGTGTCGTCCAGTAGATCCCAGGCGTCCTGGCGCGCCACCCGCCACAGTGCCGTATGGGTCGGGGAAGCCGCCTCGCGCGGCCGTAGCAGGCGCAGCGGCGGGGCCCCACCGTTCCCATTGTCCAGACCAGCGACGGCACGCAGGAAGCTGAGGTCCAGGACTGTTATCTCGGAGAAAATGCTGTCCACGTCGGTGTGGTAAGGCATTCCCGGCGGGGCCGGCACCATGACGCTGCCCGCAGGAAAGCCCGCGTCGCCGCGCCCGAATCGGACGCTGATGCGCCCATCAAGCACCTCCTGCACCAGGACCCGGTCGAGCGGCTCGATGTCCACCGCCACCGTCATGGGCATGGCCACTCTGTCCAGGCACAGGCGACTGGCCGTTCGCCGTTCGTGCCGGAACGTCGCATGGCGTTTTGAGGGGCGACCCTACGCATTCCCGTGCCGTACATGGAGGCCAGGTAGGCCCGGCTCTGATCGGGATCCGAGGTGCAGAAGAGGGTCTGCTGTACCTCGGTTCGCTGGTCGCTGCCTCTGGCCACAATGCCTCGCACTCAAGCCTTCGATCCCGGCGGCGGCCGGGGCTGCCTAGGGACGACGCTACGCCGGTGGATGGACACCCGCGCTTTCGGCTGACTGGTGACGCGGGGTGATGACGGTCAGGCTGCCGTCCCTGTGCTGTCGCCGGCCTCACGTCGGGTAGGTGACGGACCGGACTCCGGAGCCCCGGCGCTCGGCCTTCCCGTCGCTCGGGTGTCTGGCTTGTGCTTCGGGGGCGAAGGCCGGCGCCACACGCCAAGGCTGCCCCACCGGGAGAGGCAGTGACTGTTCCCCGCGGGCCGTCCCTTTGATCGACTCTGCTTCATTCCTCGTTTGAGCGCGTGAGCCTCGTGGGAGAGGAAGTTCATGAAGGCGGTGCCGATCACGGGTCATCTCACGTTCCCGGGGGCGATGGTCCAGCCGGTGGGCGTTGCGTGGGGCGCACTTGCGGTCGGCTCTGTGTCGTGGTGGGGGTGCGTACGGGCCGTTCTGCCTGTGGGGTGCAGGGGGCGATGACGCCGGTGTCTGGTCGGCAGCGTTTGGTTCTTGTCGCTGATCCTGGTGTGCCTTCGGAGATTGCTCGGGCTCTGGCTCCTCGTTTGCCGCGGTATCTCGCCCGGGGTGTGAGCAGCCGGGTCGAGTGGCAGGTGGACGTTTTCACCGCTCCGCTGGTGGGTGCCGAGCAGGTGGCCGTCTCGGACATCGCGGATGCCGTCAGCCACCACCTGCAAGGCATCAAGTGGGACATCGCCATCTTCCTGACGGATCTCCCGCGGCGTGCGAGGCTGCAGCCGGTCAGCGTCGAAATCGACACCGAACACCGTGCTGCGGTGATTTCCTTGCCGGCTCTGGGATCTCGTCGGCTGCGGCGCCGGGTTCGACAGGCGGTGGTGGACATTGCCCGGCAGCTCGTCGTGCAGGACGGTGCTCTGCGGCATCCGGAGGTTTTCGGCCGTCCGCCTCGCCAGGGTGGCCCCAGCGCCGGTGACGCTTCTGACATGCTACGGCGTTACGTCGTGCCTGGTCTGCGTGGGCATGTCCGTCTGGTTGCTGGGATGGTGCATGCCAACCGTCCCTGGCGGCTGTTCGGTTCCCTGTCACGCGGGCTGGCGGGTGTGTTTGCCACGGCGACGGTGTTGTTCATGAATACTGCCGCCTGGAATCTCGCTACCGCGCTGGGTACCTGGCGGAACGTGGTCACCACGGTGCTGGCGGCGTCGGCGCTGACCGCGTGGGTCATCGTCGACCACGAACTGTGGGAACGTGCCGGTGACCTCCCTGGCCGCCACCATCCCTTCTATCCCTACAACCTGGTCACTCTGATCACGGTTGCGCTGGCGGTTGTCGTTCTGGCCACTGTTCTCTTCGGGGTTCTGGTCGCTGTGTCGTTCCTGTTGCTGGCCGCTTCCGTACTTCACAAGTTCATCGGGCGCCCGGTGGGTGTGGGCGATTACATCTGCCTGGCCTGGTTCGTCACCTCCATTGCGTTGGTGGGGGGTGCTTTTGGCACCAGTCTGGAAACAGACGACCAGGTGCGTTATGCGGCCTACGGACGACGGCAACGGGCACGTCAACGGCAGCTCAAGGAGATGCAGGCAGGGCCGGACGAAGGCACGGTCACGCCGCCGGTCGGCCCTGCACGGTGATGCCGCCTGATTCGGCTGCTGCCTGGGCGGCAGACCGGTCGGTAGCGTTTCCTGCGTGTGAACGGCGTGCAGCGGCTGCTGCCGGGCCCCCCTTCGTCGCCCGCCCTGCCGGAGGCGGACTGCACAGGCCGTGCCTGGCTCATTCAGATCGTGCCGTGGGTGGGGTGCGTGCGAATCGGTGATCGGAATGCTGCGGCCGGCTCCGGGATTCCGGCCAGTGCAGGTTCGCGAACTGCAGCCGGGCGATCTTGTAGTCTGGCAAATGTTCCTTGTTGTGGCTTTTGGTGTGGTGTTCGGTGGAGGGGACGGAGTGGGGGCGTGGCGTTCGCGGAGTCGGCCGGCGGTGGTGAGCCGGCCTCCTGTCCTGGGTCTGCCTCGGGGTGCGGGCGAGGGTCTTGGGCAGCGTTGCTGGCGGTGTGTGCCGGGTATTTCATGGTGATCCTGGACGTGACGGCCATCAACGTCGCCGTGCCGGTGATCGGCCGGGAGCTGTCGGCCTCGCTCACCGGTATCCAGTGGATCACCGATGGGTACACCCTGGTCTTCGCCGGGTTCCTGCTGACCGGTGGCGCGCTGGGTGACCGGCTGGGCAACCGACGGGTCTTCTGCACGGGCGTGGCGGTGTTCACGCTGTCCTCGGCCGCGTGCGCGCTTGCGCCGGGCGTCCTGTTCCTGGTTGGGGCCAGGCTGGCGGAGGGGTTCGGTGCGGCTCTGATCGTGCCCGGTTCCCTGGCCCTGCTCCAGCAGGCCTACCCGGCGCCGGCCGCACGCTCGCGGGCTTTCGGACTGTGGGGTTCGATGGCGGGCGTCGCGGCCGCTGCAGGGCCGCTGCTGGGCGGGCTGCTTGTCTCCACTGCGGGCTGGCGCTGGGTGTTCCTGATCAACTTGCCTGTCGGTGTGGGCTGCCTGGTGCTGACGCTGCGGCATGTAGCGCGCTCGCCCCGGCATGCCGCCCGGGCCCTGGACTGGCCGGCGCAGTGTGCGGTGGTGGCGGCGGTGGCGCTGCTGACCGCGGCGCTCAACGAGGCCGGAAGGCGGGGCTGGTCCGATCCGGCTGTTTTTGCCGGTGTGGGCCTGGCCGTGCTGGCAGCCGGGGCGTTCGCGGTGCGCGAGCGGCTGGCGCGCTCTCCGGTCCTTCCGCCGGGCCTGTTGCATTCTCGTGGGGTGAGCGGGGGAGCCGTCGTCGGCCTGCTGTTCAACTTCGGCTTCTACGGCATGGTGTTCACCGCCAGCCTGGAATTCCAGCACCAGCGTGGCTTCAGCGCCCTCGGTACCGGGTTGGCGCTGTTCCCGGCGGTGGCGATGACCATGTTCGCCTCCGTCCTGTCCGGGCGGCTGGCCCGTCGCACCGGCGATCGTCCGCTGGTGGTCTGCGGCATGCTCCTGGCTGCCTTGGGGCTGGCGGGCTGGGCCACGGCGGGGGACGATCCCGCCTACCCGCTGCTGGTCGCCCCGATGATGGCCGCGGGATTCGGTACCTCCTTCGCCCTCACCGGTTCGACCACCACGGTGATGAGTGCCGTGCCTACGGCGTACGCGGGTGCCGCTTCTGCCCTGTTCAACACCGCCCGCCAGATCGGCAGCGCCGCCGGCGTCGCGCTCGGCGGCAGCCTGCTCGCCACAGCCGCCGACTACAGCACCGGGCTGCGCGCCAGCATGGCCGTCGGCGCGCTCGCCTTCCTGGCCGCCGCGGGCGTCGCGTGGCTGCGGGTACCCACGGTGCCGGAAAGGACCTAGGACGTCCCGGCCGTGGGGCAGGTGTGGCATGCCGGCCGGGAGGCTGGACGCGGAGTCCGGGTCCGCGGGTTTCCCGGGAGTGGCGAGGCTGGCATCGTGTGTTCGGCGGGTGAGGGTGACGGTGGCGGGCTGGTCGCGGCGCGAAGCCACCCGTCACAGGACTGTGCCGGCATACGGCTGGGCGGCCATGACGTCGGTCCACAGAATTGCGCCAGAGCCGGTTCTCGTGGACATCGATTCCGGCCCGGAACGGGGGCGCGGAATCGGCAGCCTGACAGCAGGCGGGCGGCAGACCAAGCTGACCGTCCCCACACGCGGCCCGAGCCTGCCCCGACACCGGCTCCCGCCCAGCCGCCCGCACGGGAATGCCTTACCGGCCGACTGCGTTGTCAACGGTGTGGTTGCGAAGGGGACAGTGTCCCCGGGCCTCACCTATTGCCCATGAGGACGATCGTTCGGCTGAAGCCTCATGGAGCCTTTCGCCGCGCAGGCGACCGCCCTTCGGGACCACGCGCACATCTGTGGCCTGCCCAGTGATGTTCTGGGCGGGCCACGGCTGCGTACGGTCGTTCCACTACCAGCGCATGTCGAGTGCATGGAGATCGCCAGGACGTCATGCGCGACGGAACCCGCGCAACCTCCCTCTGGCTCCCGTCCTCGACCTCACCGACCGTCCCTACCGGGCTGGTCGCGGCCGGACGGCTGGCAACAAACGGCGACACCCTCCCCGTTGCCCTGCGGGCAGCCGTACGCCGGCCAGGCATCGTCCGGCGTATCAACCAGCAGCAGATCGCTCTCGGTGCAAGACGGGCACAGGGAGGTGAGGTTGCGGAGACTCGGGGAAAAAGTTGCAGCAGCCGATGGGAGGTTGCTGTGGAGGGTGGAGATCTGGAACTGGGCGAGTTGCTGACCGCTGCGGAGGCGGCGCCGCCCGGGGAGTCCGTCGATGTGGTAGCACACGACCTGCACAAGCGATTCGGGGCGGAGCGTGTGTCCTTCCTGTTCGTCGACCTCATCGGTCAGAGGCTGATACGACTCGCCGCGGCCGGCGGTGGTTTCGCGGACCATAGCGAGACAATCGACTTGCGGGGCAGCGTCTACGACAGCGTTCTGCAGAGCCAGCGCCAGCATGTGGAACCGGACGGCCAGGGCGGACGGCGCGTCATCACACCGGTCAGCAACCGTGGCGACTGCATTGGCGTCCTGGAGGTGACCTTGCAGTCCGCCGACGACACCGTGCTACGACAGGTCCGCGACGCGGCACACGCGCTGGCCTACATCATCGTCACGGACCGCCGCTTTACTGATCTGTACCATCTGGGCCGGCGCACCACGGAGACCAGCCTGGCCGCGGAGATCCAGCACCAGCTGCTTCCCTCGGCCCCATGCTGCGAGGCGGACCAGTTCACGCTCGCCGCCGGACTGGTCCCGGCCGACGACATCGGTGGTGACACCTACGACTACACCCTCGACCGCGACAGCCTCCACCTGTCCATCACCGACGCCATGGGCCATGACACGAACTCCGCTCTGCTGGCCACCTTGCTGGTCGGCGCGTTGCGGCGGGCACGCCGCAGTGGCTGTGACGCCCTCAAGCAAGCCAACCACGCCCACCAGGCCCTGTTGAGCCACAGCCGTGGCCTGGCCACCGGGCAGTTGCTGTGCGTCGACCTCGAAACGGGCCTGTGTGAACTGGTCAACGCCGGTCATCCCTGGCCGCTGCGGCTGCGTGACGGCACCGTCGAAGAGGTCAAACTCGCCGTCAACCTGCCGTTCGGTGTGGCGGCACCCGCCTCCTACCGGATTCAGGAACTGCAGTTGCGTCCCGGCGACCGCTTGATCCTGCTCACCGACGGAATGCAGGAGCGCGGTGCCGCAGCCGTCGACCTGGCCTCGGTCGTTCACGACACCCGCGCGCTGCATCCAAGGGAAGCTGTCCGAAGCCTGACCAACGCGGTGCTGGACGCCTGCCATGGCAACCTCAAGGACGATGCCACAGTTCTGATACTGGACTGGCACGGCAGTCGTCGGCCACCGGCCGAAACCAGACCAGGCCCGCAGCGATGAGCCGCAGCGCGCCACCGTGAGTCCGCACCGAGGGCAACGCCCGGTGACATTTCTCCCGACGGGGGCGGCTCGCGCATGGCTGAAGCGCGCCGCCTTGCATTCCCCTTCCCGCCCCGCTCCACGGCCTCGGGGTTGGTGACCACTTCCCGGGTGTCACTTGCTCGGTGCCGCCTGGGCGCCATCCCGACCGATCGGTCGTGTCCAGGCATTCGCGCCCAGCTGGCCATTACCGGCAGGTCGCCCGTCCCAGTCAAGCTCGCGTGAATGCATTGCGGCCGATTCGGGTCGCAGCGCAGGTATGGGCGCAAGGTTAAGGCAGGCATGGGCCAAGGTAAGAGGGAAGGCGACCCACGCCGCTCGCGACGCCGACGGCTGGCTGCGCGTGCGGCCCCACCGAGTCCGTGCTGTGGACGATGCGGCTCGTCGGGCTCGACTAGATCTTCGACTGCGACCCCACCCTCTGCCACGCCCTGAACTGACACCCACTGCGCACGCGGCGCGCTCCTCCTGGCGTAGGTGGGGCCCGAGAGGGTTACCCGGAGGATATGACGAGGTTGCATCTTCCAGGGCGTAAAGCACACCAGGGCGGCGACGAGGCGCAGGCGCGCCAAGCGCCGGCAGCTGAGGACGTCGGGCCGGGGCCCGAGGTGGAGCGCCGGGCACCGGACGCACCGACGAAGCTGCCCAGGCGGGCCTGGACTGCCGTGTTCAAGGGCGCCCTGCGGGAGTTCAAGGACGATGAGCTGACCGATCGCGCCGCGGCATTGACGTATTACGGGGTGTTGTCGCTGTTCCCGGCGCTGCTGGTGCTCGTGTCTCTGCTGGGCATCACCGGCAAGTCGGCGACCGACTCGCTGCTGGCCAACATCAACAAACTTGCTCCCGGCTCGGCCAAGGACATCATCACCCGGGCTGTGGAGCAGTTGCAGAGCAACGCCGGTGTCGGTTCCGTCATGGCGGTTGTCGGCATTGTGCTGGCGGTGTGGTCGGCCTCCGGCTACGTGGCTGCGTTCATTCGCGCTGCGAATGCCGTCTACGACATGCCGGAGGGCCGCCCGGTGTGGAAGATCCTTCCGGTGCGGGTCGGTGTCACCGTCGTGCTGATGGTGCTGGCGGTGGCCAGTGCGCTGATCGTGGTCTTCACCGGCGGTCTGGCCCGCCAGGCCGGAACCGCGCTCGGGATCGGGGACACGGCGCTGACGGTGTGGTCGATCGCCAAGTGGCCCGTCCTGGTCGTCCTGGTCACCATCATGATCGCGATCCTGTACTGGGCGAGCCCGAACGCGAAGGTGAAGGGGTTCAGGTGGATCACCCCGGGCAGCTTCCTCGCCCTGGTGATCTGGCTGATCGCCTCGGCCGCCTTCGCGTTCTACGTCGCGAACTTCGCGTCCTACAACAAGACCTACGGCACCATGGCCGGCGTCATCGTCTTCCTCGTCTGGCTGTGGATCACCAACCTGGCCATCCTGCTGGGACTGGAGTTCGACGCCGAGACCGTACGCCAGCGGGCGGTCGCGGGCGGCCTGCCACCCGACGCCGAGCCCTACACCCAGCCACGCGACACCCGGAAGTGGGACGAGGAGGACCGACGCCGCCTGGGTGACGTGTGACCCGCCGCCGTTGATCTTGAAGTGTGGGCAGGGTGGCCTGCGGATACTTGCCGCTCATGAGGTTTCTGGCGTGGCTGCGCGAGGCTGATCGGTCGCTGAGCAGTCAGGCGGCCGCCCGCATCCAACCCGGCGTCGGCACGGTGCTCTCGGCGGTGGAGGAAACCGCTGAGAAACGCGAAGCTGTGGTGCGGTGCGGTGCGGTGCGGTTCGATGCGGCCGCGACAATGGCCCGGCTGGGCGGGTGGCGCGGCCGCAAGGCTGCGGTTAGTGGGCTGGTCGTCCTGGCCGTGGCGCAACTCATCTCCAACGGTCTGTGCAAGCAGCTGGCCGAACGGCCCCGGCCACCGAAGGAGTGGTTCCCGCACGACGACGTCGACGACCGCCCCGCCTCCTCGTCCTTCCCCTTGTGGACACACCGCCGCCGCGGTGGCGGCCTCCCGGCCGGCCGCAGGCGCAGCGTGTCCGCTCCCGGCCGCCATGGTGGCGGCCGAGCGGGTGCAAAGCGGCGCCCACTGTCCCAGCGAGGTAGCCACCGGCGCCGCCATCGGCCTGGCCAGCGCATGGCACACCCGACATGCCTCCCGCCCGATCCTGCGACGCCGGCTCTGGCGGTTGGGGCAGGCCGGGGTGTGACCGCCGCACTTCTGTCGGTGCCCACCGTGACTTCAGTCAGCAGCGCAGATCGGCGGCGTGCCGGCCCGCGATGCGGGCCGGCCGCCGAGGCTGCTGTTGGAGCGGTATGTGGACGGTGCAGTGCCCTGTGGGAGGCAGGTCACCAGTAGTGTCGGCGGCCGGCGACCGCATGTCCCATGGAGCCCAGGATCCAAAGGATCGCGCCGATGACTGCCAGAATGATCCCGATCGTCCACAGGATCGATATGCCGGTGACGAATCCGACCACCAGCAGGATGATGCCCAAGAGGAGCATGATCGCCTCCTGTCTGTGGTAAGGCTGCTGCTTTCACTGTGGCCCTCAGCGCGGCGTTAGGGAAGTACCACGGCCACCGCCACCGCAGGACGAGACGGTGCAGGGCCGGCCCGCAACGGACCAAGCGGACCGTGCCGCGTGTTGACCCCCGGGTTCGGGGTACTCGCGCGCTCATCGGAATGGTCGGGCGCATGGCGCAGCCCAGCCTGCAGCAACTCAGAGGGAAGGTAGGTGACCTCCGTGTCGGGCACGCAGCCGCGCAATGGCGGATCCGACCACAGCATGGACCGCTCCGGCCAGGAGCCGGTGAGTGAGCTGGTGCAGCGGGCATCGCAGCAGTTGACCGAGCTGGTGCGTGGCGAGCTGAGGCTGGCGCAGGCGGAGATGAAGCAGAAGGGCAAGCGTTACGGCAAGGGTGGTGGCCTGTTCGGCGGGGCGGGCATCGTCGGTTTCCTGATGCTGCAGGCGCTGGTCGCCACTGTGATCGCCGCGCTGACGGTGGCACTGCCGGTGTGGGCGGCGGCTCTGATCGTTACCGCGGTGCTGGGCGTGATCGCTGCGGTGCTGGCCGTGAAGGGGAAGAAGCAGGTCGACGAGGCCGCGCCGCCTACGCCCGAGCAGATGATCGAGAACGTGAAGGCCGACGTGGCCGAGATCAAGGAGAGTGCGCACCGATGACCCAGCCGCCTCACGACGAGCCCACCGCCTCCAGCACCGAGGACCTGCGCGAGCGGGTCGAGCAGACCCGGACCGAGCTCGGGAAGACGGTGGAGGCGCTTGCGGCGAAGACCGACGTCAAGGCCCGCGCCGAGGAGAAGGCCGCAGAGGTCAAGGAACAGGCCGCCGCGAAAGCCGGTGAGCTGAAGGAGCAAGCCGCGGTCAAGGCCGGGGAGCTGAAGGCGAAGGCCGCCGGTCTTGCACACCAGGCGCAGGACAAGTTGCCCGACCCGGTCAAGGACAAGGTGGCCCAGGCTGCTGAGCAGACCCGGCTGAAGGCGGCGCAGGCCGGCCGGACGTGGGAGAAGAAGGCACCTGAGCCGGTGCGGCAGAAGACCGCCCAGGGGGCGCAGCTGGCGCGGGACAACCGCACTCTGCTGCTGGCGGCAGCCGGCGCGGCCGCCGTTGCGTGGGTAGCCTGCCGCCGCCGGAAGGGATGAGCCAGGTGAAGGCAGCGAAGATCGCCTACAAGCCGATCGGTCTGGCACTCGGTGCCGTGAGCGGTATGGCCGCGGGAGCGCTGTTCAAGCAGACGTGGAAAATGCTCGGCCACGACGAGGACGCCCCGGACGCCACCGACGAAGAGCGCTCCTGGCGTGAGGTGCTGCTCGCCGCCACGCTGCAAGGCGCGGTCTTCGCCGGAGTCAAGGCGGCCGTCGACCGCGCCGGCGCCACCGCCATCCGCCGCCTGACCGGAACCTGGCCCGGCTGACGCGCATAAGGAGGCGGAGGGCCGACAGGACACGGACACCGGCCCTTTCATCTCCCGCCCAGTACCCACGCGAAAGACTCTTCATAGCCATGTCCGATCAGCATGCGGCTGCCGCGCTTACAGCGGCAGCGTTCATCACCACGGTCTTGGTTGCCCGGGCCGTCGTCCTCGGCCAGGACGGACGAGGACGCGGCGCCCGCGTCGTCCACCCTGTACGCGGTCGCACCACACTCCGCGCGGACAAGGTCACACCATCTGCAGTCGCGCTCTCAACCGACGCCACCCCCTCCGCCGTGCGAGAGGCGGAACAGCACGTCCACCACTTCTGGGAGCAGCTCCAAACACGGGTCGAGCCGCCCGAATGACCCGCGCCAGTGCTGTGACCGCGTAGGTTCGCCCGGTTGGTGGTTGGAACGGTTGGATGAGCGGCCACGTCCGTTCCGACCGCTGGAAAGGTCGGTCTTGTAGGACTTGCGCTCGCTCACAACAACCAGTCCAGCACGCCCATGGCCGCCGACCGGCCGGGATACCGTCCTGCCGCACGTTCAGTTGACGGCAAATAACCTGTGCACTCACATTCCGCCCTCTCGACACCGGTTTTCGACACGGCCTCGTCTGGGCTTCGGCAGGTCAGGCCGTAGGTTCCTCTTACCGCCTGCCTGGGCGGACCGGCCGGAGGCGCCCGGCCGCGAACAGGTCGTCCAGGTTGCGGCCGTAGCCGGTCGGTGAAGACCAACTGCGTCGTGCGTCCGGCACCCTGGGGCCGCTTGCGGGGTCCGCCCGTCATACCGTGCAGGGCCGACGCGCGGGCTGCCGTGCCCAGGGCGGGGCGAGTTCTTCGAGCAACTCCCCGAGGTGTGCGCGGGAGACCCCCGACAGTGCAAGACGGGTACAGGCCGTACTGGCCCAGGTCAGCCTCACAACTCACCCAACCCGTCGGGCCCTTCCCATGTCACGGCTGACCCACTCCCGTACTTCCTCCCAGGTCGTTAGGGTCGGGCCCATGGCTTCCATGGATGTCTCCCTGCGTCCCGTGCACCCCAGCGATCTGCCTGTGTTCTTCCGGCACATGAGCGACCCCGAGTCGAATCGGATGGCCGCCTTCACTGCCGAGGACCCGAACGACCGGGCCCACTTCGACGCCCATTGGAAGCGCATCCTCGCCTCGCCCGACGTCGTCACCCGCACCGTGCTCGCGGACGGCGATGTGGTCGGGCACGCAGCCGTGTACGGCGAGCCGGGCGAGCGGGAGGTCACGTACTTCATCGATCGCTCCCACTGGGGGCGAGGCATCGCGACCGCGGCGCTGCGGGGGCTGCTCGCCGAGGTCCCCGAACGCCCGCTGCACGCCCGGGCGGCGGCGGACAACACCCGATCGGTGCGGGTCCTGGAGAAGTGCGGCTTCAAGGTCGTCGGCAAGGGCCGGGGCTTCGCGAACGCGCGGGGTGCGGAGATCGACGAACTGGTGCTGCGGTTGCACGGATAATTTTCCCCACCCGACCTCGGGCTTTCACGAGCGGTGCCGTCCACCACTTGATTAGAAACTCGAGACGGCGCGAGTTGGTGGCGGGGCTACGCCACCGTCTGCATGCCGATCTGCCGTCCGGCGGTGTCCACGGTCGCGATTCTCACCTTCATCGGCTCCCGGAACTCGTTCCTGTGGCCGCTGCTGGTCCTCAGCCAGACCAAGTCCCAGACCATCCCGGTGGGCCTCGCCTCACTGGTGGACCCCTCCAGCCCCCAGTACGCCGAGATCATGGCCTCCTCGGTCCTCGGCTTCATCCCACTCATCGCGGTCTTCCTGGTCTTCCCATGGCAGATCGTCCAGGGAATCGCCACGACGGGCATCAGGTGACCCACCCGGCCCCCCGAGCGCGGCGGTGCCACGCGTCCCGCGCCGGAGGCCCGAGCGGAGAACGGCACCGTCGCAGCGGCGTTCGAGGCCGGGAGCGGGAAACTGCGCCGGGAATCTATTCGCACACACTGCTCGCACGACGTCGTCACAGCGTTGGCGGTGCACGCCCTCCACCGGCACTCGAACTCCCTGTCTGGTCCACCGGGACCCCCAGTGGAGGTCCCGGCCGGACGAGTTCGACCCCGCGCGGTGGCTGGACGGACGACCGGCCCCTGGATCGGCCTGCCTCCCCTTCGGCGCCGGATCACGGGCGCGGCGCTGACCATGGGACAGCTGACGCTGACTACCTCGTCTCGCGCGCAGCTTCACCAGCGAATCACCGAACGCCGCGTCGCTGACCCAAGTTCGTCGACCGGCTGGTTACCGCAACCCTCAGAGCCCGATTCCTGCCGGTCGAAGTTGACCGCCGCTCGCGGGCCGGACCTGGCCGCAGCCCGGCTCCGCGTCTGATCACTGCTTGGCGGTGGCGAGGGCGGCCAGCTCGCGGTTGACGGCAACTTGGTGCGCCTCAGCGTCCATACGCGCCTTTTTCGGGCTCCAGCGACCCGCCATCACGAAGACGAAGGGCAGGAAGAGGACTTGGCCGCCGACGCAGATCCACCACCAGGCGCGCCATTCGCCGGGGCCGTCCTTCGACGCTTTCTGGACCTTGGCGCCGTACTCCTGCAGCAGCTTCAGCTGCGGCCCCGCCTTCTGCACGACGGCGAGGTTCTCCGCCCCCACCTCCTTGACGGCGCGGGCGCCCAGCGCGGGTGGCACGGTGGCCGGCGTGTACCTGTTCAGCTCGGCGAAGAGCTCCGGGTGCGCATTGACGATGGCCAGCGCGGGCGCCGCCTGCGCCGAGGCGGCCTTGACCTCGGCGCCGTGCTCCACGAGCGGGGTCACGGAAGTGACCAGTACCGGAATGAAGGCCGCGGACACGGCGACCACGATGCGCACCGTCCAGCCCCACACCGCCAGACCTGCTGCGGTCGCGGCCGGGTTGTGCTTTTCCACCGTTTCGGTGAAGCTCGCCATCCAGGGCGCGTAGGCGATGGCGCTGAAGACGCCGATGCCGATGAACAGCCAGGCGAAGGTGTAGTAGTCGGTCGTCAGGTGGGTGGCGCGGGTAGCGAAGATCGCGGTCACCACGATCGAGCCGACCGCGCCGACGATCATGAAGGGCTTGCGTACCTTCAGCCGGTCCGAGAGCAGGCCGACCAGGACCAGGGCGATGGCGTTCGCCCCCCAGTACCAGTTGGCCAGCGCGTTGGTGCGCTGCTCGCTGTAGCCGAAGACGGTCGAGAAGTAGACGACGAAGTTGCCGACCGCCGCGTAGTACAGCAGCAGGAACACGGCGATGGCGAAGGCCGAGCCCAGCGCGTCCAGGCGCATCATCTGCCGCCACTCGCCGCGGCGTAGCGCCTCGGTGTCCAGCCCCTTGGCGCGCGCCTCGACCAGTGCACGGTCCCGCAGCGTCACCATGATCTGGTCGCGCAGCGCCGGGGACAGCTCGCGCAGTGCGAAGACCGCGACGATGAAGACGACGAACCCGGCGATCGCCGAATAGTGAAGTTCGTCCTGCCAGGTGGCGCTGTCGAGGGTGTTGCTGGTGACGGTGGTGACCACCAGGGAGCCGATGACCGGGCCCATCGTCCAGTACCCCATCGCGGTGGCCCGGCCGAGCTGCGGGGAGAAGTCCCTGATCAGCGCGGGGGTGGCGACCAGCACGATGCCCTCGATGAAGCTGACGAGCGCGAAGAGCACCAGGTAGGTGGTCTTGTTCGCCGCGTTCGGCAACCCGAAGAAGACCAGCAGCGCGGCGATCAGCAGCCCGTAGACCACCAGATTCGCCCGGCCCCAGCGGTCCGCCAGACCCGCCACGAGCGAGGCGAAGGCCCCGACCGCGTTGCCGATTACCGAGACCCAGATGAAGTAGCGGTATGTCATACCGAAGTGTGTGATGATCGACGTCGCCACCGCGTACTGGATGTACAGCATGTAGTACAGGACGACAGTGGTGACGACCACGATCGCGAGATACACCATACGGCGACCGGTGGGCGGGTAGTCCGCCAGTTCGCGGCGGTACAGCCAGGCCAGCGGGCCGGAGGCGTCTGCAGAGGGCACATCGGGCGCGGGTCTGTCGGCGTCGGACGGTGTCGTAGCAGCGGACATGCGGCTCCTCCCAGGGATACCCGGAAACCGGGTGTTTCGCGTCGGTGCGACGAGGCCTTGCGTCGGCCCGGCTCCGAGAGCGTGGCCAGAGGGTAGTACCGACTAGTCGGTACGCCTAGAGGGCCGGCACGAGGTCATCCACCGGGTTCATCCCGGGCCGACAGTTTCGCCGGACGGGGCGTCGCCCAGGGCGGTCAGGGTGCGGTCGGCCAGGCCCCGGCAAGATCGGCTGACTGCCGGAAGAGCCCGGTTCTCCAAGTACGCACGACGATGTCAGGAGCCCGTAGAGGTGCGGGTGATCGGCTGCTCAGGCGGCGGATTCCGCTGTCAATTCTGGTGGGAGGACGGCGTCGGCGGCGTCTTCGGACCTCACTTATGACCCACGAGGATGCTTGTTCGGCCGAAGTCTCATGCAGCGCTTCGCCGTGTGGGCCACCGCCCCTTCACGACCAACGCACGTCCGCCCACCCCGAACATCACGGGCCAGTGCATGCCGCCACATGGGCATCAGCCCCCGCTGGACCAGGCCGTCACGGCCCAGACCGATGCCAAGGTCGAACGCTTCCACCGACCTGACATCGGCAACGGCGGGCACACACCGGCCGGCCGCGTCACCGACCTGCCCGAACAGCACAGCTAGGCCGAGTCGCGCACCACCAGCTCCGGGTCGAAGATGACCGACGTCGCATCGGTGCGCGCGCCGTGGATGTGCTCGTCGAGGAGGCGGGCCATCTCCGCCGCCATCTCCTCGACCGGCTGGCGGATCGTGGTCAGGCGGGGCCGACAGGTCACGGCGATGCTGGAGTCGTCGAACCCGACGACCGCGACGTCCTCGGGCACCCGGCGTCCGCGCTCCCGTACGACCTGACAGGCGCCCTGCGCCATGAGGTCGTTGGCGGCGAACACGCCGTCCGTGTCGGGGTGACGGGCCAGCAGGTCCGACATGGCCGCGAGACCGCTGTCCAGGGTGAACCCGCCCTCGGCGACCGGGACGTAGGGGTGGCCGTGGCGGGCGAGCGTGTCACGGAACCCGGCGAGCCGCTCCTGGCTCGCCGCCACGTCCAGGGGGCCGCAGACCGTGGCGGGGCGGCGACAGCCGCGCGCGAGGAGGCGCTCCGCGGCGAGGCGCCCGCCGTCCCGGTGCGCCAGGTCCACGTAGCTGAGCGGGACCGGACGGGAGGGGCGGGCGAAGAGCACCGCGGGAAGCCGGGCGTCGGCGATGAGGGCGGGCAGCGGGTCGTCCGCGTGGGTGGAGACCACGAGGGCGCCGTCGGCACGGCCCTGGCGCAGGTAGGTCAGCACCTCCTCCCGAGCCTGGGCGGACTCGGCGAACATGAGGACGGGGTGCATCGAGCGGGGGCGCAGGAAGCCGACGATCCCGCTGACGACCCGTCCGAAGAAGGGATCCGCGAACACTGATGCGGCGAAGGCGTTCTGGCCGGCGTCCGTGGTGTCCCCGGCGCCGGACATCACCAGGGCGACGGTCTCGGCCCGCCGGATCACCAAGGAACGGGCGGCCCGGTTGGGCGCGTAACCCGTCCGCTCGATGGCCCCGCGGACCACCTCCTGTATCTCCGGATCCACGTTGCGGATGCCGTTGACGACCCGGGACACGGTCGCCCGAGAGACACCGGCCTCCCGGGCGACGTCCTCCAGCGTCGGGGCCCGTCTGCTCATGCAGGCACCCTAACGGACCTGCGAATCCGGCAATAGAGCGCTCTCCCGGAGCGGGGTGTGCCACTCCGGGAGAGATGCGTTCCTCAGGCGTAGACGCCGAACTCGTACAGCGAGTAGCCCCAACCGGTGCCCCGCGCAGTGCCGTTGATGCGGACATAGCGGCCGGTCCCGGTGACGTCGAAGTCGTCGATCCCGCCGTTGCCGTCGGACACCGTGCGTACGGTCTGCCAGTTCTGGCCGTCGTCGGAGGTCTGGATGGTGTAGGCCTTGGCGTACGAGGCCTCCCAGGACAGCTGGACGTGGCGGAACGTGGTGCGGGTGCCGAGGTCGACCTGGAGCCACTGGGGGTCGCTCCAGTCACTGGCCCAGCGTGTGGCCTGATTGCCGTCGACCGCGTTGGCCGCGGTGCACGGGCAGTCACCGTAACTCGCCTGATAGGACGAGGCGGTGGCGGGTTTGCCCCGTGCCACATCGGTGCCGGACGGAACCGGCGGGACGACTCGGATCGAGCGGGTCTCGACCCCGACGTTGCCCCGGCCGTCCGTCGCCTTGACGTAGACCTTCCAGACGCCCGGGCGGTCGGGTGCGGTGATCTTGAGACGGCCGCCGCCGAGGTCGGTGGAGGGCAGCGAGGCCAGGTTCTTGCTCTGGTCGACGTACATGCTGTTGTCGAGGACCTCGTAGGAGATCGGGTCGCCGTCGGGGTCGGTGGCCTTCACGGACACGACGAGGTCACGTCCGGCCTGCACCTGGCCCGCGCCGCCCTCCACGGTCAGGTCGGATATGACGGGCGGAGTGTTGTCGTGGCTGGTGTCGCCGCCGTAGGCCTTCTTCACAGCGTAGTACGACAGGCGCTTCTGGCCGGCGGGCAGCAGGTTGAACCAGATGCCGCCGAAGTCGTACTCGGTGCCGTAGTGGAACATCGTGGCGCCGAGCGCGACCCCCTTGTGCCCGGTGACACAGCCCCAGGCCCTCGTGTAGCCGTCGGCCTTGGCCTGGTCGGAGGGCTCCGACGGAACGCCGTTGGCGTCGTCGGGGACCTCCCATTCGCCGGCCGGGCCGGTCTCGGTGACGATGTAGGGCTTGGTGTAACCCCCTTGCTGCCAGGTGGATTTGATGTCGCAGACGGCGTTGTAGGAGTTCACGGCGTACAAGTCGAGGTCCGGCGCGTTCTTCTTGAAGTAGGGCCACGCGCCGACCCAGGCGTCGGTGGACGTGACCGGGTGGTTGGGATCGACGGAGTGGATCTTCTTGGTGATGTCGTTGACGAGGGTGGTGTAGGCGTCGCGCTGCCTTTCCAGCTCGTCGCCGCTGTAGCAGTTCTGCAGCCCGAGGACCGACTCGTTGCCGACGTCCCACATGAGCACGCCGGGGTTGTCCTTGTAGGTCTGGACCCACTTGGGGAACTCGTCGAGCACTTGGTTCTTGTAGGCGGTGTCGGTCAGGTAGTTGACGCAGCCGCCGCTGCCGGGTCCGCCGCCTGGCGGTAGCCAGAAGCCCGCGACGACCTTGATGCCGTGGGCGGCCGCGGAGTCGAACAGCGGCTTACTGGTGGCGTCGGTGCCCCAGGTGCGGATCGTGTTGACGCCCATGGACTTGAGGTCCGGCATGTACTTCTCGGCGTCCGCGACGCTCGGGCCCCAGGTCAGGCCCTTGATCTGGTACGCCTGCCCGTCCACCGTCAGCTGCCAGGCGCCCTGGCTGCCGGTGACCTTGACGACGCTGCCCGCGGCGTGGGCCTGGGTGGCGGGCAGAGCGGCGAGGAATCCGGCGGCCAGCACGCCGGCGGTGAGGGGTGCCGCGATCCGGCGGGTGCGGCTGCGGGTGCGGGGTCGTGAGGTCATGCGCGCACTCCTCAGGGCAGTCGGTAGTGCTCGTCGAGCGCGGCGCCCGCCTCCGGGTGGGTCTCGTCGTAGCCCCGCGCGTCGCACTGGAGCCCCCCGACGACGCAGTGGTCGACCAGGGCCTTGAGCGTGGCGTCGTCCCAGGCGTTGAAGAAGTCGTAGTGGAAGCTGTGACCCGTTCCGCTGGACAGCCGCACCTTCGACATGTCGCCGTTGACGGGGAAGGCCATCTTGAACTCGATCATCGGCAGCGCAACCGGGTGGTCGGCCGGGCACATGTTGTCGTTCGTGCCGGGCTTGACCACGGGATAGGCCATGTGGCTCTTGTGGTCGGGGGTGTCGAGGTACTTGCCGTCCCAGCAACTGGGCGCCTGGAAACGGATGTTGAGCTGAACATCCGCGCGGTTGGGACAGGTCGCGGGGAACTCCGTGTTGAAGTAGCTGTCGCCGCACTCCCAGCCCTCGACGAAGCCGGGGTGGTGCCGGAACTCGTCGGCGCTCTGCATGGGGCTGCCGACGACGAAGCGCAGGCCCTTGGGGAAGGGCCGGACGCTGGTGTAGTCGGTGACACCGGACTTGTAGTAGATGACCTGCGGGCCGACGGGCAGGATCTGCTGGTCGCCGTTGTACAGGGTGGGCATCCAGTAGCCGGACAGGTCGGCGGGGGCCTTGCATGTGGTGCCGCCGGCCGACAGCGAGGCGGTGGTGCTGTTGGCGTCGGTCGTCGTGTTGCCCATGAAGGTGTGATCGTGGGACTTGCCCGGCTGCTGCGGGTAGACGATGGGGTCGTCCGGCCTGGTGTGGGTGACCGAACAGTTGGCCTGGAACTCGTGGAAGTAGCGGTGCGGCGGGTCCTGGGTGGACGGCGTCACGCCGGTGACCGGCGGGTTCGCGAGGATGTAGCCGTCGCCGTCCGGATCCTCCGGGGAGTTGGCGGTGGACGCGGCCATCGCATGACCGGAGTGGGTGGCCGCGAACGACTGCGCGGCGGCGCTGTGCGGGGCGGGCGGCCCGGCGCTGACGGCGATGCCGCCGAGGCCGAGCGAGGTCAGCAGGAGCGCGCCGGTGATCAGCGTGGCTGACAGGCCTTTCGATCTCCGTGGCATGGAGACCTCCTCCTGAACGGTGGGGGTGTCAGAGGCTTTCGCAGGGCGACCCCATGACGTGACGTCAGGCGAGCTGATGTGGGGGCGCCGGGAGACGTTCGGGAGAGCGCTCTCCCGCCGAGGAGTGTTGAGGGCATGCCATCGAGGTGTCAAGGGATCCGGCAGAAGAGGCCGCGGAAAGATTTCAACTTCAAAGGACTTGCCGAGCGTTGAAACTCACTAGTTAAATCAAGCTATGAACTAAGCGCTGTGGCAGTGTCCTTGGTGCGCCCCCCCCGGTCTGCCGTGGCGCCATACAGGCTCCCTTCCCCATGCATCCGCAGAGGCCGCCGTGAGACTCGGATCCCCGGGCGTCGCCCTCGCCGCCATGCGGCGATGCCCGCCCTGCCCGCTCGCCGGCCAACCACCGCGGCCGAACTCCCCTTGACCCAGGGCAGAACCGCGACGCTTTGCTGGCGAAGAACTTCGGTGACGAGCTCGGCTCGAACCTCTTCTACGACGGCGATGCCAGCGATCGGCTTCTCGATCACGACCTGTCCCGCGGTCTATGGCCGTCGTCGCGGCGAGGCCCGCGCGGGCACAGGCGCACCTGCGTGGGCCCCTCGGTCGCCGCCGGCTACCGGGGTCCATTCGCAGTGCTCCGGCCTTCGGGCCGGGGTGAAGCGAATCCTGGGGTTGCGACGTGGAGTCGCGGTGGTGTTCCGGCGGAGCCGGACCCTGCTCGTGACGGTGACGGGCCGCTCGCATGTTCCCGGCGAAGGCCCAGCAGGAACTGTCCCGCAAGCAGAAGGGATCAAAGAACCGGGCCAAGGGCCGTCTCAAGGTCGCCCGCGCCCACGCCAAGGTCGCCGACGCGCGCCCCGAGTTCCACCACCAGCTCTCCACGAAGCTGATCTCCGAGAACCAAGGGATCGCCGTGGAGGGCCTGTCGGTGGCGGGACTGGCCCGCACCAAGCCGGCCAAGTCCGTGCTCGACGCCGGATGGGCACAGTTCATCAGCATGCTGGAGTACAAAGCGGAACGGTACGGCCGAGCACTCGTCAAGACCGGCCGGTTCACACCGACCTCCCCAGACCTGTTCCACCTGCGCTGCCGTGGACGGACCCAAACCCCTGAACGTGCCGGAATGGACCTGTACCGCCTGCGGAACCGGCCACGACCGGGACACCAACGCCGCGATCAACGTCAAACAGGCCGCCGGACTGGCGGTATCGGCCTGCGGAGCGCCGGTGAGACCAGGAGCGGTCCCGGCACAGCGCGAGGAAACAGGAAGCCACGGGTTCCCGACCGGAAACCGTGCCGCGTAGCGGCACAGCAACCAGTCAAGGAAGGCCGGAATCCTCGCCCTTCAGGGCGAGGAGCATGTCAGTGGTAACCCACTGTCGTCGCGCTGCGAATGCTGTGCGCGGGGAGGGTGATCCGTAGCACGTGACTGTCGGCGTCCCAGTGCCAGGCGCTGCCGGCCAGCCGCTTGCCGCTCGCGGCCACCTGCTTCGGCGCGTGGTCCACGCCGAGGAAGGACACGGTCCAGGTCCGCCGGCTCACCTGGCCTCGGAAGGAGCCCTTGGTGGGCGCGATCCGCAACAGGTGCGCGTGCTTGTCGTCGGTGTAGCTGATCCGGGTCGTCGCCTTGCGCCCGCGGGTGGTGCTGGTGCCGTCGTCCTCGTAGAGGGAGAAGGCACCGGGCGCCCCGGGAACGACCGTGACGGTGACCTTGTCCAGCGCGTTCTGCGCGTCGTTGGGCACGTAGTCGGACCGTGTGGCGACGATGCCGCCCGCGCGCACGAACACCGGCATGGTGTCCAGCGTGGTCGAGACGTCGTGCGTGGCGCCGCCGGCCGGTGCCGTGTACGTCTGCCCGGTGAAGTAGTCCGTCCACCGCCCCGGGGGGAACCACACCGACGTCGTCGTCTTCGTACCCGGTGCGGTGACGGGTGCGACCAGCATGTCCGGCCCGTAGAGGTACTCGCTGTCCGCTTTGGTGTAGGCGCTCTCCTCCTCCGGATACTGCAGGTACAGCGGGCGGGCGATCGGGGTGCCGGTGGTGTTGGCCTCCTGCGCCAGGGTGTACGTGTAGGGCACGAGCGCCTCGCGCAGCCGCAGGAACTTCTCCGCCGACGTCTGTGCGTCGGTGCCGTACTGCCAGGGCAGCCGGTCGCTGTGGTTGCTGTGCAGCCGGTCGATGGGCTGGAAGGCACCGAACTGCACCCATCGCGCGTACAGGTCGTCGGGGAGCTTGGTGGTGCGGTGGGTCTGCCCGTTCGAGGTGTACGTCTCCGCCCCCGGGATGCCGTACCCGTCGTTGTGGCCGCCGATGTCGTGGCTGACGGCGGCGAGACCTGTCGCGGCGGACTCCCCGGGCGTGTAGCCGATCTCCGCGCGCAGGGTGCCCCAGTTCGACGTCGTGTCACCGGAGAAGTGGAGTGTGCTGCGCTTGTCGGCCCAGGGCCCGGTGGGCAGGCCCACCCCGCCGCTGTAGCCGCCCGCCTGGAGGGACCCGTAGGCACGGGACAGGACGAAGCCACGCTCGCTGGTCTCGGAGGTGAGGTCGGCGTACTTCTGGTTGATCCACGCGTCCGGACTGACCCCTGCCTCAGACGAACGGGAAGCGTCGCAGCACCAGTCGAGCCACCAGAAGTCGTTGCCGGCTCGGTCCATCGGCCGGTGCAGGTCGAGGTAGGCCTCAAGCTGGTCGGGATCGCCGAAGTCGAAGGTGTAGCAGTCCGAGCCCGCACCGGAGGCACAACCGCCCTGGCGCAGCTTGCCCTTGGCCGTGCTCTGCGCCGCCGCGAACTGCGGGTCGGTCCCCAGGATGCTCGGGTGCACGTTCAACGTGTTGTGCAGCCCCTGGCTGGTGGACCAGTCGAAAAAGCCCTTGGGATCGGGGAACTTGGCCGGATCGAAGTTCCAACCGCTCCAGGTGTTCGGCGACTTGAAGTCCGTGTCCGTGACCAGCACGTCCAGTGGCACGTCAGCGGCGCGGAACGCGGGCAGGATCGTCTTCTCGTAGTCGCTCGCGGTGCGGTCGATGTACTCGGAGTACCACACCCCGTAGGCCCAGCGCGGCAGCAGCTGCGACGGTCCGGTGAGGGTCGCCAGATCGGACAGACCCTGCTGGTAGTCGTGTCCGAAGCCGAAGAGGTAGCCGTCCTGGTAGGCCTGTCCGCCGTGCGTGGGCCGCGGCGCGGTCTCCTTGGTGCCCGGGTCGTAGACCGCGGAGGGCGTGTCATCGAGCAGGTACCAGCCGTCGCGGTGCAGCAGTCCGGGCGTGGTCCAGGGGGTGGGGTCGTTGTCGCCGTTGAAGCCGTCCAGGCTGCGCCGGTAGCCGCCGAGAGCCAGATGCGCCGCAGGGGCCGGCTCCTGCTGCCGGGCCAGGGCGAGGGTGTCCACGTTGACGTGGCAGCTGGTGGCCTGCGGGCAGGACAGGGTGACCTCGTCGGTGCCTGCCTTCAACTCCACGGGCACGGACGCCGCTTCCCAGGCGTCCCAGTTGTCCGTGGCCGGCAGGGTCAGGGTGCGGGAGGTGCCGCTGCCCGTGGCGACCTCGACCGTCCGCGGCTGGTGGAGACCGTCGCTGCCGGTTCCGTTGGCGTAGCGCAGGTGCAGCAGGTACGTGCCGTCCGCGGGCACGCCCGTGATCCGGTCCGCCACCCCGGATCCCTGGTTGAGTTCGGCGGTGAAGCCGTAGCCGGCGTGGCCCTTGTGGTCGGTGGCGATCGTCGCCGAGCCCGACAGCAGAGCGTTCTCGGCCTCACAACTGGTACCGAACCGGCAACCGGGAACGGTGCTCGCCGCCCGCCCTGGGTAGTCGGCACCGGAGGTGAGGAGAGCGAGGCTGTCGATGTTGACGCTGCCCGAGTCGCCGGCGGCGCGGTGCAGCTTGACAGTGTGGGGACCGGCGCCGAGCGCCAGCGGCAGCCGGGCCACCCCCCAGCTGTTCCAGTCGGACGTCGCCGGGAGCTGGAACGTCCGGTCGGCGCCGCCGTCCACGCTGAGACTGAGCTTGCGGGTCTCGTGGCGGCCGTCGCTGCCGACCGCGTTGGCGTACCGCACCGCGAAGTCGTACGTGCCCGCGGCCGCCGTCCGCACGTCCGCGGAAAGGGAGTCGTTGTCGACCTCGAACCCGGCGAGGAACCCCTTGCCCGTGAACCCACCGTGGTCCACGGCTAGGCCGGGGCCGTCGTACAGCTGGTCCTCGGCCTCGCACAGAGCCCCGACAGCGCACACGTCGTGCTGCCAGGGCGCCGCCTGTACCGGCGTCTGCCCCGCCGTGAGCGACGTCGTCAGGTTGTCCGCGGTGAAGGGACCCGAGCCGACGCGGTAGCGCAGTGTCATGGCACTGGTCGTGATAGTCAACAGGCCGTCCTTGACGGACGAGTTGTAGTGGGGCGGAGTGAAGGAGTCCCGGCCGACGGCATTGAACGTGGGCCGGTCCTCGAAGCGATGGTCACCGGCGTACTCGGTCCGGATCAGGGTCGGTGACAGCACCTCGAACCGGGCGCCCTGCACGGTCACCGCCGTGGAGGCACGGGCCGGCTGCTTCACGGTGGCCGCCGTCGCGACACCCGGGGAGACCAGGCTCAGGGCCACCGCGGCCCCGGCCAGTGCGTGAACAACGGCAGGCGTGTGCAGTTTGCCCTTGGACCTACGGGATCTCGACGATCTCTGTTTCACCACACGCTCGGTCTCACCTGCGACGTCGGAAGCCTTCGGGCCGTCACAGGACCCTCCGCCTGTGGCCCAGCCACGTCTGCGCGACGTGCATCCGGTCGCGAGCGCCAGGCCCGTCGCGAGGGAGGCGGCGAGGAGGTGTCGTGCGGCGGTGCGGCGGACAGGTGCTGTGGGCTTCATGGGAGTCCCCAAACGGCGGCGGCCCTGGAGCTGAGAGCGCTCTCGGGGAGGCTGGCTCTTGCGGTCAACTCAGTTTGCGCAGCGTTCAGATGAGGGTTTTACATCGTTGAAAGGGCTCTGTAAACCCTCCCGTCCGAAATCTCGTCATCGCCGCCCCAGGGTGCTCTCCCGCTCCACGAGCCGGAAATCCGCGGTCAGTTCACGTCCGCCGGGCTCCCCGTGGCCCGACAGACTGCGCAGCAGCGAGCCCACGGCCATCCTCGCGATGGCCTGCTTGTCCGGCGAGACGGTGGTCAGGGTCACCGCGCCGAACCGGCCCTCCGCGAGGTCGTCGAACCCCACCACCGCCACGTCCCACGGAACCCTGAGTCCCCGCTCGTGCAGCACCCGCAAGGCCCCTATCGCTATCAGGTCGTTGAAGGCGAACACGGCGTCCGGGCGCACACCGGAGTCCAGCAGGTGGGCCATCGCACGCGCTCCGTCGTCCCGGTCCCAGCCGCCCACCGGCACCACCAGGCTGTCCGGCGCGGGGACCCCGGCCGCCGCCAACTCCTCGCGCCAGCCCGCCAGTCGCAGGTGGGCAGGCCGGTTGGCGGAGTCGGTGCGCGCGCCGAGGTAGGCGATCCGGGTCCGGCCGCGGCCGAGAAGGTGACGCACCGCGCACCGGGCCGCCGCCACGTTGTCGATCGCGATGTGATCGAAGGGCAGGCCGTACTCGCGCTCGCCGAGCAGCACCAACGGCACATCGTCGGAGCGTCCCTGCAGGTCCTCCGCCTCCAGGGCCAGCGGGCTGAGGATCAGCCCGTCGATCACCCGGGCCCGGAAGCCCTGGCTGACCAGGATTTCCCGCTCACGCTCGCCGCGGGTGTGGTCGAGCAGCACGGTGAACTCGTGCTCGGCGGCGGCGTCGATCACGGCGCCGGCCAGCTCGGCGAAGTACGGGTTGCCGAGCTCGGGAACGGCCAGGGCGATGATCCCGGTGCGCCCCTTGCGCAGGTGCCGCGCGGTGAGGTTCGGCCGGTAGCCGAGCTCGTCGATGGCCTCTTGCACCCGGGCCCGCAACGCCGGTGTGACGTGCGGATAGTTGTTCACTACGTTGGACACGGTCTTGATCGAAACGCCCGCGCGTTCCGCCACGTCCTTCAGGCTGACCCGCAAGGGATCTCCTCAGCGTCGATGCGGCACCTGGCCACGAGGCTTTGTCATGACCCTGGACAGAGGATCCAGAGCCGTGCTCTCATGCCAACTGCCGTTCCTTCCAACGTTGTACAGACTGAAGCAACGAGCCGCCACCCTTCCTCAGCCAAGGAGGATTCGTGCGCATCAGACCTGTCAGACAACGCCTTGCCCTGCTCCTCGCCGCGGCGCTCGGCACAGCCGGTCTCGCCGCGAGCCCGGCCGCCGTCGCCGCCGACGATCCCGTCGAGGTCCACGGCCTCAAGGGCGAGTACTACACCCAGTCCGCACCCGGCGCCTTCGACTTCGACCAGCTCAAGGCCACCGGATTCGACCCCAAGCTCGACTTCGACACCCTGGAGCCGCGCCTGAACTTCGCGACCGGCCGCTCGGACGACGTCAGCGTCCGCTGGACCGGCAAGATCGTGCCCGAGAAGACCGGAGCCACCACCTTCTCGATCATCGGTGACAACGGCTTCCGGCTATGGGTCGACGGCAGACTCGTCATCGACCACTGGGTGGACGACTGGGACCGCGAACAGACCGGCGCCCCGGTCGAGTTGACGGCGGGCAAGGCCTACGACATCAAGGTCGAGTACTTTGAGCACTACGGAGGATCCAACCTCCACCTGCGCTGGACCCCGCCCGGCGGCACCAAGACCGCCGTACCGCAGTCGGCGTTCCGGCTACCCGACGGCTTCGACTACGACGGAGCCGTGTCCACCGACGTCCTCGCCTCCGGCCGCACACTCGCCCTCGAGTTCACGCAGCCGCTCAGCACGCCTCCGGCCGGTCTCACCGGGCACTTCGACGCGGTGATCGGTGGCGCGACCTGGCCGCTGGGCAACGCCCGGCTGGACCCCGGCGACCGGCGGAAGCTGCTGATCACGCTCAAAGAGCCCGTGGTCGGCAACAAGACCGGCACCGCGCCAGGCCTCGCCGACATCCGCTACGACGGCCAGGGCGGCCTGTCCGGCACGGACGACAACGTTGTCAACTCCTTCTGGAGCAGCGGCGCGAACAAGTCCACCTACGAGCTGAGCACCAAGTGGGCCG
Organism: Streptomyces sp. NPDC111744; assembly: GCF_055634995.1. Lineage (NCBI taxonomy): Bacteria > Bacillati > Actinomycetota > Actinomycetes > Kitasatosporales > Streptomycetaceae > Streptomyces > Streptomyces sp. NPDC111744. Next base: position 143,322 of record NZ_JBVKCG010000019.1, read on the forward strand.
ACGAGGTCGGGCCGCGCAACGCCCACCCCGAGTACCCGCGGCCCCAGCTCGAACGCGACGCCTGGCAGAACCTCAACGGTTCCTGGCAGTTCGCCGCCGCCAAGGCGGGAGAGGCGCCACCGGTGGGCAGGACACTGGGCGAGAAGATCCTCGTCCCGTACCCCGTCGAGTCCCAGCTGTCCGGCCTCGAGCGGCACGAGGACCGCATGTGGTACCGGCGCACCTTCACCGTGCCCGCCGGCTGGAAGGTCGGCTCCGGCAAGCGCCTGCAACTGAACTTCGGCGCGGTCGACTGGCAGTCCGAGGTGTACGTCAACGGCTCCAAGGTCGCCGAACACAAGGGCGGCTACGACAAGTTCAGTGCCGACATCACCGACGCACTCAAGCCCGGCCGGACCCAGGAACTGATCGTCGGGGTGTACGACCCCACCGACGCGGCCTCCGGCGAGAACCCGCCCCTGGGCAAGCAGCGCCTCGACCCCAGCGGCATCTGGTACACGCCGACATCCGGCATCTGGCAGACGGTGTGGATGGAGCCGGTCGCGGCGGACCACGTCGATCAGCTCAAACTTACGCCGGACGTGGACGCCGGCACCCTGACCGTCGAACCGCAGGGCGTGCGCGACGGCCTGCCGGTCACGGCGACCGCGTACGCCGGCAAGCACAAGGTGGCCACCGTCACCGGCCGCACGGGCGAGCCGCTGACCCTGCACATCCGCAAGGCGCACCTGTGGTCGCCCGACGACCCCTTCCTGTACGACCTCAAGGTGAACGTCGGATCCGACCGTGTCGCGAGCTACTTCGGCATGCGGTCCATCAAGGTCGAGAAGATCAACGGCGTGCCGCGCACCGTGCTCAACGGCAAGCCGATCTTCATGATGGCCACGCTCGACCAGGGCTTCTGGCCCGACGGCCTGTACACGGCGCCGACGGACGAGGCCCTCGCCTACGACCTGAAGCTGCACAAGAGCATGGGCTTCAACTCGGTGCGCAAGCACATCAAGGTGGAACCCGACCGCTGGTTCTACTGGGCCGACCGGCTGGGCCTCATGGTCTGGCAGGACATGCCCGCGATGACGGCCGGAGTGAACCCGAGCACCACGGCCCGCGCCGAGTACGAGCGCGAGATGAAGCAGATGATCGACGAGCACATCAGCAGCCCGTCGGTCGTCATGTGGGTCACGTTCAACGAGGGCTGGGGCCAGTACGACATGGCCCGCATCGCCGACCAGGCCAAGGCCTGGGACCCGACCCGGCTCGTGAACTCCATGTCCGGGCTCAACCTCGGGGCCGACGGCGGCACCGGGGACATCATGGACGAGCACGGTTACCCGAGCCCGGCCCTGCCACCGCACCCCGACGGCGAACGCGCCCTGGTCAGCGGGGAGTACGGCGGTCTCGGCCTCGCCGTGCCCGGTCACGCCTGGTCGGTCCAGCAGTCCTACGTCGACGTCGACCCCTCGACGTACACGGACGACTACCTGGAGAAGCTCACCGAGGTCCACGCGCTCGCCTGCAAGGGCGGCAACGGCGCGGTCTACACCCAGATCTCGGACGTCGAGGGTGAGCTCAACGGCCTGCTGACGTACGACCGCAAGGTGGTCAAGCCCGATGTCAAGCGGCTCAGGACGGCCCAGCGGGCGTTGATCTCCGACGCCTCGCGGGCGACCCCGGCAGGGTGCGCCTGACACCTGCCCGGACCCGGCGAACGCCTCCCCGCGCCACGCCGAGGGCCCTGGCCCAGCCCATGGGAAAGGGGTGATCCGCCCGCCGTCCCAGCGAGACGGCGGGCGGACCGCACCCGCCGCGATCGGGCGACGGGTCACGCGGCGAAGACCTGGGAGTCGTCGGCGAACGCCTTGAACTCCAGTGCGTTGCCCGCGGGAGCGACAAGGAACAGGGTCCGGCGGCACGCAACCTCTCCGCGAACTTGCGCAATCCGGCGAGGTCGTGGCCGTCGACGGGGTTGTGGGCTCAGCAGGGGCGGGGATTGACGCGGTGGCTGCCGCCGGAGCCGTCCTTGACGGCCCGTCAGGGCAGCCCGGTCCCCGTCCGCCACTGTGGCTGGGCCGCCACTCCGCCTGTGCGGAACCACCGCGCTTCAGACCGTGCGCGCGGTCAGGCACTTCAGGTCGCACCGACGGCGATGGCCTGACCCGGGCCTGCGCCACGGCAACGGCACGTCGCTGCACTGCCTGTTGGGCGGCGTGCGTGCACACCATCCCGACGCCGGCGTCGCTCTCATCGAGCTCGCCCACGACGAAGCCGCCCGTTGGCACGAGGGGCAAACCCGCTACAGCGGTGACCCACTGCCTCGCCGTCGCCCACATTGTCGCCGAAGTCGGCATGGCGGCAACCGTGGTCTGTGCCGCCCTGCTGCACGACATCGACGGTGGCGGAGTGAACAGCAGGGTCAGATCTGGGAAGCGATCAGTTCCAACCAGAGTGTCGGTACCTTGGAGTGGCACGGATGTCCGTGCGCGTGGCGCGGGTTCGCGCTTCGACCCTGGGGGTGGCTCTGTGGTGAAGTGGGGCAGGCGCAAGACGAAGGAGACTTCGCTTTCCGGGGATCTCCCGTCACCCCCGGCCGACAGCGGAGCGGCTGAGCGAGCGGGTCGGCAGGGGAACGCCGCCGAGGCCGCGCACCGTTACGAGGCCGCAGTCGCCGAAGCCGTACGCGAGTTCGCGCCGCAGGCCCTCGAGACACTGGCGGTACGCCACCAACTGGCGCACTGGACGGGCGAGTCAGGCCGCCCCGAGGACGCGGTGGAGCTGTTCGCTCGCTTGCTCGCGGACCGGGAGAGGCTCCAGGGACCGCACCACCCGGACTCCGAACTCGCCCGGCACCAGTTGGCGCACTGGTACGGCAGGGCCGGCCGCTTTCAGGAGGCGGTGAACCGTTACGAGATCATGCGACGGGTGGCCGTCCAACAGGGCCGCCCCGACACGGCGTTGTCCCTGATGTGTGAGGTCGGCTACTGGCAGCAGCAGGCCGGTGACACCGCCGCAGCGCTGCGTACGTTCGCCGAGATGCTGCGCAGCGCACAGCAGGAGCTGGGGCCGACGCACGAGCTGACAGGAATCGCCCGGCAGCGGTATGCGGAACTCGCCGGCGATCTGCCCTTCGGCAACGAGGGCGGTCACGACGGTCTGCAAAACCTCATCGCGGCGGCGGCGGAAGTGGAAGCGTCCGGTGACTTCCGCCGGGCCGGGCGCCTGTACGGGCAGATAGCGGCCCAGTCCGAACGGCTCTACGGGCGGGCGAGTTCGCAGACCCTCTCCGCGCGCGTCGCGCAGGCCAAGGCCGCGGTGAACGCGGGGGACCACACGGAGGCTGTCGGCTGCTTCGACGCGGTCCTCGCCTGCATGGACCTGCAGGGGCGGGGGCCGGGAACCCGCGAGTACGAGATCCTGCGGGGTCAGCGGGAAGAACTGGCCCGCAGCGCCGGACGCGTCACCTTTCGCATCGGGCAGCGAACCGGAACGCTGTTGGGGCAGAAGGTGCAGGCGGCGCCCGAGAGCGCGTGTGGCGTGTTGGCCCGTCGGCCGGAAGCCTCGCACGCCACCTGTGTTGCCGTCGTCCTCGACGGCACGGATGACGATGTGCCTGCCGAAGTCCCTGTGGAGCGGTGGTCGGCCGTGATGCGTCACTTGGCCGAGCAAGACTACGAAGCGATGGCTCTCTACTTCGCTCGTGAGGACCGACGGCCCACGGCTGGCGAAGCGGAGATATGCCGGCGCTTGGGGCTGCTCGGCGTGTACGTGTCCTGCATGAACTCCGAGAACGTGCAGGTCGAGGCCTACGCTTTCACGGGGACGGAACCGGTGTACGCGCCAGTCGTCGTCGTACCGGAGGAATCGCCCCAAGGACAGCAGGCATCCGCACAGCCGTTGGCCGGCGGGGTGGTGTTCCACCCGGGAGCCGAGGCTCTTGGGAAGTGGCGAGAGGTGGGCCGTGTGCGGCCCGCCAAGGACGCGGACGGACCGTCGGCGTTCGGCACGTACGAGGTGCTGGAGCGCGTCGGGAAGGGCGGGTTCGGCCACGTCTATCTCTGCCAGGACCCCGACGGAGTGATGGTCGCGGTGAAGACCCTGCACTCGCAGTACGCGCACGTCCCCTCGATCAAGCAGGGCTTCGCCCACGAGGTCCAGGCGGCCAGCGCGTCAGCGGACGCTTCACCGTGCCGGTGATCGCCGCCGACCCTGGCAGTGACACGCCGTGGATGGCGGTGCCGTATGTGGCCGCCCCCTCGCTGCAGGAACTCGTCGAGCACTGCGGCAAACTCGACGAGCCGACCGTACGCGGCCTGGGGGCGGGCATAGCGGTGGCCTTGACCGCTATTCACGCGCAGGGCATCGTCCACCTCGATCTGAAACCGGGCAACGTCCTGATCACGGCGGACGGTCCACGCGTCATCGACTTCGGCATCGCCCAGATCGAGCGGCTCACCGAGCCGCGCCGCGGGTTCGCCGGAACCTACGCCTACGCATCTCCCGAGCAGTTGCGCGAGCAGCCGGTCTTCACTCCGGCCAGCGACGTGTTCTCCCTCGGCACCGTTGTGGCTCGGGTGGCGCTCGGGCGCAGCCCGTGGGGTGAGGACACGGCGACCGTGGTCGCCAACATCCGGGCCGGCACACCTGACCTGCGGGGGCTGCCACCCGGCCTGCAGGATGTGGTGCGGTCGTGTCTGCGCCTGGATCCGGCTCGGCGGCCCACGCCCGGCGAGGTGGCCGAAGCTCTGGTTCCCGGGGCGGCAGAGGGCGAAGTCGGCCCCCTTCCGCTGTCCAAGGACGCCCGGGACCTCGTCGCCGCGCACGCCACGACGCCTGCCACCCGCTTCTACGAGACGCTCGCCTACACCGGCGAGACGCCAGAGGGCGACGCGGCCCTCACGCGCCCGCTCCCGACCGGTGATCTCGCCGCCACCATCGCCGAGGGCGCGGAGGAAGACGGTGACCAGCGTGCCGTACCGTCCGGCGACGCGAAACCCGGCCGCGCCGCCGGAGACCTCGAAGCCCGGATCCATGCCTGGGAGCGAGAGGGGGACGGCAGATCGATGATGCAGACACGCCGCGAGTGCGGTGTGTTCCTCGAGGAGGCCCGTGCCCGCCTGGGTGCGGCTCACCCGCTGACGCTACGACTGCGGGTCTCGCACGCCATGCTCGGTTTCGACCAGCCCGGCGGGGTGGCGCACGCCGAGCAGGTGATAGGGGAAGCCGCCACACACCTCGGTGAAGGGCATCCCACCGTCCGGGACGCCCGCACGCTGCTGGCCGTGGTGAAGTCGACCGGAGCGCGGTGAGAAAACAAGGAACGTCCCGGCACCGAGTTCACCGCACCCCTGATCGTCCGGAACGCCGGCGAGGTGCCGGTGCACGGCTTGGGAATCCCAGTCAGAGCCGATCGCCGTCCTGCGCCCCGGACTGATTCGCTGAGGGTGGAGTGCCGCCGCCTTCGCGGTCAGGTCCTCGGCAAAAGGCCGGAAGACCACCGGCACGAGCTACTGCTCATAGGCCGTCGGCATGGACTCGGACCACCGCTGGTCGGCATTGATTCCCGTCACCCTCATGACGGTGGTGCCGCGCCCGGAGACCTCTGTCCCGCCGCGCCGCCATGCACCCTGGAGCTAGCTCTGCCTGACAACGGGGCAGGGCACACGTTCTCTGACGCGGCACCAGCTCAGACGGGAAGTTCGGTGATGCTGAGGGCGAAGTCCAGGTTCCCCACCCCGTGGTTGGCGAGGCCCACCGTGACCACGCCCGCTCCTTCCAGCCAGTGCGCCATTTTCAGGCCGCCGACGTCCAGCGGGCGCAGTCCTAGGCTCTCGACGAACGCCTCCACGCTTGCCTTGGCCTGCGCATTGTCGCCGGCGATGAAGACGTCGGGCCGACCCTTCTCCAGGACATGACGGAAGATGGTGTTGAACGCCTTCACCACGCTGGCGCTTGCCGGGGCCGCCTTGGCGACTTCCTGCGCGATCGAGGTCTCCTCGCGGTGGGCCAGCCCGTCGAACGTGGAATTGAAGGGATTGCTGATGTCGACGATGACCTTGTCCGCGAGCGCGTCTCCGTACTGGGCGACGACCGGCACGACACCGTCGTACAACAGGGCCACGATGACGATGTCCCCGGCCGGGGCGGTGCCCCATTCTCCCGTCGTGGCGCCGCCGCCGAGAGCCTTGGCCAGGTCAGCGGCCTTGGACTGATCGCGGCCCATGACCTCGACGGTGTTGCCGCCCGCTACCGCCCGCGCGCCGATGGTGCGGGCCATGTTCCCGGTGCCGATGATGCTGATGTTGCTCATGAGATGTCCTGCCCTGGTTGTGTGTTGTTCGGTTCAGATGGCGGTGGTGCCGCCGTCGGCGACGAGTTCCATGCCGTTGACGTAGCTGGAGTCGTCGGAGGCGAGGAAGAGGGCGGCGGTGGCTATTTCGTCGGGGCGGCCCATCCGGCCGCGGGGAATGAGGGACTCGAACTGGCGCTTGGTGGCCTCGTCGAAGAGTTCTTCCTGCTTGGCGGTGGCGACCTGGCCGGGGGTCAGGACGTTGACGCGGATGCGGCGGTCCTTGAGTTCGTTGAGCCAGATTCGGGCCCAGGCCTGCTGGACGGCCTTGCTGCCGGCGTAGACGCTCCAGCCGGGGAAGGCGCCGAGGGAGGCGTTGGAGCCGGTCATGAGGATGGAGCCGCCGTCGTTGAAGAGCGGGAGGGCCTTCTGGACGGTGAACAGGGTGCCGCGGGCATTGAGCCCGAACCAGGTGTCGAACTGGGCCTCGGTGATCTCGCCGAGCGGGGCGGGCTCGCCTCCTCCGGCGCTGGCCCACAGCACGTCGAGGCTGCCCTTCTCCCGCTTGACGGTGTCGTACAGGCGGTCCAGGTCGTCCAGGTCGGCGGCGTCGCCCTGGACGCCGGTGACGTTGCGGCCGATCTGCTTCACGGCCTCGTCCAGGGCGTCCTGGCGGCGGCCGGTGATGAAGACGTGCGCTCCCTCGTCGACGAACAGCTTCGCGCCGGCCAGCGCCAAGCCGGTGGTGCCGCCGGTGATGACCGCTACCTTGCCGTCAAGCTTTCCCATGGTCGCTCCGTTGGGTCTGTGGTGCCGTGCGCACCTGGGGGGTGACGGTGTTATGTACACCGCCCTGTGTGCTTACGGTACGGGGCGGACGATCAGGGCGCAACTATGTACACCGGCCGTTACCCAATGGAGGTAGGATGGCGCCATGACGGAGTTGGAGAAGGGCCCCAAGGGCCGCCGCCGCGGCCGGGGCGCCCGCGAACGCATCCTCAGCGCGTCCCAGCAACTGTTCCGCGAGCAGGGCATCAACCGCACCGGCATGGACCAGCTTTGCGCGGCGGCCGAGGTGTCCAAGCGCACGGCCTACCAGCACTTCAACGGCAAGGACGAACTCGTCGCCGAGTACCTGCGCCGGTTCGACCCCTCCGTTCTGTCCGGCGTGTTCGACCGCACCGACCTCACGCCCCGCGAACGGCTCCTCGCCGCCTTCGACATCCCCCCCACCACCCCCCTGTGCCCCTACATCGCCGCCGCCGTCGAACTCCACGACCCGCAGCACCCCGCATCCCAGTACGCACGCGACTACAAGAAAGCCGTCGCCGCGCGGCTCGCCGACACCGCCCGCGAAGCCGGCGCCGCCGACCCTGAACAGCTCGGCGAGCAGCTCGCGCTGCTCATCGACGGCGCCGCGGCCCGGACCCGTGTCCTCAACGCCGACGCCTTCCCCACCGCCGCCGCCATCGCCGCCGTCCTCATCGACAACGCCATCCCCGCCACAGCCGGCGATGACCGGCGACGGGAGGAAGTGCCAAGTTGACTTGGCACTCCGCGGCCGGGCTGGACGCGCTGCCGGTCGCGCGGCTGCACCCGCTGGTAACCGACACCAGTGTGTTCGTGGACGCATGCGGTGCCGTAGGCGCGGGCGCAGATGCCGACGGAGAGCTTGCGGCGCTCGAAGTGGCCGAGGAAGTCCTCCCACTCGGCTGCAGTGGGGGTCCGGTTCCCCTCGGCGGGGTGCCGGGTGCGGCGACGGGTGATGAACGCGCGGTGGGCTTCGATGGTCGAGCCGACCCCTTGAGCGAGGACACCCGGCTCACCGACCGAATCATCGTCATGCACGAAGGGAAGATCACAGAAAGCGGCACGTGTCGAGAACTGTTGGCACGCCGCTGCGCCCTCGGGGGCAGGCCGCTGGTCGCCCGCTGCAACCAACCTGATGACCGGGCACGCCTAGGATTGCGAGGGTGACAGCAAGAACCAGTGACATCGAGAAGGCGGCCGAGGTGCTGCGTGCCGGAGGGCTGGTGGCCCTCCCGACCGAGACCGTCTACGGTCTGGGCGCCAACGCCGAGGATCCTGCCGCGGTCTCGCGCATCTTCGAGGTCAAGGGACGCCCGCCCTCCCACCCACTGATCGTCCACATCGGCGGCGCGGAGCATCTGGACGACTGGGTCCAGGACGTGCCCGGAACCGCGCGCCTGCTGGCCGAACACTTCTGGCCGGGGCCACTCACGCTGGTCCTGCGGCGCGGTCCCCGCGTTCCCCTCGAAGCGACGGGTGGCCTGGAGACGGTGGCAGTGCGCGTGCCCGACCACCCCGTCGCACTCGCGCTGCTGTCCGCCTTCGGCGGCGGGGTCACGGCGCCGTCCGCCAACCGCTTCGGCTCGGTCAGCCCCACCACGGCGGACCATGTCCGTGCCGAGCTCGGTGACGGGGTCGACTTCGTGCTGGACGGCGGCCCCTGCGAGATCGGCGTCGAGTCGACCATCGTCGACGCCACCGGTGACACCCCGACCATCCTTCGGCCCGGCGGGGTGACACGCGAGGACCTCGAAACGGTGCTGGGACGCCCGCTCGCGGTGCCCTCGACGAGCCGCGTTCGGGTGCCGGGCCAGCATCCGTCCCACTACGCGCCGCGTGCGCGGGTCGTCCTCGTGGGGCAGGAGAAGGTCGTCGCCGAAGCGGAGCGCGCCCAGGAACTGGGGCACCAGGTGGGCGTCTTTCTTCCCCCCTCCTTCACCGACGCTCCGGTGAAGGCGCACGCCGTGGTGACGGTTCCCGCTTCGATGGCCGCCTACGCACGCGGGCTGTACGGGTTCCTGCGCGAGCTCGACCAGCAGGGGTGCGACCTCATCGTCGCCTCCCTGCCGGTGGAGAAGGGTCTGGGACTGGCGATCGCCAACCGGCTCCGCCGCGCCGCGGGGCCCCGGCCTTGCGAGTAAGCAGCATCGGATGGGTGGCGTGCCCGAGCAGCCAGGGCCGTGGCGGTCAGGACGCGGCGGGCACTGCCACATCGAGGCCGCGGGCCGCGACGAGCTGTGCGCTGCCGTCGGCGAGGCGGTAGCACAGGCCCACCACGGCGGCCTGGCCGGTGGCGACCTTCTCGGCGAGCACTCGGGAGCGGTCCAGCAGCAGGTCCACGGTGTGCCTTATGTGCTCGGCGAGGATCTCTTCCGGCTCGACCCGTCCGGCGGCCCTCGCGGCCAGCACGCTGGGGGTCACCCGCTCGACGACGTCCCGGATGTAGCCGGCCGGTGCGATGCCGTCCTCCAGCGCGGCGCAGGCCGCGCCGACCGCGCCGCACGAGTCGTGACCGAGCACCACCACCAGCGGGCAGCCCAACACGTCCACCCCGTACTCGACGCTGCCCAGCACCTCCGCGCCCACGACGTGGCCTGCGGTGCGCACCACGAACAGGTCGCCCAGGCCGCGGTCGAAGATGATCTCGGCGGCCAGCCGGGAGTCGGAACAGCCGAACAGCACGGCGAAGGGCTGCTGGGACGGTGCGATCTCGGCGCGGCGGGTGGCGTCCTGGTTCGGGTGCTCGGGGGCGCCCGCGACGAAGCGCTGGTTACCGGCCAGCAGCAGCTCGAAGGCGTCGCGGGGCGTCGGGGTCTGGATCTCGGTCATGTCCGTAGCCTAGGACCCGGCACCAGCTGTCGCATCGCCTGGCCATGCGTAGGCCTCTTCCTGCGACGCCGTCACACACTGCAACCCACTGCCCACGAGCGAGGTCGGCGCGCGGGAGCTGGACCTTCCGTAGATTGAAGAGGAGCGACTGGCAGGGAATGCCTGTGACACCGAAGATCGACTACCCCGGGGTGTTCGCCGCCCTTCCGAGCCCGTGCCTGGTGCTCGGCGCGGACCTGGTGATCGCCGACGCCAACCCCGCCTTCTGCGAGGTGACCGAACAGAGCCGGGCCGAACTGCTCGGGCACTACCCCTTCGACACCTTCCCGGACAACCCCGCCGACCCGGAGGCCGACGGGGTGGCAACGCTGCAGGCCTCACTGCACCGTGTCCTGTCCACCGGCCAGACCGATCACTGACGCGGGCCGAGGCGTGGGTGGTCGTGGCGTCCGACGATTCCAGACTGGCCGTCAGCGGCCCGGTGAACTTCTCGCTCGCCTTGGCGAAGAAGGACACCCAGTAGGTCCGGCCGGTTACTGCGGGCACGCCGAAGTAACCGCCGTTCGCCATGCCCGCCCGCTGCCCGGCGGTGACGGAGTGCAGGTCCAGCCGCAGCGTGACGCGTACCCCTCCGGCTGCCAACAGCTGCTGGGCATACGGATGTCCACGGTGAAGTCGTCTTTGGGCGGCGTCCGAGCGGAGCGACCAGAGCATGTGGCGGGGTTGATGCTCCGTCAAGTCACCGGCGCCTTTCGAAAGTTTCCGCCGCGGGTGCCGCCGCTCCTTGCCGCTGAGATCTGGCCTGACGGCGGGCGAAGGGGCGTGCGTTGCAGCCGATGGCCTTGCTGACCTGCGCCATCGACGGTCCGGCACTGTGTACCTGGCCGAGGTCGACTGTCTGTGCTAAGGCTCCTCCACCCCCGCACCGCGCGCGCTCATCAGGGTGTTTCACTCTTCTTGACAGCGTACAGACAGACGGGGATCGTCTGCATTCGAGGTATCTCGGGCGCCCTTTCTCGACCGCCGTGCAGGCGGTCCGGCGCGGAATGTCAGCCGCTATCAGTGTGATTCGTGCTCAACCCAGAGCAGGGAGACGGCATGAGAGCAGGCATGTGGAAACGCGGAGGGTTCGGTGCGAGACACCGGGCACCCGCCGCATCCGGAAGCGAGGAAAGGCCGCACACGCGGGACGCGAGCCCCGTCCGTCGGCCGGTGCGTTTATCGCGCCGTACCCGGTTCGCCCGTCTGGGAGCCGCGTTGGCGGTCGCCCTCGGCGCGCTGGGCGGCAACGCGGCGGCAGTCCAGTCGTAGGCGATCCGCGCTTCGAACAGCCGGATGGCCCGCACCACGGCCGGATGGGTCGGCTCCGGTCAACCGGACAGGCGACCGCTCGCCACGTCGGCGCCTCGCGCCAGATGCCCCAGAACTAGCGACAACCGGCCCACGATGTCCGCGCGGTGGCGGCTGGGCGGCGCCGTTCGGAGGTCCTCCAGGGCGTCGAGGTGAATCACGCAGTCCGCGAGGCGGTTCCGGTCCAGGTGCATGCGTTGCCGGCGGCGGCTCGTGACGCCGGTTCGTCGTGGTCGACGGTGGCGAACCAGGTGACCAGGAGTTGCAGGGCGTCGTGGTCGCGGGTGCCGGGCTCGGCGCTGAGGGCGGTGAGGGTGAGGCCCGGGTCGTTGGGTACCGGCAGGGCCTCGAAGGCGAGGGTGAGGTCGCCGACCGCGGGATGGCGAAAACGCTTGAGGCCGGTGTGGTGCAGGCGCACGTCATGCGCCGCCCACAGCGCGCGGAAGGCTTCGCTACGGGTGGACAGTTCACCGATCAGATCGCTGAGATCGCGGTTGTAGGGGTCCTGCCCCGCCTCGGTGCGCAGCAGTGCCGCCGCCGTGGCGCGCTGGGCGTCCAGCCCGGTCATGTACTCGGCCGCGCCGGGGTTGAGGAACTGGAACCGGGCGAGGTTCACCGGTCGGGCCGGGTCCTGGAACACCGGCCAGTACAGGGCGCGGCCGAGCCGGTTGGTGGCGAGGATGTCGAGGCGGCCGTTGCGGATGAAGGCGGGCGCGTCGGTCATCGCGTCGAGGAGCTGCTGCAGGGCCGGGCGGGTGGGCTGCGCGGAGCGGCGGCGTGCGGGGCGCCGGGTGGTGCTGGCGGTGCGGGCCAGGTCCATCAGGTGGGCGCGTTCGGCGTCGTCGAGCTGGAGGGCGCGGGCCAGGGAGTCAAGGACGGCCTCGGAGGCGCCGGAGAGGTTGCCGCGCTCCATGCGGGCGTAGTACTCGGCGCTGACGCCGGCCAGCATCGCGACCTCCTCGCGGCGCAGCCCCTTGACACGCCGGCTGCCGGAGGCGGGCAGACCGGCCTGCTGCGGGGTGATCTTGGCGCGGCGGCTGGTGAGGAACTCGCGTACCTCGCTTCGGTTGTCCATTCTTCGAGGCTACGACGATCCCCGGGCGCGAGGGGTGTACTGCCAGTACACGTATCAACGGGTCCTTCCGCGCGCGCCTGACCTGCCGTTCCCTCGATACGAGGCCGGAACCGGCCGAGCGCCCGCTCCGGTCGCGCCCGCTCCGGTCGCCGGTCGGAATGGAAACCGATGCCCGTGTACGCCACCCGCCGGGGACGTGCCGGGCATCCACGGAAAGGAGCCTTCAATGCCGCAGAACCAGCAGCCTGACGGGCCTCGACAGCAGTTCGGGGACATCGCCCCGGCACTGGCCGGATACAGCGAGGACGTGCTGTTCGGGCAGGTGTGGGAGAACCGCGACCTGTCTCCGCGGGACCGCAGCCTGGTCACCGTGGCCAGCCTCGTCACCAGCGGCAGCACCGAGCAGCTCGCCTTCCACCTGGGCAGGGCCCGCGAGAACGGGGTCAGTGACAAGGAGCTGATCGAAACCGTCACCCACCTGGCCTGCTACGCCGGATGGCCCAAGGTTATGTCCGCGTTGACGGTCGCCCGGACCGTCCTCACCGCCGCCTGAGCCCCTCTGACCTTCCCAGGCCGCCTGCATGGCGCATCCGGCCTGCTACAGCACGAATTGAAGGAGTCCGTAGTGGAGATCGTGCAGCCGCAGCCGACCATGAAGTTGCCGGCGGACATGTTCACCGGCGACGCGTGGGCCGATGTGCTCTACCGGGGTGAGGATCCGTCCCGGGCGAGGATGAACATGGTGCGCTTCGCGCCTGGTGCCCGGACCGCGTGGCACTCCCACGGTCTGGGCCAGACCCTCTACATCGTGGAGGGCGTCGCCCTGATCCAGTCGCGCGGCGGCGAGATCGTCGAGGCCCGCCCCGGGGATGTGATCTTCACCCCGGCCGGTGAGGAGCACTGGCACGGCGCGGCCCCGGACCGGTTCATGGCGCACATCGCGCTGTGGGAGGGCGACGACGTCGACTGGCTGGAGCATGTCACCGACGCCGAGTACAGCGGCCCCTTCCGCCCCGCGAGCACCCCCTGACCCCATGCCCGCGAGGCCGGACCACCGTGGCCCGGCACCCGTCCACCTCTCCCGAACACGGAAAGAATCATGCGCTCTACCGTCATCCACGCCCCCCCCGTGACATCCGCGTCGAAGACCGCCCCAAGGCCGCCGTCCAGCAGCCGACGGACGCGGTGATCCGCACCGTCGCCACCTGCGTGTGCGGCTCGGACCTGTGGGACTACCGCGGCGTCAACGACATCGCCGAGCCCACCCCCGCCGGTCACGAGTACGTCGGCATCGTCGAAGAGGTCGGCAGCGACGTACACACCGTCAAACCCGGCCAGCTGGTGGTCGGCTCCTTCTTCGCCAGCGACAACACCTGCCCGAACTGCCGCAACGGCTACCAGACGTCCTGCCTGCACCGTGAGTTCGTCGGCGGTGCCCAGGCCGAGTACGTCCGCGTCCCGCTCGCCGACGGCACCCTCGTGCACGTACCCGGGAACGTCGGCGAGGAGCACATCGCCGACCTGCTGGCCTGCTCCGACGTGATGGGCACCGGCTGGTACGCGGCCGTGGCCGCCGAGGTCGAGCCCGGCGACACCGTCGCGGTGGTCGGGGACGGCGCCGTCGGCCTGTGCGCGGTCATCGCCGCGAAGGAACTGGGCGCCACCCGGATCATCGCCATGTCCCGCCACGAGTCGCGCCAGAAGCTGGCCCGCGAGTTCGGCGCCACCGACATCGTCGCCGAACGCGGCGAGCAGGGCGTCGCCCGGGTCAAGGACCTGACCGGTGGCATCGGAGCCGACGCTGTCCTGGAGTGCGTGGGCACGCCCGACTCCATGCGGCAGGCCCTGCACTCCACCCGCCCCGGCGGCAACGTCGGCTTCGTCGGCGTCCCCCACGACGTGCGGATCGACGGCGAGGAACTCTTCTTCTCCCACGTCGCCCTCCGCGGCGGCCCCGCCCCCGTCCGCGCCTTCCTGCCCGACCTCATCCAGAGTGTCCTGGACGGCCGCATCAACCCGGGCAAGGTCTTCGACCTCGAACTTCCCTGGACCAGGCCGCCGAAGGCTACCGGGCCATGGACGAGCGCCGCGCCATCAAGGCCCTGCTGCGCCCGTGACCCCCACTCCTGCCCCACGTCGGCCACAGCACAGAACGGATTTTCCTTTCATGAACCCGCAGTACGACTTCGAAGGCCAGGTCGCCCTGGTCACCGGCGCAGGCTCCGGCATGGGTCTGGCCGCCGCCCGCGCCTTCGCCGAGGCCGGCGCCGCCGTCGTCCTCGCCGACGTCAACCAGAGCGCCGTCGAGACGGCCGCCAAGGAACTCACCGAAGCGGGCCACCGGGCGATCGGTGTCGTGTGCGACGTCACCGACGAGGAGCAGGCGGCCGCGATGGTGGACCGCGCGGTCGCGACGTTCGGCCGCCTGGACATGGCGTTCAACAACGCCGGAATCCAGGTGCCGCCCAGCGACGCGGCTGACGAGAGCGCCGAGAACTTCGACCGCGTCAACGCGGTCAACCTGCGCGGTGTGTGGGCCGCCCAGAAGCACGAGCTGCGCCAGATGCGCGAGCAGGGCTCCGGCGCCATCGTCAACTGCTCCTCCCTCGGCGGCCTGGTCGGCCTGCCCGAGCGCGCCGCCTACCACGCCTCCAAGCACGGCGTGATCGGCCTGACCAAGAGCGCCGCCGTCGAGTACGCCCCCAAGGGCATCCGTATCAACGCCGTATGCCCCGGCGTGATCCACACCCCGATGGTCGCCGACATGCTCGAAGGCCAGGCCGAGGCCATGGCCGAGATCATGAAGCAGCAGCCCGTCGGACGGCTCGGCACAGCCGAAGAGGTCGCCGCCGCCGTCCTGTGGCTGTGCAGCCCCGGCGCCGCCTTCGTGATCGGCGTCGCCCTGCCCGTCGACGGCGGCTACACCACCCACTGACCCCGCCGCTTCCCACGACTGTCCTGCCTCGGGCGCGCTGAGCGGCGCGCCCGTACCGGACACGGAGAACCCCACGATGAGTACCTGGGACGAGGCGCGGCTGCGTTCGTTCGCGCCCGCCGACGACCTGCACATCTCGCCGTTCCGCGAGGACGGTGTCACCTACGGCACACCCACCTGGATCTGGTCCGTCGTCGCCGACGGCAACCTCTACGTCCGCCCCTACAACGGCCCGGCCTCCCGCTGGTACCGGGCGGCGATGTCCCGGAAGGGCGGACGCGTCCGCATCGCGGGCACCGAGCACGAGGCCGCCTTCGCACCCGCTGAGGACAGCGTCCTCGACGCGGTCGACGACGCCTACCGCACCAAGTACGCCACCAGCCCCTACCTGGAACCGATGCTGCGTATCGGGCCGCGCTCGACAACCGTCCGCGTCACCCCCGCCGCCTGACCGGAGCCGCACGGAACAGCAACGGAACTCGTGCCGGCGGCGCGACCCGTAAGGAGTCTCACCATGGAGTACACCCGTCTCGGCACCACCGGTCTGAAGGTGAGCCGGCTCGCCCTCGGCTGCATGAGCTACGGCGATCCGACCGTTCCCGGCGCCCACCCGTGGGCCCTGACCGAGGACAAGGCCGCGCCGCTCTTCCGGCAGGCCGTCGAGCTGGGCATCACCTTCTGGGACACCGCCAACGTCTACCAGGCCGGCACCTCGGAAGAAATCGTCGGCCGGGCCATCACCGAGTACTCCCGGCGCGCGGACATCGTGCTCGCCACGAAGGTCCGCGGCAGGATGCACGACGGCCCCGGCGGTGAAGGCCTCTCCCGCAAGGCGATCCTGGAACAGGTCGAGGCCTCCCTGACCCGGCTGGGCACGGACTACATCGATCTCTACCAGATCCACCGCTTCGACGACGACGTACCGGTCGAGGAGACGATGGAGGCCCTGCACGACATCGTCAAGGCGGGCAAGGTCCGCTACCTCGGCGCATCGTCCATGTACGCCTGGCAGTTCGCGAAGCTCCAGCACGCGGCCGACCTCGGCGGCTGGACCCGCTTCGTGTCCATGCAGAACCAGTACAACCTCCTGCGCCGCCAGGACGAGCCGGAACTCATGGCCATGTGCGGCGACATGGGCGTGGGCCTTGTCCCCTACTCCCCGAACGGCAAGGGCCGCCTCGCCCGCCCCGCCGGCGAGCAGAGCACGCGCTCCAGCACCGACCACGTCGTACAGGCCTTCGACAGCCCGCACGACGAACCGGTCATCAACGCCGTGCAGCAGCTCGCCGAGGCCCGCGGCGTGACCATGGCCCAGGTCGCACTCGCCTGGGTGCTGCGCAACCCGCTGGTCTCCGCGCCCATCGTCGGAGCGACCGAGCCGCACCACCTTCATGAGGCGGCAGAGGCTCTCAACCTCCAGTTGTCGGACAAGGAAGCGGCCACGCTGGAGGCGCCGTACACCAACGTCGGACCGTCCTGGTTCTAGGAGCAGGCGGGGTGTCGGGCTCACCAATCCGCCTCGCCGCCGTCGCGCCGTACGTCGACCGCGATGTCCTCGCCGAACAGGGCGTCACTTGGGTGCCCCAACAGTGGCCGTTGCGGGTCCGCGTGGACTTGGTAACGCCTGCGGATTCGTTCATGGCCGGGCAGACCCCAATCCAGGAGGCGGGATGCCCGGTGGCGCACTGGGCCATGTCGCCGCCGGTCCCGGCGATGATGACCTGGGCGCCCGCGGGGCTGGTGGGGCGTCCCGGAGGCCGGCGGCACGGGCCGCCCTCCGGGACGAGGAGGCGGTGTGCTCTGCCTCGGATCTGAGGTGTGTCTGCGGTCTCAGGGTGTGGGTCGTGCGCTACGCACCTTGGTCGTTCAGGTGGGCGAGGATCAGGTTGGGGTCCGTGGCGGTGACATAGGCGGCGCTCGGCACGTAGACGGTGTCGCCGCGCAGGGCGACGGAGGTGGGGTTCTGGAGACCGTCGGCTGCGGTCAGCACGATGGAGTGGCTGCCGTCGGGCTGGACGAGCGCGATCTCGCTCGGGCCGTTGAGGGCGGCCAGCAGCCGGTCGCCGCGGCCGGTGAAGGCGAAGTCGTCGATCCCCGCCAGACCGGTGGCCTTGGTCTGGACTTCGCCGGCGCTGCTGTCGGGGAGGATCGGGATGCGCAGGACGGTGCCCTTGTCGAGGTTGGTGGCCCACACCGCGCCGTTGTGGATCTTCAGCCCGTTGGCGCCGAGGAAGCCGGTGGAGGCCAGTTCGGGCGCGGTGGACCAGGCGGTGGGGGTGCCGCCGGTGGTGGGCACGCTCCAGATGGTGCCGCGCACGGAGTCGGTGATGTAGAGGGTGTGGGTGCGCGCGTCCAGCGCCAGGCCGTTGGGCAGGCCGTCGGCGGGCAGCGCGGCGATCCGCTGTGGCCGGCCTGCGGGGCGCAGGCGCCATACGCCGGTGAGGTCGGAGGTGCCGGTGGCGTAGAGGAAGTACAGGGTGCCGTCGTCGGCCCGGACGATGCCGACGGTCAGTGGGAAGCCCAGGACCGGGGTGTGGACACCGCCGTCTGTGGGCTTGGGCAGGGTGGCCAGGATCCGGGTGGTGCCCCTGGGGGAGGTCTCGGCGATCTGGCGGCCCCCGGCGAAGGTGAGGTACGCGGTGCCGCACGGTGCCAGGGCGATGTTCTCCGGCATCTGCCCCTTGGACAGGTCGAAGTGCATGGCGATCCGCGCGCTGCTCAGCGGTGCGGAGGCGGCCGACGCGGGAGCCGGACTGAGCGTCGTGGCAGCAGCCGCGACGAGGACGGCCACCGGCGCAACGGACATGGAGAGCTTCTTGAACATGGTTCCTTCACTGGTTTTCGGGCATGCGGCAGCAATTCGCCGACGCGCGAGTGGGGACAGGTGCGTTCTGCTCGGGGCCGTGCGGCCCCGAAGTCACTCCCGGCGGTGGCCGGAAGCCGGCCGCGCTCGGGCGCCACGGGTGCTCGCAGGTGCCTGCGGAGCGCCCGGTGGAGTCGTGTGAGGTCAGCCGGTGCCGGCTCGGGGCTTCGTCTGCGCCGGGTAGACCGGGACGGTGTCCTGCGTGACGGCCTGGGCGAGCAGGGCCAGCGCGGCCCGCGAGGTCGAGTCCGCCTCCGTGGTGGCGACCACGACGTTGGGGCCCGGCCCGTGGCTCAGGGTCTGCTGGACGACGGTCAGCGATCCGACCAGCGGGTGCCGCATCTCATAGGCGGCGACGGTGCACGCCCTGACCCGGTGATCGGCCCACATCGAGGCGAACTCGGTGCTCTTCGCGCTCAGTTCGCCCACCAGCGTGTGCAACGCCGCGTCATCAGGATACCGGCCCGCCACCAGGCGCAGATTTCCCACCACGGCCCGGGCCTTGTCCGTCCAGTCCGTGTACAGGTCGCGGGTATGGCAGTCGAGGAACACCAGCCTGGCCATGTTGGGACGCTGCACCGAGACGTACGGGGCACGGGGGTCCAGGTGCCCGGCGAACAGCGCGTGGCCGAGGCGATTCCACGCCAGCACGTCACTGCGCCGACCGAGCACGAGCGCGGGGACATCCGCCAGCACGTCCATCAACTGCCTTGTGGCTTCCGTCATGCGCTCCGCCGCAGGCCGCCGGTTCCGAGTGCGGTGCCTGTCCATCCGTGCCAGGTCGTGCAAATACCGCCGCTCGGACTCGTCCAGCCGGAGAGCCCCGGAGATCGCGTCCAGCACCTCAGCAGACGCGCTCAGCGAGTGCCCCTGCTCCAGCCTGGTGTAGTAGGAGGTGCTCACACCCGCGAGCAGCGCCAGCTCCTCGCGCCGAAGCCCCGGCACCCGCCGGCGCTCCCCGAAGGTGGGCACCCCGACGTCCTCGGGACGAAGCTGGGATCGCCGCGCCTGCAGGAAGTTCGCGAGCTGCGATTTTCCGTTCATGGATCCGAGTGTGGTCCATCTCGAAACACATAGCCTGCCCCAGCTGTGGATAGGCACCAGCGGGTCTGTCACCCGGGCAGGACCGTGGATGAAGTGAGTGCAGCCGATCCGGCATCCCGCACCCACCCAGGAAGACGCCTTGAACGCCACGACCGGTGACCACGACCCCTTCGAGGCTCTGGACGCAGCCGATTTCGCCTTCACCAGACGCACATGGGTCGACGCCTCACCCCACCGCGTCTACGAGTTGGTCAGCGGCGTATCCGCGATCGGCGGCTGGAGTCCCGACGCTGCTCGCCCGCTACCGGGCCGCCATGGACGGGCAGGCCGTCGGTCGGATGGGGCCGAGCCTGCCTTAGCTTGATCATTCCTCGCTGCTGTTTCAGGCGGATGTGTTCGGTGAGGGCTTCGATTCGTTTCACGGTCTTCCCAGGCTCGTGACGTGGGGCTGACCTGCGGTTCTGCGAGCCGGGTGGGCGTCCGGGCCCGGGCTTGGAGGGTCTGGGCACGTCGGTGGGACGGGCGGTCTTCACGCGGAGGTGGCGGATCCCCCGGCGGACCCGGGCGGGGGTGAGCCGACGCGGCTCGGCGGGCCGTTCCCAGGGCCGGCGGAGGTCCTCGGCGAGGGGCCGGGCGAGGCGGAGTTGGGTGTGGGCGGCGCGGTTCCAGCCAGCCGTGGTTGATGGCGTCGTACATCGCTCCGTGCCCACGCCGGTGCTCGGCCGTGAGCGTCAGCTCGACCAGCGAGGTGACCGGGCCGTCCGAGCACAGCACCGCGTCGGTGAGCTCGAAGAGCGCATCCGTCCGCGTGTAGAGGCAGTCGTAGAACTGGACACGAGAGTGGGACAGGACGTCCAACGCGGCGTCAGCGGACTGTTCAGCGCCGAGACTCTAAAGCGTGGCCCGGACTCAGCCCTGCCTTTGCCGGCCACGGAGGCGAGGAAGGCCACCTGCATGAGAAGTTCCGCCGCGCCGGCCACACCACCCTCTGCCTGCCCGCCCTGCGCTGGACGCACCGCTTCAACGTCCCCCGCACGAAAAAGGCTGCCGCCCCGACCTGGTACCAGAGCCTGTTCAACTACCTCATCGGGTACGACGAACTCGGCCAAAACCCCCACGAGGCCATCGCCCACTTCTCCACCTTCATCGGGGAAAAAGCCGCCAGCCAGGCCGTGGCCGACTACGAGACGGAAAAACGCAACCCCTTCACCGCTTTCGACGGCATCACCTGCATCAACCTCGACGAACGCCCCGACCGCTGGAAGGCCATGCAGGGACGCCTGAGCGCGCTGGGCCTGCGCCCCGAACGCATCCACCGCCAGGCCGCCGTCGCCACACCGGGCAACCACCACATCGGCCGTGCACTGTCGCACCGCCAGGCCCTCCAGCAGGCCCACACCGACGGCCTCGACTCCCTGCTCGTCCTGGAAGACGACGTCCTCTTCCTCCCCGGCACCACCCGGGTACTGCGCCGCGCCATGACCGAACTCACCGGCCGAACCTGGTCACTGCTCTACCTGGGCGGGGCCGACGGAGGCCGGACCTTCCCCCAGGCCGAGGGCTGCCGCCACCTCGAAACCGTCACCGGCGTCACCACCACCCACGTCATCGCCTACCACCGCAGCGCCTTCACCCACCTCCTCGACGAACTACCCGACACCATCGAGGGCATGACCGCCTGGATCCAGCGCCACACCGCCATCGACCAGTACCTCGCCCGCTGGGACCGTCCCGACCTCTTCCGCACCGTCCCGGTCATCGCCGCCCAGACCAACCAGATCGAGCTGGTGGCGGAAAGCCTGCGTGACCAGTTCGCCTCCCACACCGTCACAGGAATCGACGCGCCTACGCTCGAAGGAGCCCCCCGATGAACGACCCCCGTGCCCGACGTGAGGGACTACGCGCCAAGAAGACCACCGACGGCCGCCTGGCCGTCTACGACGAACACACCGAACAGGGACACATCCTCAGCCCGCTGAGCGCCACCGTTTTCCACCTCGCCGACGGCACCCGCAACCTGACCGACCTCACCGAGGCCGCCACCCACACCCACCCGACAGCCGACACCCCCCTCGTCCGACTTGCCCTCACCGAACTCAACACCGCCCACCTGCTGGACACACCCGCCCAAGAGCCCGACAACGCCCTTTGAACCCGTGCCCTGCAGCACTACCAGGTCGAAGGACTTGGTTGGGCCGGTGCTGGTCGTGAGCACGGCGGGAATTGGGACAGCGTCACCGCGTCCTCGCCGACCTCCAGCACCGCGCGGGCGGTGGTCAGCCGCACTCGCAGACCGCCGTCGACGGGGACGGTGTCGATCTACGGCAGGCTCGGCACCATCCGGCCCACGGCCTGCCCGTCCATCGCTGTCCGGTAGCGGGCGAGCAGCCCGGGGTCGTCCAGCAGTTCGGCGAGCCGCTTGCGCATCCCGTCCACGGCGTCAGCCTGGACGTCCAGTGCGGCGAGCAGTGGCAGGTCGCGCCGTCAGTCCTCGTGCGTGAGCAGCTGCTCGGACACCCACGCCATCAGGTCGGTCGCGGAGCGGGTCTGCAGACCGCAGGTGACGTGCAGGGAGCGGGTGC
This sequence comes from Streptomyces sp. NPDC111744, assembly GCF_055634995.1. Classification (NCBI taxonomy): domain Bacteria; kingdom Bacillati; phylum Actinomycetota; class Actinomycetes; order Kitasatosporales; family Streptomycetaceae; genus Streptomyces; species Streptomyces sp. NPDC111744. Next base: position 165,093 of record NZ_JBVKCG010000019.1, read on the forward strand.
CCTGGTCGGCGGAGACCGCGTGCCACACGCCGCGCGGCACGTACAGGACGTCACCCGGCCACAGGACCAGGTCGGCGACCGGCCCGGTGGGCGCCTCGCCCGGGTCCTCGATGTCGCGGTAGAGCGGGTAGGGGCGGGTGGTGCCGTAGATCCTCCAGCGCTTCGCGCCGTCCAGCTGGACGATGACCGTGTCGTGGTCGTCCCAGTGGATGCCGAAGCCCTCGGTGGCGCTCCATGAGGCGTAGAGGTTCGCCTGCACGCGGGTACGGAGGTCACGCTCGATCGCTTCGGCGAGGCGGGCGATCGGCGGGTGGAGTTCGTCGACGCTGTCCAGGGCGAGGGAAGCGCCTACCTTCAGGCGGGCGTGGAGTTCGGCGGGTGGAGGCGGTGCCACACGGTGTCCCGGCGCGTGGCCACCGGGGCGGTGTAGCCGCCGACCCGCAGCATCTCGCCGTCGCGGGACAGCCTCATCCGGGGCGGCTCCAGCCGGTGGCCGGCCAGGATCTGGTTGAGGTCGTCCCAGGTCATCACCCGGCCACGTCGATCGCGCCGTCTTCTCCGCGGGCGGGCAGTACGGCTGCCGGCGTCAGCGGGTCGGTCAGACCTGGTACTGACCGACAGTGATGAAGTAGCGCAGTTCCTCCGGCGTTGCCGTCGATGGCCTTTTCGGCCGCGGCGCGCAGGGCCTTGCTGATGCCGGGGCGGGCCAGAATCCGAGCGACGGCGACGCGGTCAATCCTCGGCCTGGGCGAGCCGCAAGCCGCTCTTCAAGAATGCGGCCCGATCAGTGACCGATCCCGCTGGCAACCAGACGGAGATGATCGTATGTCAGCTGATGGTTCGTCATCGAAAGTATTTGTTCTCTGCGTTGACGACGGCGTCGGGTCCACGCTGGAGCTGCCCGGCCACGATGACACCGCGGTCACGAGCGTCGTATGCGACGAGATGCTTCACGCCCGGTCAGGCATGTCATGATCATGCGATGCACTATTCCCTTCCTCTTTCCCGCATGCATACGAAAGTCGGGCTGCTGGCCCGCCTGACGGCGATCTGCTCGCTGCTGCTGGGAAGCATGTACGTGATGGCCGGCCCGGCACAGGCGGCCAGTGAGATCGCCCCGATCCCGGCGGGCGGGTTCGAGCTGTCGCTCGACAGCGACTCGACCTCGGCCGTCAACCAGGGGGAGGCAGCCAACCCCCAACTCGGCAAGGTCGGGCTGACCACCCTCTCCGGGAGCGGCACGGCGGGGCAGGACGGTCTGTGCTACCCGGCTCCTTTCAACCCGGGTGTCGACGCCGACGGCTACTGCTGGAAGAACGACGGTGACGACAGCGGCACGAACGGCTGGAGCCCGCAGGGGCTCTCCGTGCCGCACAACGACGTGGCCGACGGCTCGTGGGAAGGCCACCTCTGGGACGTCGTTTCCTGGCACAACGAGGACAACACGCTGGCGAAGCTGCGCTTCGTGAGCCACGCCGCGGCCACCCCCCGGTACACCGACGTGCTCCTGACGACCCTGTCCGCGGACGGCAAGCTGACCCCGCTCGCCTCCCACGCCGACAGCGTCGTCTGGTACAAGGACAACCTCCTGGTCGGCAACGGCCGGTATCTGCACGTCTTCCGCCTCACCGACCTGATGCGCGCCACCAACCGACCCTCCGGCTTCGACTACGTCCTGCCCAGGTCCTACCTCTACCGGACGCCCTCGGACAGCAATTCATCCTGCCAAGCGGTCACTGGCGACGCTCCCTGCCTCACCTCCCTCAGCTTCGACCGGTCCACCGGAGCCTTGCTGTCCAGCGAGTACGTCCAGAATGCGGCGGGCGGCCGTCTCGTCGAATGGCCGCTCGACCTGACCGCCGGCCTGCCGAGGACGGGGAACGGCAACTCGGTCACCGCCTCCGCCGCCTGGACCTCACCGGTCTGGGGCATGCAGGGCGCGGTCTACACGCAGGGCTCCTTCTTCCTCAGCGGTCTGTGCCCGTCGTCCTTCGACACGGGGTACCGCGAGAGCGCCTGCGTCCACAAGGCCGGCCCCGGCGAGGCCCCGCACGTCCTGACGGCGGTTCCCGACATGACGCAGAACCTCGACTGGGACGGCTCCAGCGGGCGTGTGCGCGGGATCAACGAGGTGGCCCAGTCCGACCGGGTTCTTCCCCAGCGTCTGGTCTTCAACTTCTCGCCCACGGCTCGTTCCATCGAGACGGTCAGGTTCCGGAACGTCAACAGCGGCAAGTGCCTCCTGCCGTACGGCTCCAGCCTCAATGACGGGGCGAACGTGGTCCAGTGGGACTGCAACGGTACGAGCGCGCAGAACTGGTACTGGGACGGATCCCGCATCCGCAACTTCCAGAGCAACCGCTGCCTTTCCGTGTACGGCAGGAGCACCTCCGACGGCGCCCAGATCACCCAGTGGCGCTGCAACGGCGACGCAACCCAGAACTGGTCACTGGCCACCGGAACGGCCGGCGGATCCGTGCTCGTCAACGGCGGCAGCAACCTCTGCCTCACCATCTACGGACGGAGCACGTCCAACGGCGCCAACACCGTGCAGTGGACCTGCCAGCCGGACCACACCGACCACAACTGGACGGGCTCCGGCACCTGACGCCATCCCCGCCGACATGGACCAACTCGCCGAGCCGGGCTCGTTCGTAAACGAGGCGACCTAAAACGGAGACAGCGGCTCCGCGGTGAACCGAAGCAGTTCACCGCGGAGCCGCTCTGCTCTGCCCCAGGGCGCGAGCAGCTGTGGCCGGCGCGGCTGCGCGCGCTTGGGACACGCAGGTGCCGTGGGAGACGTGGCAGGTGGTGGCGCGGGAGCCCCGCCGACGCGGAGGTGCTACCAGACGATCGGCGACGCCGGCACAGGCCAGAGCTCCGGCAACGGGACCGCACCGATCAGCGAGGTCATCTACACGACCGTGCCGACCAGGATCCGACTGCAGGCGAGGCTCACCAACGCCTCAGCTTGACGTTTAACCTCGGCGGTTCACCTGACCCGCTGATCTTGGTTCGTTCCCGGGACAACAGGGCGGCCGTTCTTCACGCTTCGAGGTGTCGAGCAACGTCGCGTGAAGGGACGGCCGCTGGTGAAGAGTCTCGCCCCTGAACAGTCCGCTGACGCCGCACTGGGCATCCTGTCCCACTTTCGTGTCCAGTTCTACGACTGTCTTT